>JAKBJA010000029.1 GCA_021836225.1 Pseudomonadota bacterium | reverse complement strand
GGGGGAGGGACAGGCACAGCGCCGGCAGCGCCCCCCGGCGGCAGCCCTACAAACGGGCGAACACCGGGGACACGACCGGGCGGAAGCGCGAAGATCTCACACCGGCGCCAATATCAAATCCTTGAAACGATTTTACCCCCGGAGCCACCTCGCATAGCACAACCGGCGCGGTGCGTCAAGAGGGTTGCGGAGAATTGCGCGCGCGCATCTTGAATGCGCGCATCTATGCGTGTATGCTGAAGCCGCTACAGCTAGAGCAACACGGGAAGGAGCCAACGATGGATCCCACTACCCTCACCGAGCACGGATGCACGTGGGTCCGCACGTCCATCCCGGACGGCGGCGCCGGCAGCGAGCTGGTCCTGTTGCGCGACGAGTTCGTCGGCGACGAGGACTGGCAGGGGCGCTGCGACCTGCTCATGGCCACCTACGAGGACGTGCTGTACGACCAGGCCCCCTGCGCGGCGTGGCACCCCGCGACGGGGCTCATCACGGCCTGCGTCCGGCACATTGACCGCATCGACCCGCGCGCCGCGTGGCTGATTGCGCATGCCAGGATGGCCGATGGCACGCCCGAGGTGACGCCATGACCCTGCAGCACGACATCGCACACAACCTGGCTACCGTGCGCCAAACGTTCGCTGACGCCTCGTATTTCGTCGGGCTGATCGGCGTCTCAGTCGCATCTAGCCCCGAGTCGCGTCGTGCGACGGCGCTGGCTGCCGCCGATTTCCAGCGGCTTCTCGCGGCCGACCTGCGCGTCATATTGTCGCAGGTCCGCCGGTGGCGGCTGGAGACGCTGGCGCAGGCCGGCGACGATGGGCTCCGCATCATCGCGGAGGAGGCGGACGACGACGATGAGGAGGATGCCACGGATGACTGAGCGTCACTATATCGACGATGACGAGCGGATCCAAGCCGTCACCCAGCTACGCCTCGAGCGGGATCGCGCAATTAAGCGTGCGAATTTGCTATGCCGGCGCGACATCGACGCGCGCCAGGCGCGCTATTTCGAGGAAGTCGCCCGCATCGACGAGGAATACCGTCTCGCGGTCGCCGCGGTCTGGGTTCCCGCATAATGAGAACGGCCCCGTATCTCCTGCAGTTCCGTGCAGTATGTGTGGAGCGCACAACCGCCGATGGTGCGAGCTACGAGCCGCGCGCGCTCAGGGTTCCATCGAACCTCGTCATCACGGTAGGCAATCAGACGCAAGGCGAGCGGTATATCGTGCCGATCATGGACTCGGAATGGGACCCGGCGATGGTAGTGCGGCAGGCGCTCGCCATGTCCGGATGGGTCGTGGATATGCTGCACGACGAGTGGCGTCCAGGGATCGTCATCCAAGAGAATCGTCTCATATTCACGTCAGGAGTCGTGCATCGGCCGACGCGCAAAGAAGGGGAGTATGCATAATGTCAGATGACCATGACTACAATAACCGTATCCATGTCCCGGATCTCGCCCCAGGCGATTGGGTGCGCTGGGTCGAGCCGGAGCACACCAATGCCATTGACGGTTGGGGCGCGCAGCTCCGGGACGGCTACGTCGTGCAGATCAATGACCTACACCAATTCCGTGCCCTCATGCTGGAGCCATACGCGTCGAGCCGCGATCCGATAGTGATCGGAGTCACCGGATGGGTGGTGGATCGATGGATCACGTCCACGTGGCCGGGCGGTCGGCCTGATGGGTGCGTGAAGCTACACCGTGACGCACCCCAGCGCGCCCGGCAGTCTGTGTCTGTATGGGTGACCCACGAGGAAGAGGCACCGGACGAGTTTGTCAGGCTCACATGGTGTCGCTGTGCCGAGTGTAACGTCTTGTACCGACACATTCAGATTCAGATATGGTAGATGGTAGGAGGCAACTATGCACGACCTGCTGGCAGTGCTCATCATAGGCGTGACCGGCGGTGCATTCTGCGCCGGCCTCGGCCTGACGCTCGGCGCCAGGGCTGCAGGGATCGAGCGCGTGATCGAGCGGGCGATCTACTATGCGGCGCGCGCTCGATCCCTTCCGCCAACGATCGTTGGCGGGTATGATGACCCTGACTACCCCTACCCCAACGACACAGGAGGGCAATAGCAATGGCAAGCAAGACCGGCACTGGATTCGCAGGCTTCGCCGTGGTCTCGCCAGATGACGTGGCGCCACGGCGCCGGACGACCGCACTCCCCGCCGATGCTCTGGATGCGCTTTACGAGATCCACGCCGCGCACGTGGGCACCGCGTCTCCCTGGTATGCCGTGCCAGGCGACGACGAGGTGGCGCAGAAGCGCTGGCTGCGTGCGCTGAAGGTGGCCGCCGCCGAGCTGCGTGCTACAGGAGACGACGGCCAGGAGCTCTACCCCGCGGGTCGTGCGGTCCTGGTCAGCACCACGCGCAGCACCGGGGCGTCGGTGTGGGCGCTCGGCGGTGCGAAGCGACCGAGCCGGCGGTAGAATCTGGTATACTGAGTACCACTCCAAGGCGGGGAGGCCCCGACGTGCCGGGCACACGTCGGGGCCTTTTCGCGTCCGTGATCGCGTTAGTCGAACACGGCGATGGACGATGACCAGTCCGTCGTCGTTGACGACGTGGTGGTGGCAGTCGGGTCGTACGTGCCCGCGGCCAGGTTGGGAACGATTATTACGAATCCTCCGCCGGAGCTACTGGAGATCGGAATCACAACCATTCCCGATGGGCTCGTCGGGGCCGAAATCAAATTTGGAACTGCCAACAGCACCCCTACGAGGACGGTGGTCATCGTGGGCGACACACTGCCCATCGGCAGTGATGTACCAGATGCGCTAGAGGACCCGTTGCCGTTGCCGGCCCCCGCCAAGACGCCCTGCGCGCCGAGCAGTGGCACGGCGATAGCATTCGAAGACGCAGATGCGCTATTGTTTATCGTGACTGTGCCAACGAGATCCGTGGACGCGGCGCCACTGCGTGTACCGAGAAAGATCGCGCATCCGTAGTTGCCCCCAGATGGCGATGACGCTACTAGTGCCCAGGTGTAGTGCGTCGCGAAGCTATCACTGAGGCTGAATGTTGTACTACCTGAACCACCAGCCGCCACAACGACAATCGCAGTGTCAGGCTCTCCGGGCGGAAGGTTGATCGGCGTGGTGGTGCTTGGAGTTGCCGAATCGGAAACCAGCGGTGTAAACGCCCAGATTCCCGCATACGGCGCCGTCGGTCCCGGTAGCGCCGATCCCGCAAACCCGACGCCGCCGGCGCCGGACGCGGTGTAGCCGCTCAGCACCTGTGGCGCCTGCGCGGTGCCTGGCAGTAGGACTCCACTCATGCGATCACCCTCACCTTCTCACCCGGCTCACCCGGCTCACCCGGCGGGCAGGATCGATGCCGATATGTAGGTGTCGGCAGCGGTGGACTCGGCCTGGATCGTCACTGCATCGCCGGACTGCGCCGGCACGATCACCGCCGGCGGCGAGAAGAGACCCGCCGGCGTGGACTGCGCGTTGACCCAGTAGAACGTTTGCGTGCCAACATCGGCCCAGTTTGCGGACATTTCGAGCGTGAGCGTCGTCGCGTTGACCACCGCCGCGGTCACGGCGACGAGCAGCGATTGCGTCACTGTTGGCGTGTATTGCAACACCGTTGTCAGCGTGTTCGCGGTGAGCACAACCATATCAGCCGACGCCAGCACAGAGCTGGGCAGGCTCGGGAGTCCGTGGTCGTGGTCGCCGCGTGCGTAGAGCAGGCTTGTGCCGACTGCCGGCGCAGCGCCGAACGCGTCGGGACCTGTCACGCTAGTTGCAGGTTGTACGGCGTTCGCACCCGTTTGCCACGGTTCCGGCAACCCGAGCACTGGCTGCGCGGTGAGTGTAAGCTGCCCCGCGACGTTTGCGCCGGACAGCTCAACGTTAATGAGCGTGTCGGAGACGTTCGTCGCGTTGACGTTGATCCCGCCGCTCGCCGGCAGCGCGCCATTGTAGTAGACGGTCCCGCTTACGTTGCCCGTCAGCTTGGCGGTGATCGATGTAGGATCGGGAGTGAGGTGCGTCAGTGAAAACACGCACCCGAACGGTCCGAACTCGGTCGAGAGTACTGTTGCATACGTTGTGCCGATTGGCACTCCGATAATGCTGCGCCTCATAATGAGTTGTCACCTCCGCGCCGTGCCATATGGACCCACACAGTCTCTACTGATCGCTCAAGGCGCTCAATGTTACTGCGCACGAACGCCAGATCCTCCTGGATGGCGCGGAGGTCGGACTGGATCGCGCCCGCACGATATGCCATCCTCCACATTGCGGTAGCAATTGGTATCAGCAGGGGAAGCGCGATCAGTCCGATCCAGTCCGTCCAGTTCATTCGTGGGTCACCACGTCCAGATGATCAGCGCGACGGTGGTGGCGAGAGCGAGGCCGATCAGGAGTCCCGTTCGAAGCGAGGAGGCTCGGTCGGACTCTTCCTGGCTCCATCTAACCTGGTACTCGAGGGTCGCGACGCGTCGCTCGAGATCTGATCCCGCGGCGAGCATTAGCTGATGCTCGAGGTCGAAGTTCTGGCGCAGGCCGTCCGAACTGAGCAAGAATGTGTAGATCATGTGGGCTTCTTCTCACTTTCAGTATCGCCAGGATGCCGCAAGAGTTCGGCAACTCGCGCAGCCGCTGCGGGGATGATCAACGCGATTGCCCTGCCGATCTCGTCGCGCACCGCCGGCCCTACAATGTCCTGAGATCGTCTGCCGATTTCGTCTCGCATCGCGTGCTCCATCCGCTCGGTTGCCCGGTCGAGCTTTCGTGGCACGAGGTGAAACACGGCGAAGAGGATCGACAGCTCGATTGGGAGAAACAGCAGCAGTAGCCAGGGACTCATGATTGGCCCTAGCCGTTCTTCTGCGGCAGCGTCAGGTCGTGCAGTCTGGTGACCGCTCGTATGAGCGCGGTGGCCGCATCCTGCACTGCACGTGCAGACTTCGCCACGTCGTCCTGCGCTACCTGTAGTGGATCGACGAATACGGATGTGTTCACCGTCGGCTGTGTCGTGACGGGCGCAGCGGTCGTGATCGGCGGCTCCTGTACCACGGGCTTCGGCGGCTCCTGTACCACGGGCTTCGGCTCCTGCACTACGGGCTTCGGCGCCGTGCTCGCGGTATCCGCCGCGAGCTTCGGCTTCCCATCCCACAGCGCGTCGAACAGGCCCTGCGTCATCACGTCGAGGTCTGCGCCAGGAACAAGAGCGGACATCGATCCGCTGGTCCACTGCCACGCGACGATCTCGCCATCGCCGGGCGGAAGCGAGATCGGCCACGAGGAGCCGTACCAGCTCGCCTGCCACTCGGGGGCGACCAGGTTGCCGTTGCCGTACTGCAGCAGGTGGTAGCCGCCTGCTGCGATGCCATCGACTAGAGCCTTCTGCGTGGACGGCGAGGCGGCGACCACGCGCGATAGCTCTGTCTCCTCATCGAGCGCGACCCAAGTCCCATTAGGGACGCCGAGCGCGCGTAGTCGGTCGAGAAAGCCCGCCACCGTGTCTGCAACGTTAAAGCTTGCAGGAAATTGAACTGGCACCCAGATGCACAGGATCTTGAAGTGCGCGCCGACCCGCGCGAAGTCCTCCGTGCTCCAGACGTGATACGCATCTTCACCGCCGACGTATCCTCCCCACCACCGGACTCCCTGGCGCTCGGCCTCTGCGATCTGCTCGTTGTTGGGCGGAAATGCGCTGTCCGCCCCGCGCAATATCACTGTCATTGCTATGCTCCTTTCGCGGGTCCACTGATGACGACAGATGTAGTAGATGTCGTTTGGGCGCCGGACGCAATCACGCTTGCCCGCTTCGTCAGGTGCTTACCGAAGAGGTCGAGTCCGGTGAGCAGGGAGCCGAACCCGATGATGGCGAGCTGCACGTTTTGCGACAGCGCTTTTCCGGGATCGATCAGCCCAACGATGAGCGCCGCGTACGCGGCGAGCTGGTGCCACCACGTGTTGCTCGATGTCGCGTCGTTTACGAGTGCCTGCAATGTTTTGGACATTTACGATGCACCTCACTTCACTAGTCGGTCAGGTATGTTGCAGTGACGTTGCCAGTTCCAGCCGTCGGCCAGATGACGTATATGGCTCCAGTATATGCTGGACGCACTACTACGGTCGCCCCGGATGCGAGCGCGACAGAGAAATTCGTTGCACTGGCGGCACTCCCAAATGCGACGAGCGCGAGTGCGCTCGATCCGTTCGCCAGAAGCAGCCCGCGTGTATTGGCCGGCGCTCCGGTGCTCAGCTCCTGGCTACTGGCAGAGGATGCCACAGTCGAGACGTTCGCCGTCGCCACGGCCTCTTCGCTGACCTCGACCGCACCGCCTGCCGTGAGCGGCGCCGTCACATCCACATTTCCCGTAATCGTAGACCCGCTCGAGATCGTGTTCGGAGTCAGCGCGACCGGGTGATTGAACTTGAGCACTGAGATGTCGTCAGTCGCCGTGTACCAGGTCAACGTCGCGTCCGAGTTTGCGCCGGCCGGCACGGTGCCGCTCAATGTCGACGGCACCGCGGATATGCTTCGCACCGTAGATGGCTTGTCGAACACTTCCTGCATCCAGGGTGCAAGCGTGAATTCCTTCTGCGAAATGTAGATCGTGAGCTGGTAAGGCGAATTGTTCTGCAGCTCGAATGCGACATAAAGGTCGGTGTCTGGTGGAGCGAACTGCACCGGGACGCCGGATGCGAGTGCGTATGGACCTGTGGTCTTGCTCACGTGCTACGCCTCCTTTTCGGCGCTCGCGTTGCGGGTAGCGACGCCGACCAGCTTGCCGAGCCCCGTGGTGTCCATGATGAGCTGCAAGATCGGTGGTCCGAACGCGAGCGTCATGCCGAACACGAATATCACCGCGCCAACGCCTACGGTCACTGCCCGCACGGCGAGCGCTCGCACTACGTCCGCGCCCAGGGACTTCACGATGTTGCCAGTGCTGGGAATCTTCAGCGCATTCCCGTAGGCGATCAGTACCGCCATCGCGCCCGTAGCAGAGGTCGCTGTCGTCGTGGCGCCGGTGTCACTGCCCGACGACGATAATGGACTCGATCCCGACGCCGGCTCGACGCCGGTGAGGCTCGTCGGCGTGTTGATGCCGTGTTGTGCCAAAATCTGGTCTGCCGCGGTCATCGCCTCAGGCAGCCATTTCGTGATCGAGTAGTTGACCGTGCTCCCGGCTGCGTCCGTCGTCGTCGTCGGTTGTGGCACTGCGCTGCTGCTACTAGGCGTCTGCAGCGCCCAATTCGACAGCCCGCTAAGCGAGTTCCCACCGACCAGCTTGTAGACCGCGTTGGCCTGTGCTTGCAGATTGCCGAGCAGTGTGGACGGCGGTCCAAACTGCGTAACGCGTGACGCGTCAAGTTGGATCGGCTGCCCGGCAGAATTCTTGTCGTAGTTGATCTGCCATGCGCCCACGCTGTAGTCGCCCGTCGCCTGATTGATGTTGAGCGAGTTCGCGCTGTAGCTACCGCCAGTCTCGCGTCCTGCGACTGCGAGCATGACCGCGAGTGCGTTGCCCCGAAAGCCCGCATTGTATAGGGCCTCTGCCGCCGACTGTATTGGCGTCAGATTGATCGGGCCGGGGGTAGCGGGCATTTCAGCGTGCGGCGTTACGGGATCTACCGGACAGGCGCGGACCAGATGAAACAGCAACAAGATCACAGAAATTATACATGGCAAGACTCAAGCTCCCTTGCGTTGTGTAGCTCATATCTGCAGCGCCTCGGCTTGCGTGAGGCTGGTCTGACCCGTCGAAGGCTTTGGCGACGTTCTGGGGGCCTTCTTCAAGAGCTTCGTCGTGTCGAGATACGCGAGCGACTGCGACCGGTTCGACTCGACCTGCACTACCTTCTTGGGCGCCGACGCCGCGCTTGCGGCGGCCTTTGCCTTCGCCTGCGCCTGCTGCTGGCTGTAGATGTTCGTCGTGTTGTTCGTCGTGGTCGTGTTGCTCGTGTAGCTATAGCTGACTGGCGTGCTCGGAGTCGTGCTCGGCGCAGTGCTCGGAGTCGACCCCGGACTCGTGCTCGGCGCCGCCGCAAGCGCGGCGATCAGCGCCTGTAGCTCGGTGTCGAGCGTCGAGGACCCGGTAGATCCCGAACTCGAGCCGGTCTGCGTAGTCGAGTTCGATCCCGTAGAACTGCCGGGGTACCCCTGGTCTGTGGTCACGGGGTACCCCTGGTCGGTGGTCATCAGTGCAGATGACGTGCCAGAACCTGACGAGCGGTTGCTCAGCCACCACAGCAGCCCGAGAATCGCCGCACCGCCGCCAACGATCCAGATCCAATGATCCTTCAGCCATCCGCCGATGTCGTCCATCATCCCACCAGTGCCTTCGCTAGTGCCGCGTTTTCGTTACTGGCGATGACCGTCGCTGTATTTTGCGATGGGCCAGCCGGCGTGAAGATGATCGGCAGCGTCGCATTCGCTACCGCGATTGACGGTGGAACTTGCGGCTGGGGCGACACCGATCGCCATCCGCCGGGAGCCGCAACGTTGTATGCCGGCAGCCTCGGGTCTGGGGAGTACGGCACTGGGCGGCGGAAGTTCTTCTTGCGCCACTTCGGTATCGATCCCAAGTTGCCGTAGTTTGCCGGAACATGCGCGATGTAGCCAGGGTTTAGATCGGACTCACCGCCTTGCCATGAGAGCGCCAGAGCGACGATTGCCATGTCTTACCGCCTTCCCTACTTGAACAGACTGGAGACTGTGGTATCGATGACGTTCGTGCTCGAACCCGCAATGACCTGCGTCGACTGTGGATGCGACTCCACCTGGTAGATCGCGGCCACCACCGCGACCGCCGTCACGGCCGTCGCGAGGAACGCCAGAATTTCAGCCATTAGTTGACCCTCCTGTCGAGGTGTTGATGTTCGCGTGGCCCCACTGATAGAGCACAGCGACAACGAGGACGGCGACTACCGCCGGCGCGAGCGATGTCGTCGCGAGGTAGAGCAGACCGCCGATCCCAATCACAAGCGCAACCCACTTGCTCATTGATCACGTCCCTTCTAGGTGAGCCGTACCGGCCATCGCGGCCCCAATGGCGCTGAATCGGCTAGTTCGGAGCGCCCAGAGCGATCCGATCACGAGCAGCAAGACGAGCACGAGCGAAATCACGGCACTAGATCCTTCAGTACATGTACGAGCACGTCATGCCCGAATGCCTGCACGTCACCCAGCCCGCCGCCGACGATCTCCTTGACCTGCGTAACCGGGTCGAGCGAAAACGTCGTGCCTTGTCCAGTGAACGGGTTTGCGTGCATTGGATTGCTGGATCCAGAGCTCGAGGTCGATTGCCCGACCCATTGCGGGTTCCACGCGGCCGCGATGATGTTGGCCATGCGCCCGGTCGCGCCACCGAACATAGTCACGCCCCCGACCGCGGCAACGACAAGGCCCAGGAGCATTGCCATCTATGCCGCCCTTCCGGCACCTCCAGATGCCCTCACGTCGAGTTGGCCGCCGATGAACCCCCAAAACAGCAGGGCGAGGATGCCGAGGCCGAACAGCGCAATGACGATCCATCCCTCGGTGGCCGGCGCCAACCCCGACGCTGTTCCTGACGTGTTGAACAGCGCGCCGCCTACCGGACCAAGGGCTGCGCCGGGCGCGTTTTGTCCTATCATGTCCGCTCCCCTTTCTCAGTAGGGAACTTCGACGTAACCGAACCGGTAGTGGGCGACGTATGCGCCACTCATGGACGTGCCGGCAGGGAACCGCACCACCGTCTGCGCGGCCGGGGTGTACGCGATACCGAACAGGTTTGCGTATCCCTCGTCGCTCGCCATCGTGCCAATGTACGGCGTCTCGGTCGGCAGGAACGGAATTTCGCCGCCGACCATGTCGTAGACGTAGACTCCTGATGGCAGCAAACGCAGGTACCTGTCGTGGACGTTCGTGTAGTAGCACTGGAAGTTGCCCTGCGTTGCGTCGAACTCCACGCGCGCGTTCTGTGTCTCACCAGTGAGGTCCACCGCGAAATAGTCGGCCTCGATGGTCTTTTGCGCGTTCACCAGGATGTCGTAGGTATACTGGTAGAGCATCGCGCTCTTCAGCCGGTCCATGACGTACTGGCCAGCGTTCTGAACCGACTGCTGGTAGTAGTCCACCTCGAGGCCAAGGCCAACTGTCGGCATCGCCGGCTGGATCCCGTTCGGGAGCTGGTCGAGGCCCTTACTGCGCCACACAAGCGTCACGTTGCCGTCGGCGGTTAGCGACGCGGTGACGCCGGCGTTCGCCGGGTCCTGGATCAGGTTCTGCTCGGGGAACGGACCGACCAGCGACGACAGGTACAACTGCAGTAGCGGTCGGTCGTTCGCCTGACCCAACGGGATCATGCCAAACGTCGTGCCAAGTCTCCGCTGGAGGATGATCCGCGCGGTGAACTTCAGCGTGCCGGAGTATGTACCCGCGGCGAGGGATGCGCCGGGATACACCGACGCGTTGCCGAAGCTGTACGCGAATGGCCCAGTGTCCTGCTGCGCGACCGCCGCGGCCGGTCCGGCATTCTCGGGCGCGTAGTACCATTTTCTCACGAGCGAGTCGAGCCAGAAGGGCACGAGGCTCGTGTTGTCCCACGGCGGAGATCCCGCAATGGAAAGGCGGTTGATCAGCGCGCACCACGGCGCCAGCGACGAGACAAGAGCGGTTGCACCCGACGGCACCGTGATCGTGTATGGCAACGAGACATAGATCTGCAGCTCGTCGGCCCAACGCGCCGACGGCGGCGGCTCGCCCGGGTTAAATGTGACGCCTCCTGTCTGCACCGATCCGCCGGAAGATCCCGAGGGGATCGTGCCAAGCTGGACCGGCGCGAACTTGTCGGTCGCGTATGCCAGGAACTCCTGGTTCGCCTGCTGGATGGCGCTGTGCTGCGTCGCGCTGATAGTGGGAGCGGCCATGTCACGTCCTTTCTAGAGCTTGTGAACAGCGCCCAGGATCACGCGTGCGACTGGCGTGATCACCGGGAGGTTCAGATTCGCGAGCCATATGACTACAAACAGTCCGCCGCCGATGAACAGCGACGACATAAGCCCGACGACCCAGAAGTTCGTCGCATTGACCGAGACGTGATCCATGCTTCACCCCACGCTGCTAATCGCCCTGCGGCCTCCCCACAGGACGAGCCACAAACCCAGCCCGAGTCCCGCGAGGCCGATGATGATGCCGATGATCGTGCCCATATGTCACCTACCCTGTCGCCTCAAGTTGCACGAATCGTGACTTAAACTCCATGATGTCGCGGAAGTAGATCCACTGCGAGGAGCTACCCACGCCGTCCAGCCAACGATACCAGAAGCCGTGCTTGTCGGGCGGTCCTGTGCCATAGAACTCGCATTCTTCCTGACACCATTCCATATCCCGGTTGAACGTGACGCGGAACAGCAGCTCGTGCGTAGCTTGCGACAGAAGTTGGCGGGGAACGAACTTCGGCTCCTGAGTTTCGCCAATCAGCCCGACGCCGAGTCCGCCACCGCGTTGCGCGAGGTTCTTGAGACCCGCGCCCATCGTCTGTGTTGATAGCACGCACGACACGTACTCATCGACCACGAAGATCACCTTGCCACGGCGTGCAGCTTTCCATGCAAGTGCCTGTACCTGCCGGGCAACGCTCAGCTCGTCCGTTAGATCGATGGGCCGTATCTTGAACAGCAACCGTGGCCAATTCTTCGGCGCTCGCGTTGGGGAGCGAAACCCCCACTGCCGCAACCGCCGAAGATCCTTCGTGTCATTCTTAGTGTCAACCCACCACACCTGCCACGGAACCTTGTCGCGGTTCTGTGCCGGATCGACAAACGGCAGCAAGATGCTGACGATTATCAGCGTCGCGACGCTCTTTCCGCTTCTCGTCTTACCGACGAGCGCGATCCTGTCAGACAAAGACAGGCTTATGGGCAGTAGATCCGCTCGCGCCATTCGTCTCCGCACCCGATGATGC
>JAKBJA010000111.1:9174-11982 GCA_021836225.1 Pseudomonadota bacterium | reverse complement strand
GCAGCGCCGGAGAAATCGGCCAGCAGCTTGCCGACGAATTCGGGGTCGAGGTCGCGCACGATGAAGACGAAGCGGCTGCGGTGATCCTCGTCGGGCCAGGCGTCGAGCGTCACTTCCGGATACAGCACGTGCTGCACGCCGTGCAGCACCACCGGCTTCTCCTCGCCCTGCAGGTTCACGATTGCCTTGAAGCGCAGCAGGTTTTCGGCGCGAAACGAGGTGAGCATGGATAGCGCCGACTGCAGGCCATAGCGGTCCAGCGGCGCGTCGAGCACTACCGAGAACGCCTGGATGCGCGCGTCGTGCAAGGCGGCGGGCTTGCCGCCGAGCTTGCCGGCGCTGGCGGGCTGGTAGCGCTGCGGCTTCAGCCAGCGTGCCACTTCCAGCGAGCGGGTTTCGGCGTTCCACAGCCCGAGGTTCTGGATCAGGGCCGGGTCGAGTTCGCCGTGCGTCACGGTCACGATGTCGGCGGCCGGATTCAGTGCCGCCAGCCGCTCGCGCAGCGTGGCCACGCTGTCGGCCGGCGCGAGGTCGGTCTTGGTCAGCAGCAGCCGGTCGGCCACCGCGACCTGCTTTACCGCCTCGAAATGTTCGTCCAGCTGGCCCATGCCGAACAGCGCGTCGACCGTGGTGACCACGCCGTCGAGGCGGAAACGCGCGCGCACCCAGTTGTCGTGCAGCAGGTTGTCGAGCACCGGTGCCGGGTCGGCGATGCCGGTGGTTTCGATGATGACGCGCTCGAACGGCGGGATGCCGCCTTTCTGCCGTGCCATCCACAGGTTTTTAAGGGTGGGCGACAGGCTGCCCGAGATCGTGCAGCACACGCAGCCGCCGGAGAGCAGCGCCATCGGCCCTTCCATCTTTTGCAGCAGCTGGTGGTCGAGCGCGACTTCGCCGAACTCGTTCATCAGGATCGCGGTGCGCGGCAGGGTGCGCACCAGATGATTCAGTACCGTGGTCTTGCCGCTGCCCAGAAATCCGGTGAGCAGGGTGATCGGAAGGGGATCCGAATCCTTCAGGGGGTCCATCGGGGTCAAACAGGCTGGCTCAGGCGCGCAGCCTTTCCATTTTTTCGTGGCGTTCCTGCGCCTCGATCGAGTATTCGGCCGTGGGACGGGCCAGCAGGCGGGGCAGGCCGATGGGGTCGCCGGTTTCCAGGCACCAGCCGTACTCGCCGTTTTCGATCCGGTTGAGGGCGGTGTTGATTTTTTTCAGCAACTTGCGCTCACGGTCGCGCACGCGCTGCTCCAGCATGTGCTCCTCTTCCACCGTGGCCCGGTCGTTGGGGTCGGCAAAGTTTTCGTTTTCCTTCAGGGTCGCGCCGGTGTCGGCGGCATTGCTGAGCATTTCGTCCCGCAGCGCTTCGAGGCGGCTGCGAAAGAACGCCAGCTGGTCGGCGTTCATGTAGGCGGCGGCCGGCATTTTCAGCAGTGCGGCTTCGGTTAAGGGCTTGGGTGAGGCGGGCATCAGGGCGCTCCGGAGTCGAATATTGGATTATTTACCACCGGCATTGCGGTGCGAAGGGGGGCAGTCTGAACGTCATGCGCCAAAGGTGCAACCCATCAGGCGATTAGCGGGCTGGCGGGGATGCATTCATCCACGATTAAACCATAATGGAAGGCAAACTGCCGCCATCCTGCCGACAGGCCAGAGAGGGGCGGCGGATGGCGAATTGCAGGTTCCACGTGAGAAGGGGGCAGAATGAAGATCATCGGAATTGGACTGGTGCTTCTGCTGGGCGGCTGCGCTGGGCTTGAGTCGCCGGATCCGGCTTCTCCTTATTACGCCTATACGACCGGCTGGACGGCGCAACTCAATCGGCCGTTGACGATTGATCCGGCCTCCGCGACGGTGCGCCTGCAATTCGGCCGGATCGTGCCGCGCAACGGCGTGCAGGAGCATGCCCCCTTCTGCGTGGTGGAGTTGAATACGGTGAGCGACGAAGCGCAGACGCTGCAGCCGGGGCGCTTCGAGGTGTGGCGAGTGACGCGCAGCGTCAGCACCATCGCCGCCGCGGCATCGCCTTTCGTCAAAGTGGGGCTGATGGTCGATCACAGTGAACCGTCCTTCCTGTATTTCAAAACCGAATTCCGCCTGCGTGATGCCGTCCAGCCCAAGCTGCGCAGCATGACCTGCATGTGGGACCAGATGGCACCCGGCAACCGGCCGTGGATGCGTCATCTCACGCTGGATGAAATCCGCCAGGCGCTGGGCGACTGGATGACCCTGATCCCGCCGAAGGAGGCGCTGTGAAACCGGCTGACACCCGTGTTGCCCCCGATACCAAGGTCAAGCTGTCGAAGTGGGATGCCGACGAGTCCGACATCATCGGCAAGGACAAATCGGATGCGCGCGAGCGCCTGGATGAATACCGTGCGCGCCTGGAAACCCTGCAGGAGCTGCTGTACGCCGAGGGCAGGCACAAGCTTTTGATCGTGCTGCAGGCAATGGACACGGCCGGCAAGGATTCCACCATCCGCCACGTGTTTCAGGGCGTCGACCCGCTCGGGGTGAAAGTGGCGGGCTTCAAGGCCCCCACGCCCTATGAGCTGGCGCGCGACTATCTGTGGCGGGTGCATCACCATGTGCCGGGCTCAGGCGAGATCGCCATCTTCAACCGTTCGCACTACGAGGATGTGCTGATCACCCGCGTCAACGGCTGGATCGACGACGCCGAATGCAAGCGCCGCTATCGCCAGATCAACGACTTCGAACGCATGCTGGCGGAAACCGGGACGACGATCCTGAAGTTCTACCTGCATATATCGAAGGACGAACAGAAAAAACGCCTGGAAGAACGCCGCGACA
>JAKBJA010000111.1:0-8559 GCA_021836225.1 Pseudomonadota bacterium | reverse complement strand
AGCCGCGTTCCCGCAGGCCCTGAATCAGGCGCTGGGCGTCGTTCAGGTTCACCACCGCGGCGGTTTCGGTGACCTCGAATCCCAGCCGTTCGCCCGCCACGCCATAGTGGTCGAGCATATGGCAGACCACACCGAGGAAGGATTCGTCGGCGACGGTCTTGCCCGACAGGTTGATGAAATACACCGCATTGTCCTCGGGCTGTGACGCCAGATAGGAGACGACCGCTTCCAGCATCCAGCGGTCGAGGATGGGCGCCTGCCCGTAGCGCTCGAGCGCGGGCAGCAGCTTGGCCGGCCCCTCGATCACGCCATTGCGCTGCCAGCGGACCAGCACTTCGTAGTGCGGCTGGCCGGTGTGTGAAGTCGGCTGGATCAGCTGACGGTAGGGCAGGAACTGGTTGGCTTCCAGCGCCTGGGCGAAATCCGCGGCCCAGCCCATTTCGGCTTCCAGGCGGCGGAAGCCAACCTCGTCCGCTTCATACAGCATGACCCGGCCGCTGCCCTCGGACTTGGCGCGATAGCAGGCCATGTCGGCCTGCACCAGGATGTCGCCGGCGGTGGTCGATCCTTGGGTGATGGGCGCGATGCCGGCGCAGGCGCCGAGGGTGAAGCGCCGCCCCTTGTGCTCGAAGCGGAATTCGCGGATGCGCTGCACCAGCTGCCGGCACACCGCGTTGGCCTCCTCGGGCTGACTGTCGAACAGGATCAGACCGAATTCGTCGCCCCCCAGCCGGCCCAGATAGGCGTGATCGGGCAGGGTGGCTTTCATGGTCTGCGCAATGTCCATCAGCAGGGCGTCGCCCACCGAATGGCCGCAGGTATCGTTCACCAGCTTGAACTGGTCGAGGTCGATGTAGCAGAACGCATGCTGTTTCGCCTGCTCGCGCGCCGTGCGCAGGGCACGGGCCAGCCGGCCTTCCACCGCGCGGCGGTTGGGCAGCGTGGTCAGGGTGTCGTGGAACGCCATCTCGCGCAGGCTGTCGAGCAGCTGTTTCTTTTCGGTCTCGTCGCGCAGCACGTACACCGCGCCGACCCCGCCGCTGCCGGTCAGCGGTGCGCAGCTGTAGCTGATGGCAAGGTCCTGCCCGAACCGGGTATGCAGCTGGGCCGATCCGGTCTGGCTGTGCGGCAGGGATGCCGGCGACAGGAAGCAGGCCGGCGCATCCTCGTCGCCCAGCTGATCGATTTGCATCAGGGTTTTGAGCGGGCTCGACATTGCCTCGTCCAGGGTTATGCCGAGCAGGCTCTCGGCAGCCGGATTGAGGTACGTCACCTGATTGCGGGCGTTGGTGACGATGACGGCGTCGTTGATCGATTGCAGCGTGACATGCCAGCGTTCCTTCTCTTCGCCGAGTGCAGCCTCGTCGAGCTTGCGCTGGGTGATGTCGAAGCGGATCGACAGATATTTCACCGGCATGCCGGCGTCATCCTTGATCGGGATGATGGTCGTGGCTGTCCAGAACAGCCGGCCGTCCCGGGCGCGGTTGCAGATTTCGCCGCGCCAGGTCCGCCCGCTCGAAATGGTTTCCCACAGGTTGCTGAAGAACGCAGCGTCGTGCCAGCCCGAGTTGACGATGCGGTGGTTCTGGCCGATCAGTTCTTCGCGCGTGTAGCCGCTCACGATGCAGAACAGGTCGTTGACGAAGGTGATGTTGCCGGCGAGGTCGGATTCCGACACGTTGGCCGTGCTGTCGAGCGCCTTCTGCTGTTCGTTGAGATCGGTGAGCAGCTTCTCCAGGGCGGCACTCATGTGATTGAACGCGCGCGTGGTTTCCTGCAGTTCAGGCGGGCTGCTCGGGCGGATGGGAATGCGTGCGCTGTAGTCGCCGGCCTCGATCTGGCGCGCTGTCGCACGCAGACGGGTCAGATCCTGCAGATTGATTCTGAGCAGCACGTGGGTCAGCCAGCCGAGCAGGGCGAACGCGGTGGCGAGCAGGGCGAACAGGCGGGTGCCGAGGTGCCAGAGAAAATCTTCATACGCATGGGAAGATGGCTGGATCACCAGGCGGCCATAGGGGGTGCCGCCAATGACCAGGGATTTCTGCATGACCGGCATCTCAAGGCCGGTCAGCTCGGCAAACCAGTCAGGGCGGTGAGCCTGGTGCAGTGGCGCCTCCTCTCGCAGGAGGTAGCCATTAGGCGCGATGTATTCCGCGTAGCGCAGGTTGCCCTGGGCGATTGGTGTTTTCAGATGTTCCTGCAAGGCATTGTGGTCGCGCAGGATGGCCGTGTCGGACACCGCCTGCGACAGCGCGGCAAGCTGTGCCGAAGCCTGAACGCGCAAGGCTTCGTCGGCGTCGTGACGCGCAATCTGCAGCGCCTGTTGACCCGCAAGGACAAACACGACAACGAGGATGGACAGGAGCGCGCCCATGATGCGCCCCTTCGTGCTGAGCAGGGTCAGGTGCAGGCCCTGCACTAGGCGGCCGGGTAGAGCGGAGGGATGTATGCGCATACGGATGGAATCGGCCGTAGGCGCCATTTCTTAAGCGGTCGTCAGTTTTTTTTTGCGCGCGCGCGGGTGCGCCTGGTCGTAGACCTTGGCGAGGTGCTGCCAGTCAAGGTGGGTGTAGACCTGGGTGGTGCTGATGCTGGCATGGCCGAGCATTTCCTGCACGGCGCGCAGGTCGCCTGAGGACTGCAGCACGTGGGTCGCAAACGCGTGACGCAGCATGTGCGGATGCACGTGCTGGCCGAGCCCCGCCTGTAGCGCCCAGCGGTCGAGGCGAAGCTGCACGCTGCGCGGGGTGAGGCGGCTACCGCGCTGGCTGATGAAGAGCGCGGCGGTGTTGTCGCGCGCCAGCGCCTGCCGCTGCGGCAGCCAGGCGGAGAGGGCGGCCTGTGCCTGTTGTCCCACCGGCACGATGCGCGTCTTGCGGCCCTTGCCGGTGACCTGCGCTTCGCCTGCTTGCAGGTTGACGTCGTTGAGGTCGAGCCCGACCAGTTCCGACAGCCGCAGACCGGAAGAATAAAACAGTTCGAACATGGCGCGGTCGCGCGCGGCCAGCGCATCCTCGTCGGCTGCGCGGTCGAGCAGTTGGGTGCACGTGTCGGGTGACAGGATGTCCGGCAGGGCCTTGGCTGCCTTGGGCGGGCGCAGGCCGAGGCAGGGGTTGCTGGCGTAGCCCAGGCGGCGGCAGGCAAAGGCGTAAAAGCCGCGCCAGCTGGAGAGCTGCCGGGCCACGCTGGCGGCGCTCAGGTTCTGGCTGCGCAGCTTGACGATGGCGCCGCGGATATCGGTGACGCCGAGCCCGGCCAGCGGCTTGCCGGCGGTAAGCCGGCCCAGGTTGGCCAGATCGCGCTGATAGGCCGCGACCGTATGCGCTGACAGCCGCCGTTCGGCTGCGAGATGTTGCAGGTAGTGTTCGACGGCGTTCACAACCCGGGCAGTCGTGGTTGCTAGGGCTGCATCCGCGCCAGCGCGGCGCCGACCAGTTGGCCCAGACGATCCAGATACAGCGTGCCCATGCCGGGGTAGAAGCGTTTGGCCTCTTCCGAGGCCAGCACCAGGAGGCCCACCGGGGCAGCGGCGGGCGTGGGCCGCAACGGAATGCAGGCAAAGGCGCGCAGATGCGGCGACACTTCGCCGAACCAGTCGCTGGCGTCGTTCACCGCCAGCGCGCCGCACACCGGCTGCGTCATCGCGGCCACGCCGTCCCGCGCAGCCTGCGACACCGGATCGGTGAGGCCGGGTACGCTGTCGTCCGCCAGGTTCCACACCCGCAGCGCATGGTGCGGCACTGCAAAGCCCTCACGCAGATGCAGCGCCAGTGCCGCAACGATGTCCTGCGGCGTGCGCGCAGCCAGAAGCGCCAGCGTCAGCGCATGCAGTTTCTCGGAAATGCCGTCGTTTTCCTCGCCGAACTGGATCAGTTCGGCCAGCTTGCTTTCCAGCATCCGCACCTTGTCGCGCATCGCAATCAGCTGACGCTCGCTCATCGACACCGCATGGGTGCCGTGCGGATGCGGAATGTGCAGCTCCGCCAGCAGGGTGGGGAAATCGTTGAAGAAGTTGGGATGCCGGGTCAGAAAATCGGCAATGTCCTGTTCGTTCAGGTTGGTGGGTTGTGTGTCCATCAGAGTTCTATTTCTCCCTCAAAAACCGTCTCAGCGGGCCCGGTCATGTAAACCGGCTGGCCCGTCCCTTTCCATTCGATGACGAGGTCGCCGCCCTTCGTGTGCACGCTGACCGGACTTTGCAGCCAGCCCTGGCGTATGCCCGCGACCGCCGCCGCGCAGGCGCCGGTGCCGCAGGCGAGCGTCTCGCCGGCGCCGCGCTCGTACACGCGCAGGCGGATGTCGTGCGGCGTCAGCACCTGCATGAAGCCGGCGTTGACCCGCTGCGGGAAGCGCGCATGCGACTCGATCGCCGCGCCGAGGATGTCCACCGGCGCGCTGTCGAGGTCGTTCACCCGCAGCACCGCGTGCGGATTGCCCATCGACAGCGCGGCAATGTCGAGCACATGCTGGCCGACCTTCAGCGCATAGGTCATTGCTTCGGCTTCCGCGGCGAACGGAATGTCGCGCGGTGCAAATCGTGGCGCGCCCATGTCGACCGTCACCTGGCCATTGTCGAGCAGGCGCGGCTCGATGACGCCCGACGCGGTTTCCACGCGGATCGATGTCTTGGCGGTGAGCCCCTTGTCGTGCACGAAGCGCACGAAGCAGCGCGCGCCGTTGCCGCATTGCCCCACCTCGCCGCCGTCGGCGTTGAAGATGCGGTAGCGGAAATCGACGTCGTCGCGGGTAGGGCGCTCGACCAGCAGGATCTGGTCGCAGCCGACACCGAAGTGGCGGTCGGCGATGCGGCGGTACTGCTCGG
Source organism: Pseudomonadota bacterium (assembly GCA_021836225.1). Next base: position 3,737 of record JAKBJA010000111.1, on the reverse strand, counting down.
GCGTGAGAGAAACGGTCTGGCTGATGCCGTCGAACACGACGAAATCGTTGCCCAGGCCGTGCATTTTGGTGAAGCGCAATTTCATGTCGTGAATAACCTGACGTAGTCCTTGAGGAGGCAGCGGTCCGTCACTACCGTCATGCCGCCGGCCTGTGCCTCGCGCGCGGCGGCATCATGGACGATGCCTTCCTGGATCCAGATGGCTGTCAAGTGTAGCGCCAGGCATTGCTCGACGATAGCCGGCACGTGCTCGGCGGCGCGGAAGACATCGACCAGATCAACCTTGAACGGAATGTCGGCGAGGCTGGCGTAAGCCTTCTCGCCCAGTACCGAGTCGACCAGCGGCCGCACCGGAATGATCCGGTAACCGTAATGCTGCATCGCCTGCGCCACGCGGTAACTCGGGCGCGCAGGCTGCGGCGACAGGCCGACCACGGCAATGGTTTTGACGTTTTTCAGCAGCGTACGCAGGGTGGCGTCGTCTGGATTCACGAAAGTCAAAGCGGGCGCTCCATCACATGGTCATCCATCACGAAGCCGTTGCCGATGTCGAACACGCGCGACTCGACAATATGGAAACCGTATTTCACATAGGCGCGGATCGCCTGCGTGTTGCCGCGGTTGACCTGCAGCCGCAGGCAGTGCGCCTGCCGCGCGCGCGCCCAGTCCCCGATTTCCCGGATCAGCGCGGCGCCGATGCCGCGGCGCTGATGCCCCGGGTGCACGTAGAGCTTGTCGAGCTTGCAGCCGGATTCGTTCAGCAGGGCATGGGCAAAGCCAACCATAACACCGTTCAGCTGCGCCACCCGCCAGGCATGGCGCGGATCGTTCAACTGTTCATGGATGCGCCGCGGCGCGTAGCGGTCGGCCAGCATGGCATCGATCTGCGCCTGCGAAATCAGCGGCGGGTAGGTCGCCTGCCACACCGTCCGGGCCAGCGCGCTGACGGCGTCGACGTCGTCAGCCGCCAACTGCTGCAGGCTCAGCTGCGCGTCATTCATAGAGACTGGGTTCGCCCGCCGGGCGGGTCTTGAAGCGGCGGTGCAGCCACAGATACTGCTCCGGAATTTCGCGGATGCGGTCCTCGATGAAGGCGTTCATGCGGGCGACGTCGGCGTCCACATCGCCGCTCGGGTAGTGCTCCCACGGCGGATAGAAATACACCGCATAGCCGCGCCCGCCAGGCAGCTGGCGGGTGATGACCGGGATGACCTGGGCGTCGGTGAGCTTGGCCAGGCGCGGCAGCGCCGACACGGTGGCGGCGGGAATGCCGAAGAAGGGTACGAACACCGCGTTGCGGCGACCGTAATCCTGGTCCGGCAGGTAATAGAAGGGCAGGTGATCCTTGAGGGCTTTCAGTGCGGGCTTGATGCCCTCGCCGCGCGAAACCAGCATGGGCGGCAGGAAGCGGCTGCGGCCATGCAGCATGAACTTGTCGGTGACCGGGTCCTTTGCGGGTGCATACATCGACGCGGCGCGGTGATCCATGGCCAGCCGCACGCCGCCCATGTCGAGCCCGACGAAATGCGGCGCCAGCCAGATCACCGGCCGCACGCCGTCGCCCAGCGCAGCTTCCGGGTTGTCGATCCTGATCAGTCGGCGCAGGCGCGCGTCCGACCCCCACCACAGCACGCCGTGTTCGAGCACGGCCCGCATCGAGGCCTGGAAGGTCTGCCTCAGCCAGCGGCGGCGCAGCGCTTCCGATGCCTCGGGAAAGCACAGCGCCAGATTGGTGGCGGCGATGCGGCGGCGCCTGCCCGGCTTCATCGCCATCAGCCAGCCGAGGGCGTTGCCCAGGGCCGCCTGCAGCGGCAGCGGCAGCCAGTGCAGCAGCCAGATGAAGCCGACGCCGAGCCACACTGGCCAGAGCGACGGACGCCACAGGTTCTCGGAAGGTGCAGGGCTCATGCGGCGGTGGGATCGTACGGATCGGGCGCGCCACCCGGACGCTTGTGCCGGTTATAACTCCACAGGTATTGCGCCGGGAAGCGCCGCACCACGTCTTCCACCCCCTGGTTGATGCGGAGGGCGGCAGCAGACTTGTCTTCCGGCAGGGGCTCGCCCAGCGGCGTCACGTGCAGGTGATAGCCGCGTCCCCAGCTCAGCCGTTCGGCGGCAACGAAAAACGCCGCCGCACCGGTCTTGCGCTGCAGGCTGGCGACCAGCGTCGGCGTGTAGGCCGGCCGGCCGAAAAACGGTGCCCACACGCCGTCGCCGCCGGTCGCCACCTGGTCGGGCAGGACACCGATGCCCTCGTGGCGTTTCAGGGTCGCCAGCAACGCGCGCACGCCCGACAGGTCGGTCGGCACCAGCGTCGCCTGGCCACGCTGGCGACCGGCCAGCATCAACTCGCCGAGAAAGGGTTTGCGGGGCGGCTTGTACATGGCCGTGAACGGATGTCGCGCGGCGTAATAAAGATTGATCATTTCGAAGCAGCCGATGTGCGGCGCGATGACGATCACACCGTGGCCGGCGGCACGTGCGGCGTCGATGTGTTCCCAGCCGGTGGTGCCCCTGACCAGCTTCAACACCTTGTCATAGGGCCGCAGCCACACCGCAATCAGTTCGACGACGGCCTTGCCGGATTCGCCGATGACGCGGCGCAGCAGGCGCCGGCAATCGCGTCCGGGCGTGCACAGGCCGCTGTCAAGCAGGTTGCTGCGCAAACGCCCGGAATGGCGGCCCGGCGCCCAGTAAATCAGCCAGCCCAGGGCGATGCCCAGGCCATGCAGCAGCGGCAGCGGCAGGCGGGCCAGCAGTTTCAGGATGAACATCACGCGGGCATACGATCTTTCACGCGCTTCAGCGCGTAGAAAGTCGGAGTCCCTTCATGGGGCATGCGATTCCACATGGGCTTCAGCCCATGGTGGATCGGAGTCCCCTGGTGGGAATTGACGGCGAGGAGGGTAGCGCGGCACAATGCGGTCGCCGCCGCGTTAATCTTGACAACTTGCGGGCGGGATACAAATTCAGCTAAAGCGTCGCCGCTCTGTTTGTCCCCCGAGTCGGTTGCGCAGTCAGTAACCGGGGCAACAGGAGCTGTCATGCAAAAGGATTTCATTTTCACGTCTGAGTCGGTGTCCGAAGGGCACCCCGACAAGATGGCGGACCAAGTGTCGGATGCGGTGCTCGACGCGATTCTAACCCAGGACAAACATGCGCGCGTGGCGTGCGAGACGCTGCTGACCACCGGTCTGTGCGTCATCGCCGGCGAAATCACCACCTCGGCGGTCATCGACTACAACCAGGTCGCGCGCCAGACCATCAAGCGCATCGGCTACGACTCTTCCGAGGTCGGATTCGATTACAACACCTGTTCGGTGCTGGTCACCGTCGGCAAGCAGTCGTCCGATATCGCGCAGGGCGTGAACGAAGGCGAGGGCATGTTTCTCGATCAGGGCGCCGGCGACCAGGGTCTGATGTTTGGGTACGCCTGCAACGAAACGCCGGTGCTGATGCCGATGCCGATCTATCTCGCTCACCGTCTTACCGAGCGGCAGTCCGAGCTGCGCAAGGACGGCCGCCTGCCGTGGCTGCGCCCGGACGCCAAGTCGCAGGTATCGATCCGCTACGTCGACGGCAAGCCGCACTCCATCGACACCGTCGTGCTCTCGACGCAGCATCACCCCGAGGTCTCGCACGCCGTGCTGAGCGAAGCGGTGATCGAGGAGATCATCAAGCCGGTGATGCCGAAGAACATGCTCACTGCCGACACGCGTTATCTGGTCAACCCCACC
>JAKBJA010000022.1:34947-52872 GCA_021836225.1 Pseudomonadota bacterium | reverse complement strand
GGGCCGCGATTGCCGCGCGGCACCGCGACGATGGCATCGACCACCTCCATGCCGTCGACCACCTGGCCGAATACGGCATAGCCCCAGCCCTCGAAGCTCTTCCCGCGATGGTTGAGAAAATGGTTGTCCGCCACGTTGATGAAGAACTGCGAGGACGCCGAATGGGGTTCGCCGGTGCGCGCCATCGCCAAGGTGCCGCGCAGGTTTTTCAGGCCGTTGTCGGCCTCGTTCTGGATCGGCGCATTCTTGGGTTTTTCCACCATGTCCGCCGTCATGCCGCCCGTCTGTACCATGAAGCCGGGGATCACGCGATGAAATACCAGGCCGTCGTAAAACCCGGTCTTCACGTAGTTGAGGAAGTTGCCGGCCGACTGCGGCGCCTGGGCGGGGAACACTTCCACCGTGATGTTGCCCTTGCTGGTTTCGATCAGCACGCGCGGGTTGGCCGGCTGGCCGGCGGCGGGCGCGGTGGACACGGTTTGCGTGGCGGACTCGCTGGCTCCGCAGCCGGAGATGCCGAGCATTAGCGCGCCGAGAAACACGGTGGCAGGGATAAGGGACAGGCGGGGCATCAGTAGACTCCAGACAAAAGGTGGGGGGATTTTACCGGCGGGTGCGCGGCTGCAAGAAGGAATCGAATCGTAGGGGTGCCGCAGCGCTTGCGACGGACCACGGCGAGCGGAAGGAAAAGGAAGTGCTGCATCATTCATTCAGCCAGGAATCGAGCGCCGCGCGCACCGTGTCCAGCGACTGGCAGCCGTTGCTGACGGAATGCAGCTGTGTGTCCTGTTGCAGGATCAGTGCGGGGAAACCGCGCACGCCTGCCTGGCGCACCTGCCTGAAATGCGCCTGGGTCCTGGCGCGTGCCGCGCCGCTGTCGAAAGCGGACTGAAATGCGGCGACATCCGCGCCGAGCCCTGCGGCCAGGTCGGCCAGCACGCCGGGCTGAGTGACGTCGCGCCCCTCGGCGTAAAACGCGGTCTGGATGGCCTTGAACAGCGGGAAGATCAGCGCTGGATCAAGCCCGCCCACCGCCACCACTGCACGGCTGGCAGGTTCGGTGTCGTAGACGAAGCCATCCGGCAGCGCGTTCTCGAAACGGAAGGGCTGGCCGGTGCGGGCGTGTACCTGGTGCCAGTGATGCAGAATGTCATCTCGCTGGGCTGCCGTCATCGGCGTGGTTTCATGCCGCAGCCCACCCAGGACCAGCGCGATTTTCATGCGTTCGCGGTATTCGTCGCGCACGCTTTCGATCACCGGCGAAAAGCCCCAGCACCACGAGCACATCGGATCGGCGAAATACCAGAGGATAGGCACGCTCATGTGGGTGACAAGGAATGCGTGACAGACAGCTCACAGCATACGCGATTGCCCCGGCTCAGGGCATGGGCGTGTCGTCGTGCTTGGGCGGACTGTCATCGTCCATGATGATGCTGTGCGCCGGCCCTTCAAGATCGTCGAACTGGCCGGTTTTTGCCGCCCATAGAATGACCCAGGCGATCACACCGACCAGGACAAGACTCAGGGGGATGAGCAGGAGGAGGATGTCCATGGTCAGCGGGGAACGGAAAGCGGTGCGCTGAGCGCTGCCGGTGAGGGCGGAGGGGGCTGCTTGAATTCGGACAGCCGCAGCGCGTTCAGCACCACCAGCAAGGAACTGGCGGACATGCCGATGCCGGCGATCCACGGGGTGACATAGCCCAGCGCGGCGGCGGGGATGGCGATGAGGTTGTAGCCGAGCGCCCAGCCGAGGTTCTCGCGAATGATGCGCTGCGTCTTGCGGGCAAGCGCGACGCCTTCCGACAGCGTCGCCAGCCGGCTGCCGAGCATTACCATGTCGGCGGCGGCCTGTGCGACGTCGGCACCTTCGCCCATCGCGATCGACACCTGCGCACCGGCGAGCACCGGCGCATCGTTGATGCCGTCCCCCACCATGGCGACGATGCGGCCTTCGTCTTGCAGTTTTTTCACGTAGGTGAGCTTGTCTTCCGGCAGCGCGCCGGCATGCCAGTTGGCGATGCCGAGCTGCTGCGCGGTCGTCCGCACTGCGGCTTCGGCGTCGCCCGACAGCAGGTGCAGGCGCAGGCCCTGTCGCTGCAGGGCGGATAGCGCGGCGGCAGCGTCCGGGCGCGGCGTGTCGGCCAGGGCAAACCAGGCGATCAGCCCGGACTCATCGGCCAGCGCCACCCAACTCTCGTGCCCCTCAGGGTATTCATGCCCTTCAGGGTACGCGTGCCCGTTTTCCGGGTATTCGCCTTCACCGGATGCGGGCGGCGGCACTGGCGTCTCGCTGCGCGCGGCAAAGCGCGGCGAGCCCAGGCGGTATTCGCGGCCGGCGACCATGCCCTCGACGCCGCGTCCCGGCGTGTTGCGGATGCCGCTTGCGCTGATGGACGTGTCAGCGGCTTCACGCATTGCGCGCGCAATGGGGTGCTCGGAGCCGGCTTCGAGCGCAGCAGCGATCGCGCTGACTTCTGCCTCGCTGCGCCCATCCAGCGGCACCACGCGGCGCACCGAGAGACGCCCCAGCGTGAGCGTGCCGGTCTTGTCGAACACCAGGTCGGTGGCGCGTGCCAGTGTCTCCAGCGCATGGCCGCGCGTGGTCAGCAAACCCAGACGCGTGAGCCGACCGGTGGCGGTGGTGAGCGCGGCGGGGGTGGCAAGGCCAAGTGCGCAGGGGCAGGTGACGACCAGGATCGAGACCACGATCCACAGCGCCTTGCCTGGATCAATGGCGTACCAGACAAGGCCGACCACGACAGTGATCAGAAGCAGCAGGCCGACGAACCAGGCGGCGGCGCGGTCGGCCAGCTGGCCGATGCGCGGCTTTTCGCTCTGCGCGCGGTCCAGCAGGCGCACGATCGACGCCAGCCGCGTATCGGCGCCGAGCTTCTCCACCCGCACAATCAGCGGACTCGCCTGGTTGAGGCTGCCGCCGACCACTTTCGCATCCGCGCGCTTCGACACCGGCAGCGATTCGCCGGTGAGCATCGCCTCGCTCACCGCGCTGTCGCCCTCGACCACCACGCCGTCGGCGGGCAGTGTCTCGCCGGGGCGCACCAGCACGTGATCGCCCACTGCCAGGCGCGCCACCGGCACCTGTTCCTCGTCACGCGCCGGCCAGTTGGGCAGGCGCGTGGTGGCGGCAGGGATCAGCTTGACCAGTTCTTCCACCGCCGCGCCGGCGCGGCGGCGCGCGTTCATTTCGAGAAAGCGTCCGGTCAGGAGCAGAAAAATGAACATGGTGACCGAGTCGTAATAGACCACGCCGTGGCCGGAGAAGGTGCTGTACACGCTGGCGACGAAGGCGGTGCCGACACCGAGCGCCACCGGCACGTCCATCCCCAGGGTGCGGCGCCTGACATCGCGCCAGGCGCCGATGAAGAAGGGCCACGCCGAATACACCACCACGGGAATCGTCAGGATCAGGCTCGCCCAGCTCATCAGCAGCCGGATGTCGTCGGTCATGTCGGTGGCGGAGTAGGTCGGCAGCGCGTACATCATCACCTGCATCATGCCCAGGCCGGCGATGGCCAGCCGCTTGATCGCGGTGTTGCGCTCGCGCCGGTGGATGTCGTCGGAGCGGCCGGGGTCGAAGGGGTGTGCGATGTAGCCGATGTCGGAGACGGCTTTCAGGATGGCCGACAGCTGGATGCGGCTGTTGTCCCAGCGCACCCGCGCGCGGCGGGTGGCGTAGTTGATCTCCACCGAGAGCACGCCGGGCAGCCCCGCGATGTGACGCTCGTTCAGCCAGATGCACGCGGCGCAGACGATGTTTTCCAGGATCAGCGCAGCCTCGCGGATGTTCTCCGCCTCCACCCGAACGAAGCTTTCCTGGATTTCCGGCAGGTCGTACAAGCCCAGCTGCGCCAGCTCGGCCTCGGCCTGCTGTGGCGTGGCGGGCAGCGCGGTGCGGTGGGTGTAGTACGCGCCCTGGCCGCTGTCGATGATGGTCTGCGCCACCGCCTGGCAGCCGCGGCAGCAGGCCTGTCGGGTCTGGCCCTCGAACTGGATCGGGTAGTGGGCGCCGTCCGGCACCGGCAGGCCGCAGTGGAAGCAGCCCGAAAAAGACGGGGCGTCCGTGAGTCCAGGAGAGTGGCTCACGAATCGCCCCGCAGAATGACGCCATCATGCGGCAATTCCGGGAGAGAGGTCGGGCCGGCCGCAGGCGTCAGAGACAACTCGCTATCAGCACGGGAATTCACAACCGGTATCCCGGGGCATCGGGTAAATGCCCTGGCCGGTGTGGCAGCCGCTGATGTGGGTGACGTCAGCGTCGGTCCGGACTGTTTCAACGTATTGTTTGCTATAGCCATTCTTCGTTACTGCCATCTCCCCGGCCTGCATGCGCCGCCGAAGGATCTTTTCCGTTAAGCCGGCCATTATAGAAGCGGGACGGATTTCTTCCCTGCGCCTTGGGGCAACCGGGCCAAACGCATGATAGCGGTATTGAAGATGCGCTTATCATAATATAGGGGTTGTTTCGAATGCAAGCCGATTCGAATCCGCTACCATGGCGGCATGAGCGAGCGCCTGCAAAACGCCCCCTTCTTTCCGCCGGTCGAGACTGCGCTCGCCGAGCCCAACGGCCTGCTGGCGATGGGCGGCGACCTGTCCCTGGCGCGCCTGCTGGACGCCTATCGCCATGGTATTTTCCCCTGGTTCAATCCCGGCGAACCTATCCTGTGGTGGAGCCCCGACCCGCGCATGGTGCTGGTGCCGGGCGAGGTGCGCGTCACCCGTTCGCTCGCCAAGCGCATCCGCAATGCCGGCTTCGAGGTGCGCGCCGACACCGCATTTGTCGAAGTGATGCGCGCCTGCGCTGCGCCAAGACCGCCCGGAGGGCGAGTGTCTGGCGGCGTCCTCCCTGCGGGGGCTGCGCCAAGACCGCCCGGAGGGCGAGTGTCTGGCGGCGTCCTCCCTGCGGGGGCTGCGCCAAGACCGCCCGGAGGGCGAGTGTCTGGCGGCGTCCCCCTTGCGGAGGCCGCGTCACGCGAGGACGCGCCCGGCACCTGGATATCGCCGGCGATGATCGCGGCCTATACCCGCCTGTTCGAGGCCGGCTACGCGCATTCGGTGGAAACCTGGCGCGACGGCGTGCTGGTCGGTGGGCTCTACGGCGTCGCCATCGGCCGCATGTTCTACGGCGAATCGATGTTCAGCCGTGAACCCGACGCCTCCAAGGTCGCGCTGGTGCGGCTGGCGCGGCAATTGCAGCGGTGGGAATTCGGGCTCATCGACTGCCAGATGGAAACGCCCCACCTTTCCAGCATGGGCGCACGCACGATGCCGCGCGCGGCGTTCACGGCAAGGCTGTCGGAGTTGGTAAACTTGCCCCATCTACCCGGCCCATGGCATTTCGATGCACCCGACTGAACCGCCTTTTCAGCGCATCCAGTTCTACCTGACTGCGCACTACGACTGCAGCTACCTGCCGGGACGGCAGGCGCGCTCGCAGGTCGCCACGCCCACCCACCTGATCGACAGCCATGCCTACAGTGCGCTGATTCGTGCCGGATTTCGTCGCAGCGGCCAGTTCACCTACCGCCCGCACTGCGAGCAGTGTCACGCCTGCGTGCCGGTGCGCGTCGATGTCGCCGGTTTCGCGCCCAACCGCACCCAGCGCCGCTGCCTCAAGCGCAGCCGGCATCTCGATGCGCGCTTTGTGCCGCTCGATTTCAAGGAAGAGCATTACGCGCTGTACCGCGCCTACCTCGGCAGCCGCCATGCCGGCGGCGGCATGGATCGCGACGGACCCGACCAGTACACACAGTTCCTGTTGTCGTCCAACGTCGACAGCGTGTTGGTCGAATTTCGCGATGGCGACGATCTGGTGATGATTTCGGTGATCGACCAGGTCGACGACGGCATTTCCGCCGTCTACACCTTCTTCGACCCCGCGCGTGAGCAGCAGAGCCTCGGCGTCTACGGCGTGCTGTGGCAGATCGAGCTGGCGAAGCGGCTGGAACTGCCCTATCTCTACCTCGGCTACTGGATCGCAGAGAGCCGCAAGATGGCCTACAAGAAGCAGTACCCCCCGCTGGAAGGACTGGTCGACGGCCGCTGGCAGGTGCTTGACGCATGAAGCTGTGGCTTCTGGCCGTCGTGCTGACGACGCTGCAGGGCTGCGCGCTCACCGTGAGCGACCCGCGCGCCCTCAAGCCCATCGACAGCTTCGCTCCGCTGGCCGGCGATGCGCGCGTCTGGGTTGAACCGGGTTATGAGGCCTATGGCGTGCGCGTGGCCGAGGCCTTGCCGGCCGCCATCGCCAAGGTCGAGGCGGCGCATTACCTGCCCTTTGCCCGACCGCCGCGCGTGTATGTGTGCGGCAGCGAAGACTGCTTCAAACGCTATGTGATGACACCCAAGCTCTCGGCCGCGGTGGTGCCCGACAACCGCCTCATCCTGTCACCCAACCTCGACGGCCGCGAGAAGCACCGGCTGCCCGCGCTCGTGACGCACGAACTCGCGCACCTGCACCTGGGCCAGCGCATCGGCCACTATCACAGCACCCTGCCGGTGTGGTTCCATGAAGGCTGGGCCTCGCTCACCGCCGACGGCGGCGGCGCCGACTATGCAACCGATGCGCAGGCATGGGCTGCGGCCCGCGCCGGACGGCGGGTCAATCTCACTGCCCGCGACGCGCCCGACAAACGCCACCGCGCCCGCGCGTCGCAGCTCAACATCTTCGAGTTCTACCGCCAGTCCATGCTGCTGGTCGGCTGGCTGAAGGCGCAGGACGAAACGCGCTTCCGCCAGCTGGCGCTCGCCGTGCAGGACAACACCGACTTCGAAATCGCCTTCTGGAACATCTACGGCCAGGCGCCCGCCACCCGGCTGGCCGGATTCTTCGACGGCATGCCGAACGAAACCACTGCATCGAACGATAATCAGGCGGTCCAGGCCGCCCCCGAAAAACCCTAACCCACGCTCGCCATGAAACCCTATCTCGATCTGATGCGCCACGTGCTCGAACACGGCACGAATAAGGACGACCGCACCGGCACCGGCACCCTGTCGGTGTTCGGCTGGCAGATGCGCTACAACCTCGCCGAAGGCTTTCCGCTCGTCACCACCAAGAAATGCCACCTGCGCTCCATCATCCACGAACTGCTGTGGTTCCTGCAGGGCGACACCAACATCAAGTACCTGAAGGAAAACGGCGTCTCGATCTGGGACGAGTGGGCGGACGAGAACGGCAACCTCGGCCCGGTGTACGGCCAGCAGTGGCGTTCCTGGCCCAAGCCGGACGGCGGGACGATTGATCAAATCAGCGAGGTGGTGAAGACGCTGAAGACCAACCCCGATTCGCGCCGCATCATCGTCTCGGCGTGGAACGTCGCCGACCTCGACAAGATGGCGCTGGCGCCGTGCCACGCTTTCTTTCAGTTCTACGTCGCCGACGGCAAGCTCTCCTGCCAGCTGTACCAGCGCAGCGCCGACATCTTCCTCGGCGTGCCATTCAACATCGCGTCGTATGCCTTGCTGACGCTGATGATGGCGCAGGTGACAGGCCTCAAGCCCGGCGACTTCGTCCACACCCTGGGCGATGCACACCTGTATCTCAATCACCTCGAGCAGACGCGCGAGCAGCTCTCCCGCGAGCCGCGCCCACTGCCGACGATGACGCTGAATCCCTCGGTGCGTGACATCTTCGCGTTCCGCTTCGAGGATTTCAGCTTGAGCGGCTACGACCCCCACCCGGCGATCAAGGCGCCGGTGGCGGTATGAGCATGGCGAAGAAGCTGCGCATCAGCGTCATCGCCGCGCTCGCCAAGAACCGCGTCATCGGCACCGAAAACCGCCTGCCCTGGCGGCTGCCGGAAGACCTCGCGCACTTCAAGGCGCTCACCCTCAACCACCCCATCCTGATGGGCCGCAAGACCTTCGAATCGCTCGGCCGCCCGTTGCCGGCGCGCACCAACGTCGTCATCACCCGCAACGCTACTTATAAACCGGACGGCTGCCTCGTCGCCGCCTCCATCCCTGCAGCCATCGCCTTGTGCCAGGACACCGACGAAGTCTTCTTCATCGGCGGCGCCGACCTTTACGCCCAGGCCATCCCGCTCGCCGACCGCCTGTACCTGACCGAAGTCGACATCGAAGCGGTGGGCGACGCCTGGTTCCCCGACTACGACAAGCGCGCGTTCAGGGAAGTCTCACGCGAGTCGCACACGGGGGAGAAGGGCGATGCGCTGGGATTCGATTTTGTGGTGTACGAGCGACGCTAAAGAATTCCACGTGTCTGCCGGACTGCATCGGAAGCAATCCACAAACAAAAACGGGGCTGCAGCCCCGTTTTTATTTTCCAGTCGTTATCAGATTCATCCATCCCGCAAAGCGTGAGGTGAATGAAACGAAGCCAGCACATTCCCTGAATGAAGCAGGATGAATTTGTCATCCGCGTGCACTACGCTGAGTAAGCGTAGGCGCGCGACATGGGTGGAAAGGGGCAAGCATGAGCATCATCGCGGAAAAAGGCGGCGGCAGCTTCCAGGGCATCAAGCTCTTGCTGTGCGAAAACCCGCTGCCGCCGATCGACGAGGCGATCGCGGCCGCGCAGGCCGAAGCGGCGCACAGCAACTACTACACCGAGCCCTATTCGGCGCCGCTGCGCCAGCTGATCAGCGAGCAGCTCGGCGTGGCCGAACGGCTCATCCACATCAACGCCGGCTCCGAGCTGATCCTGCGCCAGCTGTTCGACCGCTTCGGCCAGCAGGTCCATCTGCTGACGCCGACCTATGGGCTGTTCCCCGAGATCGCCCGGCGCTACACGGAAACACGGCTGCCCCCGGACAAGGACTTCGCCTTCGACCTCGGCGAACTGGCGGTTCCGGAAGGCACCACGCTGGTGGTCATCGTCAACCCCAACAATCCCAACGGCGGCATCTTCGACATGGCACCGCTGCCGGATCTGCTGCGCCGTCATCCGCAGACGCGCTTCCTGGTCGACGAGGCCTTCATCGGCCTGGCGGGGCAGTCGGTGGTGCATATTGTGCCCGAGCATCCCAACCTGCTGGTGACCCGCACCCTGTCCAAGGCCCACAGCCTGGCGGGCTTCCGCATCGGCTACGGGATCTTTCCGGAAGCGATCGCCGACGACCTGAACGGCCACAACGACGCCTATCCGCTCGCCCGCCCCAGCCAGGCGGCGGCCATCGCCACGCTGCAGCATGAAGACCAGATCCACGCCCGCGCTGCGCAACTGCATGGCTGGACCGTTGCGCTCGCGGCAGAGCTGCGCGCCGTGGGCGTGCGGACCTTTCCGACCCATACCTATTTCTTCCTCGCCGATCTTGCGCCGCACAGCGCGGCGGAGATCGCCGACCAGCTGCACCGCCGCGACATCCTGATCAAGCCGCTGAACGATCCGGCGCTCGGCCCGGGCTTCATGCGCATCACCACGGCGCTGCCCGAAGACAATCGGCGCTTTGTCGATGCGATGCGCACTTTATTGATCTGACAGGGAGGAATGCCATGTACTCGAAAATTCTGGTGGCGGTGGATGAAAGCGGCACGTCGCAGCATGCACTGAAGCACGCGATCGAACTGGCCAGAAAGCTGTCGGCCACGTTGCGCATGGTTCACGTTCTGGACATGAGCTGGCTGCCGATCGGACCGGAGGTGGCGATCGATACCGCGGCCCTGAGTGAGGCACGGCGCGGCGTGGGAGAAAAAACCATCGCTGCGGCGCGCGAGACTGCCAGGGCGCTTGAATTCGAAGCGGAGGGCGTGCTGATAGAAACCGAAATCCCGATCCAGCATGTTGCCGAGGCCATTGCCACGGAAGCCGCGCGCTGGGGCGCAGACCTGATGGTGCTGGGGACTCATGGCCGCCGTGGCTTTCAGCACCTCATGCTTGGCAGCGTGGCCGAACAAACCGTTCGGCGGTCATCCGTGCCGGTCTTGCTGATCCCCGCACCCAAAGCGGCCTGATCAAGCTGCTGCGAAGCTGCGCATCGCCGTCGGGACAAGGTCGCGTTCGACATGGCTTGGGCAAACAAGAACGGGGCCGCGGCCCCGTTCTTGTTTGCTGCAATCAGCCCGTCAATCGAGCGCGTTGGCCCAGATGTTCTTCGCCCACGATTCATTGTAGGCGAAGACCAGCGGATCGCCCTTGGGCGTGGCACCGCCCTCGGGCTGGCTGACGTAGCCCTTGCCGGCCTCGTAGCGGTACACGTTGGCGACGTAGCCGGACGTGGTGCTGGAGGTGGCCGAGTAGCAGGTGTTGGCGATCACCGGGATGGGATCCGGCTGGCGGCCCGCCAGCAGTTCGACGATGGCCGCGGCGCAGACTTTGGCGTGGTTGGTCGCCATGTGGCCGGACTTCGGCAGGGGGGCCAGGATCGAGTCGCCGATGATGTGGACGTTGGGCACGGTGGTCGACTCGAAGGTGGCGAGGTTGACCGTGCACCAGTTGCCGGCGCTGTCGTTGCGTACGCCGGCCTGGGCGCAGACTTCGCCTGCACGCTGACGCGGCACGACGTTCAGCACATCGCCCTTGACCTCGTCGAACTCGGTGGTGACGACCATCTTGTTGCCGTCCACTGCAAGCGGGGCGTTGTTGGGACGGTATTCGACCATGCCGGGGTACAGCGTATTCCAGGCATCCGTGAACAGGGGTTTCTTGGAAACCACATCGGGGTTGCCGTCGAGCAGGATGATCTTGGATTTCGGCTTGGCCTGCTTGAAGTAGTTGGCCACCAGGCAGGCGCGCTCGTAGGGACCGGGCGGGCAGCGGTAGGGCGCGGCCGGAACCGACAAGACGTAGGTGCCGCCGTCGGGCATGGCTTCGAGCTGCTTGCGCAACAGCGCGGTCTGCGGCCCTGCTTTCCAGGCGTGAACGACCTTGCCGGCGGCTTCGGCTTCCTTGAAGCCCTTGACCGTGTCGGTGAGGATCTCGATGCCGGGGGAGAGCACCAGGCGGTCATAGCTGATGGTGGCGCCGCCGCGGGTCTTGACGGTGCGCTTGGCGGCGTCGACGGCGACGACGTAGTCCTTCACCATCTTGATGCCGTGCTTGGGCAGGTTGTCGTAGCCGTGGGTGATGTCGTCCATGGTGCGCAGGCCGCCGATCACCCAGTTGGAGATCGGGCAGGACACGAACTTGTCGTTCGGCTCGATCAGGGTGACGTCGATGTTGGGGCCCCACTGGCGCAGGTATTTGGCGCAGGTGGCGCCGCCGAAGCCGGCGCCGACGACGACGACGTGGGGACGGGCCTTGGATGCGGCTGGCGCACCCGACTGTGTGGCGCAACCGGTGAGCGCAACGGCTGCACCCGCGCCGGAAACTTTCAGGAAATCGCGACGATTCAGGGTCATGTTATTGGTCTCCTAGAGGGATCACTTCAGGCTGGCGAAGTAGGCGCCCATTGCTTCGAATTCGGCGTCGGTATAGCCGGATGCGTGGCGCTTCATGATGGTTCCGGCGCGTGCGCCGGATTTGAAGTCCTTCATCGATTTCACGAAGTAATCCTTGTCCAGCCCGGCCAGGCTTGGGGTGGCGCCCTTGCTCTTGCCGCCGGGGCCGTGGCAGGTCATGCAGGTGGATGAAATGACTTTGGTATGCATATCCGCAGCGCCGGCAATGCCGGAGAGGGCGAGGCCGACGAAGCCGGCTACCGCCAGGGTGGTCTTCTTTTTCATAGACTCCTCCAGGAGATAAAGAGATACAAATGTACAAACATACAAACAGGAACCATTGCGGTCCTGACGTCTTGAATGGCGGGGCTGGAGAACACCTCATCCATTTGTACCATTTTTATAGGGTAAAAAAGGCCTGTCAACAAGCAAGGGCTTATTGAGCGCGGTTTCCCCGCTTGCGGAATGGGAATTTTTTTAGGTGTGTTTTTTTAGCCACGCGCGCCCATGGTCAGGGCACGGGCTTTGCTGGTCTGACGCGCCTGTTCGTCGGCGTCACGATCCCAGCTGTCGCTGACCCAGCCGCCCAGATTGTCCAGCGCGATCCGGCCCAGCGCAGCGATCCATTGCGGATGTTCGTTGAGCGTCGGGATGTAGTGGAACTCCCTGCCGCCTGCCTGCATAAAGCTGGCACGGCCTTCCATCGCAAGCTCTTCCAGCGTTTCCAGGCAGTCTGCGGTGAAGCCGGGCGCGACCACATCCACCCGTCCTGTGCCGGCACTGCCGAGCTCTTCCAGTGTCTTGTCGGTGTAGGGTTTGAGCCATTCGGCGCGGCCGAAGCGTGACTGGAACGTAAGGCGGAATTGTCCCGGCTCCAGCCCCAGCGCGCCGGCCAGCAATCGCCCGGTCTTCTGGCATTCGCAGTGATAGGGGTCACCCTTGTCCAGCGTGTAGCGCGGCACGCCGTGAAAGCTCATCAGCAGCACGTCGGGCCGGCCGTGCATCTGCCAGTAGTCGCGGATGTTGGTGGCCAGCGCGTGAATGTAGGCAGGGTGGTCGTGGTAGTGCTTCACCGTGCGCAGCGCAGGTTGGTTGCGTGTTTTATGCAGCCAGGCGTAGGCGGCGTCGAATGCGGTGGCGGTGCTGGACGCGGCATATTGCGGGTAGGCCGGCAGGATCAGGATGCGGTCGCAGCCGGCGGTCTTCATGCGCGCCAGGGTGTCGGGCACCGACGGCTTGCCGTAGCGCATCGCGTAGTCGACCATGAAGGGCGTGGCGACTTTTTCGCCCAGCCAGCCCTTCAGCAGCTTGGTCTGTTTCTCGGTGTGCACTTTCAGCGGCGAGCCATCGGCAGTCCAGATCGCAGCGTATTTCTCGGCCGATTTTTTGGGCCGCGTGTTGAGGATGATGCCGTTGAGGATCAGCCACCAGACGGCGCGCGGGATTTCCACCACACGCGGGTCGGACAGGAATTCCTTGAGGTACGGGCGCAGCGCCTTGGCGGTGGGCGCCTCGGGGGTGCCGAGGTTGACCAGCAGGACGCCGGTTTTGGGCGGCTGGCCGTGGGTGTACGCGGGCTCTTGAAGGTAGCTCATCAGTGATGGGACAGCGCGCTCGATAACAGTTTGGCGGTGATGTCGACGATCGGCACCACGCGTTCGTAGGCCATGCGGGTGGGGCCGACCACGCCGAGCGTGCCGACCACCTGGCCGTCGACGGAGTAGGGGGCGGTGACCAGGCTGCATTCGTCGAGCGGCAGCAGTTCGGATTCGCCGCCGATGAAGATCTGCACGCCGGCCGCGCTGCGCGACTGGTCGAGCAGCTGCAGCAGCCCGGTCTTCTGCTCGAAGGCGTCGAACAGGCGGCGCAGGCTGCCCATGTTGCTGGAGAGTTCGTGCACGTCGAGCAGCTTGCGGCTGCCGGATACCACCACGTTTTCCTGGCTGGCGTCGAGCGCCTGGCTGCCGGCATCCACCGCGGCGGCCATCAGCCGGGTGATATCGTCGCGCATGCGGCCGAGTTCGTCGCGCAGCTTCGCGCGCACCTGGTCGAAGCGGTGGCCGGCAAAGTTCTGGTTGAAGAAATTGGCGGCCTCGGTCAGTGCGGACGCACTGTAGGGCCGCTCGGTGAGGATGACGCGGTTCTCGACCTCGCCTTCCATGGTGACGATGATGAGCAGGATGCGCTTGTCCGACAGGCTGATGAATTCGATCTGACGGAATGCGGGATTGCGGCGCGGCGTCATCACCAGCCCGGCAAACTGGCTGAGGTCGGACAACAGGGTGGAGGCTGCGGTCATCAGGCGCTGCGGGTCGGACGACGTCAGGCTGCTTTCGAGTTGGCTCACTGCGCTCTGTTCCAGCGGACGTACCGTCAGCAGCGTATCGACGAAGAAGCGGTAGCCGCGTGGTGTCGGAACGCGTCCAGCCGAGGTGTGCGGGCTGGTGACGAAGCCCATCTCCTCGAGATCGGCCATGATGTTGCGGATGCTGGCGGGTGACAGGTCCAGGCCGGCGTGCTTCGACAGGGTGCGCGATCCTACAGGTTCCCCCTCGCTGATGTAGCGTTCCACCAGGGTTTTCAGCAGGATACGGGCGCGGTCGTTGAGCATGGGGCAATTATATAGGGTGAGGGGTCAGGGGGCATGTGGACATCGGCTACGCTGTTGGATCAAAAAACGCGCAGCCAATTCCCCGAATCCTGAATCCAGGCCCCTGACCCCTTTATAATCGCCCCTCATGCAAACCCCTTTCCATACCGTCGGCCTCGTCGGCAAATACGATAATCAGGGCATGGAAGCCTCCGCGCGTGCGCTGGGGGAGTTTCTGCGCGCGCGCGGGCATGCGGTGCTGCTGGCCAGCCAGACCGCGGAACATTTCGGGATCGAGGATTTCCCCAAACGCGATCTGCACGATCTGGCGAGCGAAAGCGATGTCGTGGTGGTGCTCGGCGGCGACGGCACCATGCTGTCGATCGCGCGCGAACTGGCGCCGCAAGGCGTGCCGCTGATCGGCATCAACCAGGGTCGGCTGGGCTTTCTCACCGACATCACGGTCGACGACATGTTCGATGCCGTGGCGGAAATCCTCAGCGGCCAGTACGTGGCGGAAGAACGCATACTCTTGAACGGGCAGGTCCGCCGCGACGGCGAACGGGTGTTCGAATCCACCGCGTTCAACGACGTGGTGGTCGGCAAGGGTGGCTCGGGACGCCTGATCGACCTGGAAATCGCCATCAACAGCGAGTTCGTCTACAGCCAGCGGGCCGACGGCCTGGTGGTCACCAGTCCTACCGGGACCACGGCGTACGCGCTGTCTGCTGGCGGGCCCATCGTGCATCCGACGCTGGAAGCCGTCGCACTGGTGCCGATCTGCCCGCATACCCTGTCGGCGCGCCCCATCGTGGTGAGCAGCCATTCGCGCATCGAACTGCACCTGACCTATGCCGACGACGCGCGCGTCCATTTCGACGGTCAGCATCACTTCGACCTCCGAAGCGGCGACCACGTGTGGATCACCCGCGCCAGCCGTCCGGTCACCCTGCTGCATCCGCACTCCTACAGTTACTATGACACCCTGCGGCAAAAGCTGCACTGGGGCAAGAAGCTCTAACGCACAGCACGCTCATGCTGTCGCATCTCTCCATCCGCAATTACCTGCTGGTCGAATCGGTCGAGCTCGACTTCGCGCCGGGGCTGACCGTGCTCACCGGAGAGACCGGCGCAGGAAAATCCATCCTGGTCGATGCGCTGGCGCTGGCACTGGGAGACCGCGCCGAGGGTGGCGTGGTCCGCAGCGGTGCTGCGCGCGCCGAAATTTCTGCCGAATTCGTCATCGACGATTTGCCGCACTTGGCAGCCTGGCTCGATGAAGCCGGCTTCGCGTCGGACGAAGGTACGCTGATCCTGCGCCGCGTGATCGACGCCGGCGGCCGCTCGCGCGCCTTCATCAACGGCAGCGCCGCGCCGCTGGTGCAGCTGAAGGACGCCGCCGAATTCCTGCTCGACATCCACGGCCAGCATGCGCATCACGCCCTGTTGCGCCCGCAGACCCAGCGCGAGGTGCTCGACGCCTACGCCGGCGCACTTCCGCAGGCCGTCGTCGTGAGCGACGCCTGGCATGCCTGGCAGACTGCACGGCAGCGGCGCCTGGACGCCGAAACCCACAGCCAGGCGCGACAAATCGAGCGTGAAGGCCTGACGCTGGCGGTGGAGGAATTGCGCGCGCTGGGCGACGACCTTGCGCGCTGGGACGAGATCCAGGCGGAGCACGCGCGGCTGGCGCACGTCACCACCCTGCTCGAAGGCAGCCAGGCGCTGATCCACGGTCTGGACGAGGGCGAATCGGCGATATCCAGCCAGCTCGGCGAGTTGAGCGCACGGCTCGACGCCATGCAGGCGGTGGACGACAGCCTGGGCGAGATCGCCACGCTGCTGAATTCGGCCGGTGCCGACATCGCCGAAGCAGTGCACGCGCTGCGCCGCTATGCCGGCCATCTCAACCTCGACCCCGAGCGGCTGGCCGAGCTCGACCGCCTGCTCGCCGACATGCACCGGCTTGCGCGCAAGCACCGCGTGCAGCCGGAGGCGCTGGTCGAACTGCTCGAACGGTTTCAGACGCGACTGGCCGAGCTGGCCGCCAGCGACGACCTCGACACGCTGCAGGCCAAAGAAGATGCCGCCTGGGCACAGTACCAAGCTGACGCCAAGCAGCTCACCGCACAGCGCCGCAAGGCAGCGACCGCGCTGTCGAAGCAGGTGACGGCGGCGATGCACGAACTGGCGCTGGCCGGCGGACACCTCGACATCGTTCTGCAGCCGACCGGCGAACCGCGGTCGCACGGACTGGAAGACGTGGCGTTCGTGGTTGCCAGCCATCCCGGCCTGCCGCCGGGGCCGCTGGGCAAGGTGGCGTCGGGCGGCGAACTGTCGCGCATCAGCCTGGCGATCCAGACCGCGCTGTCGGGCGTGGCCGGGGTGCCGACGCTGATCTTCGACGAGGTCGACGTCGGCATCGGCGGCAGCGTCGCCGAGGCGGTCGGGCGGCGGCTGGCGAAGCTGGGCGAGACCCGCCAGGTGCTGGTCATCACCCACCTGCCGCAGGTGGCGGCGCGCGGCGCGCAGCACCTGCGCGTCGCCAAGCAGGCCAACGGCGGCTTCGTCTCGTCCAACATCGAACTGCTCGATGCCGACAGGCGGGTGGAGGAGGTCGCGCGCATGCTCGGCGGACTCAAGATCACCGCCACCACGCGGCAGCACGCCGCGGAGATGCTCGCCGGGTGAGGTTTTTCATCGCATTTCTGTTGTCCGCTGCGGCCGCTGTGCCCGCGGCGGCGGACATGATGCGCGGTGTCGTCATCGTGGTGATCGACGGCGATACCGTGCTGTTCAAACCCGATCATTATGGCGCCGCATCGCGCGCCTTCCTGAAGCTGCGCCTGGCCGACATCGACGCGCCGGAAAAGGATCAGCCCTATGGCGATGCGGCCATCCGCGCGCTGACGGCGCTGGTGCTGAAACAGCGGGTGGAGGTCGACACGGTCGCGACCGATGTCTATGGCCGGACGATCGCGCACATCCGGAAGGACGTGGTGCAGGTCAACGCGGAATTGGTGCGGCGCGGTTACGCCTGGTCCCTCACGCGCTACCGGCACAATGCCGAATTGGTCGATGCCCAGCGCGAAGCGCGACGCACACGGCGCGGATTGTGGCAGGACGACGCGCCGACACCGCCGTGGGTGTGGCGGCGCGCTCAGGCTGCGCCCGCGCCTATCCCCTGAGCATTCAGGCGGCGTCGCGCGGCGTGCCGTCCGGCAGCGCGATATGGCATTCGCGGAAAATCCGCGCGCTGCAGGTACGGCAGATCTCGCTGTCCAGCCGCGGATAGATCGCCTGGATGGCGTCGCCCTTGTGACGGAAAATCTGATCCTCGCCGACGGTGTCGACCTGGCCGCTGCGGCGCAGCATCTCGCACAGGTCGGGCTGCACCCCCACCAGATACAGTCCGCCGCCCAGCTTGCGTCGTCGCGTGGCTTCCTTCGCCAGCAACTCGGCACCCGAGAGGTCGATGATGCCGATCGCGCGCGCGGTCAGCAGCAGATGCTTTTTCTGCGGATCGGCTTCGTCGACGTTGCGGAAGTGCTGCTGGATGTACTCGACGGCGCCGAAGAAGATCGAGCCCTCGACGCGCAGCATGGTCATCTGCGGACAGGTGGGCGCGTCTTCCGTGGCCGGAATAAACTTGCGGCGAGGGTTGTCGAGTTCGGCGGCGAGCGGTATCAACTCGCGGATCGACGGCCGCGAGGTGCGATACAGGTAAAACAGCAGCGACACCAGGATGCCGAGGAAGATGCCCTTTTCCAGGTCGACCAGGGTACCGACGAAGGTGAGCGCGAGCACGATGCGCTCGCGCTTGTGGCGCTTGATGATTTCGCCGATGTGGTGGAAGTCGATCAGGCTCCATGCCACGATGAACAGGATCGCCGCCATCGACGGCACCGGCAGATAGGCGGCGAGCGGTGCGACCAGCAGCACGATCAGCAGCAGGAATACCGCCGACATCGCAG
>JAKBJA010000022.1:0-34269 GCA_021836225.1 Pseudomonadota bacterium | reverse complement strand
GCGTGAGCACCAGGCCGATGAATTGCGGGCTGCCGGGTTCGGCCAGCGGGCTGATCGAGGCAAACACCACGATCGAGATCGCCGTCGTCGGCCCCGACACCAGATGCCAGCTCGACCCCCACAGCGCCGCGACGATGGCGGGCACCATCGCGGCGTAGAGACCGTATTCGGGGGGGAGTCCGGCGATGGTGGCAAACGCCACCGCCTGCGGCAGCACGATGAGCGCACCGGTGAAGGCGGCGATGGTGTCGGCCTTGAAGGTTTGCGGCGTGACATTGGGCCACCAGCGCAGAAAGGGCAGCAGGCGGTAAAGCCAGAGCGGGCAGGCCTTGAGCAGATCGATCACACAAACTCCAGAAGCATATTAACGAATAATACTATAAACCATTGGTATAAAAGGATTTTTGCCCCGGGAGGCGTTCGTCAAACAGGTGGTCCGGTTTTATAATTTGGGTCAAGCCCTGCGTCAGACGGGGTCTAACGACAATTCAACCAAAGAGAGCGAGGAAGATGAAAACCACCACGATGACGCTGTGCGCGTCCGTGCTGATGGCGTTGGCCCTGCCGATACAGGCAGCGGGCGACCCCAAGGCCGGACAAGTCAAAACCTCGATGTGTGCCGGCTGCCACGGAATTGCCGGCTGGCGCACTGCCTATCCTACTGTCTACAGTGTTCCCAAGCTGGGCGGACAGCACGCGGAATATATCGTGGCGGCGCTCAAGGCCTACAAGAGCGGCGAGCGCAGCCATCCCAGCATGAAGGGGATCGCGGGCAGCCTGTCCGAGCAGGACATGGAAGACCTTGCGGCATATTACGCGTCGTCGTACAGCGGTCCGGCCAAATAATCGAGGACAACATCATGAAAAAAATAGTGTTCATCCTCTCTGTTGTCACGCTGGGTTTTTCACTGCCGGTTCACGCCAAGGGCAACTATGAGGCGGGCAAGGCCAAGTCTGCCACGTGCGCGGCCTGTCACGGTGCGGACGGCGTCAGCAGCGTGCCCTCCTTTCCCAAGCTGGCAGGCCAGAATCGCGATTACCTTTATCACTCGCTGAAGGATTACAAGTCGGGCAAGCGGGCCAACCCCATCATGGCCGGCCAGGTGCAGACCCTGTCCGATGCCGACATGCTCGATCTGGCGATGTATTTCTCCAAGCAGAAGGGACTGACCCTGAAGTATTGATTCAGGAGTACGGAAAGCAAACGGGCGCGGCTGATCAGCCGCGCCCGTTTTCATTCGTGGTTCCGGAATCCGCTATCGGCAATGCCGGCTTCAGGACTGGTTGCGGTAGTACTGCTCGAATGCTTCTTTCGGAAGCGGGCGCGAATAGTAGTAGCCCTGGAAAATCTGGCAGCCGTGCTGCAGCAGGAAGTCGAGCTGGGCCGCCGTTTCCACGCCTTCCGCCACGATGTTGAGTTTGAGAATGCCCGCCATGTTGAGTATGGTGGCCACCATCGCCCGGTCGCCTTCGTTCTGCCCGAGCGCGCTGACAAAGGCGCGATCGATCTTGATCTCGTCGAGCGGGAGCTGATTGAGATAGCTGAGAGAGGAGTAGCCGGTGCCGAAATCGTCCATGGAGAAGCGGATGCCCGACGCCTTCAGGCGCGTCATGACCTGAATGACGCGCTGGATGTCCTCGGCAACGATCGATTCGGTGATCTCGAACACCAGCTTGCGTGCCAGGCCTTCGTCGAGGTGGCGATGCAGCAGGTCCTCGACTTGCGCCACAAAATGGTGGTGGGTGAACTGCCGCATGCTGATGTTGATGGAGAGCTGACCAAGCTCGATGCCTGCATCGTGCCACGCGCGCAGCGTTCTGAAACCGGTTTCCAGGATGTGGTTGCCCAGTTCCACAATCAGGCCCGTCTGCTCCGCAATTTTGATAAAGCGGGTGGGGGAAACCTGGCCGAGGGTCGGGTTGTTCCAGCGCACCAGCGATTCGGCACCGATGACGCGGCCCTCCCGATCCACCTGGGGCTGGTAGTGAAGCGAGATTTCCCCGTTGGGCAAGGCGAAATGGAGCAGGCGCTCGATTTCCAGATTGCTTTCGACGCGGCTGGACATCTCCTCGTTGAACATGAAAACGCCGTCGCGGCCTTTCGCCTTGACCTCGTACATCGCGATGTCGGCTTCCTTGATGAAGCGGTTGGCGTTGGCGCTGCGGCCGCTGATGATGCTCACGCCGATGCTGGCGCTGATGTAGAGATGGTGCTGGTCGACGATGTAGGGCTCCTTCAGGCTTGCGAGCAGCCGTTCGGAGGTGTCCATCACGGCCTCTTCGCACGCCTGCCGGTCCGAAAAATTGCAGCCGGTGATGATGAACTCGTCCCCGCCGAGACGCGCCACCACGCAGCCTTCCGCGACCTGTTGCTGCAAGCGCGCGACGACGCTTTGCAGAAGGCGGTCGCCGACATCGTGCCCAAGGGAATCGTTGACGGTCTTGAAGTGGTCCAGGTCGATGAGGAGCAGGTAGGAGAACTCGCCGCTTTCGCCCAGGGTGTTCATCCGCTGCTGCAGGTGTTCGATGAAATACTGGCGGTTGAACAGGGTGGTGAGCGCATCGTGCGTTGCCTGGTGGCTGGCGCGCATCAAGAGCTGGTGCGTGCTGTTGGCCGAATAGAGCAGCACCCAGGTCAGGGTGGCGGCGAACAGGGTGAGCACATAGCCGTACCACTCCCCGATCAGCAAGAAGTAGATGATCAGCGGCACCATGAGGATGAGAATGGTCGGCCTGAACAGCCGCTTGTCCGATGCCAGCAGCGTGGACGCCACCACCGAGGCGCCGATCTCGGTGAAGATGGCGATGTAATGAAGCTTGGCGGCGTCATGCCTGACGTAGAGCAGGAAGATCAGCACCCACAACAGGAAGAACGCGTAGATGAATCCGCTGCACTGCCGATACCAGCGCTCGCGCGCACGCTCGCTCATCGTATCGAAGTCGAAGCTGCGGTAGAGATGCCCGCCCCAGACCGAGACGGCAACGATCGCCAGGTACCAGGCGAAGGCCGGCGCGAACACGTCGTTCAGCCAGCCGAGGAAGAGGTAGGCGAGCCCGGGGATCAGCGAGAGGAAGATCAGCACCAGAATCTGGCGGTGCAGAAAGGTGTAGAAACGCTTGTCCTTCATCGATCCCTTAACGGCGTTTTCACTTCGTTTCTAAAGGCTGTCCGGCCGTGCCGCGGGGGCGCAGGCAGCCTACAGGCCTGCGAGCGACTTGATGTGCGCCGCCACGCTGCGTCCCAGCGCGCTGAGGTCGTAACCGCCCTCCAGTACCGAGACGATGTGGTTTTCGGCGTGGCGCGCGGCGACCTCCATGACCTGCTCGGTGATCCAGGCGTAATCCGCTTCCACCAGGCCGAACTGCGCCATGTCGTCTTCGCGATGCCCATCGAAGCCGGCGGAGAAAAACAGCATCTGCGGCCGGAAGGCGTCCAGCCGCGGCAGGATTTTCTCGGTGAAGGCTGCACGGTAGGTGTTGCCGGTGGTGCCCGCGGGCAGCGGTACATTGACGATGTGTTCGCTGACGGTGTCGGCGCCGCAGTGGGGGTAGAAGGGGTGCTGGAAGGTGGAGCACAACATCAAGCGCGGATCGTCACGGAAAATGTCCTCGGTGCCGTTGCCGTGGTGGACGTCGAAGTCCACGATGGCGACCCGCTCCATCCCGTGCTGTTCGAGCGCGTGCGCGGCGGCCACGGCGACGTTGTTGAAGAAGCAGAAGCCCATCGCCTGGTTGCGGGTGGCGTGGTGTCCGGGCGGGCGGCAGGCGACGAAGGCGTTGTTCGCTTCGCCGCGCATCACCAGATCCACCGCCATGGCCGCGCCGCCGGCGGCATGGTAGGCGGCGTCCAGGGTATGCGGATTCATGCTGGTGTCGGGGTCGAGTGCCTGAAAGCCTTCGGTGGGCGAGGCGGCTTCGACGAAGTCGATATAGGCGGCGTCGTGTACCCGCAGCAGCTGGCTGCGATGCGCCCGTGTGGCCTCGTGATGCGCCAGGTGATCGTAGAGGTGCGCGGCATGCAGGCGGTCGTCGATGGCGCGCAGGCGCGCGGGACTTTCCGGATGCCAGTGCCCCATGTCGTGCTGCAGGTAGCTGGGGTGGGTGATGTAGGCGGTGTGCATGGCGCAGCGATGGAGGCAATGGGAGAACTATAGCCCGGCAGGATGGCGCTGTAACAGGGGATGACCTAGCATAGGCCGATTCCTGAACGATCTATTTTACGTGTGAGCCAGCCTCCCAAGCCATGTCCCGACACTATCTGCACCCCCTGTTCAACGCCCGCTCGGTGGCGGTCTTCGGCGCCAGCGAACGCGAGGACTCGGTCGCCGGAACCCTGTTCAGGAACCTGCGCCATGCCGGCTACAAGGGCGAGGTGTACCCGGTCAATCCCAAGCACGAGACGGTGTTCGGCGTGCGCTGCCATGCCTCCGCGAGCGAATTGCCGGCCATCCCGGAACTGGCGCTGATTGCCACGCCGGCGCCGACCGTGGCGCAGATCATGGAGGAATGCGGCCAGCGCGGCATCCGCCATGCCATCGTGCTGTCCGCCGGCTTTCGCGAGGTGGGCGCGAAGGGTGCGGCGCTGGAAGCGTCCCTGACGGCGGTGGCGAAGAAGTACGGCATCCGTTTCATCGGCCCCAACTGCCTCGGGATCCAGCGGCCGTCGAGCGGGTTGAACGCCACCTTCAGCCAGGGTGCGACGCTGTCCGGCGACCTCGCGCTGGTGTCGCAATCCGGCGCAATCTGCACCGCGATGATGGACTGGGCGGAAACCAACGGCATCGGCTTTTCCAGCGTGATTTCCACCGGGGCATCGGCCGACCTCGATTTCGGCGAGATCCTCGACTACCTCGCCGTCGACACCCAGACCCGCGGCATCCTGCTCTACATCGAGGGCATACGCGACGCACGCCGCTTCATGAGCGCGCTGCGCGCGACTGCCCGCTTCAAGCCCGTCGTCATGGTCAAGGTGGGGCGCCACGCAACGGGGGCCAAGGCGGTGCAGTCGCATACCGGCGCGCTGGTGGGATCGGATGCGGTGTTCGACGCGCTGGTTCGGCGCGCCGGGGTGGTTCGGGTCAATACCATCCTGCAGCTGTTCGCCTCGGCGCGGGCGCTGTCCACCCACATCAGGCCCACCGGCAACCGCCTCGCGATCGTCACCAACGGCGGCGGCCCCGGCGTCATGGCCACCGACCTCGCGGTGGATCTGGGGGTGCGCATGGCGGAGCTTTCGCCGGCGACGATCGCGATGCTCAATGGCGTGTTGCCGCCCAACTGGTCGCAGGCCAATCCGCTCGACATCATTGGCGATGCGACTGCCGAGCGCTATCGCGCGGCGGTGGACGCCTGCCTCGCCGACGCCAACGTCGATGGCGTGCTGGCGATGCTGACGCCGCAGGCGATGACCCGGCCATCCGAGGCGGCCCAGGCTGTGATCGACGTGGCGAAGACCTCGAGCAAGCCGGTGCTGACCTGCTGGATGGGCGAGGCACAGGTGTTCGAGGGCCGCCGCCTGTTCAAGCAGGCCGGAATACCCTACTTCACCACGCCGGAACCGGCGGTCGAGGTGTTTTCCTTTCTCTCCGCCTTTTATGAAAACCAGCGCCTGCTGATGCAGACGCCGGGGCCGCTGTCGCAGCAGGCCGCACCGGACGTCGAGGGTGCACGCCTGATCATCGAGAGCGCGCTGGCGCACGGCCGCCATCTGTTGAACGAGGTGGAATCGAAGGCGCTGCTGGCGGCTTTCCACATCCCGATCGCACAGACCATGATCGCGCGCGATCCGATGGAAGCGATGCTGATGGCCCAGCAGATGGGCTTTCCGGTGGCGCTGAAGATCAATTCGCCGGACATCACGCACAAGTCCGACGTCAACGGCGTGCGACTCGGCTTGTCGAGCGGCCAGGCGGTGCGCTCCGCCTTCGGCGAGATGCTCGCCGATGTGAAGCGGCTGCGCCCCGACGCCACCCTCGAAGGCATCGTCATCGAGCCCATGGCGGCCCGCCCGCACGCGCGCGAGGTGCTGCTGGGCATGACGTCGGACCCGGTGCTGGGGCCGGTGATCGTGTTCGGCGCCGGCGGCGTCGATGTCGAAGCGTTCCAGGATCGCGCCGTCACCTTGCCGCCACTGAACCATCTGCTGGCGCGCGACCTGATTCAGCGCACCCGCGTGGCCACCTTGCTGGGACCGTTCCGCAACCGTCCGCCGATCGACATGGCGGCGCTGGAAAACGTGCTGCTGCGCCTGTCGGAAATGGTCTGCGAGCTGCCGTGGCTGGAAGAAATGGACATCAATCCCTTGCTGGTGGATGAACACGGCGCGCTGGCCCTGGATGCCCGCATCATCATCGCGCCGCGCGTGCCGACGGCCGACCGCTACGAGCACATGGCGATTCACCCCTATCCGGCGCATCTGGTGACGCACTGGCAACTGCCCAGCGGCAACGATGTGCTGATTCGCCCGATCCGCCCGGAAGACGCCGAACTGACCCAGGGTTTCGTGAAGGGCCTGTCCGAGGAAACCAAGTATTTCCGCTTCATGGATTCGCTGAGCGAACTTTCGCCGGTCGAGCTGGCGCGCCTGACCCAGATCGACTACACGCGCGAAATGGCGCTGCTGGCGCTGGCCGAGCTCGACGGTCGGGAAGTGGAACTCGGCGTGGCGCGCTATGCCATCAATCCGGATGGCGAGACCTGCGAATTCGCCCTGGTGGTCAACGACCAGTGGCAGAAGCAGGGGATCGGCCACAAACTGATGGACGTGCTGATGGACGTGGCGCGCGGCAGGGGCCTCAAGGTGATGGAGGGCGAAGTGCTTAAAACCAACCGCCCGATGCTGAAGCTGGTGGAGGCCCTGGGCTTCCGTATCGAGCCGCACCCCGAGGATGAGGCGGTGCGGAAGATATCGCGCGCGTTGTAGCGCGATCGGGATCAATTCAACGGAATCTGCTGCCGGGTGCAGGTCTGGTTGCGGCCGGCCTCCTTGGCGGCATAAAGCCCTTGGTCGGCGATGCTCACCAGCGCGTCCATGTCGACGGTGCCGGGATCACGCGTGGCCACGCCGATGCTGACGGTGAGGGTTCTTTTCGTTTTTCCGATCGTAATCCGTTTTTCGCTCAGGTTCGTGCGCAGGCGTTCGGCCGACAGCATCGCGGACTTGAGATCGGTGTTGGGGCAAATGACCAGGAACTCCTCGCCGCCGATGCGGCAGACGCCGTCTTCCCGGCGCGCAGAGGCGCGCAGGAGGGCCGAGGCCTCGCGCAATACCGTATCGCCGGCGGCGTGGCCATAGCTGTCGTTGATGTGCTTGAAGTGGTCGATGTCGATCACCATGACCGAAAGCGGCAACCCGGAGCGCGATGCGGCGCTCCAGGCCTGCTCGAGCTGATCCATGGCCGAGCGGCGGTTGGGCAGCCCCGTCAATTGGTCGGTCAGCGCGGCGTTGGCCAGCCGCCGGTTGGCGACCGCCAGTTCGGCCGCAATCTGGCGAAGCTGCGTGCGATCCTTTTCCCAGGCGGCCTGCAGCTGGACCAGGCGTTGCGCGGCATGCAGCCGGGTGTGCAGGCCCTTGGCGCTGAGCGTGCTGGGCAGATAGCCATCGGCGCCTGCCTCATAGGCGCGGGACCACTGCTCTTCACCGTGCTCGTCGGACGTCATCAGGATATGCATGCGGCGGCCTTCGTCGGTCGCGCGCAGGGCCTGGCACAACTCCAGGCCGTCGAGCAGCGGCAGGTCGACATGCGCGATGATGACGTGGGGCAGCACTTCCATCGCCAGCGCCAGCGCAGCGTTGCCGTTTTCTGCCGGATAGATGGTGTGCTCGCCGTACTCGGCCAGCAAGGCCATGGTGGTGTGGCGGCTGGCGTTGTTGCCGTTCGCCACCACGATGCGCAGCGGTATGTCAGCCTCCGCCTCGCCTTCGTCTGGCGCGGCATGGCCGTGGCAGATTTCAGTAAACGAGGGCAGCGCAGCGGCCGGAATTTTCAGCAGTTCGCTCCATTCCCGCCAGTTGTCGATGACTTCGTCGATAAAGGGTCCTGCGGCTTCCTGCGGAATGTCGAGCTCGGCTGCCAGCGTCATCCATTCATTCAGCAGCCTGGGGCGCACGTCGGCAGTGGCCAGCCCGAGATCGGCCAGTCGATGCGACAAGCGCAGCATCAGTATCAGGCTGTTGGCGCGCGAATCATGGGGATAACTTGGATGATCCGGGGCTTCGTAGTGGCTAAGCGGTCCGGTGAAGACCTTGGGCATGCCCCAGTCAGCCAGCATGGCGATGCCCATCTCGATATGGTCGGTTTCCAGGCGGGCCCGTTCATGGGCGGTGAGGTCTTGCGCAGGATCGGCGTGCTGCGCCAACAGAACCGTGTTGTACTCATCGGGATATGCCGTCGCCAGTGCCAGCTTCCCTACTTGCGCCAGCAGGCCGCAGACAAAGAGTTCGTCCGCTGCCGCCACATGCACCCGCGCTCCCAGGGCCTGCATGCTCAGGGCCATCAGCAGCGAGTGCGACCAGTATCCGTTGTAGTCAAACGCCTTGCAGGCGCCCTCGCGGTACTGGTCCACCAGTGAAAACCCCAGCGCCAGATGGTGCACCGTCGCAATGCCCTGGCGCACAACGGCTTCCTTCACCGACACCACCGGACGTACGATGTGCGAAGCGGTGTTGGTCAGCTTGATCAGCCGGCCGGACAGCGCAGGGTCGGTCTGCACGACCCGTGCAATTTCGCCCAGCGTCGCATTTTCGCGCCGGAACAACTCAAGTATTGCCAGTGCAACCCCGCGAGGTGAGGGCAGCTGGCCGCTGAGTTTCAGTTGTTCAACCTGCGTCATCAATCCCCCTGTTTCCTTGAAGCGAATGCGCCCCGCTGATTGTGCGGCGCAGCGCGTATGGAGCTGTACTGATCGACGATGACCATTGGGGGAGCTGCCAAGGCGTGGGTACAGTGGTGTCTGCGCGCTACGTTCAATAGGGGAATCGGCCGGATTTCGGCAAAATGAAGGTCGACAGCACGGATTTACCCGCCGCAACCGGGGCCGTTCAGGCGTTGCCGAGCTTGCGGTCCAGGCAGCGCAAATAGCCCGCCGAATCGAATGCGGACTGATGGCGCTGCACCTGCCAGATCATTTCGCCCAGGCAGTCCATGACGTCATGCTGGGCGTCCATTTCATTGCCATGGTGCTTGAGCAGTTGCTGATAACGCTCGCGGATGCCGGGCGGCTGGTCGACCGACAGCTGCTCGGCGATCGCCAGGTGCATGGAGAGATGCAGGAAGGGATTGGTTTCTCCGGCCTCCGGCAAGTAGTCCCGTTCCTTGTAGCGATCCGGCTGGTCGAGCAGGGGGTGGTATTCGGGGTGCGCCAGCACGGCCTCGAGCGCGGGTTGCTCCGCGCCCGCCAGAGGCTGTCCGGCCCGGTATTTTGCCCACACGTCGAAGAAGAACTGGCGAACCTGGTCGCGGCTGGGGTTGAACATGAACCGTCCCGGGCGCTAGGTCTTAGCCCTTGCCCGCTTGCGGGGGCGGGTGGCTGGCACGCCGTGATCCCTTTTCTCCGCTGCGGGGGCGGGCGGGGCGGGCCACGTCTTGTCCTTGTATTCGCACAGGTCCGCAATGATGCACTCGCGACATTTCGGCTTTCTGGCCTGGCACACATAGCGCCCGTGCAGGATCAGCCAGTGGTGGGCGTCGATGCGAAACTCGTCCGGAATGGTTTTCAGCAGCTTCTTTTCCACTTCCAGCACGGTCTTGCCAGGCGCGAGGCCGATGCGGTTGGCGACGCGGAAGATGTGGGTGTCGACCGCCATCGTCGGCTGGCCGAAGGCGGTGTTGAGAATCACGTTCGCGGTCTTGCGTCCCACGCCCGGCAGCGCCTCGAGCGCCGCGCGCTCGGCGGGCACCTGGCTGCCGTGCTGCTCGATCAGCATTTTGCAGGCGGCGATGAGGTGGCGGGCCTTGCTCTTGTAGAGCCCGATGCTCTTGATGTAATCGGCCAGGCCCGCTTCGCCGAGCGCATGGATCGCTTCGGGGGTGTTGGCGACCGGAAACAGCCTGCGCGTCGCCAGGTTGACGCCCTTGTCGGTGGATTGCGCCGACAGCACCACCGCCACCAGCAGCTCGAACGGCGTGCTGTATTCAAGTTCCGTGGTGGGATGCGGATTGGCGGCGGCGAAGCGGCTGAAAATCGCACGGCGTTTGGCGTCGTTCATCGTGCCCGGATCACTGTTCGGCGAGGCGCTTTTTCAATGCCTGCTTTTCGGCCTGGCGCTTGGCGCCGGGCGACTTTTCATGCTCGCCGGCCTTGCGCGCCAGCACCAGCGGCACATAGGGGTTGCGCGGCTTCGGCACGCGCCGCTTCAGCGGCGGCTTCATGCCGCAACCGGAGCGGCCGCATGGGCGTGCCGGGTGGCGCGTGCCTTGTACCAGTTGTTGGCGGCGATCAAGAGGCCCAGCGCAATGAAGGCGCCGGGCGGCAGAATCGCCAGCAAAAAGCCCTGATAATCGGGCAGCACATGGAGCACGAAGGCTTTGGATGCCTCGCCGAACACCAGATCGATGCCGGACAGCAGCGTACCCTGGCCGGCGAGTTCGCGGATCGCGCCCAGCACGATCAGCACCAGCGTCAGGCCCAGTCCCATGGCAATCGCGTCGACCACGCTGTGCAGCGGACGATTCTTGGCGGCGAAGGCATCGGCGCGCGCCAGCACGATGCAGTTGGTGGTGATGAGCGGAATGAAAATCCCCAGCACCAGATACAGCGGATGCACGAAGGCGTTCATCGCGAGGTCGATCACCGTGACCAGCGCGGCGATGATGAGCACGAACACCGGAATGCGGATTTCGTTCGGCACGAAATGGCGCACGCCCGACACCGCGCCACTCGATGCCGCCATCACCATCGTCGTCGCCAGCCCTAGCGACAGCGCGTTGATCACGTTGTTGCTGATCGCCAGCAGCGGACACAGGCCGAGCAGCTGCACCAGCCCGGTGTTCTGCTTGACGAGGCCATTGTGAAACAGGCTGCGGAATTCGTTCATGGTCATCATGTGTCTGTCTCCCTTACGTGGGGCGGGGCGGCGAATGCCGCGCGGTGCCGCGCAAAATACTCAAGCGCGCTTTTCACTGCCTTGACCACCGCGCGCGGGGTGATGGTGGCGCCGGCGCGGGCGTCGAACACGCCCCCGTCCTTGGCGACTTTCCAGTGCTTGGGCTCGGGTTTCATGAGTGACCTGCCGGAGAACTGGTCGATCCACGCGCTTTTGGCGCGATCGATGTAATCCCCCAGCCCCGGCGTTTCGCGATGGGCGGTGACGCGTACGCCGGTCACGGTTCCGTCCGCATCAATCCCGATCAACAGGGCAATATCGCCACTGTAGCCGTCGGGCGCGACGGCTTCCAGCACCACCCCGCTGAACTCGCCACCGCGGCGCGCCAGCCACAGTGCGGACGGCTGCTGCGTGCCCAGCAGGTCGTCCGGCGGTACGCTTTGCTGGCTGGCCAGCAGGTCGTTGTCGTACAGCGTGGCGGGCAGCACCTGGCTCAGGAGTGCGCGCTTTTCGGCCTGCTGGCCGCGGGTGATGGTCGGCTCGGTGCGGTCGTGGGTGAACGCCAACATGGCGGTTCCTACGAGTGCGAACACGAACAGGATGACGCCGGTGCGCAGTGCGTTACGCAGAGCGGCTGGAATCGGAGAAGTCATGCCGTCGGAGCCTTGGTCTTTTTCGTCTCGCCATAAACGCGCGGTTGGGTGTACTGGTCGATCAGCGGCGCGCACACGTTCATCAGCAGGATGGCAAAAGCCACGCCGTCGGGGAAGCCACCCCAGGTGCGGATGGCCATGGTGAGAAAGCCCGCGCCGAGGCCGAATATCAGTTTACCGCGCGGGGTGGTCGCGCCCGTCACCGGATCGGTGGCGATGAAGAAGGCGCCCAGCATCACCGACGGCGCAAACAGGTGGAACCACGGTGCGCCGAAGCGGCCGGCGTCGAAGAAGTGCAGGAAGCCGGCGGTGAGCCACACCCCGGCCATAAAGGCCAGCGGCACATGCCAGCTGATGACGCGCAAGGCCCACAGAACGAGGCCGCCGAGCAGGAACGCCGCCGCCAGCCACTCGAAACCGGTGCCGCCGTAGTGGCCGAAAATTGGCTCGGTCATCACCTCATCTACCGTCAATTGTCGCAGCAGGCCGGTGCGCAGCGAGTCCAGCGGCGTGGCCATGGTGACGGCGTCGAGCGTGGCCTTCGGCACGTCGCCGCCGAAAATTACCGTCGCGCTTTGCGCCAGGCTGAGATGGGTCGAAGTCAGCTCAAGCGGTCCCGCCCACTGCGTCATCTGCACAGGGAACGACACGATCAGCACCGCATAGCCCACCATCGCCGGGTTGAAGATGTTCTGCCCCAGTCCGCCGTACAGATGCTTGGCGACCACGATGGCGAACAGCGTGCCGGTGACGATCAGCCACCACGGCGCCAGTGAGGGCAGCGACAGCGCAAGGAGCCAGGCGGTGACGATGGCGGACAGATCGGTGAGGAAGGGTTTGACCGGATAGCCGCGCGCTTTCAGCATCGCGGCTTCAGCGGCCAATGCGGTGACCGTGGCGAGCGACAGCGTGACGAGGATGCCCGGTCCGAACAGCCAGACGTAAGCCGCAATGGCGGGCAGCAGCGCAGCCAGCACCCAGGCCATGACCTGGGTGACGCTGCTGCGGTCGAGAATGAACGGGGCGGGCATGGGTCGTTTTCTTTCTTGACGCCTTAGGGCTTCTCTTCGGATTCCAGCGGCTGGCGCGCCAGTTCGCGGATTTTAGCCCGGCGCGCCTCGATTTCCTCGATCTCGCGCTGGGTGTCGGGCAGCAGGTGGTCGACGTTCTTCGGTGTGACCTCGGCCTTTTTCGCCTGAGCGCGTGCCAGCGCGGCGGCGATCAGCGCCTTCTTGGCCTCGGCGTCGGGGGCGCCCGAGGCTGAGGTGTCCGCCGCGATCTCGGCGCGCTTGGCCTGCGCCTTGGCAGCGAGTTTCTCGGCTTTTTCCTTTTTCTCGCGCTCCAGCCGGAACAGGCGGAATTCGTGGCGTTCGCGTGCCAGATCGGAAGCACGCTTGTCCTTTTCGTGCGCCCAGATTTCGCTCTTGGCGTAGCGGTAGAAATCGACCAGCGGGATATGGCTGGGGCAGACGTAGCTGCAGCAACCGCATTCGATGCAGTCGAACAGGTGATATTCCTGCGCGCGGCCGAAGTCGCCCGCCTTGGCGAAGCGGAACAGTTCCTGCGGCTGCAGTTCGGCCGGGCAGGCGTCGGCGCAGCGGGTGCAGCGGATGCACGGCAGCGCTTTCGGCAGCGGCGGGAACAGCTCTTTGGATTTCACCAGGAGGCAGTTGGTGGCCTTGACCACCGGCACGTCGAGGTCCGGCATCGGGATGCCCATCATCGGGCCGCCCATCAGCACGCCGGTGGTGCCGTCGCGGTCACCCGCCAGCGTGATCAGCGTGTGCATCGGTGTGCCGATCAGCGCCTCGAAATTCTGCGGGCGCAGCACGTAGCCAGTGACGGTGACCAAGCGCGAGATCAGCGGCTCGCCATGATGCACCGCGCGTGCCAGCGCATACGCGGTGGCGACGTTGAACACCTGGAGGCCGACGTCGGTGGAGCGCTTGCCGGAGGGCACCTGCTTGCCGGTGAGAATCTCGGTCATCTGTTTGGCGCCGCCACTGGGATAGAGCGTCGGCACGGCGATGACTTCCACTGCGAAGTCCAGCCGGTCGGCTGCGGCCTGCATCGCGGCGATGGCTTCGGGCTTGTTGTCCTCGATGCCGACCAGGATTTCGGTGCTGCCCATCATATGCCGCATCACCGCCACGCCCTGCAGGATTTCGTCGGCGTGGTGGCGCATCAGCACATCATCGCAGGTGATCCACGGCTCGCATTCGCCGCCGTTGATGATCAGGGTGGGGCACTGCTGCGTCGCGCCGGGATCGAGCTTGACGCCGGTGGGGAACACCGCGCCGCCGAGGCCGGCCAGCCCCAGATCGCGCAGTTTCATGCGCAGATCGGCCGGCGCCATCGCCTGCCAATCGAGCGGCGCGTGGGCTATCCATTCGTCGCGGCCGTCGGTTTCGATTGTGATGCACAGGTCGGGGAGGCCGGAGATATGGGGAACCGGCTGCAGGTCGATGGCCGTGACGGAGCCCGAACTGGAGGCATGAACTGCTGCCGAGATAGGGCCGTCGGCCGCGGCGATCATCTGGCCTTTCTTCACGTGGTCACCCACGTCGACCACCGGCTTGGCCGGATTGCCGATGTGCTGGCGCAGCGGGATGACCAGTTTCCGGGGCAGCGGTGCGGCGTGAACCGGACGCGCGTTTGATTCCGCCTTATGTTCGGGCGGGTGCACCCCGCCCTTGAATTTGAACAGTTCGCGACTCATGGGTTTTCCTACGCGACGCGCTTCAGTTCAATCACCGGGTGTTTCCATTTCCAGTGCGGCAGGTCTTCGGCGATGGGCACCATCGAGATGCAGTCGACCGGGCAGGGCGGCAGGCATAGCTCGCAGCCGGTGCATTCGGCGGCAATGATGGTGTGCATCTGTTTGGCGGCGCCGGAAATCGCGTCGACCGGGCAGGCCTGGATGCACAGGGTGCAGCCGATGCAGGTCTGTTCGTCGATGAAGGCGACCGACTTCGGCTTGGGCGTGCCGTGGGTTTCATCCAGGGATTTGGGCTCGATTCCCAGCAGGTCGGCCAGCTTTTTCACCCCTTCCTCGCCGCCCGGGGGGCACTGGTTGATGTCGGCCTCGCCCTTGGCGATCGCCTCGGCATAGGGACGGCAGCCGGGGAAGCCGCACTGACCGCACTGCGTCTGCGGCAGGATGGCGTCGATCTTTTCCGCCAGTGGGTTGCCTTCCACCTTTAAGCGGATGGCCGACCAGCCGAGTACCAGGCCGATCACGACCGCGATGGCGACCATCACCCAAATTGCCGTGAGCATTATTTGACCAGGCCCGAGAAGCCCATGAAGGCGAGCGACATCAGGCCCGCGGTGATCATCGCGATGCTGGTGCCCTTGAACGGCGACGGCACGTCGCAGGTGTCGAGGCGTTCGCGGATGCCGGCGAACAGGACCAGCACCAGGGTGAAGCCGAGCGCGCCGCCGGCGCCAAAGAACAGCGATTCGACCAGGCCGTGCTTTTCCTGTGCGTTCAGCAGCGGAATCCCCAGCACCGCGCAGTTGGTGGTGATGAGCGGCAGATAGATGCCCAGCACCTGGTACAGCACCGGGCTGGTCTTGTGGATGAACATCTCGGTGAACTGCACGATGCCGGCGATGACCACGATGAACGACAGCGTGCGCAGGTAGAACAGCTCGGTGCCGAGCAGATATTCGTTGACGAGGTAGCTCGCGCCGGAGGCGAGCGTCAGCACGAAGGTCGTCGCCAGCCCCATGCCGATCGACGCTTCCAGTTTTTTCGACACGCCCATGAAGGGGCACAGGCCGAGTATCTTGGCCATCACGATGTTGTTCACGAACACCGTGGAAATGAGGATGAGGATGTAGGTTTCCAAAGCAGGCGATCCGGTGGAATGGCACATTATCCGCCGATGTGGCGGTGGGGTTCAACCCTGTCCGCGCAATGTGTTTGACGGAGATTAGGTTGACGTTCAGGGTTGTCGGTGCACTAACGAGCGCGGCTAACTACAGTTTTCGGGTTAAATCTCGATCTGCGTACCCAATTCGACCACCCGGTTGACCGGCAGTTTGAAAAACCGCATCGCCGATTCGGCGTTTTGCGCCATGCCCGCAAACAGGCTTTCCCGCCACAGCGCCATGCCCGCGATCTTGGTGGGAATCAGGGTCTCGCGCGACAGGAAGAAACTGGTTTCCATCATCTCGAAATGCAGCCCCAGGGCATCGCACAGCCCGAGCGCCTTGGGAATGTCCGGCTCCTCGCGGAAGCCGAAGCGGATTTCCAGGCGGTAAAAGCCACCGCCCAGTTCGGCCAGACGGATACGTTCGGCGTCGGGAATGCTGGGCACTTCTTCGGTGATGGCGCGCAGAATCACCACGCGTTCATGCAGCACCTTGTTGTGCGACAGGTTGTGCAGCAGGGCATGCGGCACACCCTTGCCGGTGGCGTGCAGAAAGATGGCGGTGCCCGGTACGCGCTGGTGTTCAAAGGCGGTAATGCCTTCGATAAAGCTATCCAGGTCGATGTCGTCGCTTTGCATCCGCTGAAACAACAGTTCGCGGCCGCGTTTCCAGGTAGTGAGCAGGGTAAACACCAGCATCCCGATGACCAGCGGAAACCAGCCGCCATGAATGATCTTGGGCACGTTGGCACCAAAGAAGGCAAGATCGATCACGAGGAAAGAAGCGGCACCGGCCAGCACCGCAGGCAGCGACCATTTCCACAAGGCCCATGCCACGGTAAAGGCCAGAATGGTGTCGATTGCCATGGTGCCGGTCACGGCGATGCCATAGGCCGAGGCCAGGTTGCTGGAGGAATTGAACCCCAGGATCAGCAGCGCGACGCCCGTCAGCAGCGTCCAGTTGATGAAGGGGATGTAGATTTGCCCGATGGCCTGATCCGAGGTGTGGCGCACCTGCATGCGGGGCAGGTAGCCCAGCAAAATAGCCTGGCGCGTGACGGAAAACGCGCCGGAGATCACTGCCTGCGAAGCGATAACGGTGGCCAGCGTCGCCAGCACGATCAGCGGGTACAAGGCCCATTCAGGTGCCAGCAAATAAAACGGATTTTTTGCGGCGGTGGCGTCGCGCAGCAGCAGGGCGCCCTGTCCCAGATAGTTGAGCACCAGTGCCGGGAAGACGAAGCCCAGCCAGGCATAGCGAATGGGGCGTTTGCCGAAGTGACCCATGTCGGCATACAGCGCCTCGCCGCCGGTGACGGCCAACACTACCGCACCGAGAATGATCAGGCCGGTGATGCCGTGCGTTTGGAAATAAGCGATTCCATACAGTGGATTGAATGCGACCAGCACGGCAGGCGTCTGAGCAATGCTCAGCACGCCCAGCAAGGCCAATACGCCGAACCAGAGAATCATGACCGGGCCAAACAATGTGCCCACCGACGCGGTGCCCCGGCTCTGAATGAGGAACAGCGCCACCAGCACGCTCAATGCAATGGGGATGATGTAGCGATGCAAGCCAGGCGCGGCCACTTCCAGGCCTTCCACCGCGGACAGCACCGAGATGGCAGGCGTGATCATGCTGTCGCCGTAGAACAGCGCCGCACCGAACAGACCCAGGGTGAGCAACGCCCATTTGCGCCGCGAATTTGCGTGGAACACCCGCTGAGTCAGCGCGATCAGCGCCATGATGCCGCCTTCGCCCTTGTTGTCGGCGCGCATGATGAAGATCACATATTTCAGCGACACCACCAGGATCAGTGCCCACAGCATGAGCGACAGCACCCCGAGGATATTGCCGGGATTGATGTCCGCGCCGTGCGGGCCGTTGAAGGCTTCCTTCAGCGCATACAGCGGGCTGGTGCCGATGTCGCCAAAGACCACGCCGACAGCGCCAAGGGCCAGGGTGAGCAGTTTATTGTGCTGGGAATCGTTGTTGTCGGAAGGGGAGACGCTCATCGGTTTTTGTTGTCGCGGCAGGAAAGCCCGGTTGGGCGGTGGGCAATTCTAGACAGAATAGCCATAAAGCGGGTGCACCGCTTGGGGCATAGGCGGCTTGTTCGCCCTCGCTCGGCCATGGGGTGCTTCAGCCGAGCGCCTTGCCGGACGCCCAGAAGTCGTAACCCTTGGAGAGGAATTCGTCCCACGGCAGGTAGTGCGAGCCGTCGCAGGAAAAGGTGAGGCCGACCATGCCGTTGAAGATGTTGAGCGAGCCGGCGCGCAGATAAAACGTCTCGTCCATGAAGCGCAGCGCGCGCAGGCTGTCCAGCACCGGACGGATCTTGTCCTTCGGCACCGCGGCTGTGTTCGGGTAGGGGCGGCGCGGGTAGGTGAGGCAGGTGTCGGGGTCGGTCAGCGCGTCGATGTCGAGCAGCCGGTAGTAATACGGATCGTCGACCAGCCAGATGGTTGCGCGGCTGCTGGAAAAGTGCAGCTTGCCGTGGAAGATGCCGCGGTCGGTCATCAGTTCCTCCATCACCCCCAGCACGGTGTCGAGATGCAGGTCCATCTGACTGTCGCTGCGCGTCTGGTGGAACACCGCGCCGCGGATCGCAGGGTCGCCCTTGATCTGCCGCCAATAGGTCGGTTCGTCGTACAGCTTGCCGGTGATCGGCAGGTCGCGCAGGTCGAAGTCGGCACCGACGAAACCGAGCACGCGGCCGTCGTCGTCGCGCACGATCTGGATCGCGGTGAGCGACGGCCGCTTGGCGCGCAGGCTGATGTAGGCCTGCGACAGCAGGAAGCCCTGGTTTGGTACCGCTTCGTTCATGTAGGGGCGGTTGGAACGGTCGCGGTTGTAGTCGATCTCGATCAGGCCCTCGCGGGTGATGTTGTCGGACAGCTGGATCGCGCGGGTGTCCAGCGCATACATGTATTTGCACGCAGGCAGATCATTGAGCGCATGCGTCAGCGCGGCGTTGAGGCCGGCGCGGCTGGGCCAGGACCGGCTGCAAGCCTGTGCGGCCAGCGCCAGCGGTTCGCGCAGCAGATTGGCCAGCGCTTCACGTTGTTGGGCGACGCTTTCGGCAAGCGTGGTGGGGGTGGACAGGGGCGATCGATCCACAGCAGCAGCCTTCATTATTTGCATGATGGGTGGCGCAAAGAGATGACCGGCCAGCCCCGGGTCTCGGCGTGCGCAAGCAGGGTGGGGTCGGGATCGACAGCGACTGGATGGCGGACCTTTTCCAGCAGCGGCAGATCGTTGTGCGAGTCGCTGTAGAACCAGCTGGTGTCGAGGCAATCCAGCCGGGTCCCGTGGGCTTCGAGGAAGTGTTCGAGGCGGACGACCTTGCCTTCGCGGAAGCAGGGCGTGCCCGCCACTTCACCGGTGAAGCGGCCATCGACCTCCTCGGGATCGGTGGCGATCAGGTGCGGGATGCCGAATTCCCGGGCGATCGGACGGGTGACGAAGCTGTTGGTGGCGGTGATGACGGC
Organism: Pseudomonadota bacterium; assembly: GCA_021836225.1. The sequence goes on along the minus strand of JAKBJA010000022.1, from coordinate 15,202 downwards.
GATCAGGTCGGCCTCGTCCAGGTGCTTGTTGACGAGATCGCGCGCGGCCTGGGTGATCATGGGACGGATGCGCGTTTCCATGTATTCGGCATGCCAGGCGTCGAGCTGTTCGCGCGTGTGGGTCGCGAGCGGGCGCAGGGCAAACGCCAGGAAGGCATAGATATCCAGCCGCCCAGCCTTGTAGTCCTCATAGAACGCCTTGTTCTTGGCTTCGTAATGGGGGCCGTCGACCGCGCCCTTGGCGATGAGGAATTGTCCCCACTCGTAGTCGGAGTCGCCGGCGAGCAGGGTGTTGTCGAGATCGAAGAGGACGAGTTTCATGTCAGACGTACGTTACACGGTTCAAGTTACAAGTGATCAGTGGCGCGGGGCCTGGCCGCGGTCGAGCCAGAATTCGCGCAGTTCGTAGGCGCCCCAGAGGGCGAGGGCGAGGTGATCTTCGCGGCGGATGGCGCGTTCCTCGGGTGTGAGTTCGTCGAGCGGGGACGTCAGCACATAGAAAGGATCGAGCACTTCGTCGACGAAGGCTTCGTCCTTGCTGTCGGCGGGCAGGGTCCAATCGTCCTCCCAGTGCTCCACCGCCAGCAGGAAGCCGGCGGCCCACAGCTGGGCATAGGGCGGGATGCCGGCCTCCTTCAGCCGCTTGGCTTCGGCCGGGGGCAGTTCGGCCAGCAGGCCGTTCCAGTCCATGACCAGCGGCGACAGCGCCTTGGGGTCGGCCAGGTTTTCGATCGGCGCGGCCAGCGCGCGGGCGATCTCGTTGCGGCGGCGCTCGAACAGCGCGAGGAAGCGCGCCTCATCGGCTGCGTCCTCGAATATCGTGGCCAGACCGTCGGCGCGGTCGAGCAGCACCGGGAAATACTCCTCGGGGGGGATGGCGCGCGGGCTGCAGACCAGCGCGGTAATGAAGCCGTCGAGGCCTTCGAGCGAAATCGGCACGTCGGTGCGCTCGTCGATGAGATCGACCAGATCGGCCAGTTCATCGATCTCCTCGTCGCGGAGCGGGGCGTTGGGGGATTTGGCTGCGGACATGGCGTGGGCTCGAAGGTCTCGATTAAGGGTGCGGACGGGCGCATCGCGTAAAATCCGCTTATGAATTTTACCGCGCCGGGCCTGTCCGCATCACTGTTGCCCGAATCCTTTTATCTGATCGGCTGGCTGGGGCTGGTTTTCCTGGCCTGGCGCTGGCTGATGTCGGGCGACTGGCGCCGGCTTGCCGAACCGTCGCGCCTGAATCTGTTTCTCGGCGCCACCGTGGCGGTGCTGGCGCTGTGGCAGATTCGCACCGGCATCAAACCGGGGCTGACATTTCACTTTTATGGTGTGGCGGCGCTGACGCTGATGTTCGGCTTCTGGCGCGCCACCTTTGCCGGCGTGCTGATCCTGCTGGCAAACGCGGCGTTCGGGCGCGGCAGCTGGAACGCGCTCGGGGTGGATGCGCTGCTGGTGGCGGCGCTGCCCGCGGCGGTGAGCTGGGGCGTGTTCCGCCTGCTGGACCGCCATCTGCCGAACCATTTCTTCGTGTATGTGCTGGGCAACGGCTTTTTCGGCGCCGCGCTGTCGGTGGCGGCGATTGGTCTTGTCACCACCGCGCTGATGACCGTCGCCGGCGCCTACCCGCTCGATTACCTGCTCACGCACTACACGCCATACACTACGCTGCTGATCAGCTGGGCCGAAGCGTTTTCCACCGGCATGGCGATCACCGTGATGGCGGTGTACCGGCCGGCCTGGCTGGAAACCTTCGATGACGTCAAATACATCCAGAACAAGTAGCCTTTTGCATATCGCCTATCCCGACCTGCCGGTTTCCGCCCGCCGCGACGACATCCTCGCCGCGCTCAAGGCCAACCGCGTGCTGATCCTGTGCGGCGAAACCGGCTCCGGCAAGACCACGCAGATTCCCAAAATGTGTCTGGAGGCGCGGCTTGGATCAGAGGCGGCGCGACCGGGGAAACTCATCGGCTGCACCCAGCCGCGCCGCATCGCCGCGCGTTCGGTGGCGGCACGCATCGCCCATGAGCTGGGGGGCGAGCTCGGCGGCCTGGTCGGCTACAAGGTGCGCTTCACCGACACCGTGCGCCACGACACCGCGATCAAGGTGATGACGGACGGCATCCTGCTGGCCGAAAGCCAGGGCGACCCGCTGCTCTCGCGCTACGACACCATCATCATCGACGAGGCGCACGAGCGCAGCCTCAACATCGATTTCCTGCTCGGCTATCTGAAAACGCTGGTGGAGAAGCGCAGCGACCTGCGCGTGGTCATCACCTCCGCCACCATCGACGCCGAACGTTTCTCCAAACATTTCGACGCTGCCCCGGTGATCGAGGTGTCGGGGCGCACCTATCCGGTGGAAATCCGCTGGCGGCCGATCGAGCGCGAGGAGCCTGCCACGCCCGCGAAGGGCGAACGCGAGAAGAAAGATAAGGACGCACCCGACCAGATCGCCGCCATCCTCGACGCCACCGACGAACTGGCGCGCGTGGGCCCGGGCGACATCCTGGTGTTCCTCCCGGGCGAGCGCGAAATCCGCGACACCGCCGAGGCGCTCAGGAAGCACCATCCTCCCGGCACCGAAATCCTGCCGCTGTTCTCCCGCCTGTCGGTCGCCGAGCAGGACGCGATCTTCAAGCCCACGAATGCGCTGCGGCGCATCGTGCTCGCCACCAACGTCGCCGAGACCTCGCTCACCGTGCCCGGCATCCGCTACGTGATCGACCCCGGCACTGCGCGGGTGAAACGCTATTCGGCGAGGAACAAGGTCGAGCAGCTGCTGATCGAGAAGGTCTCGCAGGCCTCGGCCAACCAGCGCGCCGGCCGCTGCGGCCGGGTCGCCGACGGTGTCTGCATCCGCCTCTACGACGAGGCCGATTTCGGCAACCGGCCGCGCTTCACCGATCCCGAACTGCTGCGCTCGTCATTGGCCGGCGTCATCCTGCGCATGAAGTCGCTCGGGCTGGGCGACGTGGTGGGCTTTCCCTTCATCGACCCGCCGAGCTCGCGGCTCGTCACCGACGGCTACCAGCTGCTGGCCGAGCTGCACGCGCTGGATGAGGCGGGGCAGCTGTCCAAAATCGGCACCCAGCTCGCCAGGCTGCCGCTCGACCCGCGCATCGCGCGCATGTTATTGGCGGCCGAACAGCAGCGCTGCGTGCGCGAGGTGCTGATCATCGCCAGCGCGCTGTCGGTGCAGGATCCGCGCGACCGCCCGATGGAGCGTGCGCAGGCGGCGGACGAAAAGCATAAATTGTTTTCCGACGACCGCTCCGACTTCATGGGCTGGCTGAAGCTGTGGCGCTGGTACGAGGAGCAGGTGCAGCACAAGAAGACCAACCGCCAGCTGCAGACGCTGTTGCAGGACCATTTCCTGTCGCCGCGGCGGATGCGTGAATGGCGCGACATCCACGGCCAACTGCACGCGCAGGTCGCCGAACTGGGCCTTCGCGAAAACGAGAAGGACGCCGGCTACGACACGATCCATCAGGCGCTGCTCTCCGGTCTTTTGGGCAACATCGGCTTCAAGTCCGACGATGCGAAGGCACGCCCCAAGCCGGGCGAGGGAAACTACCAGGGCGCGCGCGGCATCAAGCTGTCGATTCATCCCGGCTCGGCGCTGGCGAAGAAAGCACCCGCAAGGAGTGCGCCGCCAGACGCTCGCCCTCCGGGCGGTCTTGGCGCAGGCCCGAAGTGGATCATGGCAGCCGAGCTGACCGACACCGGGCGGCTGCTCGCGCGCACCGTCGCCGAGGTGCGGCCGGAGTGGATCGAGGCGGCGGGGCGTCATCTGCTCACGCGCATGTTCATCGAGCCGCACTGGGAAAAGGACGGTGCGCGCGTGGTGGCGTTCGAGCGGGTCAGCCTGTACGGCATCACCCTGGTGCCGCGGCGCAAGATCCACTACGGCCCGATCGATCCAGTGCAGTCGCGCGAGCTGTTCATCCGCGGCGCGCTGGTGGCCGGCGAATACGACACGAAGGCGCCGTGGTTCGCGCACAACCGCGCGCTGATCAAGGAAATCGAGGCGCTCGAACACAAGGCGCGGAAATCCGGCGTGTGGCTGGACGAGGAGCGCATCTTCCGCGTGTTCGACGCGCGCATCCCGGCCGATCTCCACAACGGCGCGGCATTCGAGCAGTGGCGTGCGGAGGCTGAAAAGCGCGACCCGACAATCCTGTTTTTGCAGCGCGAGGACATCCTCGGCGAAGGGCTCGGCGCCGACCACACGCTGTTCCCCGAGACCCTGGCGGTCGACGGCGTGGCGTGCACGCTCAAGTACCGCTTCGAGCCCGGCCATCCGCTCGACGGCGTGACGCTCAAGCTGCCGCTGTACCTGCTCAACCGCGTCGAGGCCGCTCAGGTCGATTGGCTGGTGCCCGGCCTGATTCGCGAGAAGCTCACCGCACTGCTGAAATGTCTGCCCAAGGACAAGCGCCGCCCGCTGATTCCGCTGCCCGAGGCGGTGACGGCCTTCCTCTCGGCGGCGAAGCCGGGCGATCAGACGCTGACCGACGCGCTCTCGGCCTTCATCCGCAGGAAAACCGGCACCGACATCCATCCCGACGAATGGAAGGGCGAGCTGCCGGCGCACCTGCACATGAACGTGAGCGTCATCGACGACAGCGGACAGGAACTCGCCAGCGGCCGCGATCTCGCGGCGCTACGCCAGCAGCTGGGCGGCGCGGCGCGCATCACCTACGGCGGCGGCGCCGAGGACAGCGAGTTCGAGCGCACGGGCCTCGTCGAATGGAATTTTGGCGACCTGCCCGAGCAGGTGAAATTCAAGCGCGGCGGACGCGAGCTGATCGGCTATCCGGCGCTGGTCGACAACGGCGAGAGCGTCGACCTGCGCCTGCTCGACGCACCCGATGTGGCGGAGGCCGAGACCCGGCGCGGCGTGGTGCGCCTGCTGCGGCTCGCGCTGGCCGCCCAGTTCAAGCAACTCGACAAGGATCTGTCGCGTGAAACCGCGCTGGCGCTGAAATACCGCAGCTTCGGCAGCCCCGAACAATTGCGCGCCGCGCTGATCGATGCGATCGCCACGCGTGCACTGCTGGGTGACGACGACACGCCGCGCGACGCGAAAACCTTCGGCAAGCAGAAGGAGCGCGCCAAGCCCAGAATTGCCGTAGTCAAGCAGGCGCTGCTGCATGATGCGGCCGAGATCCTCGATCTGCATGCACAGGTGACGGCCCGCCTCAACGCCAAGCCGCAGTTCACCGCCGCGATGCGCGACGAACATGCGCACCTGGCTGCCCTGGTGCCGGCGGACTTCATCACTACCATCCCTTGGTCGCACCTGAAGGACTTGCCGCGCTATCTCAGAGGCGTCCTCAAGCGGCTGGAGAAACTGCCCGCGTCCGAGCCGCGCGATTCGCGCGGCATGGCCGGCGTGCTGACGCTGCAGAACAAGTACCTGGCGCGGCGCGCGCAGGTGAAGGGCGAGGTACCGGTGGCGCTGGACGATTTCCGCTGGCAGCTGGAGGAACTGCGCATTTCCCTGTTCGCCCAGGAGCTCAAAACGCCGTATCCAGTGTCGGTCAAACGGCTCGACAAATTGTGGGATGAGCTTGCCAGGCAGCCCCTGGCTTGAGTAGTCTGCCGGCATGAGCGAGCGCGTATTCAATCTGCCGAACGTCATCACGATGCTGCGGATCGCGGCCGTGCCCGTCGTGGGCTGGCTGATTCTGCAGCAGCGCTGGGAGGCCGCCTGCTGGCTGTTCCTCGCTGCCGCGGTATCGGATGGCATCGATGGCCTGCTGGCGCGCTGGCTCGGGCAGATGACGCAGCTGGGCGCCGCGCTCGACTCGGTCGCCGACAAGGCCCTGGGCCTGGTGACGCTGGTGATGCTGACGCTCGAAGAAGCGATCCCGATGTGGGTGACGCTGGCGATCCTGCTGCGCGACACTGTCATCGTGCTGGGCGCGTTGAGCTATCGCGGACTGGCCGGACACCTGGAGATTCACCCCACCTGGCTCGGCAAGACGCACATGTTCGCCGAATTCACCTTGCTGACGCTGGTGCTGGCGAGCCTGGCCGGGCTGCTCGACCTGACGGCCTGGCTGCAGCCGCTGTTTGCTGCCGTGTTTGTGATCGCCGTGGTATCTGGCGTGCAGTATGTGTGGATATGGGGCACCAAGGCACGTCGTGAACGCGCTTCGGTTCCGCTCAAGCCTCACTGAAAGGAAAGCCTGTGCTGGCGCTCTGATTCGTAGCCGGTCTTGATCCGGTACATGGCCGCATCGGCGGCACGAATCAGGGCGTCCTCGTCGGCGCCATCCTCAGGGAAAAGCGCCTGACCGATGCTGGCGGCGATGACCACATCAAGCCCGAAGAAAACCGTGCCCACATTCAGCGCCTGCTGGATCTTGTACGCGGCGGCGAGGCAGTCATCCCGTCCCTGCACCTCTTCCAGCAGAACGACAAACTCGTCGCCACCCAGACGTGCGACCGAATCGGAGTCGCGAATGCTGAAAGTGAGACGTTTCGCCACTTCGGTCAGCACGGCGTCACCCACATGGTGGCCGTGTTGATCGTTGATCTCCTTGAAACGATCCAGATCCACATACAGGATGCCCACCTTGCCGCCGTAGCGGTGGGCATGGCGAATCGCTTGCTGCAGCCGGTCGTAAAACAGCCGACGGTTGGCCAGCCCGGTCAGCGGATCATGCGTCGCCTCTTCGCGTAGTGCCGTGCGCGAGCGCTCAAGCTCCACCATCTGTTCGCGTATTTGTCGGGATGTCGAGCGGATTTTCCGCAAGGTATGCCAGGCGATCAGGAGCGCCAGGACAATCGCCGCAATGCCGAATGCCAGCGTAATCAAATAAGTGCGCTGGTAGGTTTGCTCTGCCTGTCGCTGGGCAACCACGTTGGCCTGATGATAAAGATTGCGCATGTCGGCCAGTTGCTGATTGAAGGCATCCTGGATGGGGATGGCTTCCCGCACCAGCACATCGCGTGCGTCTGCGCTGCGATCGGCGTAGATCAGGTCGATCACCCTTTCCTGAACCGACTGGATTTCGTTGACCAGTCGAGTCTGAGCGTCAAAGCTGCGTTGCTCGGCAGCGGTGAAGCCCATCTGGCGCAGGTCGTTGCGACCGCTTCCCACCAGGAAACCGGCGCGGTTGAATTCCAGAAAATGGGCATCACGTACAAAGGGATCGTCGGCCAGCACCATGCGGAACAGGCTGTCGGTACGGATATGCGCCGCCACCTGGGTTTGCGTGATGAGATCGATCTTGCGGTTGTGCTGCTCAACCACCATTTGCATCTGCTCGTCCAGCGTCTGCAATTGCAACAGGCTATTTAATGCCAGCCCGCAAATCAGGGCAATCAACGCAACAAAGGCCGCGCCAGTGGTGAGGGGGAATCCGCGTTGTCTAGGCATAGACGCATGCAATCAGATCATCATCTAAATCTAGATCATTATTGGCCGGCTGGCTGGGCTTAATACGTCATTCCGGACTGTTGCAGGGATCGCAGGGTGTGGGCCACTTGCCCTGCATGGCGCGCTGGATCGACTTTGTCAAAGCGTGCTGCGATGCGGCCGTCCGGCGCAACGATGAAAGTGTGGCGGCGGGCAAAACGCACGAGGCCAAGATTCAGCAGGCTGTCGTAGACAGCTGCCGTTTTGCCGCCCGGGTCCGACAGCAGCGGAAACGGCAGCTGATATCTGCGGGCGAACTCGGCATGCGAGCGGGTGTCGTCGACGCTGACGCCGACCACGACCGCATCGAGTTCGTCCAGTATTGCGATGTCGTCGCGAAAGCGGCATGCCTCCTGCGTGCAGATCGGCGTGTCGTCACGGGGATAGAAGTACAGCACCAGCCAGTGTCCAGCATAATCACTCAGGTGATGGATCAGACCATCCTGGTCTGCCAATGCGAAGTCAGGCGCAGCGCAGCCCTCGCTCAGTTGCGTGCCTGGACGCAGCATCCACAAGGCCGCACTTGCCAGCAGCAACAGTGCCGCAAATCCACCCAGTATCAGTTCCGGCATGTGTTCTCCTGATACGCATCATAGCTGGCTTGTATCCTGTCAGGCTGCATCAGCCTGGCTCGGTAATCCACGCGGGATTAGGTAGAATGCGCGCCACGCCCCGGTAGCTCAGTGGATAGAGCAACCCCCTCCTAAGGGGTAGGTCGGACGTTCGATTCGTCTTCGGGGCGCCACATAGGGTTGTGTATCACGCACAAATGAAAATAGCGGCCATGGCCGCTATATCTTTTTTGACATCTGCTTTTTGTCACAACCCGGGAAGGATTGTGGCGTCCCCACGGGGATTCGAACCCCGGTTATCGCCGTGAAAGGGCGGTGTCCTAGGCCTCTAGACGATGGGGACCCGGACGGCGGTGTGAACCGCCAACATTTGCTGCACGACTTGCGTCGCTACTGCTTGTTGGAAAGCTGGGTCAAGGTGACGCCGAGCAACAATCCGACGAAACCCAATGGTACCAGTGAGATCCAGACTTCGGCGTTCTCGCTGCCATTCAGCATTTTCCAAAATCCAACGCTCAGTCCGACGACACTCAGTATCAGCCCCAGCAATGTGGTGATGACGCCAAGCTTGTGCATCGTACATCCTGTTAGTTGGTGGAGGTAAGCGGGATCGAACCGCTGACCTCTTGCATGCCATGCAAGCGCTCTCCCAGCTGAGCTATACCCCCAACGAAGCCGCGCATTCTATAGATGCCTTGCGTGCTTGTAAAGCCTCTGCGCGCATTTCAATCGGGAAAAAGTTTGCCGGGGTTGAGCAGGCCGTGCGGATCGAATTGCCGTTTGATCGCGCGCATCAGCTCAAGCGTGGCGGAGTCGATTTCCTGCGGCACGAAGCGGCGCTTCTCGGTGCCGATGCCGTGCTCGCCGGAGAGCGTGCCACCCAGCGCCAGGACACGCAGCATGATCGCGTCGAGCGCCAGGTGGGCGCGCTCCATTTCGTCGGCGTCATCGGGGTGCACCATCAGGTTGACGTGCAGATTGCCGTTGCCGGCGTGGCCGAACGACACCACGGCCAGCCGATGCGTGTTGGCGGTGTGGTCGATGAAGTCGACGAATTCGGAAAGCTGGGACACCGGCACCACCACGTCCTCGTTGATTTTCAGCGGCGCGATCTGCTTGACCGCATGCGACAGCGATTTGCGCGCGGTCCACAGTCGGGTGATGGCCTCGCGCGTGAAGCCGCTCTTCATCTCGAGCAGGCCGTCGCCGGCGAGCGCTGCTTCCAGCGCGGCGATCTGGCGCGGCAGGTCCGCCACGGCGCCGTCAGCCTCGACCATCAGCAGCGCACGGGTGCCGGGCGCCAGGTCGTCCGCCGCGCCGGTCGGGCGGATGGCGTCGATGGCGCGATGGTCCATGAATTCGAGCGCGCACGGCATCACGGACTGGCGCATGACGCGGCTGACCGCGTCGAGCGCAGTACGGGTGCTGGCGAAGCACAGACGGAGGGTGGCGACGGCTTCCGGCGCCGGCAAGAGTTTCAGCGTCGCTTCGGTGATCAGCGCCAGCGTACCCTCCGAGCCGACCAGCAGGCGGGTGAGGTCGTAGCCAGTGACCCCCTTGGTGGTGCGGCAACCGGCACGGATTTCCTCGCCGCTGCCGGTGACGGCGCGCAGGCCCAGCACGTAATCGCGGGTGACGCCGTACTTGACGGCGCGCGGCCCGGCGGCGTTCATCGCGAGGTTGCCGCCGATGCGGCAATACGCATTGCTGCCGGGGTCGGGCGGGTAGAACAGGCCGGCACTGCGCGCGAGGCGGTCGATTTCCTCGGTGACCACGCCGGGTTCGACGACGATGAGGCGGTTGGCCGGGTCGAACTCGAGCACGCGCCGCATGCACTCGAAGCTCACCACCACGCCGCCGGGCGCGGGCAGCGCGCCGCCGACGTTGCCGGAGCCGGCGCCGCGCGGGGTCAGTGCCACGCGATGCTCGAAGGCGATGCGCACGAGCGCCGCCACCTCGTCGTGCGAGGTGGGGAACAGCACCGCATCGGGCTCGACCCGGCGCGGGGTTTCGTCGCAGGCATAGAGCGCGCGGGTGGCAGCGTCGTCGAACACGCGATCGGCGCCGAGGGCGGAACGGAAAGCGGCGAGCGCGTGATCGGACAACATGGCAAACAGGGAAAAGAAGGAATCAGGACGCGTTCTTGTGCCCGCCTGGGTGCTTGTGCCCGTCCGGATGCTCGGGCGGCAGCTGCACGACCAGCTGGGCGATCGTGTCGGCGTCGAAATCCATGCCGATGTCCCAGCCCGGATTCAGCGCGATCGGCACGCCGCCGCCGATGCGGCGCAGCAGCCAGGAAAACTCGGTGAGGAGGCCGCCTGAAAACTCGGGAAAATGCTCGACGAAGGGCTTGGCGCGCTCGGGGCTGGTGAACAGCACCAGCACGCGCTCGCCGTCCTCGTCCTCGATGATCAGCGGCACGGCCTGGGTGGTGCGCTGGAAGCCCTGGATCGGGTTCTTCTCGTCGCGCACCGGCATGAACAGCTGCTGCTCGATGAGCTGCAGCACGAAGGTTTCGGCGTCGAGCGTGCCGGCATGCACGGCAGCCAGCTGCTCTTCAAGCGCGTTGTGGGGAACGAAGTTCATGGTCTTGGGGCGGATTCGGGATTGCGGCCAGTGTAGCGTAAGCGGGCGCGCTTGCGGGCTCAGGGCATACGACTCCATCCCGCCTTGCGGGACTTCAGCGCGTCGTGGATCGGAGTCCTTTAGGGCTCCCAGCGTTCGGGATGCGCCCAGTACCGGGCATTGAGCCAGTCCGGCACCGTCTTGTAGGTATCGATATCGTAATAGTGGATGCGCAGATCCGCTGCAGCATCGGTGGCGGACAGCGTAAAGCCGAGTGCGATGAACGCCGTCTCGTCCAGCACGCAGCCGGATGGCGCGACCAGCAGGATGCGCGGTGCAAGGTACAGGCGCGTCCGGCCGATCAGGTGCCGGGCCTGCTCTGCGCCCAGTCCGTTCAGCGCATCGACCCCGAGCGCCAGCGCACAGGGTGCATCCGGCAGGGCGTCAGGCATGCGGACCGGTGTGTCGGGCAGCACGTCGCCCGCCAGTTGCCGGGCCGCCGCATCGAGTGCGCACACGCTTGCGGGCCGGATGTCCAGCAGACGTGTCCGCAGGTGCTCGCGCCAGCTCATGCCTTGCGCGGCACGCGCACCAGCCGGGTACCGACGATGCGGTCGTGCAGGAACTGGCGGTCGCGGTCGACGAGCGCCCACCAGAAGCCGGCGCCCGCCAGCAGCAGACCCAGCAACGCGAGGAAGAAGCGCAGCACCGCCTGCCTGAAGGTCAGGGTGTCGCCGTTCTGCTGAACCAGGCGGATGCGCCAGGTTTTCATCGCCAGCGTTTGCCCGCTGCGCAGCCAGAATGCGCTGAAGTAGGCGAACAGAATGCCCAGGATGTAGACCTGAAACAGGTGGCGCTGCCACGGTGCGTGCATCTCGCCCACCACCGGAATGATGATGAAGGACGCCACGAACACCACTGCGGTGACGAGCAGCGATTCATAGATCATGGCGGCGATGCGCACCAGAAAAGGGGCGGGGTCGGGGGCTATTGCGTTGTCTTGCATGGTGGCTCTATATTGCGGTCTGGCGCGACACTTTGCCACAGCGCGCCGCAACCATAAGCAAAATCAAGGAGGGGGCTCGATGCATATCATTAAGCAACTGATGGCGATTCCCGGCGTCGTCGCGGCCGGCGAGTATGCCTATCGTGGCGACCGTTTCTCCTACGAGGGCGCGCTCACCGACGAGTTTGCCCGCATGGCGTCGATCCTGTGCCGTGCCAATACGCTGTCGGTCAACATGCAGTCCGAGATCTTCGATTCCTTTGCCGAAAACATCGGCTGCCGCCCGGTGCAGGGCTGGATCGTGCGCGGCAGTCAGATCACCATCTGTGCGGTCGGCAATTATTTTGCCTTCATCGAAAACCGTGACGAGCTGCTCAACGACGTCATGACCATCATGCGTGCCAAAGTCGGTGACGTGCAGGATGACCTGCTGGTCAATCTGTATGCCAGGCTGGGCGGCGACACCAAGGAAGCCTTGTACTGAATTTGATGCCCAACAGGGGGGAGCGAAAATGAATCTGCAAAAAATGATGGACTTGCCGGGTGCGCTGGCGGCGTTTACCTACAGCGACAAGGGCGATCTGCAATCGCATGTGCTGCGCGAGGGCACCGAGCTGACGCCGCAGGTGCTGGATCTGCTGGCCCATTCGTGCGTGGCCAATCAGGCCATCGCCAGCATGGAGGCGCGCGGCTGGGAAGCGCTCACCGGGCAGAGCGGGTTCCAGCCGCTCAAGGGGTTCTCGATGGTCGGCCTGGAGTGGTCGGTGGTGGTGGATGGCAACTGCGGCGTGGTCGTCAAGAACCGCGACGCTGACTACGAAGCCACCTTCAATGCCCTGCAGGCTGCCTGAGGAGCGCGTATGACGCTGAGAAAAATCCTGGTGCTCGATGGCGTGACCGCTGTCTGCCGCTTCCGCGACGACGGCGTGCTGATGGCGGCTGAGGGCATGCTGTCGCAGGACCTGATGGAGCGGCTGGCGAAATTTGCCCAGTGGTACCGCCGCATGGTGTCGAGCAATACCGATGTCTTCTCCCTGTTTTCGCAGATGCGCGGCTGGTCGCCGTCGCAGGGCTGGATCGTGCAGGGCGACACGATGACGGTGTGCAGCTCAGGCAACATGGTGTGCATGTTCGAAAACGCGCAGGGCTCGCTGAATGAAATCATGCAGGCGCTGGGCGAGGCCGCGCACGAATAATTAAGCAGGACGGCTGGCCCGGATCCGGCCTGAACGTCACTCTGGAATAAGACTGACCCCTCCCCGCGCGGAGGGGTTTTTCATGTCTGCAGGCTGGCTATTTGAAAGCGCCGGAACCGCGGACGGGGTCAAAAAGCTGCCCCGATGGTCGTTTTGCCATGATTTCTTGACCGAAACAGGGCAAAACGATTACTCTCGCAGGTCCACCAACGAATTGATTTATTGCCAGTTTATGGAAGCCACGGGCGCCGAGATCGTCGTACGTTGTCTGGCCGAAGAGGGGGTCGAGTTTGTATTCGGCTATCCCGGCGGAGCTGTGCTCAACATCTACGACGAAATCTTCAAGCAGAACAAGTTCAAGCATGTGCTGGTGCGCCACGAGCAGGCCGCCGTGCATGCCGCCGACGCCTATGCACGCGCCACCGGCCGCGTCGGCGTGGCGCTGGTGACCTCCGGCCCTGGCGTCACCAATGCCGTGACCGGCATCGCCACCGCCTACATGGATTCCATTCCCATCGTCGTCGTCACCGGCCAGGTGCCGACCCCGGCGATCGGCCTGGACGCCTTCCAGGAAGTCGACACCGTCGGCATCACACGCCCCTGCGTCAAGCACAACTTCCTGGTCAAGGACGTGAAGGATCTGGCCGTGACGATGAAGAAGGCCTTCATCATTGCGGCCACCGGCCGCCCCGGCCCGGTGGTGGTCGACGTGCCCAAGGACGTGACTGCCCATCGCACGGAATTCGAATACCCGGCCACGGTCGAGATGCGCTCGTACAACCCGGTGGTCAAGGGCCATGGCGGTCAGCTGAAGCGCGCGGTGCAGATGCTGCTCGAAGCCAAGCGCCCGATGATCTACGCGGGCGGCGGCGTGGTGCTGGGCGATGCCTCGGCGCAATTGACCGAGTTGACGCGCCTGCTGGGCTTTCCCGTCACCAACACCCTGATGGGGCTGGGCGGCTATCCCGCCACCGACAGGCAGAACCTCGGCATGCTGGGCATGCACGGCACCTATGAAGCCAACATGGCGATGCAGCACTGCGACGTGCTGCTGGCCGTTGGCGCGCGCTTCGACGACCGCGTGATCGGCAACCCCGCGCACTTCGCGCGCGAACAGCGCCGCATCATCCATGTCGACATCGACCCGTCGTCGATTTCCAAACGCGTCAAGGTCGACGTGCCCATCGTCGGCGACGTGCAGAACGTGCTGACCGACATGCTGGCGCTGCTGAAGCAGGCCAAGGAAAAACCCGATGCCGCCGCGCTCAATTCCTGGTGGACGCAAATCGAGCTGTGGCGTTCGAAGAACTGCCTCAAGTACAACAGCAACAGTCCCATCATCAAGCCGCAATACGTGGTGGAAAAATTGTGGGAAGTGACCAAGGGCGACGCCTTCGTCACCTCCGACGTCGGCCAGCACCAGATGTGGGCCGCGCAGTACTACAAGTTCGACAAGCCGCGCCGCTGGATCAACTCCGGCGGACTCGGCACCATGGGCGTCGGCCTGCCGTATGCGATGGGCGTGCAGCTCGCACACCCCGAGGCGCAGGTCGCCTGCATCACCGGCGAGTCCTCCATCCAGATGAACATCCAGGAGCTGTCGACCTGCAAGCAGTACCGCATCCCGGTCAAGGTCGTCATGCTCAACAACCGCTACATGGGCATGGTGCGGCAGTGGCAGGAGTTCTTCTACGGCAGCCGCTACGCCGAGTCGTACATGGAGTCGCTGCCCGACTTCGTCAAGCTGGCCGAAGCCTACGGCCACATCGGCATGCGCATCGACAAGCCCGAGGACGTCGAGGCCGCGCTGAAGGAAGCGTTCTCGCCCGCGCTCAAGGAAAGAATGGTGTTCATGGATTTCCAGACCGACCAGACCGAAAACGTCTTCCCCATGGTCGAAGGCGGCAAGGGCCTGTCGGAAATGATCCTGGCGGAGGAACTATGAGACACATCATTTCCCTCCTGATGGAAAACGAAGCCGGCGCGCTGTCGCGCGTCGCCGGGCTGTTCTCGGCGCGCGCCTACAACATCGAGTCGCTCACCGTGGCGCCGACCGAGGACGCCACCCTGTCGCGCATGACCATCGTCACCACCGGCTCGGAAGAAATCATCGAGCAGATCACCAAGCAGCTGAACAAGCTGGTCGACGTGATCAAGGTGATGGACCTGACCGAAGGACTCCACATCGAGCGCGAGCTGATGCTGGTCAAGGTCAAGGCGGTGGGCCTGGGGCGCGAGGAAATGAAGCGCACTGCCGACATCTTCCGCGGCCGCATCATCGACGTCACCGATGCGACCTACACCATCGAACTGACAGGCACCGGCTCCAAGCTGGATGCCTTCCTGGAGGCGATCGATCCCGCCTTCATCATCGAAACCGTGCGCACCGGCGCGTCTGGCATCGGACGCGGCGAGCGCAGTCTCAAAGTCTGATTTT
>JAKBJA010000092.1 GCA_021836225.1 Pseudomonadota bacterium | reverse complement strand
GCCTGCATGCCGGCTGCGACACCTTTTTCTCAGGTTCACGACACACCAAGGCCGCCGACCGGACGGCGGGCGTCGGCGCCTGCAAATCCACCGAGTGCAAATTCAACGAAGATCTGGAGTGCATGACAGACAGCATCCGCGTCGCTCCCAAAGGCCGAGAGATCAACTGCGTGACCTACGTGCCGCGCTGACCCATTCGCCCCTTCATCAAGCTGCAGCCGGATAGAGAAAGCTTGAGAAAACGCCAGTCAAGGAGTTGAAGCAACGGATAGTGTTGACATGATCGTCCATGTGAACGACACGCTTCCCCCGAGAAAATGCACGAACGGGAAGATGCAGTGCGTACCGATGCCTGCGTCATCAGCGCCTGCAGTTCGAACCCAAATCCCCCACATGCTGTTGGTGACCTACAACCCGGCGCGCACCAGTTCAGGCAAGGTCTTGAACAGGGTTCAAGCACAGACGGCCGGGCGCGACAACGTCACCGTTCAAATACCAGGCTTTCCGCACGCGCGCCCATGTCCGTCAAGGCAGCATTGACCGCCTCCATGAAGGGGGGCGGGCCGCAGACATAGAACCGTTGATCGAAGTCCCTGATTGTCTCTTCCAGCAAAGCGCGGTCGACTCGCCGGTGCACATATCCCGGTGCACCGGCGCCGGTGCTAAGCAGCAGGCAGCGTTCCCCCAGCAAGTGACGCAGCTCCTTTTCGCAGATCACGTCACGCGGCGTCTTGTTGGAGAAAATCAACGTCTGCTTGTCCAGTTCTCCCCTGCGCGCCAAGTCACGCAGAATGGCCAGAAAAGGGGTGATGCCGGCGCCGCCGGCAATGAACACGCCAGGGCCCTGGTAGCTGATCGTGCCGAAAGGCTCGGACATCAGCAGTTCTGCGCCGGGTTCCAGTTGGTGGAGCGCCTGGGTCACGCCAGCATGGTCCGCATAGCCCTTGATGGTGAATTCCAGCACCCGGTCGGCGGCCAGTCCGGTGGGCGTGAAGGGTCGCCCCTGCTCACGCAGCCCCGGCTGATTGATCGCCAGCTCCACCCCCTGTCCGGGCGTGATGGAAACCCCTTGGGGCTTGCTGACGATGAAACGCTTCACGTCATGGGTGACGAACTGGCTCATCAGCAGGGTGACGGTGTGGTTCATTGCCGGATTTCTCCCGTCAAATGCGCGCCTGACGCCCCGCGCATATCGGCTGAATCACCCATGCGCCGGCGACCAGCGAATCGACCCGCCCTCGGGCTGCACGAACGGGCTTCCTGACCAGACTTCAGTACTGATCGGCCATCCAGCCATCCAGGAGGGTACAGGCTTCCTCCTTGGGTACCGAGGATTCCGTCCCCTGCAGGGGCGTATAGCAAAGGTACTGGTTCCCGTCGCGATCCGTCAGATTGCGCAACGGGATGTCGCCCACGGTTTCGTAACCGCGCGCATCCATCATGATGAACTGGTAGTCATCCCCAACGCTGACCTCCAGCCTGCCGCCGTTGCCCTCGCCGTACTTTTCCCACCAGGTTTCGGGATTGGCGCCTTCGTAGTGAGGCGTCTCGCCCAGCTTGCGGTCTTGATGCCAGGCGATGATGGTCGGATCCTTCATCTTGTTTTCCTTCGCCGCGTCTTTCGCGAGCAGGCTGGCTGCCATAAAGCCGTGGTCCGGGCCGTGATAATCGACATGTACGTTTCTCATGGTGAGCACCTCCTGGGTACGTGGAGTTGATCCGTGCTGCGCTGAATCTGGCGCACGATCCGAGTACTCTTTTTAGGCCAATGTCGGACAAAAACAATCGGGTATTTCGCAGGCGCGGGAACGACGCGCATGCCGGGGTATCTGTAGCGGTCGCCGTCGGCTGGAATTCGGGCAGGCGGCCCATTTGTCTCTTTATGGCAAAAGCCAGGACCCGTCCTGTCGATGTTTCTCGTGGCCATAAAGAGGGCCAAGCCTGGCACGGGTTAAGCTAGGCGAATTACCAAGAAAGGGACATTGTGGGGATTCTGGATAAACTTCGGTCAACATTTTCCTTCGGGAAAGCGGGGCATGAATCAGTCGTAGAGGCGCCGCCTGACAAGCCGGTAAGAGAGGAGCGCCGGCGAAATAAACGGGTGAATGCACGCGACGAAACACGTGCACTGATCGTTGATGATTCACCCACAATCGTATTTGCACTCAAGAAAATATTGCAATCGGCGGGCTTTATCACCCTGGAAGCGTCGGATGCAGAATCAGGGATCAGTCTCGCCCGGGCAGAAATCCCCGATCTGATCTTTCTCGACATCATTTTGCCCGGCGCCAATGGATTTTCTGCGCTGCGAACCCTGCGCAAGGATCCGTCAACCTCGCACATACCCGTCATCATGATCAGTGGCAACGAACAGGCGACAGAACTGTTCTTCGGCAGCCGGACCGGCGCAGACGACTTCATGAAAAAGCCGTTTTCACGTTTCGAAGTATTCGCCCGCATCGAGCGCCTGCTTGACGCCAACATGGTGCCACGGCGCATCTCAACCGCGCCCGCAGAATCCGACCCGGGGTTGGGCGTCTGAATGGATCATCCGGCCTCGCCATCGGGGTCAGGTGATATCAGCCGGTTCTGCGTTGATCCGTGCTGATCCTTAGGCCCTAACCACGCACACGGGAATGTCGGGGTCAAGCCTTGCCCAAAGCGTGGCGGGGCCAGGTCTCGCATCCACTTCATTTCGCCCCGGAGTGCCCATGAAGCCCAACCTGACACGCGCCCTTGTCGTGATCGCCCTCGCCCTGGTTTCCGGCTGCGCATCGGTTTCCCGCCCCTACCCGGTTCCGCCGGATCGCTGCTGGACCGACCGCGAGCAGCTCGGCGAGCGCACCCGCTTCTATCCGAACGTCGATGAGGCGCAGGCGCTCGCTGCGGGCGAGCGCCTGCTCAGGCTGGCCGGCAGCGACGACATGACGATCGTGCGATCCCAGCACAGCCTCGCCGGCGAGTTCCACCGCCAGCGCTGGTTCTACCTGTTCCTGGTTGCGCACAACGCCACCGTCTGGGACCACTGGGCCGTCGCAACCCGGCAGGAGACCGACGGTGTCCGCGTCTGCGTCCAGGTGCGTGGCCAGATCTTCACCGACACCTTCGTGCTCGGCGCCGAGCCCATGACCAATGCCGTCTATCCTGCCAGCAGCGTCGAACGCGAGCCGGGCAAATTCTTCAAGCCGCCGGCCAACGCCTACCCCGTCGACTACGACACCTTCTGGGCCCGACTCGACCATCTGCTCGGCCTATCCCCGACCTGGGCGAGCTGCCCCGCCGGAGACCTCGTCCGCAACAACGCACTACGCGGCCGCAAGGAAGTGAACCCGCTGTGCCACAGCCTAGTCGACGATGCCGCGCCGAGGGACGCCGACAGGAAATAAGACAACAGCCTGTTGAGTCCCCTGTTGCGCTACGAAGCCGGGAGCCGTCAGCGGCGCGCCTCGAGGACCAGGTTGAACGGCGTCTGCATGGCGCGCCGGAATCGCGAGAATCCGCTGGCGCGCGCAAGGTCCGCCAGCCGCGCCTCGCCGGCCTGCGCGCCGAGCACGTGCGTGCCGTTCTCGGAGATGGCGTGCGCGCAGCACAGCGTGGTGGATGCGGCGTAATACAGGCGACCGACCGGATTGATGTTGTCCTCGACCCGGTCCTGTGCGTAGGGCTCGACCAGCATGACGGTCCCCTCGGGCGCGAGCGCATCGGCGGCGTGGCGCAACGCGCGATCGGGGTGCCCCATGTCGTGCAGGCAGTCGAAGAAGCAGATCAGATCGTAGTCCTGCGCCGGATAGTCGGCGGCGTTCGCCTGCACGAAGCTCACGCGGTCGGCGACGCCGGCCTGCTCGGCGTGGCGCCGGGCCGCTTCGATCGAGTCCTCGTGCACATCGAAGCCCCAGAAGCGGGAATCCGGGAACGCCTGGGCCATGATCACGGTGGAGTGGCCGTGGCCGCAGCCGACGTCCGCCACGCGCGCGCCGCGTTGCAGCTTCCCGGTCACGCCGTCGAGCGCGGGCAGCCATTCCGGGACGAGGCTGCTCTGGTAGGCGTTGCGGTAGAACGCGGCGACGCCGCAGTAGAGGCGCTCGTCGTGCTCGCCCCAGGCGACGCCCTTGCCGCTCCTGAACGCGTCGATCGCCTTGTGCTCGTCGAACCACATCGACGCCGGCACCTGCCAGGCGCTGGGAATGAACACCGGACTCGTGTCGTCGGCGAGGACCATCGCCTGCTCGGCAGTGAGCTCGTAGGTCTCGCTCGACGGATGGTAGGCGACGTAGCCGCCTGCTACCTGCGCGTTGAGCCATTCGCGCACGTAGCGCTCGGCGCAGTCGCTGCGCCGGGCGACCTCGGCCGAACTGAGCGGGCCTGCGTCCGCCATGGCGCGGTACAGGCCGAGCTTGTCGCCCAGGCTGATCATGACGCCGCCGTAGCCGGCGGACAGGTCGCCCACGGCGACGTTGAGGATGGTTTCGAGCTTGCGCGGATCGATGTTCATGACTAGCCTCCAATCGGTTAAGTCCCGGCTGCGCCGGGAACACCTGCAGAATGCCCGCATCCGCCCGCGGGGTTGAGAGCGCAACGAGTCAATACCGGTTCATTCGTGCCAGCCATGCCAGATGCCATGCCGCCGCTTCGTGTCAGCCTGATCGCCCTCCCCGAGGGGTCGATCTCGACCCTGCATGGTCTGTACGACGTGCTGAGCGCATTCGAGCTGCTCGCCGGCTTCGACGCGGCAATCCCGGCGTCGCCGCCGTTTCGCGTGGAAATCGTCGGCGCGGCGGCCGGGCCCGTCAGGCTCGCCAGCGGCCTCGCCGCCCAGACGCATCGCGGTATCGCCGACGTCGCCGAGACTGACATCGTGATCGTGCCGTCGGTCGTGCTGCCTGCCGGCGGCTGGCAGCCGGGCCGCTACCCCGAGCTGGTCGAGTGGCTGGCCCAGGCGCACGCGCGCGGCGCGCACCTCTGCTCGGCGTGCTCGGGCGTGTTCCTGCTCGCCGAAACGGGGCTGTTCGACGGCCGGGACGCGACCGTCCACTGGGCCTATGCGCCCGCGTTTCATTCCGTATTTCCCGACGTCCGCTTGTTTCCCGAGCGTGCGCTGGTGGCCGCGGGCGAGCGCGGCGAGCTCGTCTCCTCCGGCGCCTCCATGTCGTGGCACGACCTCGTGCTCTACCTGATCGCGCGCCACGTCGGTCCCACCGCCGCACAGGCCGTGGCGAAGTTCTTCGCGCTGCAATGGCACCGCGACGGGCTCGGCCCCTACGTGGTGTTCGAGGGACGGCGCGACCACGGCGACGCCGCGGTGCTCGCCGCGCAGGACTGGCTGGAGAAGCACTTCCCGGTGGCGGCCCCGGTGGAGGAAATGGTGCGCCGCTCGGGCATCGCCGAACGCACGTTCAAGCGCCGGTTCACCGAGGCGACGGGACTCGCGCCGCTGCCCTATGTCCAGCAGCTGCGCGTGGCGGAGGCGAAGCGCCGGCTGGAGCGCACGCGCGAGGCGGTGGACGAGATCGGCTGGCGGGTGGGCTACGAGGATCCCGCCTTCTTCCGCCGCCTGTTCAAGCGCATCACCGGCGTATCGCCGGCGGGCTACCGCCGCCAGTTCCAGATCCCCCCGTTCGCCGCCGACGGCCCGCGGCGCTGATCAAACCAAAGGGGTTGGCATCGGACTGGATGCGGATGAAACGACCTCAGAAATTGTTCGATGCTGCCCCTTTTATCCTCAAGACCTGGCCACGCAGTCCCTGAATATTGTCCGATTGTTTGCGCAGGAAAAGGGGAGGAGGATAGGCCAGGATTGGCGCCCTGACCACGTGGCTGAACCGAGCGAGGAAAACGCGAATGACCTTCTATAACATCATCTTCGGCATTCTCTTTCTCGGTGCCTGCCAGGCTTTCCTCATCAGCCTGTCCTCCAAAACGGACACCTGGTTAATCACCCTCGTTGCCCTGATGATTTTCAATGACGCAGTCAACACGGCCGAGGTGGTCGAGCAACGCCAGTTCGATTACACGATCTGGATGAAGCTTATTGACCTTGCCAGCTTCCTGGTCCTCGCTGCAACCTTGATTTTGCTGAGCGAGGGCACAAAAAACTTCCTCGACGCGCCCATTTATTTGGCCCTACCAGAATTTATCCGGCACCCAAGCATCCCCCCGGCACTCCTGCTCGTGTACTGCGGGCTCGTCGCCGGCTGGAACTGGACGTCAAAGGATATCCGGAAGCGGAGCGAGTGGCCCTGGTATCTGATTTCCGCGGTTAGCGTGATTGTCATCGCGCTCCTTGTGCTTGTCGTGTTGCGCCCGGTCAGAGACGAGCATCCCGCTTTGTATCCCCTGGCGACCGTCATTGCCATGGTGGCAACGCTTGGCTACCTTTTCTCATATACGCTGATCAAGAAAAAATAGCCTGCCCCCCACACCAACAAGGCAGCCTTTCAAGAGACGGGCCGCCTGTACCACGCGGAATTCGGGGTCAGGTCTCGCATTGGGAACAAACGCAGCGGCAACGGGTCGCATTTTCACAGGGGCGGCCGCCACGCCAGGATGCCAGGCAGAAAGCGCCCAGCCATCGTGAAAGGATCCGTCAAATGACCAACACCGTCCAGAACAAACCGCCGCGGCGGGGTCGGGCGCAGCCCGATCCGACACTGGCAACTGCCAGCCCGCAAGCAATCCTCAACCATACCGGCCTCACGCGGGACGAGAAAATCGAGCTGCTGCGCTCCAGGCTATATGACGCTGCCGAGGTCGCGGTCGCCGAAGAAGAAGGCATGCAGGGACCGGAAAACGACCCGATGCGGGACATCCTCCTGGCCCTCGCCCAACTCACGCATGGCGAGCATCACGAAACCGTGGCGCCCACCAAGCAGCACGGCCAGCACTGACCATCAATCAAGGGGCTGTCCCATGGCATGTCGCGAAGCCGTGGTCTGTCCCCTATTGTTACGCGGGCAATCGCTTGCTTGAGAGATCAGTCTTGTCCGGCATTCAGCGTTAGCTCGTAAATTCTCGCCTGTATCGGCTTTTTCATTGCTTCGATTTCGTTATAGTTGGCCAGGAGCTGATCAGCCTGCTGATACAAGCTTTCCGCGCGCTGGATTGCACTTTTATGCGCCTCGACCATGTCATCGTAGTTCGTGATCTGCCCGCTGATGGTAGAAGGCATGGGCATACCGTAGCGCATGGGGACGCTGCCGCGGCGTATTTCCTGCACCATCTGGAATTGCTGATAGACCGCCTGTTGCTGCTGATTGAGCATATTCAAGGCACTGTAGAGCTTTTCCAGTTCGGTTCCGGTGTCGGCGGCAGCCGTAAAACTCAACTGCAGCAGCAATGCATAGATGAGTTGGCGCATAACGCCTCCCGTGGCCGAACCGAACGCTTGCAGCAGCGTGTGGAAAAGGTTTGCGAGGGTCAGGCAGAAGCGAACAAGCTTCTGACCACAACAATCACCAGGAACAGCACCATCATCAGAAGCAGGCCAAGTCCCAGCAACTGGAATATGCCGAGCGCGCCTTTCTCACGGCGCACGGATGGTGGAGCAGAGGGGAATCTGGGGGCGGTCGGCATGATGGACTCCACGAGCCATGAATACTTGTTTTTTAGCGCATGAACACGTGAATTTCCATGCAAGAAAAGCGGCCACGGAATATGCACCGGGCGCACCGCGAAACCGCGGTCTGTCCCCCTATCGTTTCAGCCATCCAGGGGGAGGGGGTGGCGCAGCGCAATGGGACTGATCCCATTTATTTGCGCAGCATCCCGGCTATCCGCTGCATATCGGATTCGAGGATGGCCTCGACGTCGAGGGTGATCGCAATCTCGTCGCCGACGACCATGCCGCCCCGGTCCAGGGGCGCGTTCCAGCTCACGCCGAAGTCATGACGATTGATCGCCGTGGTGGCGACAAAGCCGATGCGCATCGTCGGCCCCAGATCCCGGTCGCCTTCCCAGTAAGGGCATTGCCAGCGGCCCAGATACCGGGTGGCGAGCACGACCGGGCGGGTCACGCCACGGAGGGCGAGATCCCCCGTGACCTGGAAATCGGCTTCGCCCGCGCAGCGTACCCCGGTGCTGCGAAAGACGATGTCCGGGTATGTCGCCACATTCAAGAAGTCCGCACCGCGCAGGTGCGCATCGCGCTCATCGTCCCCCGTCCAGATGCCCGCCGCATTGATCGTGGCCTCGACCGCAGCGGCGTCCGCCGGGTTGTCCGGGTCGAAGTCGATGCTGCCCTGCACGTTCTTGAACAGGCCGCGCATGTGCGAAACCATCATGTGCCGCACCGCAAACTCCGCGGCGGAATGTCCTGGTTCGAATATCCATCGGGCCATTTCCGGGTCCTCCATCCACCCAGTATAGAAATCGGGGGATAAGCGAAGGCTTACCGGGAAACCGGGGGCTGTCGCATCGTGTTGCGCGGAGTCAGGGCACGCCGGCGGGCGGGAAACCAACAGCCACGCCCACCGCCCGCGCCCGCAACTGTCCGCAGCCGCCCTCGACATCCTGCCCCGCGGAGTGGCGCAGCTTGGTGAGGATTCCGCGCACATGCAGCCGACGCGCCATCTCGGCTGCGCGTTCCCAGCTCGGGCGCCGGTAGTCGAAGCCGTCGACGCTGTTGTAGGGAATCAGGTTCATCACCGCGTACTTGCCGGCCAGCAGTCGGGCGATGCCTTCCAGCTCTGCGTCGCTGTCGTTGACCCCTTCGAGCAGCGTCCACTGATACTGGATCGGGTAGCCGGTGCGGCGGGCATAGGTCTCGCCCAGCTCGACCAGTTCGGCCGGCGCGATGTCGGGCGCCTTGGGCAGCAGGCGGCGGCGCAGATCGTGATCGGTGGTGTGGAGGGAGAGCGCCAGGGCAGGCTTTACGTTCGAAAGAGGAAGCCGCTCGAACACGCGCCGGTCGCCGACGGTCGAAAAGACCAGATTCTTGTGGCCGATGCCGCCTTCCGCGCCGAGCAGATCGATGGCCTCCAGCACGTTGTCCAGATTGTGGGCCGGCTCCCCCATGCCCATGAACACGACCTTCTTCACCGGGCGACGGCTGCGCGCCAGCACCACCTGCGCGACGATCTCCGCGCTGGCGAGCTGGCGCAGCAGGCCGGCGCGGCCGGTCATGCAGAACACGCAGCCCACCGCACAGCCGACCTGGGTGGACACGCACAGGCCGTCGCGCGGCAGCAGCACGCTCTCCACCGTCTGGCCATCGGCCAGCCTCACCAGCAATCGGGCCGAGCCATCCTCGCCGGGGTGCTCGGAATGCACGCGCGCGAGGCCCCGCAATTCGTCGAAGAGGCTAGGTAGATCCTCGCGCAATGCCAGGGGCAGAAAGTCTTCGGCGCGCCGCCGCTTGGTGTCGAGCGAGCGCCCCTGCACCCACGCCCGCAGCACGCGCCCCTCATGGCAGGGCGCAGCGCCGAGATCGCGTAGACGTTGTCGGAGTTGAGGGAGTCGCATGGCGGGGCGGATGGTAGCACGGGGCTGCGGCCGACTGCTGTGCAGTCTGGCCGCCAGCGGCTATGTGTTAATGCAAGACCTGCCCCCGCGTCTTCAGGGATGCTTTCAGCTTAGATGCCGGGATGTTTTCCTACGGCTGGAGTGGCTGCTTGCCTATGGCGAAAATCCGGCCGCAGGTGATACTAGGGATAAGTGTTCGCTTGGGCGAGCGCGCCCTTTCGCACCCATCATCATGACTCGCCTCCCCTCTGCCCGCCCGAACGCGATCACGGAACAAAATATCGAGGACATCGTTCGGCTGCAGCAGCACGCGGAGAAAAATCGATCCCGCGCCGAACGTCTGGCTGACCTCGTCGCGCGCGTCGCCGGCAGTACGCCTTTCATCATCCTGCACGTTGTCTGGTTCGGCGCATGGGCCCTCCTCAACCTCGGCGCCGTTTCGGCGATCTCCCCGTGGGACCCATTTCCGTTCAGCTTCCTCACGCTGGTGGTTTCGCTCGAAGCGATCTTTCTCTCGCTGCTCGTCCTGATGGCGCAGAACCGGCTGACCAAGGATGCCGACAAGCGCGCCCACCTCGACCTGCAGATCAACATGCTCGCGGAGCAGGAGAGCACCGCCACCCTGAAAATGCTGGAACAGATTTGCCAACACCTCGGCATCACCGACCCGAACGAGGAAGAACATGAGTTGGCAACGGCCACCGACGTGAGCGAGTTGGCGAAATCGCTCGATGACAAACTCACGGCGGGGAGTTGATGTTCGTCGCGTGGAGCGCGCCAGAGCGATTCAGAGGCTTGGTGCGAGGGGGCGAAGACAGGAGCGACGACTAACGGACCAGGTGTCTGACCCCGTTGCGCTCGGCCCCACGAGACTCGGCGCGCGGCGATTCGGGCCAGATTGCCCGCATGTTTGTCGAATCGAGAAAGGGAAAACGTGGTCTGCCCCTATCGTTCTCTGGTAAACGAACACTCGGATAAACAATCAGAAGCTGAACTGACCCCATTTACTCCAGCAGCGCCAAGAACGGTGCCGACCACGGCGCTGCCGACCCACACTCTGTGTGGCAGCCTGGCTGGCGGTTACGCCGCCCACGCTCTCAAGGGCAAAGTTCCTGCACACCATATCGTCAGCGCGAAACTGGTCAAAGCTTTTGCTGGTGCTGGGCAACACCATCACGCTGGGTCCGCTCGGCATCGTGGTGCAGGCAGCGACCAATCGAGGCCGGCGCCTTTGATCTTGGTGCTGACCGCAATGAGTCATTGCAGCACCTCGTAACTCCGCTCGCACGGGGCCGAAGCTGACCCCTCTAACTCCTCAGCGTCATGTTCGTCATCAATACGCCATGGACCTTGCATAAAGTGCTCGAAGAAATCGTGCCTTAGCGAGTTCAGGTACTCAGGCAGGATGCCGGGGCAGGTTTTCACGCTGACTGAACAGGATAACTGAGCCAGCCTGGGTATTCCGGGAATAATACCCATGGCAAAGGGCAAGACCTGATCCTGTGTGTGCACTGGACGGATCCAAGGAAGCGCCCCCCGCATTGTTGCGCCGCGAAAGGATGCCTGCCCGGTTTACGTGACTTTCAATCGGCCTATGAAACGATAGGCACGTTTATTGCACGAATGGAACTGAATGTTGTGCCGCAAGGGGTAAGACATGTCCCAATATCCGCGCTGGCTAATGGTACTGTTCTTCTGGTTCGGCCTGTTTTTGGCCACGCCGGCAACGGCAGAGAATGAGGAACCCCTGCTCAACGTTTTTCTCGGCGGCAAGAACATCGAGCAGGCAAGCGAGTTGCTGACCCAGGCTCTCAGCAACCACAACTACACCTTTGTTCGTCAGCAGTCGATCGACAGCCGCCTGGTGCCCGTGGGCCTGGAGACGAGATTCGTCCGCATCATCTACTTCTGCAATTTTGATCTCATGAGCCGGGCCTTGGCACTCGATACCCGCACTGCCGAGTTTCTGCCTTGCCGGATTACCCTGCTTGAAACCGACAAGGGGGTGACTCTGATGGCCGTGAATCCTGTCTGGGTATCGAACCGACTCGGCAATTACCGCCTGCATGAATACTGCGAAAAGGTGAAGCAGGATTACCTGGCAATCATGAAGGAGGCAGCACTATGACGAAGCTCGCGTGCGCACTTTTGGTGCTTCTTTGGGGAACGCTGGCACATGCCGCCCCCCTCACCGCCGCCCGGACAATGGACCTGCCGGTTGCCATCGATGAGGTGACGGCCGCAGCACAAAACAGCGGCTATCAAGTGGTGAAAGTCCAGCCGATCGATCTGGCCCTGGTCAAGCGCGGCTACCCCGACCCCGGCATTCGCATCCTGTTTATCGGCAAAGCAACGACCATGGACCAGGCCATGAAAATCAACCCCAAACTCCTGAGCGTTCTACCCCTCAGACTCACCCTGATCGTGGAAGGCGGGGAAACGCTGGTGAGCAGCGACGACCTGGAAACCTGGAAAGAAATGTTTCCCGATCCTGAAACTGCGCAGCTGATCGATACATGGCAACGCGACCTCAAGATCATTTTGGGCGACTTCGCGGGGCGTTGAAACATCTGCCTCCGGGCGAAATGGCGGCAGATGTTTTTGCACGCCTGATTCGCCCGAAGCGGTCCAGCCTGCGGGGTCGCGACCCTGCCGATCGTGATGCGTCCAGTGAATCACGCCACCTTTCGGGTTCCACTCATACTCGCCGTAAGAGGTCACCGTGTCTCCCGTGCACAGCGCGTCGATGCGCGGCGACCAGCAGGAACGTGCCTGACCGTTAGCGGAGAGAATGGAAGGGGACTACTCGTCGGCGCAGAACAATCTGGACCTGTCGCCTTTGATTCCTGTCAATGATGAAAGAATCATGAAACCTTCATGGAAAGACAGCATCCACCAGCAGCGCGAGGAACTGGCACGCATGCTGCGGGAGCCGCTGGAGCAACTGGCCGAGCGTTGTGCGCCGGCGTGGGGCAATTGCGATGCGCTCGACGCGGTCCTCGCGGAGAACC
>JAKBJA010000103.1 GCA_021836225.1 Pseudomonadota bacterium | reverse complement strand
GCCAGGCCGGGGCGGCGCTTGCCCTGCACCTCGCGCTCGGCCACCTTGTCGTGGATCACTGCGAGGATGGTGTCGGCCATGGCCTTGCCGTCGAGAATACGTGCGCTCATCAAGACAACCCTGAAGCAAAAGGGCGATTTTCCCGGAACCCCCGATCCGACTCAAGCAAAAATTGACCCTGCCGATTCGCCAAGGTATAGTCTCGCCTCTCCGAAATGCGCCTGAAGCGCCGATAGGATTTCGGGGTGTAGCGCAGCCCGGTAGCGCGCCTGCTTTGGGAGCAGGATGTCGGAGGTTCGAATCCTCTCACCCCGACCACCCCAGATGCCCGAGAAGTGAGTCTCTGCCCGTAGCTCAACTGGATAGAGCACCAGCCTTCTAAGCTGGGGGTTACAGGTTCGATTCCTGTCGGGCAGGCCAGGTTTTCGTTGCCAGCCTTGCTGACAACACAATGGTGGATGTAGCTCAGTTGGTAGAGTCCAGGATTGTGATTCCTGTTGTCGTGGGTTCGAGTCCCATCATCCACCCCACCGTTTTTAATTAGAAGCAGCCCAAAGCCCGCGCAAGCGGGCTTTTTTCTTTGAACCTCCGGGAGGAGGGGACGAGAACCCATGGGTTCGACCAGCGAGCACCGCTCGCGCCCCGACCGCGTCATCACATCAACTCAGGGACCATCGCCTTTCCTGTACCCAGCCGGGCCAGCACCTGCCCTTTCCTCCGGCCCCTCCCTATCAGCCGTTTACACGACCACGGCGTGTTTCTTGGATGGCATATCCATTCCTTTCAACCCCTATGGATTACCTCGCGCACAAATAAAAATAGGGGGTGCTGCAACAAGGCCCCATTCTTGCTTACCCCCTCCACATGCGTGCGCTTTGTCGCAATTGACACAGGAGGATGTATGCCGCTTTTCGATTTTCATTGCAAAAAATGCGACCGCAGCTTTGAGGTGCTGGTCCGCGGATCCGTCATGCCTGCCTGCCCGGAATGCGGAAGCGAGGAAGTGGAAAAACAGGTGTCCCTGCCGGCAGCGCCGGGAAAGACCGCCGGCATACTCGCCCGCGGCCGCGCCCAAGCCGCTCGCGAGGGCCACTTCAGCCACTACGCACCCTCTGAGCGGCCCCGGCGCAAATGACAGAAGGACGCCTGTCTGCGGATCCGCCCCCGGGCTTTGTCGCATTTGCGACAAAGCCCGACATTGCGGAGGCTCCGCCCAGACGATTTCCGGAAGGCCGCTCATGCTGAATGCCTCGCTGCTGTCGATTATCGAAGAGGCGGGCGTCGCCGTGCTGATCCTGACCGAGGGGCTGGAGAAGGACGAATTCCTCGCCTCCCGCCTCACCCGCGCGGAAACGCAGCGCCAGCTGAAGGTCATGAGCGAGAGCGCTGCCAACCTGCCGCCATCAGCACAGGCCCTGCTCGCCGAGGTGGACTGGGGCGGCTGGCACACCGTTTCGCAGCAACTCGGTTCAAGCGGCGAGGCGGAACAGGAGGCCCTGTGGTTCGCCGTGCGCGCCCTGGTGCCGGCCACGCTGATGTGGCTGCGCGTCTACCGCAAGAACCAGCCGGAAATATTCGAATGCAAACCGGCGTCAGCCAGGGACGGAGCCGACGTATGAATCTGCAGATCGAGCGCCCCTATATCGAGGCGATGATCAGCGAATTCCCGCGCCTCGCGCCGCTCAGGGAGCAGTTGCGCTTCGGCAGCAAGGTGACGCTGCCCTTCCACCAGTTCTCCGGCGCCGAACTCGGCTTCCTCGGCAAGCTCTACTGCGAAGCCGGCCCCGCCATGCGCACGCGCGCCGCGCAACTCGCCACGCTGCAGCAGGCCTTCGACGGCCAGGGCACCCGCTTCGGCCCGGACGACGACCTGGAAATGCTGATGCCGGCGATCGCCCGCTACCTGACGACCGATGCCCTGCGCGGCTGGCTGTTCCGCATCAACGTCGCGGATCGGCCCCTGGCCTACGTGGTCACCCGCCTCGACTACATCGCCCCGTCCAACGACGAGACCGGCAAGGTGATGCTCGAACTCAAGGCGAACGCCAAGGGCACGCTGGCCACCGCGACCGTCCGCATCGCCGCCGCCGACATCGTCAACAAGACGGTGGCGGAAATCTTCGCCGCCAAGGGCTACGTGCGCGAAAGCGCCGAACTGATCGCCACCTACGATGACACCGCGGAACGCTATTTCGACTGGCGCGGCCAGTACGGCGCACAGTTTTCCGGTCAGGGCACCGGCTTCTATGCCGAGGACCCGACCGCGACCCACCGCGACACCGACTGGTCGCGCAAGGACGTGGTGGTGCTGTCCTCCGGCGGCGGCAGCACCCGCCTGGTGAACGACGAGGGCATCCTGAATGCCCGCACCACCACGCTGGAAGCGACCGGCGACATCCTCGGCCAGTATCTGCGCAAGGCCGCGAAGAGCAACCACTACAACGCCGAAGACGAAGTGAGCGAGTCCCGTGACGCGATCCCCAAGGGCCTGTTCACGCAATTGCCGGTGCATCCCTACGTCTTCATGTTCCACCTGGAACTGCACCACTACCTGTGGGTGCACGTGGACGACCTCGCGCCCTACGAATACCAGCCGGCCTTGAAACAGAAGCTGATCCTGCCGCCGGAGCAGACCGATCTCATCGACATCCTCACCGCCGAGATGGACGTGCTGATGGACGACATCGTGGCCGGCAAGTCTGGCGGCACCACGGTGCTGTGCGCCGGCCCGCCCGGCGTCGGCAAGACGCTCACCGCCGAGGTCTATTCGGAAATCATCCAGCGCCCGCTGTACCGCGTGCACTCGGGGCAACTGGGCCTCAACGTGGCGGCAATGGAGACCGCGCTCAAGGACGTGCTCACCCGGGCGCAGCGCTGGGGCGCGGTGATGCTGATCGACGAGGCCGACGTCTACATCAAGCGCCGCGACGACAACATCGCCATGAACGCCGTGGTCGGCGTGTTCCTGCGCGTGCTGGAGTATTTCAACGGCCTGCTGTTCCTCACCACCAACCGGGTGGACGACATCGACGAGGCCATCGTCTCGCGCTGCATCGCCCTGATCCGCTACGACCCGCCCGACAGCGAAAGCCGGCGCCGCATCTGGCAGGTGATGCTGGAGCAGTTCGCGCTGGACGTCGACGACGCGCTGCTCGCCGAACTGGTGGCGCTGTTCCCCGGCGCCAGCGGCCGCGACATCAAGGGCCTGGCGAAACTGACTGCCAAATACTGTAGCCAGAAGCAGGTCCGCCCCAGCGTCGACGTGTTCAGGCGCTGCTCGGTCTTTCGCGGCATGGAACTGGAACGGCCGGACAAACCGCTTTGTTCCGCATGACATCAAGAAAGGAGAAGCCCATGCAAGCACGCATCACATTTGTCGGCGAGCACGCCCACCTGCCTTCCCCGGATGAAATTACCGCGGGCATTGCGGCGGCCAACGCGGTGTTCGCCAGCCACAACGTCGACCCGCTCGCCTGCGCGGCGGCCAACGCCAAACTGGAAAACGACGAAGAGCTGACCCGGGACGAAGCCCAATTGTGCGTGATCTGGCAGATGGCGGACGACAAGGCCTTTCGCGCCATCACTCTGGGCTGGCTGAAACGCGACACCGACATCTGGCTCGCCGTGGGCGAAGCATCGTGACCGTGGAACAGCTGATCGCGGCGCTGCAGCAAATGCCCAAGGAAGCGGTGGTGCTGCTCGAAGGCGACGCGGGCTACTCGCTGGTCGGCGGCCTGAGCTTCGAGGAAAACGGCAACGGCGTGCCGGACGAAGTGATCCTGCTGCCGTCCATGGAAGATGACTGACAGCGAAGACGACTGATGGCGATCAAGTTCTACATGACCCCCGGCTCCTGTTCCACCGGCATCCACATCCTGCTGGAGGAGCTCGAACTGCCCTTCGAAGTCACCATCGTCAACCTGCCCAGGGGCGACCACTTGAAGCCCGACTACCTCGCGATCAACCCGAAAGCCACCATTCCCGCCCTGGTACGCAACGACGGCTCGGCACTGACCGAGTTCCAGGCCATCGCCTGGTGGCTCGCGCGCAGCCATCCCAAGGCGAAGCTGCTGCCGGGCGACGCAGACGGCGAGGCACGCGTGATCGAGACCATGAACTACGCCGTCGGCACCCTTCACGGCCAGGGCTACACCCGCATCTTCACCACCGACCACTTCACGCCGAACGCAGCCGACCACGAAGCGGTGCATGCGCGCGGGCGGGAAATCGTCGAGCAGGGATTCGCGATCATGAACGATGCGCTGGCCGGCAGGGACTACGTCGCCGGGGAGTTCTCCATCGCCGACGCGGCGTTGTTCTATGTGGAATTCTGGGCGGACAGGCTCGGCATCGCCTTGCCCGAACACTGCGGCGCGCACTACCAGCGCATGCGGGCGCGCCCGGCGGTGCAGCGCGTGCTGCGGGAAGAGGGGTATCGCTGAAGCGATGGACACCGCTTTCGTTCCGGACCCGAAGCCTCACAGCGCGTTGCCGCTCGATCCCTGCTATGCGGGGTTGAGCGCGCCTTATCTCACGCCGGCCGCCCCGACGCCCTTGCCGCACCCGCGGCTGGTGCATATCAACGAGCGGCTCGCCGCCGAGCTCGGGATCGATACCGGGGACCAGGCGCTGATCGACATTCTCTCCGGCAACCGGCCCTGGCCCGCGTATGCGCCGGTGGCGTCCGTCTACGCCGGGCATCAGTTCGGCAACTGGGTCTCGCAGCTGGGCGACGGCCGCGCCCTGACCATCGCGGAAATCCGCAAGCCCGATGGCGGGCGGGCGGAACTGCAGCTCAAGGGCGCGGGGCCGACGCCCTACTCGCGTGGCGCTGACGGGCGCGCGGTGCTGCGCTCGTCGATCCGCGAATACCTCTGCTCCGAAGCGATGCACGCCCTGGGCATCCCCACCACGCGCTGCTTGAGCCTGGTGGCCTCGCCCGAGCCGGTGCAGCGCGAAACGGTGGAGACCGCCGCCGTGGTCTGCCGCGTCGCGCCCAGCTTCGTGCGCTTCGGCCAGTTCGAATTCTTCTACCACCGGGGCCAGCACGCCCAGCTTGCGCCGCTGGCCGATCACGTCATCGCCGAGAATTTCCCCCACCTGGCGGATCAGCCGGACCGCTACGCGCGTTGGCTGGAGGAAGTCATCGAGCGCACCGCACGCCTGATCGCGCAATGGCAGACGGTGGGTTTCTGCCACGGCGTGATGAACACCGACAACTTCTCCATCCTCGGGCTCACCCTGGACTACGGCCCCTTCGGCTTCATCGACGCCTTCCGCCAGCACCACGTCTGCAACCACTCCGACTACGAGGGCCGCTACGGCTACGACAGCCAGCCCCTGATCGGGCAGTGGAACTGCTCGCGCCTGCTGCAGGCCATGCTGCCCCTGCTCTCCGACAAGGAGGAAGAAGCGGCGGAGATCGTCACCGGCATCTACGAACGCTATGCGCCCGCCTATTCGCGCGAAGCCATCCGCCGCTGGGCGGACAAGCTCGGGCTGCGCGAGGTGCGTGCGGGCGACACCGAACTGGTCAGCCGCCTGCTCACCCTCCTGCACCGCAGCAAGAGTGATTTCACGCGCAGCTTCCGCCATCTGTCGCGGGTGCGCATCGACAGCGACGCGCCGGCCGTCGGCGTGCGGGAGGAGATCGCCGATCTCCCGGCCTTCGATGCCTGGGTCGCGGACTACCGCGCGCGGCTGCGCGCCGAACAGAACACTGACGACGACGCGCGCGCCGCCGGCATGAACCGGGTGAACCCGAAATACGTGCTGCGCAACCACCTCGCCCAGGCCGCCATCGAACGCGCCGTGGACGGCGACGACAGCGAAGTCGCCGCGCTGATGCGGCTGCTCAGCCACCCCTACGACGAACAGCCCGACATGGAACGCTACGCCGCCGCGCCGCCCGACGAACTGCGCCATCTGGAAATCAGCTGCTCGTCCTGAGGCGTGCCGACATGGAAACCCGGGCACCGGGAAAATTCGTGGTGGCGGAAATGAACACCCACCACTTCATGTTCCGCGGTGCCGGGTACAACCGGGAAAGCGCCCGGGCCGCGCTGCTGAACGCTTGGCGCGCGCACCGAAGCGCGCTGCTGGCACGCTACCCGGAACGGACCGACTCCATTCCGGACGAGGGCAATGTCGAAGCGCACTTCAGGATCTATTACCTGGAATTCGAAGCGGATGCGGGTTATCGCGATGGCGCGCGTGTGGTTTGACACGTCATCGCGAGGCCCGCATGGCCTCGCAATGACAAGGATAGGGACTTATTCAGCCTCCCCTAGCCAGCCCAGAACCGGCCTCGGCACGTTTTCTCACCCAACCCACGGAGCAGACACACGATGAACGACCCCACCCTCCTTGATCGCAACCGCGTGATCCTGTGTCACTTCGATAGCTACAGCACCGCCCTGCTGTTCGCCCGCTACGGTGACAGCGTCCTGGCGCCCGCGCCCTTGCCGGAGGCCGCGAGCGCCATCCCGGCACCCGTCGGCGACGCCGAACAACACGCACCCGGCGCGGTGCTGGATGCCTTGGCAGCACAGTATGGGCTCGACCCTTTGCAGCTGAAGATTGATGAAGGCTTTGAGACGTGGCTATCCAGCGACAACGGCCCCATCCGCATTCACCTTGCCCGCTTTACAGGCCTCGATGCGCCGCACGAGGCAATAGAACCGCTCGGCGGCGTCTTCAAGCCCATCAGCCAGATGCGCGGGATGCCCATGACCGAGCTGAATCTGATGCGTCAGGTCTTCAATCTGATCATGGGTGGGGGTTAAGCCGGATAGGGAGGGCTCCCCGGCAAATGTCGGCTTTCACCAGTGCTTCGGGCGCCGAGAATCGACCCAGAGCGGTCAAGGCGCCGCAGATCGGTTCTCGCTTTTTTCTGGAGAAGCATCGCCTTGACTTCGACAAAGCCACATGGCTTCCTGCAGTGTCTCGGCCTCGTTGGTCGCGCTTGGCGGCTTGGTTTTTTCCTGGACTCAGCTTAGATAGGATCATCAAATCGAAGACAGTCGAGGAGACAAGGATGGACGAAGAGATTAGAAATCAGATCCTGGCTCTGCTGGATCAACACCGGATCATGACGATTGCCACGCTAAGGCCGGATGGCTGGCCGCAGGCCACGACCGTCGGCTACGTGAACGAAGGTCTTACCCTCTACTTCCTCTGCGGTCTGGACAGCCAGAAGGCAGCTAATCTGGCGCGAGATGACCGGGTGTCGCTGACCATCGATCACGACACACCGGATCTGATGGCGATCACCGGCCTGTCCATGGCGGGACGCGCGCAAGCGATAGCCGATCCGGCCGAGGCGAATAAAGTCTTGCGTATGTTCCCGCTGAAGTATCCTGAACAGAACGCCGTGCCAATGCCGATGCCGACGCCGGAGGATGTCCGAATATTCCGCGTGACGCCGACGGTCATCTCCGTGCTTGACTACTCAAAAGGCTTCGGACACACAGAACTCGTCACGTGCTGAGCGAGTTTTCCGAGACGATCGTTGGGCAGTCTGGCGGTCAGACGGGGCTGGGCAGGTGGCGAATGACCGATTTGATCGAACTCTGACAGAGTCAGTCATCTGAAGCCCCCACCCCAAAGCGGTCGCCAGCAACGGGGATGAAAGATCAAATATCCTCTTCCATCGCGTCCATCGCGATCAACTGCTCGCGCAGCGCCATGTGCGCATAGAACCCCTCGTCCGGGTCGTACAGCGGATCGCGCTGCAATGCCCCAATCGCCTGCTCGTCGCTGAGGTACACTCGGCACGTCTTGCGATCGTGCGCCAGCGCGCTGACGCAGGCGTCGAACGCGTCCACCTGCTCGGCCTGCAGCACTCCCTGGCCCAGCACATGATCGGCACGGTACAGGGGCGCATCCCAGCCATGGGCACTCGCCAGATCGAACAGGGCGGCATGCGTTTGCGCTGCGTCCGGAGACTCCGGGTTCAAGCCGCATGCGGCCAGGCGTTCGCGCGCGCTCGAGGCTTCGAAGATGACCCAGCCTTCTCGCACGCGGGTGCTGCGCACCTTGCGCACGAAGTCGTCGCGGTTGAACGCGAACCACGCATGCGCGCGTCCCTGATGGGGAAACTCGACGATGTAGATCATGCGTTCAATCGCGCGCCGTCATGGCCTTGTTCTGCGCGCGGCGCATGCGCTCGGCCAGACCCTGCGGGCTGGACTCGAACACGTCTCGCGCTGCCTTGAGCGCGGCATTCGCGGCCAGCGCCT
Source organism: Pseudomonadota bacterium (assembly GCA_021836225.1). Next base: position 4,230 of record JAKBJA010000103.1, on the reverse strand, counting down.
GCTGCCAGGTCAGCGCAACCCGCCCTGCCATGTGGGTGGCGTCGGGCGCCGTCCTGAGTATGGCGTCCCGGTTGGGATGGTAGATGACCGGATCGATGTCGTCCGCTTCCTTCGTGCCATCCAGGTAGAGGGCGCTGCCGATGACTTCCAGCTTGCGTCCGTCCGCGGTGGTCTTGATCAGAACTGCCATGCGCTCGACTCCCTTGTGAATGTGAAATCTGCCGCCTTGCTTACACCGGGCGGTTCTCGCCGGGATCGCGCACCGGCCCCATGACCTTCAGGCCTTCCTCATACGTCATGGGCGGGAAGCTGTCGGAGAATTTCAGTGCGGTATCCGCGACCCGGTCCACCTTGCCGGCCGTGTCCAGCTTCTTCAAGTCGTTGCGTTCAAGGTACAGCAGCTCGAGCAGTTCGTTGTAGACCGTCGCCTCGGAGATCGGCAGCACGTAGAAGGTGGCGTCGCCGTAGGGCACCTGATAGCGCGTGCTGAGGTCGATGTTGTCGCAATAGAGAAAATACTTGCCGTCGGGTTTCAGTGCGGGACCCATCGCGTCGGCCAGCGGCTTCAGGTATTCGAAGGACAGCAGGTAGGCCGCCATGAAGTCGAGGCCGGGGCTTCCTTCGTGCGCCACGGCGATCACCTGGTCGGCGGTGATCTCCGGCGGGCGCGCCTCGTCGGCCAGCTGCGGCGCGAACTTGATGGCGATTTCGCCGCGGAAGCCGAAGCGTCCGGCCGTGCCGGTGGCGGCCTTGAACACCGGATTCTGCAGGCGCTTTTCGGCATCGAGTTGTTTGAAGGCGGTCTGGTCTAGCGTGGTCATGGTGTGTTCTCTGCAAACGTTGAAAAAATTCGATCAACGATGCCAATGCAAGAGCGGTGCCAGTTGCTTCATTCAGCGTAAGCCCATGATGCGGCACGGGAAAGCAGCTCATTGCGTGCCGCGCCCTCACGTCGCGAATGCGACAAGCAGGACGTCTGCCCGGTTCAGGCAGGCAAGGTCCCCTGCGCTTGGAAGCATGTCCCCTCGGCGCAGCGATTCCATCGCCTTCACGGTTGCAGCGCTTTGTCGCAAAACAGACAAATCCTACACACACCGCTGCCCCCTGCACGGCAGGTTTCCCTCCGTGTTTTCAGCACCTTAGGGGCACTTGTGCGTCATGGCACACGAGTTGCTTTACAGGGAGCGTAAGCAGCGGTGCGACAGTCGCCCCGCTCAACGCAAGCCAAGGAAAGCGAGTCGTTCATGCCCAAGGTGCCCATCTATCTCGACTACTCCGCGACCACGCCGGTCGACCCCCGCGTGGCGGAGCGGATGATTCCCTACCTGACGGAAAAATTCGGCAACCCCGCGTCACGCTCGCATGCCTTCGGCTGGGAAGCCGAGAAGGCGGTGGAGCAGGCGCGCGAGGAAGTCGCGGGTCTGGTCAATTGCGACCCCAGGGAAATCGTCTGGACCTCGGGCGCGACCGAATCGGACAACCTCGCCATCAAGGGCGCGGCGCAGTTTTACAAGGGCAAGGGCAAGCACCTGATCACCGTGCGCACCGAGCACAAGGCGGTGCTCGACCCGATGCGCGAACTGGAGCGCCAGGGCTTCGAAGTCACCTACCTCGACCCCGAGCCGAACGGCCTGCTCGATCTGGACAAATTCACGGCCGCCATCCGGCCCGACACCCTCCTCGCCTCGGTCATGCACGTGAACAACGAAATCGGCGTGATCCAGGACATCGACACCCTCGGCGAACTGTGCCGCGACAGGGGCGTGCTGTTCCATGTGGACGCCGCGCAGTCCACCGGCAAGGCGCCGATCGATCTTTCCCGTCTCAAGGTCGACCTGATGTCCTTCTCCGCCCACAAGACCTACGGGCCGAAGGGCATCGGCGCCCTGTACGTGCGACGCAAGCCGCGCATCCGGATCGAGGCGCAGATGCACGGCGGCGGCCACGAGCGCGGCATGCGCTCCGGCACGCTCGCCACCCACCAGATCGTCGGCATGGGCGCGGCCTTCCGCATCGCGGCCGAGGAAATGGCCACCGAGAACGAACGCATCCGCTACCTGCGCGACAAGCTGTGGGCCGGCATCAGCACGCTGGACGAAGTGCACCTCAACGGCGACATGCAGCGCCGCGTGCCGCACAACCTCAACGCGAGCTTCAATTTCGTCGAAGGCGAATCGCTGATGATGGCGATCAAGGACCTCGCGGTGTCCAGCGGCTCCGCCTGCACCTCTGCCAGCCTGGAGCCCTCCTACGTGCTGAAGGCGCTGGGCCGCAGCGACGAACTGGCGCACAGCTCGATCCGCTTCTCCATCGGCCGTTTCACCACCGAGGAGGACGTCGACTACGCGGTGAAACTGATCCACAAGCACGTAAGCAAGCTGCGCGAACTGTCCCCGCTGTGGGACATGCACTGTGCCGGCATCGATCTGAACACCGTGCAGTGGGCGGCCCACTAAGGAGAACGAAATGTCATACAGCGACAAGGTACTGGACCACTACGAGAATCCCCGCAACGTCGGCGGCTTCACCGCGGACGACGCGTCGGTCGGCACCGGCATGGTCGGCGCGCCGGCCTGCGGCGACGTGATGAAGCTTCAGATCAAGGTGAACGACGACGGCGTGATCGAGGAGGCGCGCTTCAAGACCTATGGCTGCGGCTCCGCCATCGCGTCCTCCTCGCTGGTGACCGAATGGGTCAAGGGCAAGACCCTGGACCAGGCGCTGGCGATCAAGAACACGGAAATCGCCGAGGAGCTGGCGCTGCCGCCGGTCAAGATCCACTGCTCGATCCTGGCCGAGGATGCCATCAAGGCAGCCGTTCTTGACTACCGCAACAAACACGAAATCGCCGCGGAAGGCTATGCCTCCTGCGATCCGAAAGCCGCATAAGCGTCAACTGACAGGAGGTCAGACAAATGGAAACAGCAATCGAAAGCCCGGTCGTGTTCACCGACGCCGCCGCGATCAAAGTCAAGGAACTGATCGAGGACGAAGGCAATGCCGCGCTCAAGCTGCGCGTCTCCGTTTCCGGCGGCGGCTGTTCCGGCTTTCAGTACGGCTTCACCTTCGACGAGAACAGCGGCGAGGACGACACCGTGGTGGAGAAATGCGGCGTGGTGCTGCTGATCGACCCGATGAGCTTCCAGTACCTGATGGGCGCCGAGATCGATTACCAGGAAAGCCTCGACGGCGCGCGCTTCGTGATCAACAACCCGAACGCCGCATCCACCTGCGGCTGCGGCAGTTCGTTTTCCGTCTAAGGAGCGCGGGCATGGCTATTACGCTGTCAGCAAGCGCCGCCGACCGGATCCAGAAATTTCTTGCCCAGCGCGGCAAGGGCATCGGCCTGCGGCTGGGCGTGCGCACCAGCGGCTGTTCCGGCATGGCCTACACGCTCGAGTTCGTGGACGAGAGCCTGCCCGACGACATTGCCTTCGAATCCGGCGGCGTCACGGTGCTGATCGATCCCAAGAGCCTGTCCTTCCTCGACGGCACCGAGCTGGATTTCGTGCGCGAGGGCTTGAACGAAGGCTTCAAGTTCAACAACCCCAACGTGAAGAACACCTGCGGCTGCGGGGAAAGCTTCAACGTATAGGGCGTGTTAACACTAATTTCACGCCCGCGACGAGGCCAATTCGAGATGCAGACCGCGAAGCGAGACGCGCAGCAGAGTCATTCACTGCAAGTGGCACGCGACAAAGGGATGCGCTCGAATCAGCCCGTCCCTTCGGGTTGCCACGAGAAAGCGCGTCTGCGGCGTTGCGCCGCTTGGCAAGGGATGGCCCTTGCCGGCGCGACGCGCCTTGCATCCATCGCTTTCTCGCGGCAACGCGGACGCGAAATTAGTGTTAACACGCCCTAGGAGACCATCATGGCCCTACTCCAGATTGCAGAACCCGGTTTATGTGCGGATCCCCACCAGCACCGGCTGGCCATCGGCATCGATCTGGGCACCACCAACTCCCTGGTCGCCACCGTGCGCAGCGGTGCGGCGGACGTGCTGGAGGACGAAGCCGGGCGCGCCCTGCTGCCGTCGGTGGTGCGCTACGTGCAGGACGGCAGCCCGCAAGTCGGGCTGGATGCGCAATTGCGCCAGAGCGACGACCCCCACAACACCATCGCTTCGGTCAAGCGCTTCATGGGGCGCGGGCTCAAGGACGTGCCCAACGCTGCCGCCACGCCTTACCGCTTCGTCGACGCCCCCGGCATGGTGCGGCTGGAAACCCGCGC
>JAKBJA010000060.1 GCA_021836225.1 Pseudomonadota bacterium | reverse complement strand
CGCATGTTTTTCAGCAAGGAAGGCCCATGCCCAAGATTCTCGCCTTTTCCGGAAGCATTCGCCGCGATTCCTGGAACCGCAAACTCATCCAGGCCGCAGTGGGTGCCACCCGGGCCGCGGGCGGCGATGTCACCCTGATCGATCTCTCCGACTACCCGCTGCCGCTTTACAACGGCGACCTCGAAGACCGCGACGGCCTGCCCGACAACGCGCTGCGCCTGAAGGCGCTGTTCAAGGAGCACGATGCCTTGCTGATCGCCAGCCCGGAATACAACAGCTCGATTCCGCCGCTCCTGAAAAACACCCTCGACTGGATATCGCGCGAATGGCAGGGCGAATCCGGCCTGGTGCCGTATCAGAACAAGGTCGCTGCCATCATCGCCGCCTCGCCCGGCCAGTTCGGCGGCATGCGCATGCTGCCGCACCTGCGGCAGATCCTGAATACCCTGGGCGTGCTGGTGCTCTCCGGCCAGTTCTCGCTGCCCCATGCCGACCAGGCCTTCGACGAGGAAACCGGCGCGCTGAAGTCGCCGGCGCGGCTGCATGGCCTGGTGCTGGAACTGGTCAACACCACTGCCGCGCTGAAGCGGGCATAAAAAAAAGCGCCGGATGACCGGCGCCTTTTGTGGGACTACTCGGAATCAGGCCGACTTGCGACGACGCGCCAGACCGAGGCCGATCAGACCCGCGCCCATCAACAGCAAAACTCCGGGTTCGGGGATGTTGCCACCGCCACCACCACCGCCATTACCCTCACCGAGATGCGCCCATTCCTCGAACGTGCCGAAGGATTCCGACCCTGAATTTGCCGCGTTCTGCAAACCAAAGCGCGACCACAGGATGAAATACGGGGTTGCGTTCCCATCCACATTGGCAAAGACGCTCGTCGGCACCTGCATCAACATGTCGCTGACGCCATTGCCCGGGTTGCCGTCCCGGTTGGCATCGAGCAGGATGTAATTGTCAGCGAGCGCATCCATGTCCCAGAGCAGGGCCCCCAGAATACCGTTCGCGTCGCCACTCCCGTCGACTGAACTGCTGTTCTGGCCTGGCGTAGCCGAGACATAGAGTTTCAGACCGTCTAGCGACAGCAGACTCTGTTGTCCTTGATTCTGGTTTTCGCTAACGGGCTCCCCGATGTCCAGCACAAAGTTATAGACCCCATCGACGATCTGCAGGGAGCTGAAGAGAACATCATGGGTCCAGATGCCGAATTTATCCTCAAACGGAAGGGCACCCGCATTGGGCTGAGTCGTGTTGTAGCCCTGCTCCGTCCCATTGTTTTGCACACGCAGGAAAGGATCGAGCACCCCCGTACCGGAGGGCTGCTGCTTGTCGAACACAAACGTGACGGTGTTGGCGCCATCGCTGATCATGCCGCTGTTGACCGTCGTCAGATCAACCGCCAGAACAGCGGCCTGAGCCGAGGTGGCCGCCAGTCCGAGCATCAGGGCGAGTGCGGAAGCGGAGGCAAGACAGGAAAAGGAGCGGCGGGGCGATTTCATGAAGTTCTCCTTAGCATTTTTATATGCATATATTAGGTAGCATATTGAATGCCAGAAAAACGCCGAATTCTCAACACATTGATCTCATGAATTAATTAGCCGAGCCTCTACGCTTCGCCCCCGTCACACGCGTCGTATCTGTAAAAAAACCCGACAAAAAAAGCGCCCCGAAGGGCGCCTGGATCCTGCAGGGGCTTTTGCTTACCGGTAAACCGTCACCGTCTTGCTGGTCACGTTGCCGGCGTTGTCGGCAATGCGCACGATGACCGTGTGCGCCCCCCTCGCCAGCCTGCGCGTGTTCCAGCTATAGCTGAGCGAGCTGCCGTAGGCGACTGCCACTTCCCTGCCATCGATCACCAGCGAGATCTTGGCAATGCCCTGGTTGTCGGTGGCACTCACGCTGATCGTCTGCTTGGTGGGCGAGATCATCATGCCGTCGGTGAGGTTGAAGCTGCTGATCGCCGGGGCGGTGCTGTCGTTGCCGATGGAGACCGCGACCGAGGGGGACGTGCCACGGTTACCCGCCGCGTCAAAGGCCTGCACGCTGAGGGTGTAGCTGCCATCCGCCTTGCTAGTAGTGTCCCAGGCAAAGGCAAACGGGGCCAGACTGTCGCTGGCGACCAACTGGCCGTTGACGTAGAAATCGGCGCGCGTCACGCCGACGTTGTCGGAATAATTGACATCGACCGCCACCACGCCGGATACACGTCCTCCGGTGGGCGAGGCAATGCTGACAGTCGGCGCCTGGGTGTCCGCGACCACCGTGGTCTTGGCCCCCGCCACCGCTCTGGCGGCGTCGACCCGGCCCGTCCCGTAATACTGGTCGTAGCCGGCCGCGCCGAGATCGAGGGTCGTCGTTTTCAGGATTTTGTCGACGTCGGCCGGGGTCAGCTTGCTGTTGGCCGAAAGCACCAGTGCTGCGGCTGCCGCAACCACCGGGCTGGAAAACGAGGTGCCGGAGGCATTCGAGTAACCACCGCCCACGGTGGTGGTGTAGACGCTCACACCCGGAGCCGCCAGATCGACATAGGCGCCATAGCTGGAAAAGCTGGCACGCGCATCGTTCTGGTCGGTCGCCGACACGGTCAGCAGCGAATCGTTGGCCGCGATGCTTTCGAGCCCGCCACTGTTGCCGGCGGCCACCACCACGACCCCCCCCTTGCTGCGCAGATATTGTGCTGCCGACTGCACGGTGGAGCTGCCCGAGACGCCGTTGTAGCTGACGTTGACCACCTTGGCGCCATGATCGGCCGCCCAGTAAATCCCCTGCGCCACCGTGCTCCAGTAGGCATAGGCATTGGGGTCGGCTATGCGCACCGGCATGATCTTGGAGCCCCAGGCCACGCCGGCGCTGCCCTTGCCGTTGTTGGCCGCCATCGCCGCGACGCCGGCCACCCAGGTGCCGTGGCCGTGAACGTCGGCAGTGTTGGAATTGTTGTCGTACACGTTCCAGCCCGGCACCAGGTTGGGTGCGAGATCCGGGTGGGCGCTGTCGATGCCGGTATCGAGGATGGCAATGGTGACGCCGCTGCCATTGGCGCTGTCCCAGGCGGTGGGCGCCTGGATTTTCGGCAGCGCCCAACTGCTGCCGTAGGAAGGGTCGGTTACGGTTGCCGCCGGGGCTACCGCCATGTCGAGTTCGACATATTTCAGCTTGCGATTCTTGCGCAGCGCGTTCATGGTCGCCACTTCATCGGCGCCGGCTGGCAGCTCAATGACGTGGGTATTGAGTTGCCTGATATAGGCCTTGGAGTGCGCATTGTGCGGTTTCATTGCCTTGTCGAACTCGGCTGCCGACAGACCGGCGCGCGGGGCCACCAGCAGACGGCCCTTGGCCCAGCCCACATAGGGCTGCGCCAGGGCGGGGGCAGTCGTGGGCAATGCGGACGGTTTTTTCCCCTGTGCAATGTCAGACGGCGCACCATGGCTGAGGCCGGCGTACCCCGACAAGGCTGCGACGAGGGCAAGGCCCAAGGTGAATCCCGGCGCGCTGCCTCTGCGGTAGCCGCAGCGGTTGTCGGATGACTGGACGGGGAACGGGCATTGGTGCGACATGGAGACTCCTGATTGCAAATGAATTGCCTGAATCAGGGCACGTGACGCACCAGCCTTGGCATGGTTTCCTTGGCAGCCCCGCTGTCTTGCTGAAGACCGGAAGCTTTGCGTCCCCGCCTCGCGACGGGTTTGCCCTTGTACAGATTATCAACAGTAACGACGAGTTTTCGACGGACTTTAGCCCCGTCCCGCTTTTCACAGAAAAACAATCTTTTTGTTTTTCAACGACTTGGATCAACACAACAAAAAGCCCCCTGTACGGGGGCTCATTGTTTCGACCGCTACGGCAGTTCGGTTACTGCGACAGCATTCTGTCCTTGGCCACGAAATATTTGCGGGCAAACGAGACGAGCTGGCCGTCGCTCGGATGATCCACGGTTTCCACGCCGATCACTTTGTTGGAAACCTCATTGTCGTGGGAATGAATGTGCTTGATCAGCTCGAGCTTGGCCTGGCCGGGTCCGACGATCAGGATTTCCGACGCACCGGCGAGGGCTTCCACCACCTCGTGGTAGTAATGCTGGTCTTCGGGCTGGCGGCTGCCGCTGACGGAACCCCGCTTGCGCTGCAGATGACGCGGCGGGTTGGCCGGCTGGACGATGGATTTTTCAACGTCAGCCGGGCTGATGTGCATGACGTGGGCTTCGTTGTGATCGAGCCAGACGACTGCATGGTAATGCGACATGTTTTCCCTTTCGTGGGTGATGAGTAAATGAATTCGCCCCGTAGATTGAGGCGAATAGGACTGGATTCAAGAGACAGGGCCCGGCGGGCCCACCCCCGAAAAACGCGCTGTTTATTTCACCGCTTCCTTGAGCTGCTCCAGAATCGCGGGGTTTTCCAGGGTGGAGACGTCCTGGGTGATTTCCTCGCCCTTGGCGATCGCGCGCAGCAGGCGGCGCATGATCTTGCCGGAGCGGGTCTTGGGCAGGTTGTCGCCGAAGCGGATCTCGTCGGGCTTGGCGATCGGGCCGATTTCCTTGCCCACCCACTCGCGCAGCTCGATGGCGATTTTGCGGGCTTCCTCGCCGACCGCACGCGCGCCTTTCAGCACCACGTAGGCCACCACCGCCTCTCCCTTGATGTCGTGCGGTCGTCCCACCACGGCGGCCTCGGCCACGCGCGGGTTGGACACCAGCGCGGACTCGATTTCCATGGTGCCGAGGCGATGCCCGGACACGTTCAGCACGTCGTCGATGCGGCCCATGATCCAGAAGTAGCCATCCAGATCACGGTGCGCCGAATCGCCGGCGAGATAGGTCTTGCCGCCCAGTTCCTCGGGGAAATAGGTCTTCCTGAAGCGATCGGGGTCACCCCACAGCGTGCGCAGTTGCGAGGGAAACGGACGCTGGATCACCAGATAGCCGCCCTGCCCCTTCTCGACCGGGTGGCCATGCTCGTCGGTGATCGCGGCCATGATGCCGGGCAGCGGCAGGGTGCAGGAACCGGGCTTGGTCGGCACCGCGCCGGGCAGCGGCGCAATCATGTTGGCGCCGGTCTCGGTCTGCCACCAGGTGTCGACGATGGGACAGCGGCCGCCACCGATCACCTGGTGATACCACATCCAGGCTTCCGGGTTGATCGGCTCGCCCACCGTGCCCAGGAGGCGCAGCGAGGAAAGGTCATATTGTGCCGGCAACTCGTGGCCGAGCTTGATCAGGCTGCGGATCGCGGTCGGCGCGGTGTAGAAGGTGGTGACCTGGTGCTTGGCAATGGTCTCCCAGAAGCGTCCGGCGTGCGGGTAGGTGGGGATGCCCTCGAAGATCACCTCGGTCATCCCCAGCGCCAGCGGGCCGTAGGCGACATAGGTGTGGCCGGTGATCCAGCCGACGTCGGCGGTGCACCAGTAGACGTCGGAATCGGGCTTGGCGTCGAACACCCACTCCATGGAGAGGATGGCGCCCAGCAGGTAGCCGCCGGTGGAATGCTGCACACCCTTGGGCTTGCCGGTCGAGCCCGAGGTGTAGAGGATGAACAGCGGGTGCTCTGCGGAAACCCACACCGGCTCGCAGGTGTCGGCCTGGGTCTGGGTGAGCTCGTGCCACCACAGGTCGCGCGACGACCAGTTCACCTCGCCACCGGAGCGGCGGTACACCACCACACGCTCGACGCAGGAGGTGTCGCCCATCGCCAGCGCCTCGTCGACCGCGCGCTTCAACGGCACCGCCTTGCCGCCGCGCAGCGATTCGTCGGCGGTGACGATCAGCTTGGCGCGGGCGTCCTCGATGCGCTCGAACAGGCTCTTGGCGGAAAAGCCGCCGAACACCACCGAGTGGATGGCGCCGATGCGCGCGCAGGCCTGCATCGCCACCACCGCCTCGATGCTCATCGGCATGTAGACGATGACGCGGTCGCCCTGCTCCACACCGAGCGACTTCAGGCCATTGGCGAACTGGCAGACACGCGCATGCAGTTCCTTGTAGGTGACTTTCGTCACCGCACCATCATCGGCTTCGAAAATCAGTGCGGTCTTGTCACCCTTGGTCGCCAGGTGGCGGTCAAGGCAGTTGTACGACACGTTGAGCTTGCCGTCGTCGAACCACTTGTAGAACGGCGCTTTCGATTCGTCGAGGGTGCGGGTGAACGGCTTTTGCCAGTCCATCGTCCGCCGCGCCTGGTCAGCCCAGAAGCCTTCGTAATCGGTTTCGGCCTGGCGGCAGAGGGCCTGATAGCCCTCCATGCCGGACACATTGGCCTGTTTGACGAAGGCATCCGCAGGCGGGAATACACGAGTTTCGGTCAGAATCGACTCAATGGCTGCCATACCGTCTCTCCGCTGATAGAGTGTTTGATAAGCGCCCAATTCTAATTCAAACCACCCTATTCCAAGCCATGAGCATTCCAGCACTCGATCGCGTTGCCCGCTGTTCCCGTTACGGCAGCCGCCTGCTGGCCGCGCAGCCGCAACTGGCCGAAATCCTGGCCAGCCAACTCGGCCAGCCCTTCGGACGCGCGGCGATGCAGGATTTTCTGGCCGAGCCGCCATGCAGCGATGAGGCCGCGCTGCACCAGCGTTTGCGGCAATTGCGCCAGCGCGTGTGGCTGGCCACCACCGCACGCGACCTCGCCGGCGACGCCGACCTGGCCGAGGTGATCGCCACCTGGAGCAGCCTGGCCGAGGTGTGCATCAGCGCTGCGCTCGACTTCCACCACGCCGCGCTCGCCGCCCGCCACGGCGAACCGCGCGACGAGAACGGCCAGCCGCAGCAGATGGTGGTCGTGGCCATGGGCAAGCTCGGCGGCGGCGAACTCAACGTCTCTTCCGACATCGACCTCATCTATCTCTACCCGGATGAAGGCGACACTTCGGCGGACAATCCCGCGGCCCCCATCCGCACCCTCAGCAACCATGAATTCTTCATCCGGCTGGGCCGCAAGCTGACCGCCGCGCTGGGCGAGGCCACCGCCGACGGCTACGTCTTCCGCGTCGACCTGCGGCTGCGGCCGTGGGGCGACTCGGGGCCGTTCGCGATGGGCTTCGCCATGCTGGAGGACTACCTGGTGGCACAGGGGCGGCCGTGGGAGCGCTATGCCTGGATCAAGGCGCGCCCGCTCACCGGCAGCTTCCACGACGAACTGATGGCAATCGTGCAGCCCTTCGTGTTCCGCAAATACCTCGACTTCGGTGCCTTCGCCGCGATCCGCGACCTGCACGTGCAGATCCGCCGCGAGGTGGCGCGCCGCGAGATGGCGCACAACGTCAAGCTGGGGCCGGGCGGCATCCGTGAAATCGAATTCACCGCGCAGGTGTTCCAGCTCATCCGCGGCGGCCAGATCACCTCGCTGCAGCAGCGTCCGACGCTGACGGTGCTGGGCGAACTGGTGAAGAGCGGCCTGATGACCTCGGACGCGCAGCAGGAACTGGCCGCTGCTTACGACTTTTTGCGTCGTCTGGAACACCGCATCCAGTATCTCGACGATGCGCAGACCCAGCTCTTGCCCGACGATGCCGAATCGCGCGCGATGCTCGCCGAGGCCATGAATTTTTCCGGCCATGACGCGCTGCTTGCCGCACTCGAGCGACACCGCAACAAGGTCACGCGCCATTTCGAGCAGATGTTCGCCGCGCCGCAAACCGACCAGAACAGCCACCCGCTCACCGCCGTGTGCTGCGGCACAGCGGACGATGCCACCAGCCACACGCTGCTGGCAAACGCCGGCTACGACGATCCGGTTAGGGTGCTGACCACGCTCGACGCACTGCGTCAGCACGCCGCGCGACTGGCCGAGTCGACGCAATTGCGGCTCAACGCGCTGTTGCCGCCCGCGCTTGAAGTCATCGGCAGCCAGCCCGATCCGATGGTCACGCTGGAGCGCTTCGCCGCGCTGGTGCAGGCCATCTCGCGCCGTTCCACCTATCTGGCGCTGATGGCCGAATACCCGGCGGCGCTGCGGCAACTGGTGCGCCTGCTGGCGGCAAGCCCGTGGGCGGCGCAGATGATCACGCAGCAGCCGCAATTGCTGGACGAGCTGATCGCACCGCAACATTTGATGAGCGTGCCCGACTGGAAACAGCTCGCCGCCCAGCTGCACGACGAGCTCGACGCCCGCCCCGGCGACACCGAAGCGCAGATGGACGCGCTGCGCCGTTTCAAGCGGGTGCAGACGCTGCGCCTGCTGGCGCAGGACGTGGCCGGGCGGCTGACGCTGGAAGCGCTGTCCGACCACCTGTCGTATCTGGCCGACACGCTGCTCGCCGAAACGCTGGAGCGCTGCTGGGCAGGGCTGAAGACGCGTCACCGCGACGAGCCGCGCTTCGCCGTCATCGGTTACGGCAAACTCGGCGGCAAGGAGCTCGGCTACGCCTCCGACCTCGACCTGGTGTTTCTCTACGACGATGAAGACGCGCGCGCACAGGAAATCTACGCGCGGCTGGCGCAGCGCATCAACACCTGGCTCGGCACCCTCACCTCGGCCGGCATGCTTTACGAAACGGATCTGCGCCTGCGCCCGGACGGCGCCTCCGGCCTCCTGGTCAGTTCGACCGAGGCCTTCCGCGACTACCAGCTGCATCACGCCTGGCTGTGGGAGCACCAGGCGCTGACGCGCGCACGTTTCGTGTGCGGCGACGCGTCAATCGGCGAGACCTTCGAGACCCTGCGCCGCGAGGTGCTGCGCCTGCCGCGCGACGCCGGCACGTTGCGCGAGGAGGTGCTGGCGATGCGCGAGAAGATGCACGCCGGTCATGTCAACGACAGCGAACTGTTCGACCTCAAGCACGACCGCGGCGGCATCGTCGATGTCGAATTCTGCGTGCAGTACCTGGTGCTGCGGCATTGCGCCGCGCATCCCGAACTGGCCGACAACGTCGGCAACATTGCGCTCCTGCTGCGTGCGGGTTCGGCCGGGCTGATCCCCGCCGACATCGCGCAGGCCGCCGCCGACGCCTACCGCGAATTGCGCCGCCAGCAGCATGCGATCAAGCTCAGCGGCGCTGGCTATGCGCGGGTGCCGCACCCCGCCGTGGAAACCATACGCGAAGCGGTCAACGCGCTATGGGCGCAGGTCATGCAAGCTCCGCGCTAAGGACTCTTGTAAAGCCAGCCGCGCCGCACCAGCGCCTTTTCGATTTCCACGCCGACAAACACCACCGAGGACAGCGCCAGGCACGCGGCCAGTTCGTCCAGGCTCAAGGGCTCGGTATTGAAGATGGGATTGAGCCAGGGCACATAGAGCACGGCCATCTGCAGGGCGAAGGTGAGCAGCAGTGCGCCGATCAGCAGCCGGTTGGACAGCACACCCTGGGTAAACAGCGAGTCGCGCTCGGAGCGAATCGCCAGCACATGTCCCAGCTGCGACAGCGTCAACACGGTGAACACCATGCTCTGCCAATGTGCGGATCCTGTGTGGATCGCCCACGCCTGCGTCAGCAGCGACACGCTGCCCATCAGCAGGCCCACCCATAAAATGTGCTGCCACATGCCGTGAGCGAAGATGCTTTCCTTCGGCGGACGCGGTGGCCGCTGCATGAGATTGCGTTCGGCACGCTCGCCGGCGAGCGCAAGTCCCGGCAGGCCGTCGGTGACGAGATTGATCCACAGGATGTGAATCGGCAACAGCGGGATTGGCAGGCCCATGAAGGGTGCGAGAAAGATGGTCCAGATCTCGCCCGAGTTGCTTGTCATGGTGTATTTGACGAACTTTCGGATGTTGTCGAAGATGCGGCGCCCTTCGCGCACCGCATGGACGATGGTGGCGAAGTTGTCGTCCAGCAGCGTCATGTGCGCCGCCTCGCGCGCCACGTCGGTGCCGCCCCTGCCCATGGCGACGCCGATGTCGGCCTTCTTCAATGCGGGGGCGTCGTTGACGCCGTCACCGGTCATGGCGACGAACTCGCCGCGGTCCTGCAGCGCCTGCACGATCTTGATCTTCTGTTCCGGATTGATGCGCGCGTAGACCCTAACCGATTCCACCTCGCGCTCGAATTCCCTCAGCGGCAGCCGCGCCAGTTCGCCTCCAGTGAGCACCTTGCCGCCGTCTTCGATGATGCCCAACCGCGCGGCGATCGCCCGTGCGGTGGCCGGGTGGTCGCCAGTGATCATCACCGGGATGATGCCGGCCGTCTTGCAGGCGGCCACTGCTTCGGCGGCCTCGGGACGCGGGGGGTCGATCAGGCCGGCCAGCCCGATGAAGGTGAGACCCGCCTCCAGCGTGTCGGCATCGAGCGCGTCCGGCATGCGCGGCAGCCGCTTCAGCGCGAAGGCCAGCACACGCAGCCCCTGCGACGCCAACTGTCCGGCTTCATCCTGCAGCGCCGCACGATCGATCGCCATCGTTCCGCTTGCGGAAAGCTGATCAACACACAAATCCAGCATCCCCTCGGGCGCGCCTTTCACCAGCATCAGTACAGCCTTGCCATCGGTATGCAGCGTGCTCATGCGCGCACGATCTGAATCGAAGGGCAGGTCAGCCAGACGCGGCCAGGTTTGCTGAAGCGCCGCCTGATCCAGCCCGGCGGACCGTCCTGCGGCGAGCAGCGCGGTCTCGGTGGGGTCACCGCTCAGTTTTCCGTCAGCGTCGGCCACAGCGTCATTGCACAGCACCATCGCCAGCCCAAGTTCGCGCCATGGCGCGCTCGCCGAGTCGCTCAGCCCAGGCCGGGTCTCGGCGGCCGCCTGCACGCAATCGACCTGCATGCGGTTCTGCGTCAGCGTGCCGGTCTTGTCGGAGCAGATATAGGTGACCGAGCCGAGCGTCTCCACCGCGGGCAGGCGACGGATCAGCGCGTTCTGCCTGACCATGCGCGCCGCGCCCAGCGCGAGCGAAATGGTGACCACCGCGGGCAGCGCCTCGGGAATGGCGGCGACCGCCAGGCTGACCGCGGTGAGCATCATCACCATAGGCGGTTCGCCGCGCAGCATGCCGGCGACAAAAATGATCGCGCAGATCGCCAGCACCACCAGCGCCAGATGCTGGCCGAAGCGCGCCAGCCGCTTCTGCAGCGGCGTCTTGCCAGACTCCCCGGACAGCAGTGTGGCGATCTTCCCCAGCTCGGTCTGCATGCCGGTCGCCACCACCAGTCCGCGCGCACGGCCATAGGTCGCGACCGTGCCCTTGTAGGCAAGGTTGAGGCGGTCGCCGAGCGGCAGGTCGGCCTCGTGCAGCTGCGCGAGCTGCTTCTCGACCGGCTGCGATTCGCCGGTCAATGCCGACTCGTCTACCTTGAATGCCGACAACTCGACGAGGCGCAGGTCGGCCGGCGTGATGTTGCCGGCCTCCAGCTCGACCAAATCGCCGGGCACCAACTCGCGTGCGTCGACGAGAACGGTCTGGCCGTCGCGGATGACACGCGCCTGCGGGCTTGCCATCTTCTTCAGCGCTGCCATCGCGCGTTCTGCACGGTATTCCTGGGCGAAGCCGATGATGCCGTTGAGAAACACAATGACCACGATGGCGATGGCGTCCTGCGGCTCGCCGACGAAGCCGGCAATGACCGCAGCGGCGATCAGCACCACGATCATGAAATCGGTGAACTGCGCCGCCAGCATGAGGAGCGGCGAACGGCGGCCGTGTTCCTGCAGGACGTTGGGGCCGGTCTGCTCAAGCCGCGCAGCGGCGTCCGTTGCGGACAGGCCACGGGCGAGGTCGGTGTCGAGATGCGCGGCAGCCCCCTCGCTGTCGAGGCAATGCCAGTACTGTTCGCTGCGCTCAGTGGCCATAGAGATAGAGGAATAGCGTGTTCAACAGGTAGATGACGAGCAGAAGCAGACTGATCCAGCTCACCGTGCGGAAAACGCGCGACACCGGCCGCAGCATCAGGCCGACCACGGCCAGCCCGCTCATCATCATGGCCGAGAAGGCGGAGGCGGCATGCGAGATCGAGACGTCGGCGAACAGCGGGCCGGGCAGATAGGCCAGGTCGTCGATGGCTAGAATGGCGATGTTGAACAGGTTGCTGCCGAACAGGTTGCCGATGGCGAGATCGATCGCGCCCATACGCAGGGCGGCCACCGTGACCACGACTTCAGGGGTGGACGTGATCGCAGCGACAAACAGCGTGCCCACGAAACTTTGTTGCCAGGCCGTGGCCACGGCCAGGTTCCTGGCGACAAACGGCAGCCAGATGCCGGCCGCCACCACCGCAACTGCGGCGATGACGCAGCCTTGCACCGCCTGCTTCAGGCTGATGTCAGGATATAGCTCAACACGATCTTCCACATACTCGCTGACTTGAGCCTGCTCGTAACGATAAAGCGAACGCATGGCCAGCAGATAGAGCAGCAGAATGACCGGCGTGTAGAGGCCGACGTGACCAATGGAAGGGATCGTCCCCGCGCGATAGAGCAGCAGATTGAACCCGGCGAAGCCGATCAGCGCAATGCCATAGCCGGCAGACAGCACATTGCCTTGCCGTGCACGCGTATAGACGGATTCCTTGCGATACAGAAAATCCAGAAGCACGATGATGAGCAGGTTGAACACGCAGCTCCCCATGATGTCGCCCA
>JAKBJA010000094.1 GCA_021836225.1 Pseudomonadota bacterium | reverse complement strand
GGAAGTCGGCGTCAAGGTGCCGGTGATCGTGCGGCTGGAAGGCACCAATGCCGAACTGGGCCGCAAGCTGCTGGCCGAATCGGGCCTCGCGATCCTCGCTGCTGAAAGTCTCACGCATGCAGCCAAACTCGCCGTGGAGAAAGCGCAATGAGCATCCTCGTCAACAAGGACACCCGCGTCATCTGCCAGGGCTTCACCGGCAAGCAGGGCAGCTTCCACTCCGAACAGGCGATCGCCTACGGCACCCAGATGGTCGGCGGCGTCACCCCCGGCAAGGGCGGGCAGACGCACCTCGACCTGCCCGTCTTCAACACCGTGCGCGACGCGGTGCGCCAGACCGGCGCGCAGGCGACCATGATCTACGTGCCCGCCGTATTTGCTGCCGATTCGATCCTGGAAGCGGCGGATGCCGGCATCGAGGTCATCGTCTGCATTACCGAGGGCATCCCGGTGCTCGATATGCTTCAAGTTAAAACAGCGCTCAACGTGAAGGCCGCCCTGCGCGCCAACGGCGCCAAACTGATCGGCCCCAACTGCCCCGGCATCATCACCTCGGGCGAGTGCAAGATCGGCATCATGCCCGGCGTCATCCATCAGAAGGGCAAGATCGGCATCGTCTCGCGCTCCGGCACGCTCACCTACGAAGCGGTGCACCAGACCACGCAGCTCGGACTGGGGCAGTCGACCTGCGTCGGCATCGGCGGCGACCCGATCAAGGGGCTGGATTTCATCGACTGCCTGGAAATGTTCGAGGCCGACCCGCAGACCGAGGCGGTGATCCTGGTCGGCGAAATCGGCGGCAGCCGCGAGGAAGAGGCAGCTGAATACATCCGCTCGCACATGAAAAAGCCGGTCGCCGCCTACATCGCCGGCCGCACCGCGCCCAAGGGCAAGCGCATGGGGCACGCCGGCGCCATCATCGCCGGCGGCGCGGGCACCGCGGATGCCAAGATCCGTGCGCTGGAAGCCGCCGGGGTCGTCGTCGCGCCCAGCCCGGCAGGATTGGGCGAGGCCGTGCGGCAGGCACTGGCGGCTCGATGAACCCCGCCCGATGAAACTCGGCATCGCCCAGCTCAACCTCACCGTCGGCGATATTGCCGGCAACGCGGCCAAACTGCTGGTCGCCGCGCAGGAGGCGCACGCCGCCGGCGCTGAGCTGCTGCTCACCCCCGAAATGTCGATCTGCGGCTACCCGGCGGAAGACCTGGTGCTGCGACAGGACTTCACTGCGGCATGCGATGCGGCAGTGCAAAAACTTGCGGCCGACGCGCCGCCCGGACTGGCGATCATCGTCGGGTTTCCCGAGCGTAGCGACGACGGCCTGTTCAACGCGGCGGCCCTGCTGCGCGGCGGCCGCGTCGAGACGGTGTACCGCAAGCATCACCTGCCGAATCATTCAGTGTTCGATGAGCAGCGCGTGTTCGACAGTGGCGACGCGCCCTGCGTGTTCACCTGCGGCGGCGTGAATTTCGGTCTTAATATCTGCGGCGACATCTGGGAGCCGGGCCCGGCGACGCGCGCGATGGAGGCGGGTGCCGACTGGCTGCTGGTGCCGAACGCCTCGCCCTACCATCTGAACAAGGAGCGCGAGCGCCTCGCGGTGGCGCGCT
Source organism: Pseudomonadota bacterium (assembly GCA_021836225.1). Next base: position 11,183 of record JAKBJA010000094.1, on the reverse strand, counting down.
CGCGCCTCGTCGAAGCGAGCTTGCCGATTGTGTATGCCAACATGGTGGGCGGGCAGGACGAACTGGTTTTCGACGGCGCGTCGTTTGCCATGAGCACCGACGGCGAAGTGGTGGCGCAGTGTCCAGCCTGGCAGGAAGGGCTGTTCTATTTCGACATTGTGGACGACACTTGCAGCGGCCCAACACGCGCGCTGCCCGACGAAGAGGAGGCAGTCTATGAAGCGCTGGTGCTGGCGGTGCGCGACTACTTCGGCAAGAACGGTTTCAAGGGCGCACATCTCGGCTTGTCGGGCGGGATCGATTCGGCGCTGACCCTGACGATCGCGGTCGATGCGCTGGGCGCAGACAAGGTGCATGCGGTGATGATGCCGTCGGATTACACGGCAAGCATCAGCGTCGAAGATTCGCGCGACATGGTGAAGCGGCTTGGCGTGCGTTATTCGGAAATCGCCATCAAGCCGATATTCGACGCCTTTGTGTCGCAGCTGGCGGGCGAGTTTGTCGGCCTGGCAACTGACACGACCGAGGAAAACCTGCAGGCGCGCACGCGCGGCACGCTGCTGATGGCGCTGTCCAATAAATTCGGCACGCTGGTGCTGACCACTGGCAACAAGAGCGAAATGGCGGTCGGTTATGCGACCCTCTATGGCGACATGGCGGGCGGTTTCGCAGTGCTGAAGGATGTGGCGAAAACACGGGTGTACCGGCTCGCGAATTACCGCAATGGTCTGTCCCAGGTCATTCCGCAACGCATCATCGACCGCCCGCCGTCAGCTGAACTGCGCCCCGACCAGACCGATCAGGACAGCCTGCCGCCCTACGACGTGCTCGACGCGATCCTGGCGGCCTATGTCGAGCGCGACCTGTCGGCGCGCGACATCGTCGCGCTGGGGTTCGACGCCGCCACCGTGCGCAAAGTCATTCGCATGGTCGATCTCGCCGAATACAAGCGCCGCCAGGCCGCGCCGGGTCCGCGCATCACGCCGCGCAATTTCGGCAAGGACCGCCGTTATCCGATCACCTCGAAATACCGACCCGAAGGAGACTTGCCATGAAGAAAATCGAAGCCATCATCAAGCCGTTCAAACTCGACGAAGTGCGCGAAGCGCTGTCGGACATCGGCGTCACCGGCCTGACCGTCACCGAGGTCAAGGGCTTCGGCCGCCAAAAGGGCCACACCGAACTGTATCGCGGTGCCGAATACGTGGTGGACTTCCTGCCCAAGGTGAAGCTCGAAGTGGTGGTCGCCGACAGCCTGCTCGACCGTGCGATGGAGTCGATCATCACGGCGGCGCGCACCGGCAAGATCGGCGACGGCAAGATTTTCGTCACGGCGGTGGAGCAGGTGGTGCGGATTCGCACCGGGGAATCAGGCGAGGCGGCGATCTAAGATACTGTCGCGGGCTGCTTTTTCTGGCTTTTCATTTCGTGACGTGTTGCATGCTTCATGTGATCGCGTCGCGACCAAGGCTAAGAGCTGAGGCGGTAGCGGTCCGTATTCGGCCCTGAAGAGACGGTCGAGGCCTGGTCGATGAAAGTCTGTTCAGCGGCTTACAGCGGCCATCTGTAAATGGATACCCTGTGGTTTAAGCTCCTTGGCTGTTGGGGGTTTTTAGGCAATCTTTCCTCTGATGGGGAAACAATCGTGTCCGATTGTCCGACCCTGTTTACGGTGTTCATGTCATTACACTACGGTTGATGAACCAGCAGCACGCCTTTATCCCATACAACTTCTTCGCTGACCGACTGCGGCACGCCGTCACGCCCGACAAGTCGTGTCGGCAAGCCCGAAAGACTTTCGAACAAAGCCAGGCGTGGCACGTTGAAATCCTGTCCGTCCTGCGGCAGGTTAAACCAGGCCAGTGGGCGGCTTATTCTTTCCGCTGTCACGGTGCCGACCCATATCGGTGTGCGCGGGGTCAACGTTTTCCCTGATGACCACAAGCGCAATACCAGGCGCTGGTCTGGCTTACCCTTGAGCGGGTAGATCAAAGCCAGCGCTTCGTTGGCGCCATCGTGTACACGCGGCAGCAGCGGTAATTGCATGGCCGGGCGACGGGTGTCGAACCAAAGCAACAGGCTCTTGCCGGTAACGGGCAATGCCTCCCGCCATCCTCGCGCCGTCAATCTGGTGCGCAGGAATTCGAGCGATCCGGCCCACTGGACGCTGAGCGGCTGCTCGTACTCGCCCTCGATGTCGATGCGCCAGGCAGGCAGGGTTTGCCAGCCCTGGCTCCACCAGTCTTGCTGGGCCATCAGCGTGGAAGGACGGTAAATCGCATAACGCACAGCATCGGCATCGCGCTGGTTCGCGGCATGAACGACCGCGGCCGCGACAAGTGCAATGCTTGCCGCCGCCAGCAGGCCGCGCGCCGCTATCGCAGGCGCTGGATGGCGCAAGTACGCGATGCCCAGCAGCGCCACCCATGCCACCCCGAAACTCAAGCCGCCCAGCACGTCGGACAGCCAGTGCGCACCCAGGTAGATGCGTGAGAAAGCGATCAGACCCGCGAGCAAGACCACGACGCTGTACACCGCGAGTTGTCCGCGCAAGGACAATTCGCGCGCGGCGAGCACCGCCAGGAAGCCAAAGATGACGATGCTCATGGCCGCATGACTGCTGGGGAAGCCGAACGCGATGCTGCCGTCGTACATGGGCAGCGGGCGGGGCAGGCCGAATCCCGCTTTAAGAATCACGGTGAGCGCCGCGCCAAAACTCGCTGCGGCGAGCCAGTAGGCGGCCGGCCGCCAGGCGCGTTTCCACACCAGCCATAGCAGCACGGCCGCGACGACCGGCAGCGTCACCGCGGCATCGCCCAATTCGGTGAGCGCGATCATCACGCTGTCGCCAAAAGGCGTGCGCAGCCCCTGCAGCAGGTGATATGTCGTCTTGTCGACAACCACCAGCGGGTCGCCGGTCACTACATCCTCGATAATCCCGAGAAACATCCAGGCGGCGGCGATCAATACCGCCGCGAACACCAGCAAGGCGCGGGATTCCGGCCGCGCCGGATCGAGCAGCGATGCGACCATGCTACGGAACGACCAGATTCTCGCCGGTCGCGCGCTACCCGCCCAGGACTGAAGCTGCCCCAAGCCTTGTTCGACGCGCGGTTGCAGCCAGATCACGCTGCGGCTGACAATCCAGATGCCACCCCAAGCCAGGATCAATAGCAGCACGAGGATCAAAGCGAGGCGCGTTGCCACCGCCCCCGCCAATCCCAGCGAGGCGCCGAAGACGACGCCGGGCAGGATATAGGTTAGCGCCCAGCCGAGCGCTGACAGAAAGTTGGCCGCGTAGAAGCGTGCCGGAGGCATGCTGAGCATGCCGGCCACCGCCGGAATCACCGGGCGAATCGGTCCAACGAAGCGCCCCAAAAAAATGCTCATGCCGCCATGCCGGTGAAAGAACGCCGTGCCCTTTTCCAGCAGTTTCGGATAGCGGCTGAAAGGCCAGCGATGGGGCAGTTCGGCACGGTAGTGACGCCCCAGCCAGTAGCTGCCGGCGTCGCCGGCAATCGCGCCCGCGGCCGCCCACGCCAGCGTGGCCCACAGCTCTAGCGAGCCGACCGCCACGACGGCGCCTGCGCCGAACATGACGAGCGCCCCGGGAATGAACAGTCCCACGACCGCGAGCGATTCTGTCAACGCGGCGAAAAAAACCGTCGCATACGCCCAGTCAGGGTGTTGGGCAATCCAGGCGAATAAAGCATTAAAGTTGGCAATGTCCATTAAGATCGATTATCCAACCTGCACAACGCTTTGCCCATGAAATCGAGCACATCGTCGCCGGATACCGGAAGCGCTGCCATCCCTGCCCGCATCCCCCTGGCCATCTGGACGCTCGGCTTTGTCAGCCTGTTGATGGACATTTCGTCCGAGATGATTCACAGCCTGTTGCCGGTCTTCCTGGTCACGACCCTGGGCGCAAGCGTATTCGTTGTCGGCCTGATCGAGGGGGTGGCGGAGGCCTCCGCACTGATCGTAAAGGTGTTCTCGGGCGCGCTTTCCGACTACTGGGGGCGGCGCAAGCCCCTTGCCGTTTTGGGCTACGGGCTGGGGGCGCTCTCCAAACCTTTGTTTGCGCTGGCGTCAAGTTCCGGTCTCGCCTTCGCCGCGCGCCTGATCGATCGGGTCGGCAAGGGCATCCGGGGGGCGCCACGGGACGCACTGGTGGCGGACATCGCGCCACCCGAACTGCGCGGGGCGGCCTTTGGCCTGCGCCAATCCCTCGACACCGTGGGCGCCTTCCTCGGCCCGCTGCTTGCCCTGGGTTTGATGCTGCTGTGGGCGAACGATTTCCGTGCCGTGTTCTGGGTGGCGGTCATTCCCGGTTTGCTCTCTGTCGCCCTGTTGCTGTTTGGCGTTCAGGAGCCGGAGACGAAACGCGATGGCCATCCCGTCAATCCCATTCGCCGGGAAAACCTGCGCCGGCTGTCGCGCGCTTACTGGTGGGTCGTGGTGATCGGCGCCATGTTCACCCTGGCGCGCTTCTCCGAGGCCTTTCTCGTCTTGCGGGCTTGGCAAGGCGGCCTGCCCGTCGCGTCGGCGCCCCTGGTGCTGATTGCCATGAATGTGGTTTACGCGCTTTCGGCTTACCCATTCGGCAAGCTCTCGGATGGCATGAGCCACACTCGCTTGCTTGCGTGGGGACTTGTGTTTCTGATCGGCGCGGATGTCGCACTGGCTTATAGCAACCACTGGATCTGGGTGTGGCTGGGCATCACGCTGTGGGGCTTGCACATGGGCATCACGCAAGGCCTGCTGGCGAGGATGGTGGCCGATACCGCACCGGCAGAATTGCGCGGCACAGCCTACGGCTTCTTCAATCTGGTGAGCGGCATGGCGATGCTCGTGGCCAGCGCACTGGCCGGCCTGCTGTGGGATCGCTTCGGCGCATCGCAGACGTTCATCGCAGGGGCTGCATTCAGCAGCCTCGCATTGATGGCGATCGTGTTCCGTGGCCGCATTCCGGCACTGCGGATGTGACGCTCCATAGCGATTCGCTAATACTTTCTTTCCAGCCGGATTTTCACATCCCGCTTCACGTGAATGACTGCTGTTGCAACAGACAAACCAAACCTGCTGTTACCGCTCTACATCTCGAATCTACCGATAGTTCCAGTACCCTGAGCGAATAGAAAAGTCAGCTTGCCGCTTCTAAGCGGACGTTTAGACTGCAAGCCGTCACCGGCTGTTCCGGGTCGAGAGCGGTCTATTCAGGTTTTTTGAATTGGACATTAATTTATGTCCATCATCTACAGGCGGGCGACCCGATCACCAGAACCGATACCAGGCCTTGCCTTCGGTACTGACACCCTTGCTGTATTTGCTGTTGGGGAAGTTGAGCGTCAGCACCCGCTGCGCATCGTCACGCAGGTCGGTGAGCTTCAGCTTGTCGTAGGCCACCACCATGATCGCCAGCGCCTCTTCCAGCGCGGGGGCTTCGGGGTAGGTCTTCAGCACTTCCTTGGCACGGTTGGCGGCGGCCACGTAGGCTTCCCGCTTGAGGTAATACCTGGCAACGTGGACTTCGTTGCCGGCCAGCGCATTGACCAGATACTTCATGCGCGCGGTGGAGTCTTCGGCGTATTTGCTGTCAGGAAAGCGGGTGACCAGTTCCTTGAACGCCAGAAACGCATCGCGCGCGGCCCGGGGATCGCGCTCGCTCATGTCCTGATCGACCAGATTGCCCAGCAGGCCGAGATCGTCGTTAAAATTCGCCAAGCCCTTCAGGTAGTAGGCGTAATCGACGTTAGGGTGATTGGGGTGTAGCTTGATGAAACGGTCGCACGCGGCGATGGCGGAAATCGGCTCGTTATCCTTGTAGTAGGCGTAGGCGACTTCCAGCTGTGCCTGTTGTGCATAGCGGCCAAAGGGATAGCGCGCTTCCAGCGTCTCGAATAACTTGACGGCACGTTCATAATTGCCGTCGTTGAGATTATCCTTGGCTTCGGCATAGAGCTTTTGCGCCGACCAGCCCGCGGTTTCGTCCTGGACCTCGGGCAACAGGCCGCAGCCGCCCAGGGTGAGTGTGGCAGCCAGCAGTACGCTGCCCAACACCCGATTGAATGTAATGAAACCGGAAGAACGTTGCTTAAGCATGGGAAAAGACACAGAAAAGTTGTCGGGTGATTATAAGGGAAATACGGAAGGCGATATCCGCCAACTGGTGATCCCCGATGCGCAGGGTGGACAGCGCCTGGATTTGGCCCTGTCCGCCCTGCTGCCTGAGTTTTCGCGCAACCGCATCCAGAACTGGATCCGCGCGCGCAAGATCGCCGTGGACGACGCCTGGGGCACCACCAAGATGAAGGTCAGCGGCGGCGAGTCGGTGCGGGTTGAGATCGAGCCGGATCCGAACGCCACGCCCGATGCGCCCGAGGAAATCCCGCTCGACGTGGTATTCGAGGACCCGATGCTGCTGGTGATCAACAAGCCGGTCGGCCTGGTGGTCCACCCGGGCAGCGGCAACCCCCGCGGCACGCTGCTGAACGCCTTGCTGCACCGGGTGCCGCAGGTGGCCGAACTGCCGCGCGCCGGGATCGTCCACCGGCTGGACAAGGACACTTCCGGCCTGCTGGTCGTCGCCAAGACCTTGAGGGCGCACACCGACCTGGTGCGACAGTTGCAGGCGCGCACCGTCAAGCGCGAATACCTTGCCCTGGTGTATGGCGAAATCGATCGTGACGGCACGGTCGATGCGCCGCTGGCGCGCGACCCCCACAACCGCACCAAACGCACCGTGCACAGTTTGGGCAAGGAAGCCGTCACGCATTACGAGGTGGTCGAGCGTTTCCCCGGAATTACGCTGTTGCGCTGCAAGCTGGAAACCGGTCGCACCCACCAGATCAGGGTGCATATGCAGCACATCGGCCACCCGCTGGTTGGCGATACGGTCTACAGCGCCAGCCGCCGCAGTCATCTCAAGATTCCCTTCCCGCGCCAAGCGTTGCACGCCGAGCGGCTGGGCCTGATCCATCCGGTCACCCAGGTGTTCATGCAGTGGGAATGCCCCCTGCCGCCTGATTTTGCCTCGTTGTTGGACGCCCTGCGCGAAAACACCGGCTGGGCCAAGTGAGCCTGATCGTCCCCGACTGGCTGGTGCCGCCCCGGGTCCAAAGCCTGATGACTACCCGCGAGGGCGGGGTGAGCGGCGCCCCCTGGGCCAGCCTCAATCTCGGTGATCATGTCGGCGATGACCCGGTCCACGTCGCCGCAAACCGCGCACGCCTGCGCCAGCAGTTGCCGACCGAGCCGGTCTGGCTCAAGCAGGTTCACCGCGCGCGGGTGGTCGAACTTGGAGGTGAGTCGAATCCAGAAGCTGATGCATCCTTCACCCGCAAAGCGGGACAGGTCTGCGCCGTGCTCACCGCCGACTGCCTGCCGGTGCTGTTCTGCGACCGCGCCGGCAGCGTTGTCGCTGCCGCGCACGCCGGCTGGCGCGGCCTGGCCGAAGGGGTTCTTGAGGCAACGGTGGCCGCGATGCAGGTGCCGCCGGGTGATGTTCTGGCCTGGATGGGTGCCGCCATCGGCCCGCAAACCTTCGAGGTGGGCGATGAGGTCCGCCAGGCCTTCGTCGAGCGTCACCCCGAGGCGGCTGACGCCTTCGTGCCGCAGCCGACACCAGGCAAGTGGCTCGCCGACATCTATCAACTGGCGCGTATCCGCCTGCGTCACGCGGGCGTGCAGGCGGTGTATGGCGGTGGGCGTTGCACCTTCAATGAAGCGGACAGCTTCTATTCCTACCGTCGCGATGGTGTGACCGGGCGCATGGCAGCGCTGGTCTGGATCGCTTAGTTCAATCCAGCCATTTCTGCATGAACTGCGCGCGTCCCATGTCCGGGTCGAGCCGGTAGTCGTCGAACCCCAGCTTTTCGTAAAGTGCCCGTGCGGCATGATTGCCGGAGAGTACCTCCAGCGTGAGCTTGCAGGCCCCGCGTTCGCTGGCGATGGCCTCGACCTCGGCAAACAATCGCGCTGCAATGCCGCGGCCGCGATGGCTTGATGCGACCACCACGTCGTGCACGTTGACCAGCGGACGGCAGGCAAAGGTGGAAAAACCCTCGATGGCGTTGACGAGGCCGACCGGCGTATCGCCGTCGAACGCGAGCACGCTGAAGATGAAGGGCCGCGCGGCGAGCGAGTTGATCAGGTGGTCGCGGGCGTAATCGCTGAGCGGCTCGCCGCCGCCGGCTGGATCCCGTGCGTAGGCATCCAGCAATTCGACCAGCGCAGCGGCATGTGCCGGTTCATCGTAACGGGCGCGGACGACATCAATCATGGGTGTCGATGCGCATCGACAGGTCCACTGCCCGGACATGCTTGGTGAGACTGCCGACGGAAATGCGGTCGACCCCGGTTTCGGCCACGGCGCGCACCGTCTCCAGCGTGATGTTGCCGGAGGCTTCGAGCAGGGCGCGGCCATGGGTGACCTGCACCGCATGACGCATGTCCGCAAGGCTGAAGTTGTCGAGCAGGATGAGCGGTGCGCCGGCGGCGAGGGCCTGTTCGAGCTCATGGATGTTTTCCACCTCGATCTGCACGCTGACCTTGCCTTCGGCGAGCTTGAACGCCGCGTCCAGCACCTGTGCGATACCGCCTGCCGCCGTGATGTGGTTTTCCTTGATCAGGATGCCGTCGTACAGCCCGGTGCGCTGGTTCTGCCCGCCACCGATTCGCACCGCGTATTTCTCGGCGATACGGAGCCCGGGCAGGGTTTTTCGGGTGTCCAGGATAGCGGCGTGGGTGCCGCGCACGGCCTCGACATAGGGCCGGGTGGCGGTGGCTACCGCCGACAACGTTTGCAGGAAATTCAGCGCCGGACGCTCGGCGGTGAGCAGCGCACGGGCATTACCGCTGATTTCGACCAGCGCGCTGCCGGCCTCGACGGTGTCACCCTCGCTCACTTTCCAGTCGATCACACAACCGAGATCGAGCGCCCGAAAGCAGGCATCGAACCATGGTTGGCCGGCGATCACGGCGGCTTCGCGGGTGATGACGCGGGCGCGGGCGGTCTGGGCTGCGGGAATGAGCCGGGCGGTGAGGTCGCCGCTGCCGACATCCTCGGCCAGCGCGCGTGCAACGTCGTTTTCTACAGCGGAAGCAATCAATTCAGACATGGAGGGTTGAAATCGGCCGGAATGCCTCTATTTGGGAGGCATTGAATATACCCTAATGCACGAGGCCCTTTATGCGTTTCGACAAGCTCACCACCCAGTTTCAACAGGCGTTTTCCGACGCGCAAAGCCTGGCGGTCGGCGGCGATCATGCCTACATCGAGCCGCAGCACCTGCTGCTGGCGCTGCTTAATCAGGAAGGCGCCGGTGCGGCGGCCATCCTGGCGCGCGCCGGTGTGCAGGTGCCGGCGCTGAAGGCGTCGCTGACCCAGGCCCTGACGCGGCTGCCCAAGGTGGAAGGGCAGGGCGGCGAGGTGAGCATCTCGCGCGAGCTCAACAACCTGCTGAACCTGACCGACAAGGAGGCGATGAAGCGCGGCGACGCCTACATCGCCTCCGAACTCTTTCTGCTGGCAGCGTTCGACGACAAGGGCGAAACCGGGCGCCTGCTGAAGCAGCACGGCGCCCAGAAAACTGCGCTGGAGCAGGCGATCAATGCCGTGCGCGGCGGCGAGGGCGTGACGTCGCAGGAGGCCGAAGGCCAGCGCGAGGCGCTGAAGAAATACACGCTGGACCTCACCCAGCGTGCGCGCGACGGCAAGCTCGACCCGGTGATCGGCCGCGACGACGAAATCCGCCGCTCGATCCAGATCCTGCAGCGCCGCACCAAGAACAACCCGGTGCTGATCGGCGAACCCGGCGTCGGAAAGACCGCCATCGTCGAAGGCCTGGCGCAGCGGATCGTCGATGGCGAGGTGCCGGAGACGCTGAAGGGCAAGAAGGTGCTGGTGCTCGACCTCGCCGCGCTGCTGGCCGGCGCCAAATACCGCGGCGAATTCGAAGAGCGGCTCAAGGCCGTGCTGAAAGAACTGGCGATGGATCCGGGCCGCTACATCGTGTTCCTCGACGAACTGCACACCCTGGTCGGCGCCGGCAAGGCCGAAGGCGCGATGGACGCCGGCAACATGCTGAAGCCGGCGCTGGCGCGCGGCGAGCTGCATCTCATCGGCGCCACCACGCTCGACGAATACCGCAAATACGTGGAGAAGGACGCCGCGCTGGAGCGCCGCTTCCAGAAGGTGCTGGTCGACGAACCCAGCGTCGAATCGACCGTCGCCATCCTGCGCGGCCTGCAGGAACGCTATGAACTGCATCACGGCGTGAACATCACCGACCCCGCGATCGTGGCGGCGGCCGAACTCAGCCATCGCTACATCACCGACCGCTTCCTGCCCGACAAGGCCATCGACCTGATCGACGAGGCCGCGGCGCGCGTCAAGATGGAAATCGATTCCAAGCCCGAGGTGATGGACAAACTCGAGCGGCGCATGATCCAGCTGAAGATCGAGCGCGAGGCGGTCAAGCGCGAGAAGGATGAGGCGTCCAAAAAACGCCTGCAGCTCATCGAAGACGAGTTGCAGACCCTGCAGCGCGAATCCAACGACCTGGAAGAGGTCTGGAAGGCCGAAAAGGCCCAAGTCCAGGGCTCCGCCCACATCAAGGAAGAAATCGACAAGCTGCGTGCGCAGATGGTCGACCTGCAGCGCCAGGGCAAGCTGGATAAGGTCGCCGAGATCCAATACGGCAAGCTGCCGCAGCTGGAAGCCCAGCTGAAGCACGCCGAATCGGCCGACACCAAGCCCGCGTTCAAGCTCCTGCGCACCGAAGTCGGCGCCGAGGAAATCGCCGAAGTCGTCTCGCGCGCCACCGGCATCCCGGTGTCCAAGATGATGCAGGGCGAGCGCGACAAGCTCCTGCACATGGAAGACAAGCTGCACAGCCGCGTGGTGGGGCAGGACGAAGCCGTGCGCGTCGTTTCCGACGCCATCCGCCGTTCGCGCGCCGGCCTGTCCGACCCCAACCGGCCGCTCGGCTCCTTCCTCTTCCTTGGCCCCACCGGCGTCGGCAAGACCGAGCTGTGCAAGACGCTGGCCGAATACCTGTTCGATTCCGCCGACCACATGATCCGCATCGACATGAGCGAATTCATGGAGAAGCACTCGGTCGCCCGTCTGATCGGCGCGCCGCCCGGCTACGTCGGCTATGAAGAAGGCGGTTATCTGA
>JAKBJA010000188.1:9661-12946 GCA_021836225.1 Pseudomonadota bacterium | reverse complement strand
CCCGCACCCACCTGGCTGGCGGCGCGCGCTGCGCGCGCCAGCGGCACGGTAAGCCGGCGCACCAGAAACAGGGCGGTCAGCAGGCTGAGGAAGGCGCCCAGCACGATCACCGCGATGGCCGCCAGCGGTGGCTTGACGGCATAGCGGTTGGGGAAAAAGCCGGCCCGCAGATCGTGCCCGCCCACGGGAATGTCCAGCCACACCGCTTCCGTATCCGGCACACCGCGCAACACTATTTCGTCCCCCAGTCGTCGGCTCAACGCAGCTTCGATCTGTTTGCGAAAGGCGAACTGAGGTGCATCCGCCGTGGCCCCGACGTCAACCGTGGTCAGGCGCAGGCCGTGGCGGCGCGCCAGTTCGCGTTCGAACGCCGCGCGCGTCTCGGGCGGCAGTTCCACCCAGGTCTGCGCCGACAGCACAATCAGGCCGGCCAGATCGTCGGCCGAGCGCTCTGCCACTGGCACGATCAGGGTGCGGGTCACCACCCAGAACGCGGCCGCCTGAAACACGATGAAGGCCAGCGCAAGCGTCAGCGCGGTGCGGGCGAACAGCGAGCGCGTAATGTGCTTCACCCCTTGCCCTGCGGCACAAACAGGTAACCCTGCCCGCGCTGGGTTCGGATGTAGGCGGGATTGGCCGGGTCATCCTCGATTTTCTTGCGCAGGCGATTCACCCGCACGTCGATGCTGCGGTCGAACGGGTCGCGCTCGAAGCCGCGAAGCTGGTCCATCAGCCAGTCGCGCGACAGCGCGCGGTTGGCATGGGTGACGAAGATTTCCAGCAGCGCGTATTCGCCGCTGGTCAGCGGGATTTCGGCACCGTCGCGGCTGAGCGTGCGGGCATCGAGGTTGATGCTGAACGGGCCGAAGTTCAGCTGCCGGGTGGTGTCGGTCGCCACCGGCGCGGCCGCCCCGCTCTGCCGCCGCATCACCGCGCGGATTCGCGCCAGCAGTTCGCGCGGATTGAAGGGCTTGGGCAGGTAATCGTCGGCGCCGACCTCCAGCCCGATGATGCGGTCGATGTCCTCGCCCTTGGCCGACAGCATGATGATGGGGGGAAAGCCCGGCTGCGCGCGCAGCCGCCGCGCCACCGACAGGCCATCCTCGCCCGGCATCATCCAGTCGAGCACCAGCAGATCGGGCAACCGGCTGGCCAGCAGGCGGTCGAGCGAGCTCGCGTCTTCCGCTGTCTCGACCGCATAGCCCTGGCTGGTCAGGTATTCGGCGACCAGCTCGCGGATGCCGGGGTCGTCGTCGGTGACATAAATGGTGTCTTTTTCCATGCGGCAACTATAGCAGCGGCTTGATGCCCGCTTTACCCACCCGGTTACACACTGTTACAAAATCACCCTTGCGTGAAACAGTGCGCTTACTTTCCTCAACCAAACTGCGAAGCGTGGAAGCAAGACAAGGCGACCACAGAAATGGAGACGACGATGAATGCACGGCAACTTGGGATGTTCGGACTGGCAGCACTGGGACTGGCGCTAACCGTCCCGGTTCAGGCCGCACCGGATTTCATGGATGGCGCGTTCATCGTGGCCAAGCGCGACCGTGCCGACGAAGTTCGCCCGGATCCGCGCGATGCGCGCAAGGATGACCGCGCTTCCAAGCGTGAGGCCCGTGATGAGCCGCAAGGCTACGGCTACGGCTACGAGCGTCGCCAGCAGAAACGATTTGAAGGCGAGGACCGCCCCCGCGGCCGTCGTTGAACCCGATTGTTTGAAGTAACGAGGAGAGTAACGATGAATGCACGTACCCTGAACACGGCCCTGATTTCCGCACTGCTCGCCGTCAGCGGCGCCGCGCAGGCCGGCCACGGCGACCGGGACGGTTTCACCACCCGCGCCAGGGTCCTGTCGAGCGTACCGGTCTACGAAACGATCAACGAACCGCGCCGCGAATGCTGGACCGAAACGGTCGGCTATGAAACCCGCAGCTATCGCGACGGCAGCAATACGGGTGGCGCGATACTCGGCGCCATCGCCGGCGGCCTGATCGGCTCCACCGTCGGCAAGGGCGACGGCAGGGTTGCCGCAGCCGCCGTCGGTGCGGCGACCGGTGCGGTGGTGGGCGACCGCTGGAACCAGAACGGTACCCGCTACGAATCGGTCCCGCAGCAGGTCGAGCGCTGCCGCACCCACCATGACTACCGCCAGGTGGTCACCGGCTACGACGTGCGCTACCGCTTCCAGGGCCGCGAATACGAAACCTACTTGCCATACAAGCCGGGCAAGTGGCTGACCCTGGATGTGGATTTTTCCGTGGCCGAGGGCCGGCGCGACGCGCGCTGGCACAGCAGCCGCAACGACTGGGACGATTGACGCTCGACCGAGCGCAGCCGTTCCGAACCTGAAAGGAGAAACGCCATGTTACGCACACTTCTGCTTGCAACCGCGCTGGTGACCGCCTCCGGTACCGCGCTGGCCCACAGCGACTATGGTTACGGCCGCGTGGTATCGGTCGAACCGCATTTCAGCATCTCGTTCGGCACCCGCCACCACGACGGTTTCCGCGTCCTGTATGAGTCCGGCGGCACCCGTTACTGGACACATACCCCCCACCACCCCGGCCACGTCATCGTGCTGCCGCGCCACCATTACCGGGTCAAGCACGTGCATCACTACCGGGATTACGGGCACGGTTGGGATGACCGCCGCGATGGCTGGCGCGACGATCGTCGCGAACACCGCAGCGACCGTCGCGACCATCACCGTCACGGCCACGACTAGGCAGGCTACGGCTACGGGCTCAGGGTTTTCTGGGCCCGTTTTCCGTGGCGTATTTTCCATCCACGGTGCCGGCAGTGATTATTCGTGATGCACGACGAACGCCACCTCGGTGGTGAAATTTCCGATGCCGCGATGGTTGGTCAGGGTCCATCCTGCGTCTTTGAGATAGCGCGTCAGTTCGCGCGTCATCGCCGGATTGCCACAGATCATGACGCGATCCACTTCGGGGTCGGGCGCGGACAGGCCGAGGCGCTGCGACAGCACACCTGAACGGAACAGATCACCGCCGCGTTCGGGCGTGGGGAACGCCTCACGCGTCACCGTCGGCACGTAATGCAGACGTGGCTGATGCATCGCCTCGATCTCCTCGCGGTAGGCCAGCTCGGCCACGGTACGCACCGAATGCACCAGAACAACGTTATCAAAACGCGCATAGAGTCCGGGATCGCGGATCAGGCTCATGAACGGTGCCAGCCCGGTGCCGGTGGCCAGCATGTACAAGGTGCGCCCTGGCAGCACATGGTTGAGCGTGAGCGTTCCGGTGGTCTTGCTGT
>JAKBJA010000188.1:0-8971 GCA_021836225.1 Pseudomonadota bacterium | reverse complement strand
TCGTTGGGCAATGCCGGGTGGCCGGGGCCGAAGGCGCGCGTTGCGCCCTTGCGGTGCACGTACAGGCGACGCGACTGGCCGTCGACCGTGTGCGGCTCGAGCTTGCAGGTGTTGTGGGAGACGTCATAGATCAGGGTCAGGTGGGTTCCTGGCAACATGTCCGCGAACACCTGGCGGGTCAGGTGGGTGATGACCTGACGGTTGGCCAGGGCACAGTTGATCGCGGCGCGCATCGCGCCGAGGTAGGCCTCCCCCAGCGGGGATTTGATGGGTGCGCAGGCAAGTTCGCGGTCGGGCAACTCGATGCCATACCCTGGCGCAGCGATCACCATCTGCCTGAGGAATTCGGTACCGATCTGGTGGCCCAGTCCACGCGATCCACAGTGAATGCTGACCACCACTTCGCCCACGCGCAGGCGGAAGCGGTCGGCCGCCTTCGTGTCATAGATTTCGACGATTTCCTGCAGTTCGAGGTAATGGTTGCCGGACCCGAGGGTGCCGATCTCGTCACGCTGGCGGCGCTTGGCCTGGTCGGAAACTTTGTCCGGCTCGGCGCCGGCCATGCAGCCGTGTTCCTCGATGCGCTCGATGTCGGCATCGCTGCCGTAGCCGTGTTCGACCGCCCAGCGCGCGCCGCCGCGCAGCATCGCGTCCATTTCGCTGGCGTTGAGGCGCAACAGGCCGGTGCTGCCCAAGCCGGCCGGGACGTGGGCGAACAGGCGGTCGGCAAGCCGCTGCTTGAGCGGAGCGATGTCCGCGGCCTTCAGCCCGGTGTGCAGGGTGCGCACGCCGCAGGAAATGTCGAATCCCACCCCGCCAGCCGACACCACGCCGCCCTCGTCGGCATCGAACGCCGCCACCCCGCCGATCGGGAAACCGTAGCCCCAGTGTGCGTCGGGCATGGCGTAGGCCGCCTGAACGATGCCCGGCAGGGTGGCGACGTTGGTGAGTTGTTCGTAGACCTTGTCGTCCATCTCGCGGATCAGTCTCTCATCGGCATAGATCACCGCCGGAACGCGCATTTTTCCGAACGGGGCGATGCGCCACTCGACCTCCGACACCTGCTGGAACTGGGCTGGGTTCATTTCACACGTCCACCACGCACTGGGCCTGCCATCGCCCGGATTCTGTCCTGCCTACGTTGAGTTCAGTATAGGTGGCGCCCTTGATCTCGACCGCGGGTTGGTGCCGAACGAGGTCAACCGGCTCGCCCCAGGCGGTGGCGGTCAGACGCTGCCCGTCCAGGCTGACCTCAAAGTGGCTGAACAGCATGTGGCGCGCTGCCATTTCCAATATCAGCGCGTTGAGCCAGTCGACCAGCAGCAGTTCGTCGTCCGGCGCCTCGCAACAGATGGCCACTGCCGTTTTGGGCGCGACCCGGGCCGGATCGGTGACGACGGCAGTCATCGCCAGCGCCGCCTGTTCGAAGGCCGCCTCACGGGTGGGCCCGACGCCGCGCACGCCCATGTCGGCCTGATGCGGAAAGTGCGTCCAGTACACGCCATCCTCGTCGGACTCGGCTGTTTGAGACATTGTCGGCGCCCCTTTCAGATGACGTCCGCTTTGCTTCAGTCGGTCATGTCCTCCAGGAGGTCCACCACCACCCGGGTACGGACATTCATGATCGCCACATCGGTGCCGATGACGACGCGCACATAATCGGCAGGCAGGCGCGTCAGGCGTTGTTCCAGTTCATAGGGCAGATAGCGCAAGCGTGCATCATCATGGATGGGCTGATTGGGTCGCGCCCGCCATGCATGACCGGGGGGAAGCCTGTCCTTCTTGGCCAAACCGGGAGGCAGGCTTTTGTAGCGTGGCGCGTAATAGTCATTGATCAGGCGGCGGTCATGATCGGTAAACACCACTCTCACCGAATAATGCGGGTCGCGGACCGCGACCTCGCCATACCCCGGACCGGCCACGCAGCCGACCACAACAGGCGTCATGGCGGCGGCCAACAGAACAATCAGCAAGCTGGACTTCATGCGTTTCCCCTTTGGCAAATCAGTGTGCGTACCCACCTAAGAATAGACATCAGCGGACTGAAGTCCACGCTTTGCCCGACACGAAATCAACAAGCCGACAGGCCAAAGTCCGGATAATTTGACGGCGCGGCCAGGCAAGGGCCTAGCGGTCTTGCGGCTGATCGCGCCATGCCGCCACGGCTGCCGTGCGCGCCTGGAAGATGGCGGCCCGGATGTGCGCCGGCTCGACGCTGCGCGCCACGGCAGCGGCATCGATGGCCTGTGCCGCGCGCAGCGCCTGCCGCAAATAGCCCGATTCGGGGAAGGGGGTGTCCTCGAAACCGGGGCGGCCGCGGAAATCGCATTCGCAGGCCAGCAGAAAATCCTCGAAACGCTCGGGGCGGCGGAATGCGTCGACACGCTCCAGCAGTTCAACGAGGGTGCCGGGTCGAAGTTCCAGCGTGCGGTGAACGAGGCCATGCTCGCGCGCCACTGCAATGGCGAGGTCGCGGCAATCGGCCGGCACGCGGATGCGCTCGCAAAGCACGCGAACCCGTTCGGCGCTTCGGGCTTCGTGGCCATGATGTTTGGGCCACAGCTCAGGCGGGGTGTCACCCTTGCCGAGATCGTGCGTCAACGCGGCGAAGCGCACCGGCAGGCTCATGCCCTGCCGCGCCGCCCAGTCGATGACAAGCATGACATGGTCGCCGGTGTCGACTTCGGGATGATGTTCGGGCGGCTGCGGCACGCCGAACAGGCAGTCGATTTCGGGAAACAGGCGGGCCAGCGCGCCGCAGTCGCGCAGCACCCGGAACATGCGCGAAGGCTGCGCTTCCATCAGGCCGCGCGCGACTTCCTGCCACACCCGTTCGGGCACCAGCGCGTCGACTTCGCCATTGTCCACCATCTGTCGCATCAGCGCGTTGGTTTCCGGCGCCACGGCAAAGTCGGTGAAGCGGGCGGCGAAGCGCGCGACGCGCAGGATCCGCACCGGGTCCTCGGCAAACGCCTCGCTCACATGGCGGAAAATACGCGCGGCCAGATCGCGCTGGCCGCCGTAAGGATCGACCAGCGCGCCGGTCTCGTCCTCGGCCATCGCGTTGATGGTGAGGTCGCGCCGACGCAGGTCCTCTTCCAGCGTGACCTCCGGTGCAGCATAGACCTTGAAGCCTTTGTAACCGTGCCCGGACTTGCGCTCGGTACGCGCCAGCGCGTATTCCTCGTGGCTGCCCGGATGCAAAAAGACCGGAAAATCCTTGCCGACCGGCTGATAGCCCAGCGCAACCATATCGTCGGGCGTGGCACCGACCACGACATGGTCGCGATCCGCCACCGGCAGGCCCAATAGCCTGTCGCGCACCGCGCCGCCGACGATATAGGTCTTCATGGCGGCGGGGCCGTGTTAACGGCGGGCGTTTTCGCGGTAATCCTCGTACCGCGCACGCGGCGTGTCGGCGCGCAGGTATTCAGGTGCGATGGCCTCGAGCGAGGCCGGCTGGAAAGCAAACACCGACGGCCAGCCGCCGGCACAGACGTTGTCCGTGCCCATGGCGTAATAATTGTCGCGCGTCATCAGTTTTTTGCCCGGCTTGAATTCCAGCGCCCAAGCCTGGAAATACGAGGTCCATTTACCCAACGGCAGAATGCTGCGCTTCTTGCCGATCACCTCGCCGACATAGCTGACCAGTTCCTGCAGGGTGTAGGTCTTGGGGCCACACAGCTCGTAGGTCTGGCCATAGGTTGCCGGGTTGTCGAGGCTGTCGGCGAAGGCACGCGCGACGTCCTCGACGTGCACCGGCGCAAAGCGCGCACCCGCGCCGGCCAGCGGCAATACGGGGAACAGCTTCAGCATCCTGGCGAACATCGACAGGAAGGAGTCGCCGCGGCCGAAGATCACCGAGGGGCGGAAGATCGTGACGTTGAGGCCATAGCCATGGATGAACTTGGGTCCGTTGAGGTACCAGTTTTCGTGTTCAATGTGGTGCCGCCCCGCTTCGCGCACCAGCGCCTCGGCGATGCCCTTCGAACGCTGGTAGGCCGAGCGCGAATTCGGATGGGCGCCGAGCGCGCTCATGTGCAGCAGGCGATGCACGCCCGCTTCGCCCATGGCGTGGATGACTTTGCGCGGCAGTTCGACGTGGACCTTCTGGAAGTCACCGCGACGGGCACTCGGCAGATCGACACGGCCGACCGTGCTTTCGTGCAGGATGCCGACCAGATTGATGACAGCATCCATGCCACGGAAATGGCGAATGAGTTCCTGCTGGTCGTGGACATCGGCCTCGATCACCTCCACCGTCGGCAGCAGGATCAGCTCCTTGGCCATTTCGCGGCGATGGGAGAGCACGCGCACATTGAGGCCACGCGCGGCGAGCTGGCTGACGAGGTGGGTGCCGACAAAGCCGGATCCGCCGAGGATGCAGATGCGTTCAATCTTCATGTTGTGGTTCGATTCAGAATATAAGGCGTTGCTGATTTTATCCCGGATGTCGCAAAAATTTGCGCTTGGGTCTACTCGTCCGCCTGCTCGGCCTGCTGCATGGCCTCTGCATCGGGGAGGGAAGTGACCGGCACCCTGCGCGGTGGCACCATGCCCAGCCGGTCCTTCAGCAGCACCGAGGGCTGGCCGAAACGCGCCGCGTAGTACATGGCGTTGCTCATCACTTTCTTGACGTAATCGCGCGTTTCGGCGAACGGGATCGATTCGATGTAGACCGCGGCTTCCATCGGCCGGGTATCGCGCCAGCGCTGGGCACGGCTCGGGCCAGCATTGTAGGCGGCGGTGGCGAGCACCGGCGATCCGTCCAGGCTGGTCTGCACATGCTTCAGGTAGTAGGCGCCGAACTGGATGTTTTTGGCCGGATCCTGCATCTCGTTCGGATGAAACTTCTTGATGCCGAGGCGTTTTGCGATCCAGCGCGCGGTGGCCGGCATGATCTGCATCAGGCCGGATGCGCCGACGCTGGAGCGGGCGACGTTGACGAAGCGGCTTTCCTGCCGCATCAGGCCGAACACCCAGGCTTCGTCAATCTCGTTTTCGCGCGCGGCCTGCTGCGCCAACTCGCGGTAGGGTGCGAGAAAGCGCAATTCGAAATCGTGCAGTTCGCGGGTGCGCTCGGCAGTGTTGATGGCGCGGTCATACCATTCCATGCGGCGGGCAAGCTCGGCAGCCGCCAGCAGCTGCGGGTCGGCAAGCGTCTGGATCGCCCAGTTCCACTCCAGGCTGGCTTCGCTGCGCAGGCCGAGTTCGTAAAAGGCCTGCGCGCGCGCGATGCCGGGATGGCGCGCAATGGCCGCGACGTCATCGCCGGCCATCTTGATGTTGATGGGCGGCGCCTGCACCACCGGACCAAGCTCTTCCTGGGCCAGCTGGCCATAGTAATGATGCTCGCGCGACAGCGCCAGAAACAGCGGATTGGCCGCGGCGCGCTGGCCGCCGGCCTGCAAGGCGCGTGCGCGCCAGTAGCGCCAAACGGGCTGCGCACGGGTCGCCTCGTCCATGCCATCGATTGCGCGCAGAACGGCTTGCCAGTCGCCTGCGCGCAATGCTGCACGCGCCCACCATTCGCGCTGAAAGTCGCTGGCCACCGCTGCCCCGGCCTGCTGGAACCAGGCCAATGCCGTGGTTTCATGGCGGCGCGCCGCCCAAGTGGCGAGCCGTGCCCAGGCCGTGCCCAGCTCCTCTGCAGTGAATTGCGCGGCCCGCCTGGCCAGCGCCTGTTCCGCCTGGTCGGAGCGGCGCCTGGCCAGCTGGTCGAACGCATAGAGCGCGATTTCACGGTCACCGTGCCGGTTGAAATCAAGCGTGGTATCGGCATTCAACAGACGGGCCGGATCGCGGGTGGCCTGATCAAACAGCGCCGCAGCCGGGCGCTGGGCTTCCGGCAGCGCATTGGCCACCACCCTGGCAACATTGGGATTGCCCGCTTCCAGCGCCAGCCGCAGGCGGCGCCAGACGTCTTCCTCCCGGATCAGCCCGGTCTCGATCAGTTGGGCAAACAGGGGCGAACAGGCCGAGGGCATGTCGCGGCCAGTGAACCACAAGGTGACCGCCTCGCGCTGGTGGCTGCGATTGCCCTGCGCCCATTCGGCGCGGTAGGCATAGCACTGATGCGCGGCATCGGGCTTGACCAGGCGCGGGTACTCGGCCAGATAGAGCGGCCAGGCTTCGCGTGCCCCGAGCGATTTCAGCCAGTCGGCGCGCAGCGCTTCGGCCATGCGGCTGCCGGGATGACTTGCCAGGAAATCGGCGATGCGCGCGTCCTCGGTGCGGCTCGCCAGCATCAGACGCCAGTACTCGACAGCGGGCGCCAGCACATGATCGGCCGGCACGTCGCGCGCGGCACGCTCCAGATTGGCCAGCTTGCGTGCGGAAAACGCCTGTTGCGCCCGCAACACGGCGGCATCGCCCGGCGCCGCCCAAACGGATGCTGTGGACAGCGCCCCCAGCAGAAAAAACACGATCATTCGAAGCATGGCGCGAGGGTAACATGCAGCGGGCACCCGTCGCCTGAGCGAAATCCACCATCCGGGTGGCCGCTTCGCGGCATCGCTCAGTGCGCCGAAGGCGCGCTATAGTGAAAAATGCTTATTCCCGTTCCAAGGAGCGCCCCATGACAGCCAACGTCGGCACGATCGACCGCATCATCCGCATTGTTGCAGGCCTCGCCCTCATCGCCTGGGTGGCTTTTTTCAATGGTCCGGTGTGGGCCTGGATCGGCGTGCTGCCGCTCGCCACCGGGCTGCTCAGGATTTGTCCGGTCTACAGCCTGCTCGGCATCAACACCTGCGGGCTGAAAAAATAGGATTCAGGCAAGAAACAGCTTGTAGGCCGGATTGCGGGATTCGTCCCAGTAGCGGTAGCCCAGCCCGTCCAGGAATTTCTGGAAGCTGGGCTTTTCCTTTTCCGGCACCTGGATGCCGACCAGCACCCGGCCATAGTCGGCGCCATGGTTGCGGTAGTGGAACAGGCTGATGTTCCAGCCGCGGCTCATGCTCTGCAGAAACTGCATCAGGGCACCGGGGCGTTCCGGAAATTCGAATCGGTACAGCAGTTCGTTGACCGCCTCGGGCGCACGTCCACCCACCAGATGGCGGACGTGCAGCTTGGCCATTTCGTTGTCGGTGAGGTCGATCGCTTCGAGGCCGTGGCGCTGCAGCAGCTCCACGACGCGCGCACTCTCACCCGCCCCCGGCACCGACAGGCCAACAAACACGCGCGCCACCTTGGGGTCGGAATAGCGGTAGTTGAACTCGGTGATATTGCGCGCGCCCAGGAGGCTGCAGAAATTCTTGAAGCTGCCCGGCGTTTCGGGAATGGTGACGGCCAGCACCGCTTCGCGCTTTTCGCCCAACTCCGCGCGCTCGGCGATGTAGCGCAAGCGGTCGAAGTTCATATTGGCCCCGGAAGCAACCGCCACCAGCGTCTTGCCCCGGAGCTTGTCGCCGGCGATCGCGGCCTTCATCCCGGCAATCGACAGCGCACCCGCCGGCTCCAGGATCGAGCGGGTGTCCTCGAACACGTCCTTGATCGCAGCGCAGATGGCGTCGTTGTTGACGCGAACGATCTCGTCGACGTACAGCTGCGCCAAACGGAAGGTTTCCTTGCCGACCGTTTTCACCGCCACGCCGTCGGCAAAAATGCCCACGCGCGGCAGCGTGATGCGCTTGCCCTTGCACAACGAGCGCGCCATGGCGTCGGCGTCTTCGGGCTCGACGCCGACGATGCGGATTTCCGGACGCAGCCGCTTGATGTAGGCCGCCATGCCGGCGATCAGTCCGCCGCCGCCAACCGGGATATAGACCGAGTGGATCGGGCCGGGATGCTGGCGCAACAGTTCCATCGCCACCGTGCCCTGCCCGGCGATCACGTCGGGATCGTCGTAGGGGTGGACGAATGTGGCCCTCGACTCCCTGGCGATCTGGGTCGCGTGGGCGCAAGCCTCGTCGTAATTGTCGCCATGCAGGATCACCTGCGCGCCGCGCGCCGCCACCGCGTCGACCTTGATTTTCGGCGTGGTCGCCGGCATCACGATGATCGCCGTCACACCGAGTTTCTGCGCCGCCAGCGCCACCCCCTGCGCATGGTTGCCGGCTGACGCCGCCACCACGCCGCGCGCCAGCTGGGCATGCGTCAACTTCGCCATCCTGTTGTAGGCGCCGCGGCACTTGAATGAAAACACCGGCTGCAGGTCTTCGCGCTTGAGCAGAATCTGGTTGTTGAGGCGGCGCGACAGATTGTGGGCCACATCGAGCGGCGACTCGATCGCCACGTCGTAGACGCGCGAGGTGAGTATGCGTTCGAGGTAATCGTCAGGTTGGCTCATGGCGGCAGCGGGGCGAGGTTTGTAAAAAGGGCGCGATGCCGCTATCTTAGCCGGCTGCATCCAAATCGACGAAAACATCATGACTCAGGACGAAATGAAGCAAGCCGTGGCACGTGCCGCGGTGGATTATGCCCGTGGCGGCATCATCGGGGTAGGCACCGGCTCGACCGCCAACTATTTCATCGACGCGCTGGCCGAGGTCAAGGGCCGCATCGACGGCGCCGTTGCGAGTTCCGAGGCCACTGCTGCGCGCTTGAAGAGCCATGGCATCCAGATACTGGATCTCAACAGCGTGGGCGAGTTGGAAATCTACGTCGATGGCGCCGACGAAATCACCGAGCACTTCGCCATGGTGAAGGGTGGCGGCGGTGCGCTGACGCGCGAGAAAATCGTGGCAGCATGCAGCAAGAAGTTCATCTGCATCGCCGACGAGAGCAAGCTGGTCGGGGTGCTGGGCAAGTTTCCGCTGCCGGTGGAGGTGATTCCGATGGCCCGTTCCTATGTGGCGCGCGAATTGGTCAAGCTGGGCGGACAACCCCGGTTGAGAGAGGGATTCACCACCGACAACGGCAACATCATCCTCGACGTGCACGGTTTGTCGATCGTCGATCCCGTGTCGCTGGAAACGGCGATCAATCACATCGTCGGCGTGGTCACGAATGGGTTGTTTGCAAGGCGTGG
>JAKBJA010000021.1:7938-12982 GCA_021836225.1 Pseudomonadota bacterium | reverse complement strand
CTCTATCTCAACCAGGCCGACTGGCTGTCGGGACTGCTGACCGGCCGCGTCGGGATGACCGACTATCACAACGCCCTCAAGATGGGCCTCGACCTCGACGACTTGAAATGGCCAGCATGGGTGGAATACCTGGCCGATGTCGACTACCTGCCGGTTCCGATCGCGCCCGGCGCCCGGCTCGCCACCGTGTCGCGCCCACGCGCACGCTACCTCGGCGTGAACCCCGGCTGCATGGTGCACGCCGGCACCACCGATTCGATCGCCGCGTTTCTGGCAGCCGGCGTCAGCCAAAGCGGCGACGCCGTCACCTCGCTCGGCAGCACGCTGGTGCTGAAGCTGCTGTCCGACAGCCGGGTGGAATCGAGCGAACACGGCGTCTATTCGCACTGGTTCGGCAGCCGCTGGCTGGCGGGCGGCGCCAGCAACGCCGGCGGCGCGGTGCTGCGGCAGTTTTTCGACGACCGCCAGTTGGCCGCGCTGAGTGAACAAATCGACCCCGCCGTCGCCAGCCCGCTCGACTATCTGCCGTTGCCCCGCACCGGCGAACGCTTCCCGGTCAACGATCCGCAACTGTCACCGCGCCTGACGCCGCGCCCGGCCGACGACGCCGAATTCCTGCACGGCCTGCTGGAAAGCCTCGCCCGCATCGAGGCACGCGGCTATGGGCTGCTGGGCAAACTGGGTGCCACGCCCGTGCGCCAGGTCGAAACCGCCGGCGGCGGCGCCCGCAATCCTGCGTGGACGCGTATCCGCCAACGCCTGCTTGGCGTGCAGGTCGCGCGCGCCGTTCATGCCGAAGCGTCCTACGGCGCCGCGCTACTGGCGCGTGACGGCCTGCAGCGCTTCGCATCAATTTCCCCGTAAAACGCATTGCCTCAGACTGCAATCGCCAGGTATTTGTCCTATGTTGATAGTTGTCGCCGCGCTGTAGACAGGACGCTTGATCTGCGACTGACTGCGTCTCATCTCGCGGCAAGTCCAGATGCTGTGAGGGAGGCTGCCATGTATGCGCCTATTCGAGACACACACACCCCCGACCCGAAATGCTGTTGCTGCGGCCTCAGGCCGCGCCGCACACGAGGCAACAACGATGTGCTGCGCCTTGTGGTCGTCGTGCTGCTGCTGCTGCCGGCGCTCCTGATGCTTTTCGGCGGCGAGACCTGATTTCGCGCCAAGCACTCGAAATCGTCCTCGGGCTCGAGGGGGCCGGTGAGAGGTAGTCCAATTGTTCTAACACCCGCACTCAAGACATCGCGTGTCCCCGGCGCCAGCGCCCGCCCTCGGCCTGGCACAGCAACCAGACAAATCCGCACCGTCAGCCAAGCTCGACGAACTCCAGCGTATTGGAATCCGGATCACGACAGAACAGCGCCGCGCGACCGGACTTGCTGGCGGTGTAGCGCACCCCCGCCGCATCGAGCCTGCTTTTCAGCGCAGCCATATTCGTGACCGCCAGCGCAATGTGGCGGTCACGGCCGCCGTGCTCTGGGCGAATCGAGCCCGCATCGGGATTGGCCAGTTGCATCAGGTGAAGCTGCTGTCCGCCGCCCAGGTCGTACCACTCGCCGGGGTAAGGCAGGTCGGGACGATGCGGATACGGCGTCAGCCCCAGCACCGATTCGTAGAAAGTCCTGGCCCGTTCCAGATCGGAAACCAGCAGGCCGGCGTGCAACAGGGCGGCGACGGGGCTTGGGGACAGCTCAGACATGGGGTTTCTCTTTCGCTTGATCGTCTTCCATGTGGCCGGAGAACAGGCTGGCCGTGATGATCATGGCCGCGCCGATCCATTCCTGCACGCCCATGCGCTCGTCGGACAGGAAATAGGCCGCGACCGCCGCCACCACCAGTTCAAACAGAAAGATGACGATGGCCTGGTTGGCTGGCACACGGGCGAGGCCGTACTGCACCGCGTAGGTCATGCTGCCGATGAAAAGGCCGACGCCAATGAGCAGCAGCCAGACGCGCCATTCCGCATCGTCGATGAAATCGAGCTCGCCCGGATACAGCCCAAGGCCGATCACCGTCAATACCCCCACCCCGGCCCAGATCGACACCGACTTGGCGCCTTCGGTGACGCCGCCGAGGTGCCGGCTGATAACGTTGCTCAGCGCGAACATCATCCCGGCCGACAGCGCCAGCCACTCGGCGCGGTTGGTCGGCAGCGGCAGGCCGCCGTCGGGTTGCCACAGCATGACCATCGCCCCACCCGCCGCCAGCACCATCACTGCCCAGCCGGCACCGTTGAGCTTTTCATGCAATAAAAATCGCGCGAACACCACCGTCCACAACGGCGACAGAAAAAACAGCAGCAGCACGCGCACCACCTCGCCTTGCAGCATCGCCAGCACATAGGCCAGATTGGTCCAGCCCGCCGCCAGCGCCAGCGCGGTCAGCCACATCCACTTGCCGCGCGCGCGGTTCAGCTCGCGGCCGTGCAGCCAGCCGAACGCGAGCAGCGGCACGGCGTAAGTGAACAAGCTCGATGCGATGCCGCCAACCCCGGCCTCGTTGAGCAGGCGGTAGGGAAACCACATCAACCCCCACAGGGCGGCTGCATAGACCAGGCTGCTGACGGCAAGAGTGCGCTGCAGGGGAATCGAAGGCATGGGGCTTTATAATGTGAGGCTTAATCAGAATCCAAACCGCAATGAATCCGCGTCTCGAACAACTTCACCCCTACCCGTTCCAGAAACTGCGCGAACTGTTCGGCGGGGTGACGCCGAACTCCGACCTGTCTCCGATCAACCTGTCGATCGGCGAACCCAAGCATCCGACGCCGCAGTTCATCAAGGATGCGCTGGTCGCGGGGCTCGCGGGGCTCGCGAATTATCCCATCACTCAGGGCTCGGATGCGCTGCGTGAAGCGATTGCCGCGTGGGCCGGGCGCCGTTACGGCGTGAAGCTCGACCCGGCGACCGAGGTGCTGCCGGTGAACGGCTCGCGCGAAGCGCTGTTCGCGTTCGCCCAGGCCGCCGTCGATTCTACCCGCCACGGGCGCCGCACCGTCGTCTCGCCCAACCCCTTCTACCAGATCTACGAGGGCGCCACGCTCCTGGCCGGCGCCCGCCCCTTCTTCCTCAACACGCTGCCGGAAAACGGCTACAGAATGGACTGGTCGCGCGTGCCCGATGACCTGTGGGACAGCATCAGCCTGGTCTACGTCTGCTCGCCCGGCAACCCCACCGGCAAGGTGCTGGCGCTGGCTGACTGGAAGGAACTGTTCGAGCTGTCCGACCGGCACGGCTTCGTCATCGCGGCCGACGAATGCTATTCGGAGATTTACTTCGAAGAAGGCAAGCCGCCGTTGGGCGCGCTGACCGCGTCGCAGCAGCTCGGCCGTGGCTTCAAAAACCTCGTCGTGTTCAACTCACTGTCGAAGCGCTCCAACGTGCCCGGCCTGCGCTCCGGCATGGTGGCGGGCGACGCCGGGATCATGAAGTCCTTCCTGCTCTACCGCACCTATCACGGCAGCGCGATGAGCCCGGCGGTGCAGGCGGCGAGCGTCGCGGCATGGAATGACGAGGCGCACGTGGTCGAGAACCGCCGCCAGTACGCCGAAAAATTCGCCGCCGTGATGCCGATGCTGAAGGACGCGCTGCAATTCGATGCACCCGACGCCGCCTTCTATCTGTGGGCACGCGTGCCGGGCGGCGACGATGCCGCGTTCGCGCGCGAGCTGTATCGCACGCAGCATGTGACCGTGCTCCCTGGCAGCTTCCTCGCGCGCGACGCCGCCAACGTCAACCCGGGCATGGGCTTCGTCCGCATCGCGCTGGTCGACAACCTGGACGCCTGCGTCGAGGCGGCGGGACGCATCGCCAGCTTCGTTGGTGAAGCCGCGTGAAAACTCCGCTCAATATCGATTAATTTCCCCTCCTTTGTTTCACCTTCAACCACAGGAATCCATCATGCAAGACCTGCAGAAAATCATCGAAGACGCTTTTGAACGCCGCGCCGACATCACCCCGCGCAACGCCGACGCCAAGCTCAAGGACGCCGTCATGTCGGTGATCGACATGCTCGACAAAGGGCAACTGCGCGTCGCCGAACGCACCGACGGCCAGAACTGGACCACCCACCAGTGGATCAAGAAGGCGGTGCTGCTGTCATTCCGTCTGGAAGACAACGCCTTCATCAAGGGCGGCTTCACCAACTATTTCGACAAGGTGCCGTCGAAGTTCGCCGACTACAACAGCCGCGACTTCCGCGAAGGCGGTTTCCGCGTCGTGCCCCCGGCTGCCGCCCGCCGCGGCTCCTACATCGGCAAGAATGTGGTGCTGATGCCGAGCTACGTCAACATCGGCGCCTACGTCGACGAAGGCACCATGGTCGACACCTGGGCCACGGTCGGCTCCTGCGCCCAGATCGGCAAGAACGTGCACCTGTCCGGCGGCGTCGGCATCGGCGGCGTGCTCGAGCCGGTGCAGGCAAACCCGACCATCATCGGCGACAACTGCTTCGTCGGTGCGCGCTCCGAAGTGGTCGAAGGCGTGATCGTCGAGGACAACTGCGTAATTTCGATGGGCGTCTACATCGGCCAGTCGACCAAGATCTACGACCGCGAGACCGGCGAAGTCCACTTCGGCCGCGTCCCCGCCGGCTCGGTGGTGGTGTCCGGCAACCTTCCTTCCAAGGATGGCAGCTATAGTCTGTATTGTGCGGTGATCGTGAAGAAGGTCGACGCGAAGACGCTGTCCAAGGTCGGCATCAACGAACTGCTGCGCGGGATCTGAGTCCGATTGGTTCGACCTTTCTGGAAGGAGCTGCGATGAAACCCAAACTTCTGCTGACTCTCCTGCTCGCCGCCGGCCTGGTGGCGTGCCAGGCCAACCCGGTCTCCGGCCGCAAGCAGCTGGTGCTGGTGTCCGAGGAACAGGCGCAAGCCTCCTCGGCCCAGGCCTACGCGCAAACGATGAGCGAGGCGCAGCAGAAGGGCAA
Organism: Pseudomonadota bacterium; assembly: GCA_021836225.1. The sequence goes on along the minus strand of JAKBJA010000021.1, from coordinate 8,044 downwards.
GCTCAGCACCGACGCCGCGCTGAACGCCCGCGTCAAGCGCATCACCGACCGGCTGATCGTGCAGGCCGGCAACATGTATCCGCCCAGCCGCGACTGGAAATGGTCG
>JAKBJA010000021.1:0-7303 GCA_021836225.1 Pseudomonadota bacterium | reverse complement strand
CGCGAGGAGGTCCAGGGCACCTGGCTGGAAAGCCATTTCAAATGGCAGATCAGCACCTTCTGGTGGAGCGTGGTGTGGTGCATCGTCGGCGCCATCACCTGGATCATCCTGATCGGCTGGGTCGTCTGGGGCGTGGCCTTCGTCTGGTTCGTCTACCGCATCGCCAAAGGCTGGCTCAACCTCAACGACAACAAGCCGATGCCGGTTCAGTAAGGACGCGTCGCCCGACCGAACAGCCGGGCGGCCTAGTCCAGCAGGCGTTCCCACTCCTCGATCGGGATCGGCCTGCAGAACAGAAAGCCCTGATAGGCCACGCATTGGTTCTTCAGCAGAAAATCCCGTTGCGCCTGGGTTTCCACCCCTTCGGCAATCACCTGCAAACCCAGTGACCGGCTCATCGCCATGATGGCCATGACGATGGCGGCATCGTTCAGATCCTCGGTCACGTCGCGGACGAAGGATTGATCGATCTTCACCTGGTCGAGCGGCAGGCGCTTGAGGTAGGACAGGGACGAATAGCCGGTGCCGAAATCATCCAGACAGAAACTCACCCCCAGCGCGTTGAGCTGCTGCATCCGGCTGACGACCGCATCGACGTTTTCGAGCACCACGCTCTCGGTCAGTTCGAGCTTGAGGCGAGCCGGATTGATGCCGCTCGCAACCAGGCTGTGCTGCACCGTGTCCACGAAATCGGGCTGGTGGAATTGCCGGGCGCTGACATTGACCGACATCTGCAGGGACTGCGTGCGCGGATCGCGCTCCCAGGCCTTGAGCTGGGCGCAGGCCGTATCCAGAACCCATTTTCCGATGGGGAGTATGAGCCCGGTTTCCTCGGCGAGCGGGATGAAATCCGCCGGAGAAATCATGCCCTGGTTCACCGGCAACCAGCGAATCAGGGCCTCGGCGCCGATCAGCCCGCCGTCCTGATCGATCTGCGGCTGGTAGTAGAGTTGGAACTCGCCCTTGTCGAGGGCATGGCGCAGCGCCGCTTCCATCACCATGCGCGAGTCGATCGCCGCCTGCATCGCCGGGTTGAAGAAGCGGACCAGGTTGCGCCCGGCATCCTTGGCCTGGTAGAGCGCCACGTCGGCCTGCTTCAGCAGCATGTCGACCGAGGCGTCCTGCCCCCGGAACAGCGTCAGGCCGAGGCTGGTTGTGCTGTGGAATTTCGCTCCGTTGTGATTCAGCGAATAGGGCTGGTTGAGCGCGGCGCGCACCTTCTCCGCAATCGTCTCGGCCTGGGTGATCGCGTGCGGCTCGTCCTGGCCCAGATCCTCCAGCATCACCACGAACTCGTCCCCGCCGAGGCGGCATACGGTGTCGTGCTGGCGCACATTCGAGGTCAGGCGCCGCGCCACCTCGACCAGCAACTGGTCGCCGACATCGTGGCCCCGGGTGTCGTTGAGGGTCTTGAAGTGATCCAGATCCAGGATCATCAGCGCACCGAACTCGCGGCTGCGCTGGCTGGCGATCAGTGCCTGGCCCAGGCGGTCCATCAGCAGCCGCCGGTTCGGCAGCCGGGTGAGCGCGTCGTAATAGGCCAGCTCCCGTATCTGCTTTTCCACCTGCTTGCGCTCCGTGATGTCGCGCGCCAGGCCGAGCACATAAGCCTGTCCGGAAAACTCGAAATAATTGGCGTTGATTTCCACCGGAAACGTCTTCCCGTTCCGGGTCTTGTGACAGCTTTCGAGCGTCATCGCCTTCTCGGTCTTGAGCTGATCCCAGAAGGCCCGCCACTGCCCCGGCTGCGTGATTTCGCAATCGACATCGATGACCCGCAGCTTCATCAGTTCGTCACGCGTGCACTCCATCGCCCGGCAGGCCTCATCGTTCACATAGTGGAAATGACCCTGCTCGTCCGCCAGATAAGCGGCTTCCTTCACACGGTTCAGCGCAAAGTTCACCAGCGCCAGTTCCCGACCCACGCTCTCGCGTTCGGTGATGTCGCGCGCAACGCCAAGCACGCCGAGGGTCTTTCCATTGCGGTCGCGCAGGCGCGTCCTGATGGTTTCGAACAGGAGCCGGCGACCATTCGCAGCGGAGGTCACCCATTCCTCGTTCTGGGTCGGCTGTTCCGACGCCATGGCTTCCCTGTCCCGCTGCTGTAAAAAACGTGCCGTCTCGGCGTCGACAAAACCAAAATCGGTTTTGTCCACGATTTCCGATTCGGGCGCCCCAAAAAAGCGCTCCATGGCCGGGTTGCACATCCGGTAGACGCCCTCCGCATCCTTCAGCCACACGAGGTCGGGAATGGTGTCCAGGATCAGCTTTTTCTGATGTTCGCTGTCTTCCAGATGGCGGCTGACGGTTTTCAGCTGATCGTGCTCCTGCAGCAGCGTGCCTTGCTTCAGCATGGCCAGCGCGATCACCACCAGCGCGCCGATCTCGACGGATTTGACGACCGCCCGAGACACGCCTGCATCGGGATCCGCCCAAATGACCGCAAGACAGGCCAGCACCACCGCCGCCAGCGGCAGCATGCGCAAAAAGCCTTCGCTCCGCCGCTCCCATACGGCATTACGCGACACCCCGATGTTCCAGTACAGCGTGGCCAGGCCCATGCCCATCACCGAGAAGGAAAACAGGCTGTTGAACCAGGCGCCGTCGGCGGCCACACCGTCCAGGGCCATGGCGTTCCACACCATCCAGCAGACACCGGTGACCATCAGCGAAGCCAGGAACAGCCAGTAACTCCAGGAAAACTTCAAACGCAGGGTGGGTGCCGCGACAAGGCCGATACACGCAGTTGCAAGCAGGCTGGCCGGGTAGGCCACGACCACGGTCAGCTGGAGCAGCGCCATGTCCCCGCGCCTGGGCAGGTACAACACCAGCACCAGCGTCGTGGCAGCGATGCCGAGGGTTGCGGCATCGAGCAGCAGGGTCCTGCGCTGGACGCGGTCGGCCAGCCTGAATGACTCGCTCAGCAAACCTGCCGCCACGCAGGGACCCAGCAACACGTAGAACAGGTCGGAGGGCGACGGGAAACCGGCATAGCCGGTCAATGCCTGCACGTCCCAGATGATCTGGCCGACCGCGTAGGCGGTCAGTCCTATCGCGATCCAGCGCAGCCCGCGCACGCTGTCGGCCTGCGCCGAGCGCACGCCGAACCATGCCAGCACCGCCGCCGTGACCGTGCCCGCCGTCCAGTGCAGGTTGTCGAAAAAGCGGACCCGCTGCACATCCTGTGCAAGAAGCACTCCCACCATCCCAACCAGAAGCCCGACCACGCCTGCGATCAGCACCAGGCGCGCCTGCGAGAAGAGCCTGGTCCGGCTGTCATGACTCACGATCGAGCATCCCCCTAAAAACGCTGCCTGTCGGCGACGGAAAATCCTCACCGTCGATCCAACGTATTGTTGTGAACGAATATTGTTATTCGTTCTTTATACATACTGGCAACTGTTGTGTCAGCATCGGCCCGCGTCACCGCCGATAAAATAGATCCGGATTGGGGGATAGAATCAGCGCGTGCGCCGGGTAACTGCGTGGCCGGAAACTCCCTCGACAAGAAAACAGACCTGATGATCACTCATGCGCGCCGCCTTCTCGCCTGCCTCCTTGCAGGCATCAGCCTTGCTGCACTGGCAAACGGCCAGCCGCCGCTTTCAGAGCAGCTGGCCGGCGGCGACAGCGAATACATCGTCCAGCCCGGTGATTTCCTGATCGCCATCGGCGCCCGCTTCGGCCTGCCGCCGACGTTGCTGGCGCGCGACAACGCCGTGCCCTACGAAGCGCTCATCCACCCCGGCCAGCGCTTCCGCATCCACAACCCCCACATCGTGCCGCCGACGCTCGACGACGGCATCCTCATCAACATCCCGCAGCGCATGCTGTTCCACTTCAGCCGGGGCACGCTGCTGGCCGCCTATCCGGTCGGCCTCGGCAAACCCACCTGGCCCACCCCGCAAGGCGAATTCAAAATCGTCGCGCGGGAAATGAACAAGGCCTGGAAGGTGCCGCTGTCGATCCAGGAAGAAATGCGCCGCGAGAACAAGATCGTGCTGGAGGAAGTACCGCCCGGCCCCGACAATCCGCTCGGCGCCCACTGGCTTGGGCTCAGCCTGTGGGGCTATGGCATCCACGGCACCATTGCGCCGTCGAGCGTGTACCATTTCCGCAGCCACGGCTGCATCCGCCTGCATCCGGACGACGTCGCCGAACTTTTCGACCGGGTGAGCGTCGGAACACCGGGCCGCCTCATCTATCAGCCCGTGCTGCTGGCCGTCGTCGAGGACGGCCGCATCCTGCTCGAGGTCCATCATGACATCTACGAGCAGGGCAGCGACCCGGCGCAAACCGTTCGTGAGCTGGCCGAGGCCAATGACTTGAATCAGGCCATCGACTGGTCCAAAGTAGAGAGCGTGATCGCCGCACAGGACGGCCTAGCCCGCGAAGTGGGCCGCCGGACGCACAACACCATGCAAGGAAAACCATGACGCACCCGATCAATCGCCGCAGCTTTCTCAAACTGGGCCTGCTCGCCCCCGTCCTGCCGCTGCCCGCCTTCGCCGGCCAGCTGTCCGCGGGCGAGCGCCGGCTCAGCCTGCACAACCTGCATACCGGAGAAAAGGTCGACCTGCCCTACTGGATCGACGGCGACTACGTGGCGGAATCCCTTGCCGACATCAACCGCGTCCTGCGTGACCACCGCACCGACCAGGTGGCCGCCATCGACCCCAGCCTGCTCGACCTGCTCAATCGCGTCAGCGCAACGGTGGGCGCATCGAAGCCATTCGAAATCATTTCCGGCTATCGCTCGCCCGCCAGCAACCTGATGCTGAACGCGAGCACCAGCGGCGTCGCCAAGCGCAGCCTGCACATGGAAGGCAAGGCCATCGACGTCCGCCTGCCCGGCATTCCGCTGGCCGACCTGCGCCAGGCCGGGCTCATGCTGAAAGGCGGCGGCGTCGGTTATTACCCGGAATCCAATTTCGTGCATCTGGATGTCGGGCGCGTGCGGACCTGGGGCGCCTAGCACCCTGGCGCTGCCTCTCAATTGAAGCGGCGCGTCTCATCGGCGCTGCGAATTGCCCGGCCACGAACCGACTATATTTAAGCTGGTTTGGCGTCATTCGGGAGCGGGGCCGTGCTTGACTAAAGCGATCGAGCTGCTTCACTCAATCGTTGGACCATGGACAGATTTCGTTCAGACGGGGGAGTTGGAAAATGAGCAAAAGCACAGTGCACGCGGCGGGCTGGGTAGTGGTCGGCATGCTCCTGATGGGGCTCATCGTGTGGTTCACCATGCCTTCCTTGATGCTGATCAAGCACAAGAGCAGGCTGGGCTATGACGATACGGTTGCCGCCCTGGGCGAATCCCTCAAGCAGAAGCAGGACTGGCGGGTGCTGACCGTCAACGACTACCAGAAGACCACGGCGGCTTTCGGCACCATGGAACGCGTCGGCAGCCTGACCATCTGCAATCCCCGCTACGCCTCAAAAATCCTCGCCAACGATGCGGACCGCGGCGTGACGGCATTCATGCCCTTGGCGCTTGGGGTTTACGAAGACAAGCAAGGCCAGGTGTTTATCTCACAACTCAACGTCGGACTTCTCGGCATGATGTTCGGCGGAACCATCGCGGACGTGATGGGTGACGCTGGCAAGGATCTCAACGAGGTCGTTGCCTCCGTTGCCGCCCGATAAGGCGCCTTGCCGCCGCAGTTAGCCTTGCCGGCTCATCCGGCAGACACGAGGTGACGCCTCGCGCCACCTCTTTTCAACGATGGAGGACGAAAGCATGGCCAAACAGACCCGCAACGCGGTTGACCCGCGCAATGATCCCGACATTTCCTGGCGAGGCGCATACAGCATCGAGCAGCGCGAGGCGATGATTCGCGATGCCGCCTACTACCATTTCGTGAAGCGTGGCTATGCCCCGGGACATGATCTGGATGACTGGCTCGCCGCCGAGGCCGAAATTGAGCGCATTGCGCCTGCTTCGCCGGAATTCCCGCCGGATATCGCAGTGCAGCAAAGCGGCGTCCATGGCGCCCTCATGGATGACGAACTCAAGCGGATCGTCAAGCAGCATCCGCAAAAGGCCATCCCCCAGATCGAGAGCGTCGAGCCGGAAAAAGCGCCGTTCAGGGAATAAGGCAGGGAACCGTAGCCATCTCCAAAAGGAAGCAGAACCCATGACCAACCATGTGACCCTCGTCGGCGCCCCCGATCCCGAACTCAAGACCTCGCCGATCTTCGATGAATATGCAGAAATGTCGCTTGACCAGGAACTCGAAACCGGCGCCTGTTATTTCAACAGTACGGTTTACCCGGTCGGCCAGTATTTGTTGAGCGGCAGCGAACTGCTGCATTGCGAGCAGCGCGGCGTATGGGTGCGCAAAGGGGAAATGCGGCCGGCGTAATCCCTGCTTTGCCCTTCGATGCGGCAGTGCCTGGTGCGGCGATAGCTCACCGGCCCAACGTGGCGAGATGCGGCACGAACACCAGCATGCCGATGACCGCCGCGCCCACCGCAGCAATCAGCACCGCGGCTGCCGCCATGTCCTTGGCCTGTCCTATTCCCGGATGCTGCTCCGGATGCAGGACGTCGGCCAGTTGCTCCAGCGCCGTATTGAAAGCCTCGCTGATCCACACCAGCGTGATTGCCACGGTGACCCACAGCCACTCCGCACGGCTGAGGCCGAAATAAGCCCCCGCACCGCAAACCAGCAACGTGGCCAGCAGATGCGCGCGCGCATTGGGCTGCGTGCGCAGCAGCTGGGCCAGCCCCTGCAGGGCGTAGGCAAAGCTTTGCAGGCGTCGGATGAGGGTCGTTTTCATTTTTTATCGTTTATCGAACATGGACTGTTGCGAAGCTGAAACGGCATGACGGCCAGCCCGGGGCAAAACAACGCATTGAATCCCCCCGGACGCAATTTTTCTATATTCACTATAAGCTGACTATCGGCATCCTGACGGAACACCCATGACACCCGAAGCCGGCATTACGCTGCCCGACTATCACGGCGGCAGCCTGGTCAACCTGATGAGTTCCCTCACCACCGCGCTGGGCGGCAGCAGCCCCTATGCGCCGCTGACGGCGCTGCCGCCGCATCACCTGGCCGATGCGCGCCATGTGGTGCTGCTGGTGGTCGACGGGCTGGGCCACGATTTCCTGATCGGCCGCGACAGTGCCCTGCGCCGCCATTTGCGCAGCCCAATGACTTCGGTCTTTCCGTCCACCACGGCCAGCGCCATCCCCACTTTCCTCACCGGCCTCGCCCCGCAGCAGCATGGCCTCACCGGCTGGCACATGTACTTCCGCGAGATCGGCGCCATCGCCGCGCCGCTGCCTTTCCGC
>JAKBJA010000192.1 GCA_021836225.1 Pseudomonadota bacterium | reverse complement strand
GCCCAGATGGCAGCGCATGGCGGCTACGCTCGATTAATTGGAGTTTGAAAGATGAACAAATTTTCGATAGCAGGGACCTTCAAGGCTGTTATGGCGGCGAGCGTGCTGACATTGCTTGCCCCGGGTGCGGCATGGGCCACCGACCACTTGCTCAGCGTGAACGGCGCGACGGTCACTCAGCCGGCTGTCGTGAACCATTCCGGGACGGTGACCACGCCGCTGATCCTCAGCAATTTCGACGGCAATGCCACACTCACCCTGGGTGGCGGATCCCAGACGCTGACGGTGGTGAGCGCGCCCGTGAAAATGTGCAAGCCGGGGACGAACAATCAGCTGGAATGGCTGGATCAGGGCAATACGGTGGTTGGTGTCACGGGAACGCTGACCAGTGGCATCTCCAGCACTGTTCCCCAAAATGGCTACCGCTTGACGTTGACCATGACCAACATCAACGACAGCTACAGCAACTCGAACGGCCTATGTCAGACCAGTGGGCAAAAAACGTATACCTACACGGCGGGCGCGCTGATCGAGCAGCGGGCGGGCAATAGCACTAATTTCAATACGGAACTCAACAGCACATACAACTTCTGGAACGCGACGAACGGCGTCCCGGAACCGGGTACCGTTGCGCTGTTGCTGATGGGGCTGCTGGGCATGGGCTGGATGAATGTGAAACGGATGCGCACCGTGCGTGGCGTATCTGCCTAGGCGCGGTCATTCCACCGGGTTCGGCCCGGTGTTTCCTCGGCGACCAAAAGGCAGTAGCGTGGCGGCATGGTGATATCACCCCACTCCGCTTCTGCCCATAAGCGCCCTCAGGTTTTCCCTTTCGCGGTAGCACTGTCGGTCTGGGCCGCCTATCTACAGGCCGGCCTGCCCTTTCATACTGCAGCCCGGGGGTTCCCCCAATATTTTGATTCGGCGCTGTATTGGCCCGGCGGCGCAGCGTTTTTTCCGCAATTCCTGCTGGCAGTATTTGTCGGATCGGCGTGGCAATGGCTGGGCAGCGCTTGGTGGATCGCGCGGCCCGGTCGAGCCTTGGGTTTCTATCTTGGGGTTTCCCTGGCGATTACCATTCTTTTTCTCAGTTTGGGGTTGGGCGGTGCCGGCCGCACCGCGCCGTGGCCGATCGCAGGCTTGATCGCGGGTCTGGCGCTGGGGGCTGTTCTCGGGTGGGTTGCGGCTGGGATATTCGCCACTTGGACTCGGGCGACCCACGCGCTGACTGCACTATGGGGGATCGCGGTGTTTGCCGTAGTTTTCCTTGCCCTCCTGCCACTGGATATCAAGGCGTTACTCGCCCAACCAGCATTTGCCCAGTGGGATCTTCCTGAGCGGGTCTATCAACTTCTCAAGCCGGCCATCCTGTGGGCGGCTGTCGGTTTGATCGGAGGACTGGCGGGGCATGGGCATCAGGCACGGCTGTGGGGTATGGCCGGTGTGTTTGGATTTCTGGTCTGCGCGCCGCTGGCTTCCGATGTTTTTCTGTATGGGGATGTCATTGAGGTCATGGCCCTGCTGCCTGGATTGGCAATGGGGCTCTGGCTGGGGGAGCGTTCAAGGTTCACGGAACTGCTTGGGCAGAACAAAACTGCAGACACGTTCACGGCATTTCAGACTGGTAGAAACCCCTTGCGTCCGGAAGCACCTGACGCGCAGGGCGTGATTGAGCCCAGCGTTAATGGGCGCGACCTTGCGCGGACATCTGATCGGGCCATGACGCCGCAGTCGCGTAGCATTCATGCCGGCATCCCACCCAAATATCCGGCGCAGGGTGAAAGTGCGAATCCGCTGTCGTCCGGAACCAGCCTGACAATCCGCGTCCTGGGCGTTATTTTATTGGGGCTTGCCGCGGCCGGGCTGTTTGATTTTCCTTTATGGGGAATCGCGCTTGCCTTGGGGCTGATCTGTTACATGGCGTTGCTCTGGCGAAGGCCCAGCGCGTGGCTGATTATTGTCCCTGCCGCCCTGCCCCTGCTTGACCTCGCCCCCTGGACCGGGCGCTTCTTCTGGGATGAATTCGATCTGCTGATGCTTACGACGCTGGCGGTCGGCATGTGGCAGGGGCAATTCAGGGCAAGCGTCTGGCACGTTCCCAAGCTGAGGGGCTTGCTCGCGGTGTTCGTGCTGATCACGAGCGTCAGCCTGATGATGGGCCTGTTCCCCCTGCCGGCTTGGGATGCCAATGCCCTGTCTGCCTACTGGAGCCATTACAACAGCCTGCGCCTCGTCAAGGGCCTGCTGTGGGGACTGGTTTTCTATGGCCTGTATCGTTCCCTGCAGGACAGGGACGCGGCGTTCATCAAGCTTGCCAGCGGCATGGCCCTGGGTGTGCTGGGGGTGAGCGCGTGGGCGCTGTGGGAACAGATTCAGTTTGCCGGCGCGGCGACCACGGCGGATTACCGGGTGACCGGCAGCTTTTCCAGCATGCACACCGGCGGCGGACATTTCGAGGCCTATCTGGTGATGGCGCTGCCGTTTGTCTGGGGCCTGTTTTTCGTGTCGCGCAATCGGTTCGTTAGGGGGGTGGTTGCGGCGATTTTTCTGCTCGGCGCGTACGCCCTGTTTTCCACCGTCGCGCGTGGTGGCGCGCTCGCGCTCGGCCTTGCGCTGCTCGTTCTGACAGCGGGGACGTGGCGGGCGCTCGGCAGGCAATCCAGGCATCGCGCCCGGTTCGCCACGCCCGCGCTGCTGGGGGTGTTGACGCTTGGGGTGATGATCGCGGGCGCATCCGGCGTGTTCTGGAAGCAGCGCATCGCCCAGACCGTCCCGGATGCGAGCATCCGGCTGCATCACTGGTCCGAGGTGCTCGACATGCGGGATTCCGGGGGGATGACCGCGCTGTTCGGCCAAGGGCTGGGCAGCCTGCCTGCAACCAACCTGGCGAGCCAGTTGCCGGACCAGGCCGGAAGCTACCGCTATGCCGACGACAACGGCAACCCCTATCTCGCCCTCAACTCCGCCGGCACGCTCTATATGGCGCAGCGGGTGGCGCCACGCCCAGCGGAGACGCTCACCCTGCATCTGTCGGCGCGCACGCCAGCCGGGAAAGCCGGGCTCGAAGCCTCGCTGTGCGAAAAAAACCTGTTCAATTCGCGCCAGTGCCAGTGGTTGAAACTGGATGTCAAACCCGGCACGCCAAGCTGGCAGACATTCAGCCAGACATTCTCTAGCGGCGAAGTGGGGGCGGGCAACGTGTTGACGCGAAGGCCGGTGCAGTTCTCGCTCTACAACCCGGTGCCAGGCACCGTCATCGAGGTGGACGCCATTCGCCTGCTGGACTCAGGGGGACAGAACCTGGTGAGGAACGGCGATTTTTCGCAGGGCGGCGATTTTTGGTTTTTCAAGTCCGGCGACCACCTGTTCTGGCATGCCAAGAATCTCTGGGTTCACCTGCTGTTCGAGCAGGGCTGGCTGGGGGCGCTGCTGTTCAGCGCGATCATGGTCCTGGCGCTGGTCAGGCTGGCGCGACCGGCCAGCCATGGCGCGCTGGAACCCACGGTGTGGCTGGCCGCCCTGGCTGCCTTGGCCACGGCGGGGATGGTGGACAGCCTGGTCGATGCGCCGCGGCTGGCGCTGCTGGTGTATGGTGTGCTGTTCGTGGGGGCGGCCTGGGGAGCCGCGCCGAAGACGCATGCCACGAGACCGAAGCGTTCGCGCCATCGCACCCGCTCGCACCTGCAGGCTGAGCCCAAAGGGCCTGTGGTATAAACCAGAAAAAGTATCAGGGGGTAGTCTTGCAGTACGACGTCTTCAATGGCGATGCCGATGGCATCTGTGCCTTGCATCAATTGCGCCTGGCCGACCCAGCCGACTCCGAACTGGTCACCGGTCCCAAGCGCGACATCAGCCTGCTGAAACGCGTCAATGCTCAGGCTGGCGACCGCATCACCGTGCTCGATATCGCGCTGTCGAAAAATCGCGACGCGCTCGACAAGGCGCTCGAAGCGGGCGCGCATGTCCGCTACTTCGATCACCACCAGCCGGGCGACATCCCGGCGCATCCGAACTTCGAGCCGCACATCGATACCGATGCCAACGTTTGCACCAGCCTGCTGGTCAATCAGTATCTGCAGGGCAGGCAGCTGGCGTGGGCGGTGACCGCCGCGTTCGGCGACAACCTCGCCGATGCTGCGCGTCAGGCTGCGGCTCCGCTCAAGCTGTCTGCCGACCAGCTGGCGTACTTGCAGTCGCTGGGCGAATGCCTCAACTACAACGGCTACGGGGAGACGCTCGACGACCTGTTCTTCGACCCGGCCGAGCTGTATCGCCAGCTGCGCCCGTTTGCCGATCCCTTCGCCTTCATCGCCGAGTCGCCCGCCTATCAAACGCTGAAAGCCGGCTACCAGGAAGACATGGCCCGCGCCGTCGCCGTCAGCGCCACGGAAGCGCGCGCATCCGGCCGCATCTTCATGCTGCCCGCCGAAAAATGGGCGCGGCGGATTTCCGGCGTGTTCGGCAATCAATTGGCAGTCGAGTCGCCCGCGCAGGCGCATGCCGTGCTTACCGCCAAACCGGAGGGGGGCTATGTGGTCAGCGTGCGCGCGCCGCTGGCTGCCAAGTCCGGCGCTGACACGCTGTGCAGTCAGTTCGACAGCGGGGGCGGTCGCAAGGGCGCCGCCGGCATCAATCATTTGCCCGAGTCCGAACTTGGCCGGTTTATTGCTACGTTTTTTGCGGTCTTTACCCGGAGCTGAACGGTGGATCAACTCATTGCGCCCTATGGTGGCACTCTCGTCAATCTCATCGACCCCGCAAAAAGCGATGCGCTCAAGCAGGAAGCCCTGAGCCTGCCTTCGCTCGACCTCGGCTGGCGTCAGCAATGCGAACTCGAAATGCTGATGAGTGGCGCGTATTCTCCGCTTGCCGGATTCATGACGCGCGCACAATGCGCGCGCGTCGAATCCGACCGGCAACTGGACGACGGCACCTTCTGGCCGCTGCCCGTGACGCTAACCAGCCAGCAAAAGCTTGCCGCCGAATTGAAGCCCGGAAACCGCGTCGCCCTGCGCGACGGCGAAGGCTTCATGCTCGCGGTATTGACCGTCAGCGACGTGTGGGACGACAACGGCACCTGGCACCTGGGGGGCCAGGTCGAGGGCGTGGCCATGCCGCCGCACCCGGATTTTGCAGGCTTGCGCGCAACCCCGGCCGAACTGCGTGCGCTGCTCGGCCGCCGCGGCTGGCGGCGCGTGATCGCATGGCAGGCGCACCAGCCGATGCACCGCGCGCAGTTCGAGTTTTGCCTGAAAAGCGCGATCGAAAACGAGGCCAATCTGCTGCTGCATCCCCAGGTGGGCGGGGACATCACCGATGCGCCCGGCTATTTTGGTCTGGTGCGCAGCTTTCTCGCAGTGCGTGAACGCTTTCCCGCCGCCACCACCCAGTTGTCGCTGCTGCCGGCGCCGCCGCGCGAAGCCAGCGCCCGCGCATTGCTGCTGCGCGCCATCGTCGCGCGCAATTACGGCTGCGGCCTGCTGATTGCCGGCGGCGAACACCAGTCCGACGGCAACTGCCGGCGCGGCGAAGACCTCACCCGGACCCACGCCGATCTGAGCGTGACCGAACTGGCCGAAAAAACCGGCGTGCAGCTCATCGCCTATCCGCGCATGGTGTATGTGGAAGACCGCGCCGAACACCTGCCCGAAGCCGAAGCCCCTGCTGGCGCACGCCTGCTCACCCTGAGCGGCGAGGAATTCCGGCGCCGCATGCGCGCCGGGCTGAAGATCCCCGACTGGTACAGCTTCCCGGAAGTGCTGGCCGAGTTGCACCGGCAGAACCCGCCGCGCGATCGCCAGGGTTTCACCGTGTTTTTCACCGGCTTGTCCGGCGCCGGCAAATCCACCCTGGCGCGTGCGCTGGCCGCACGGCTGATGGAAATGGGTGGCCGCTCGGTGACCTTGCTCGACGGCGACATCGTTCGCCGCCATCTTTCATCCGAGCTGGGATTCTCCAAGGCGCACCGCGACATCAACGTGCGGCGGATCGGATTCGTCGCCAGCGAGATCACCAAGAATCGCGGTATCGCCATCTGTGCGCCGATCGCCCCGTACCGCCAGACGCGGCGCGACGTGCGCGCCATGATCGAAGCCGTGGGCGGCTTCGTCGAGCTCCACGTCGCCACCCCGATCGAAACCTGCGAGTCGCGCGACCGCAAGGGTCTCTATGCCAAGGCGCGCGCCGGACTGATTCCCGAGTTCACCGGCGTGTCGGACCCCTACGAAATCCCCGAAAACCCGGAACTGGCCATCGACACCACCAGCCTTGGCATCGACGAGGCGGTGCAGCAGATCCTGCTCAAGTTGGAGCACGAGGGATATCTGCGCTGACTTGAAATGCAGGTGTAAAAAAAGCCGACGCACTGCGTCGGCTTTTTTTTGCGATGAAGCTCAGGCTGTCTTGCGACGGCGCATGGCGCCCAGCCCGGCCAGACCGATGCCCAGGAGCGCCAGCGACGCCGGCTCGGGGACCGACCCATCGATCGGCACGCCGCCGACCAGGATGCCGTCGAAGGCCATGCCGGAATCGAATGCGGTGTCGAGCCAGTTCACCACGCCGAACTCCAGGTAGTAGTTGCCTGCAGCGGCGATTTCGTACGTCATCCCGATCCATCCCGTGTAGCCGCAACCGGTGCTAAAGCATTCGCCGGAATCAGCACCCAAGGGGGACCACGCCGGACCGCCGGGGATGATGGGGGTGGTGGGGGGATCGAGGACCACGCCGGGGGCCAGGGGCGGCAAGCCGAAGCCGGGGACCGTGTCGCCGCTGGTGGTGGTGCGGGCGGTGAACAGCAGCGCCACTTCGCTCAGGGTACTGTCGAGCAGACGCGCCCAAGCGTATTCGACATACGACGCGCCGTCGGACGTGACGTAGTTGAAATAGAACTGCAGATCGTCGCCGGCATTGGCTGAAAACAGGGAGGTGCGCGCACGCGAGCCGTTGGTTTCCAATCCTATGTTGATTCCGTCATCGGACACGCCGCCGTCGGTGGACACGTAGCCATAGGTGCCGCCCTCGGGAGAGGCGGTGACCACACCGTCCGCACCCAGGGTGCCGCAGTTGGCGGTACAGGTCCAGCCGGCGGGCAGCGGTGCCGCTGAAGCCGGGCCGTAGACGGAAAAGGTGGAGGCAGCCAGGACCGACAACGCCCCCAGGGATTTCACGGATTGTTTAATGGTGAACATGATTTGCCCCGCACGAAGTTGGAAGGACACGTCTGAACTGCAATGAGGATCATTCATGCCAGCATCCTGAATTGTTGGAAAACTGTCATTGATTACAATGCGTTATGTCGTAGTCCGCTCATTTGTTGACTGCTTTGCGCTCTCGAAAGCGGTTGAAGTGTAAAAGTTATCGACAAACCTCTCTTACGTGAGGATGGCGCACCCCACTCGGGCACGGCTCCTTTTTGGGCACGACATGGAAAATGATGAAAGGCCGGCCAACGCGACCTTGAGCGTGTTGGATGCCTGGGCGCTCAGGCGTCCAGACCGTTCTTGGCCAGGAAATGCATGAAAACCCGCGTTGGCTGACGCGACCAAGCTTGGCTTGACGAGGCAGTGCAAGGATCCCGCTCAAGCTGGCGCGCGCGAATGTGGGCTCAACCGCATGCAGGAATAAAATCGGCGACCTGTTGGTCGCCGTTTTTTTGCTTCAGGCCGCTCCGCTCCGGTCGGTGGCGCTTGGCATCCAAGCCTGATCGATTGGCTTGCCGCCGACCAGGATGCCGCCAAAGGCCAAGGCGTTATCATCCGCCCAGTGCCTCCAATCGTTTGCGGGCATTTTCAGCCTCGGGGAAAGTGGGGCTGATTTGCAGAGCACGCCTCAATGCACTGATCGCATCCGCGTTTTTGCCCTGGGCCGCGTAGACCTCACCAAGGTGGTAATGGACATCGGCCAGGGGCGGCTGTATAGACGACGCCTTGCGCAGTGTCTCCGCCGCCTTGGCCAAGTCCCCGCGTTTTCGGTAGACCCAGCCCAAAGTGTCCAGATAGGACGGGTTGCCAGGCGTCAGCTGGACCGCCTTGTCGGCCCATTTGAGCGCATCGTCCAGGCGCTTGCCCTGGTTCAGGGCAAGCCAGGCCAGATTGTTGTATGCGTCGGCCGCCTTGGGGTCCGCCTTGATGGCCTGGAGGTAGGCCGTTTCGGCGTCGCTCCAGCGACGTGACAGCTGATAGGCCAGCCCCAGTTTGGTCTGCAGGGAGGCAGCGCCGGGCGCGTGGCGGGCGGCCTCCTTGTAATAGCGGATGACCTCGTTCATCTTGCCCTGGGTGGCAGCCACGTCGCCCCGGTCGGCCAGCAATGGCACGTAATCGGGTTGCAGCTTCAGCCCCTGATCCATGGCCGCCGCAGCCTCGGCATAGCGATGCTGCTCGGCGTGGAGCCGGCCGATGGCACGCCAGGGTTCGGCATCCTTGGGGCTGAGTCGGGCGACTTGCTCAAACTCCTTAACCGCCTGGGCGACCTGACCGTTGGCCGCCAGCCCAGTAGCGTAGGAATAGCGCATGGCGGCGCTTTCGGGCGCCAGGGCGACGGCCTTCCCATAGGCCTTCAGGGCCTCCTGGCGCTTGTTCATCTTGGACAGGTAAATATCCCCCAGCTCCACGTAGGCGGTGGCGCTGGGCCGGGTGGAAATGGCCTGCTTGAATGCCTGCTCAGCCTTGGCATGGTCATTGCGGGCGCGATAGTAGCGTCCCCAACCCAGCATGACCGCGTCCGAATTGGGCTGGGCCTTGGATGCGGCCGCCAGCCACTTTTCTGCCTCCTTCGGCTGATTGCGGCTCATTGCCACGTCCGCCAGTCCAAGCAGGGGGCCGGCCAGAGTGGGGTCTATCGAGATCGCGTTCTGAAATGCCTGCTCGGCCGCCTTGGAGTTGGAGTTGAGCAGGGCCGCGATGCCCTTGCGGAATTCTTCAGCAGCAGGCGACTCTGCGGCGGTTTGGGTATGTCCTCCCGAGATCATTTGTTCTCCCTTATACGGGAGAGGCGCACCTTTGGCGGGTCCGGACAGGGTGGTCAACAGACTCGCACCGACGGTCATCAGAACAAGTACGCGTTTTTGCATTGTCGAAAATCCCTCTTCAGGGCCCGGCCAGATAACTTGAATCCGGTCAGGCAAAAAAAATCCGACCGCAATGCGGTCGGATTTGATACTACAGATATTCAGAGTTGTTTGTAATGGTCAGGCCTGGCGACGGCGACGGCTCAGGCCCAAGCCTGCGGCCCCGATCCCAAGCAAACCCAGCAGACTGGGTTCGGGGACGCTGCCGCCGCCACCACCGTTCGGAGGGGGTTCATTGATGCCAGCCTGGCCAAGGACATGGAACATGGCCAGGAAGATGTTGTCGTCACCAGAGGGGTTCACGGTCTGAATGTTGATGGCAGTATCGCCGGCGGTGATATAGGGCACCAGGTTGTAGCGCTCGTGGTCATCAGCATAAGTCGGCAGCAGGGTCGAGTAAGGATCGTCGAAGCCGCCCACCGTGATCAAGGAACCATTTGCCGTCTGGGCGCCGTCATCATGATTGCCGGCCACGGTGGTGATCGTGGTGCCATTGACGGTCACGTTCGAGTCCTGACCGCAGCAGCTGAACCCGATGCCCAGGGCCATCTCGGCGAAGAAGCCGGGGGCGGCAGGGTTCAGGGCCTCGGCGAAGTTGATGGCGGTGCTGTCGCCGGAAGAGAGGGAGAAGCCGTCCAGAATGGCGAAGGTGGACTCGGGCAGGGCCGCGTTGCTGTAGACCACCACCAGGGCCTCGCCATCCTGGGTGCTGTTGGCCTCGGTGAGGCTGAAGTTGTACAAACCGCCCGCGCCGCCGTCGATGACGGGTTTGACGATGCTGGTCACATCGGCGCGCGCGGAAGCAAGGCCGCAGCAGCTTGGGGTCTGGGCCACGAAGGGGGCGAAGCTGACAGCGGATCCGTTGAGGGTGGCGCCGGCACCAGAACCGGTTGAATTTGAGAAAACGGAAGTATATAGATAAGCCGCCAGCACGGTGGAGCCAGTCGGCACACTGGCAGAGATTGTGCCACTCTGGGTGGTGCTGCCGAAGCCGTCGGAAGAATAGCCGACGTTGCCGATAAAGGTCTGGAACGAGGTAAGGGAGGCGGAGGCCGTCCCTGCCCCCAAGGCACCGCACATTGCCAGCGCCAGGGTGAGTTTGTTGATACGCATGATTTTTCTCCTGTTCACTATGAAGATTCTTCGAGTAACAAGGGCAGGCAAACATTGCCCAACTTCCCCGAGCCTGACAAAGTCACGTAAGCTCAAAAGCATGATCCATGCCATTCTTTTGTTAATGCGAAATAGTCTTTTAATAACAATTACTTAAAAATTAGATTGTTTTTTTGTACATTCTTTCAATATTTATCTGTAAAAAAACCCGACACTCAGTTTCTTCGTTGGCTCGCGATCAGGCCTGCAAACTACAGCGACCGTGGGCTTCACGGATACATCAATGCAAGGGAAGCGCCGACTGGTCAGGATGGTTGCGGGTCCAGCGAGCCAGGCACGATGACAATGGCGCAGCGATGAACAGCGTTTCAGGAGAATTAATTCCATCGCTGTTCACGCGATGAAGGCAAGCCTGATGGATAAGCCGGCTCCGTTTTGGTCGCGTCCTTCCAGTACGGTCCCGCCAAAGGGGGCGGAAGCGCATGGCGCGTCAGGGTTCGATCAGTGTGCTTGCTCAGCCAAACTTGATCTTTGTCCACATGCGCGACAGCCCCTGTCACTGGGCACAATCGAGGTCCTTCAGGGCATGGCGTAGCGGATAGGGTTGCCTTAGTCGAGGTGGGTCTGGCCAGTCCCGCGGAATGCTGCAACTTCAGCGCCGGCTGGCCAATGACCCTGCCACCAAGCCGGCGAAGCTGGCGATCAATCCTGCGAACTGTGGGGGCAACGCGGCATCGGGGGCGACGAACTCCATCGCAATCCAGCAACCGAACCCCAGAACAATGGACAGACCCGCCCCCAGGTTGCTGGCGCGTTTCCAGTACAGACCGGCCACCAATGGAACGAAGGCGCAGGCCAGGGTGACCTTATATGCGTTCTCCACCATCTGATGGATGCTGGTTTCGGACTCGAGCGACCACAGCGAATACAGCACCACCAGCACGGTGAAGGCGGCGACGACGGCGCGGGTGATCCACAGCAGCTTTTTCTGGCTCATGCGGTGGTGCGGCATGAATTCCTTGATGATGTTTTCCGAAATAGTGACCGACGGCGCCAGCAGGGTGCCAGAGGCGGTGGACATGATGACCGAGAGCAGGGCGCCGTAAAAAATGATCTGCGCGTAAAACGGCAGGTGGGTCTTGACGAAAGTGGGCAGTACCAACTGGACGTCGTCGGCCAGCACGGCTGCGGTCATGGCCGGGTCGACCAGGGTGGCGGAATAGGTGAGGTAGATCGGCACGGCGGCGAACAGGAAATACAGCGCGCCGCCGATGACGGTGCCCCATACCGCGATGCGCTCGGATTTGCCGGCGTTGGCGCGCTGGAACACGTCCTGCTGCGGGATCGAGCCCAGCCCCATGGTCAACAGGCCGGCGATGAAGGTGACGATCGCGGCCCATTCCAGCGGCGGCCAGAATTCGAACTTGCCGGCGGCGGCAGCGTGCTCGATCACCGGCGCGACCCCGCCCACTTCCGGCATGTCGGCGACCAGTTTGGCGATCCACAGCAGGCCGGCGACGATCACGGTCATTTGCACCAGGGTGGTCAGCGCCACCGACCACATGCCGCCGAACAGGGTGTAAAGGAGCACCACCCCCGCGCCGATGAGGACCCCTTCCTGCTGGGTGATCATGCCCTCGGACAGGACGTTGAACACCAGCCCCAGCGCCACCACCTGCGCCGACACCCAGCCCAGATAGGACAGCGCGATCGCCGACGAAATCACCACCTCGACCGGGCGGTTGTAGCGCTGGCGGAAGAAGTCGCCCAGGGTGATGAGCTTCATGCGGTACAGCGGCCGGGCAAAGAAAAGCCCAAACAGGATCAGCGCGAGCGAGGCGCCGAAGGGATCGGAAATCGTGCCGCCGAGGTTCTCGTTGAGGAAGGTGGCGGGGATGCCGAGCACGGTTTCGGCGCCGAACCAGGTGGCGAACACCATGGCGATCACCACGACCATCGGCAGCGAGCGGCCGGCGGTGATGTAGTCGCTGGCGCTGTGGACCTTGGTGGCGGCATAGAGGCCGATGCCGATGGAGAGAACGAGGTATAGAACGACGAATCCGATCAGCATGGCGAGTCCTTATCGCAGAATGAAATAGAGGGTGGCGGCTGTCAGCACGGCCAGCAGGCCGGCGATGGTGCCGAGCCAGCGATTGCGCGCGTGCTGCTGGCGCAGCATCAGGGTGAGGCCGGCTTCCAGCTGGGCCAGCCGGTTTTCGTTCAGCGCGTGATGGGCCAGCCGCGGCAACTGCGGCAGCAGAGCGGCCCATTTCGGCGCCTCGGTCTGCAGGTTCTTCACCAGCGCGCGCCAGCCGATCTGCTCGTTCATCCAGCGCTCGAGGAAGGGCTTGGCGGTTTTCCACAGGTCGAGCTCGGGGTCGAGTTGGCGGCCGAGGCCCTCGATGTTGAGTAGGGTTTTCTGCAGCAGCACCAGTTGCGGCTGGATTTCCACGTTGAAGCGGCGCGACGCCTGGAACAGCTGCAGCAGCACGCGGCCGAAAGAGATGTCCTTCAGCGGGCGGTCGAACACCGGCTCGCACACCGCGCGCACCGCCGCCTCGAGCTCGTCGATGCGGGTGTCGGGCGGCACCCAGCCGGATTCCAGGTGCGCCAGCGCCACGCCCTTGTAGTCGCGGCGGAAAAAGGCGAGGAAGTTGCGCGCGAGGTACTGCTTGTCGACCTCGGTGAGCGTGCCCATGATGCCGAAATCGAGCGCGATGTACTGCTCGGAGCCGGGACGCACCAGGATGTTGCCGGGGTGCATGTCGGCGTGGAAGAAGCCGTCGCGGAACACCTGGGTGAAGAAGATCTCGACGCCGGTGGCGGCGAGCTTCGGAATGTCGACGCCGGACTCGCGCAGGCGCTCGATCTGGCTCACCGGGATGCCGTCCATGCGGTCCATCACCATGACGTTCTTGTCACAGTAATCCCAGTACACCCCCGGCACCAGGAGCAGCGGCGAATCGGTGAAGTTGCGCCGCAATTGCGAGCAGTTGGCGGCTTCGCGCATCAGATCAAGTTCGTCTTCCAGATGCTTTTCGAATTCGCTGATCACTTCGCGCGGGCGCAGGCGCTTGCCGTCGGCGAACAGCTTTTCGATCAGACCGGCGGCGGCATACAGCAGCGACACGTCGTGCGCAATCACCGGCG
>JAKBJA010000178.1 GCA_021836225.1 Pseudomonadota bacterium | reverse complement strand
ATGCGCTCGCCCCGGAAACGCGCGACCAGCTCAAGATCATCTGGCGCGCTGAGCCGATGCCGCCGTTCGCCTTTGCCGCGCACCCCCGCGTGCCGAAGGAGGTGGTCAAAAAAGTGCAGGCGGCAATGGTCGAGATGAACGCCCATCCCAGGACGATGGCGCTGTTGCGGGCCGTCAACCTGGCCGGAGTTGAAAAGGCCGGCGATGAGGATTACACAGCCTTTCGCGAGATGAACATCACCCCACCCCCCATTTCAAAATAGCCAAGATGTCATTTCGGCTGAAAATGATTTTGGGCATGGCGGTCATCCAGACTGCCCTGCTTGCCATTCTGATCTCATACGGAATCCAGGTCCTTCAATCCTCCAACGAAGAGGAACTGGTCAAACGTATCCAGACCACGGCCAAGCTTTTCGCTTCAACCGCTCAACCCGCAGTGATCACATCTGATCTTTCCTCTCTCGACAGTCTGATCAAGGAAGTGCTGTCCAATCCCGGGATTGTCTATGCTCGCGTGATCGGGCCGCGAGGCCTGCTGGCGGAAGATGGCGCCAGATCTGCGCTCAAGCAGAAATTCATTGCTGATAGCGACATACGGCGGGCAAAAAACGCGGTATTCAACACCACCGCTGACATCATGGTTGCCGGCGATACCTATGGCCGCGTCGAAATCGGATTCTCGACAACGGGAATTCAGAAGCTCGTCGATGAGACCCGCATCAGAACAATGATGATTTCCGGGGTCAGTATTGCTCTGGTCATCCTCTTCTCCTCCCTGCTCGGGCTTTATTTGACGCGTGGACTGAAGGCCATGAGAGACGGTACCCGGGTCATTTCCAGGGGCGAACTGGGCTACCAGATTCCAGTCAAGGGAACCGACGAACTGGCCGAGACAGCGGCGGATTTCAATGAGATGTCCCGCAAGCTGCTTGCGCTGGATGTGGAGCGCACGCGCAAGGGGGAGGAAATACTCCGGCTCAACCAGGAACTCGAGCGCCGGGTGGACGAGCGCACGCAGCAGCTCTCTCAATTGAACCAGCAGCTCGAGCATCAGGCGATGCATGATGCGTTGACCCAGTTGCCGAATCGCGCATTGTTCAATGACCGGCTCCATACCACGCTGCTTGCCGCGCGCCGGGAAAAAACGCGCTTCGCGGTGATTTGCGTAGACCTGGATCTGTTCAAGGAAATCAACGACACGATGGGGCACCACGCGGGCGACATGGTGTTGCAGCATGTCGCCAATGCCTGTAGTCGTACTTTGCGCGATTCAGACACGATCGCCCGCATGGGTGGGGACGAATTCGCCATCATCATGCCCAAGGTGGCAGGCATTGACAGCGTAACCGCGGTTGCAGGGCGTTTGCTCGAAGCCATCAGGCAGCCACTTCCCATCGGGGAAAAATGGGTGCAAACCGGCGCGAGCCTGGGGATCGCCGTTTACCCGGAGCACAGCGTTTACGAGCAGGAGCTTCTGCACCATAGCGACGCTGCCATGTATGAGGCGAAGCGCAAAAAGCTGGGCGTGGTGGTTTACCGGCCGGAACTGGGCGATGGCCGGCAAGACCAGGTGGCTTTGAAAGGCGAGTTGCGCCAAGCGCTGGAACTGGGGGAGCTCGTCCTGCACTATCAGCCCAAGGTGGACGTCAGTTCCAACCGGGTGAGCGGGGTCGAAGCGCTGGTGCGCTGGGAGCATCCACGCCTGGGCATGCTTTCTCCGGCTCAATTCATTCCTCTCGCGGAAGCGGCGGGATTGATCAAGGACGTGACAGTCGAAGTGGTTCGAATGGCCTTGCGCCAGGTTCGGACATGGCTTGATGCCGGGGTGCGGCTGCCGGTTGCCATCAACATCTCGACATTCAACCTTCAGGATCGCGGGTTTCCCGAACAGATAGGCGAGCTCATCAAAACGTACGGGATACCGGGCGCGCTGCTCGAGATGGAAGTGACGGAAACCGCGATCATGAACGATCCGGTCCGCGCGATCGAGAACATCGAGCAGCTCGTGGAATTGGGCGTCCAGGTCTCCATCGACGACTTCGGCACCGGTTACTCGTCGATGGCCTATCTGCAGAAGCTGCTGGTGGCCAAGATCAAGATCGACAGGACCTTCGTGATGAGCATGGGATCCGGTGAAAGCAGCGAAGCCATCGTGCGTTCGACCATCGACCTTGCACACAATCTTGGCATGAAGGCGGTGGCGGAAGGCGTGGAAAATGAAAGCGCCTGGGTCAAGCTGAAGGAGCTGGGTTGCGATCTGGCCCAGGGGTACTACATGAGCAAACCCCTGCCAGCAGAACAGCTGACCGACTGGTTGCGCAGTTCCGCGTTTGCCGACAAATACGCTGTCATGGAATAGCGGGTCGCGCTCAATCGACATATTGGCCCGGGACAGCGGTCAATAAACACTTCCTCTTATTCCTGCATAGAAAACTTCGATTGAGATAGCGCGCTTGCCCGTGGCGGCAGGCGCGGCCTTCGGAGTACCATTTCGGATGTCGAATTCGGGTTTAAAACCCTGCTGTCCGGGAGGAGGTTCCCGGGTGGTTTCTGATTACTTTGCATCCATCGGATGGAGGAAACAACAATGACGGAGCATGTTGCGACCAACGAGACCATTCTCGTGGTGGGCGGCGGGATTTCCGGCATGACCGCCGCGCTCGAAGCGGCCGAAACCGGCAAGAACGTCGTTCTGGTTGAGAAGAATCCCGCACTGGGCGGACGCACCTCCCAGCTGTATCGCTACTTTCCCAAGCTGTGCCACCCCACCTGCGGTCTGGAAATCAACCTGCGCCGCCTGAAGAACAATCCGCGTGTGCGCGTGCTGACGCTGGCCGAAGTGACCGGCCTCTCAGGCAGCACCGGCAACTACACTGCCTCCATCAAGATCAAGCCGCGCTACGTGAACGAGAACTGCACCGCCTGCGGCGACTGCGAGCGCGCGGTCGATACGATGGTGGACGATCCATTCAACTACAACCTCGGCCAGCACAAGGCGGCCTTCCTGCCGAACGCGATGGCCTATCCGCAGCGCTATGTGCTGGACCCGGCGATCATCGGTAGCGCCGACGCCGACAAGGCCAGGGCCGCATGCAAGTATGGTGCGGTCGACCTCGACATGCAGGAAGAGACGATCCAGGTCAAGGCGGGCGCCGTGGTATGGGCGACCGGCTGGCAGCCCTACGACGCGGCGAAGATTCAGCCTTACGGCTATGGCCGCTTCAAGAACGTCATCACCAGCGTCGAGTTCGAACGCCTGGCCGACATCCACGGCCCCACCGGCGGCAAGATCCTGCGCCCGTCCGACGGCAAGGAAGCGAAGAACATCGCCTTCATCCAGTGCGCCGGTTCGCGTGACGAAAACCATCTGCGGCATTGTTCGCGCATCTGCTGCATGGCCTCGCTGAAGCAGACGCATTATGTGCGCGAGAAGTATCCGGAAGACGGCAAGTCGACCATCTACTACATTGACATCCGCGCCATCGACCGCTTCGAGGATTTCTACCAGAAGGTGCAGGCCGACCCCTCGGTCAGCTTCATCAAGTCCAAGGTCGCGAAGATCACCGAGGATGAGCACGGCAACGCGGTGTGCCATGGCGTCAATACCGAAGGCTACAAGCGTTACACCACGCCGCACGACCTGGTGGTGCTGGCCGTCGGTATGGAGCCCTCGGTCAAGGGCATCAACATTCCCGGCCACATCGTGGCGGATTCCAGCGGCTTCATCGAAGCCGATCCGGCCAACGGCGCGGTGTTCGGCGCCGGCTGCGCGTCGAATGCGCTCGATGTGAACCGTGCAGTGCAATCGGCCACGGCGGCGGCATTGAGAGCCATCCAGGTGGTCAACAAAGTAGCAAAGGCGGAGGCTTAAACAATGGCTGACATCAAAGTCGCAGCATATATCTGCAAGGGCTGCGGACTGGGCGAGCGCCTCGACACGGACGCGCTGGTCAAGATCGCACAGAAGGACGGCAAGGTGCCGCTGGCGAAGTCGCACGATTTCCTGTGCAACGCCGACGGCGTCGCGATGATCAGGAACGACATTGCCAACGAGGGCGTCACCCACATCATGATCGGCGCCTGCTCGCGCCGTGCCAAGACCGAAGCGTTCTTCTTCCCCGAGAACGCGGTGGCGCGCGCCAACCTGCGCGAAGGCGTGATCTGGATTCGTCCCGACACCGACGAGGCGCGCGAAACCACCCAGGAAATGGCGGAAGACTACATCCGCATGGGTTGCGCCGAAGTGAAGTCGATGACCGCGCCCGGCGGCAACACCAACACCGGCAGCAGCAAGACCCTCCTGGTGGTGGGCGGCGGCGTCACCGGCATGACCACCGCGATCGAGGCGTCGAAGACCGGCTACCCGGTGGTGCTGGTCGAGAAAACCGGCGAACTCGGCGGCTGGGCGGCCAGGCTCTACAAGCGCGTGCCGGTGCACGAACCGTACAAGTCACCCGCTGACACCGGCGTGGGCGATCTGGTTGCCCAGGTGCAGGGCGACAGCAACATCAAGGTGTACCTCAACGCGACCGTCGCCAAGACCGACGGCGCGCCGGGACGCTTCGTGGTGGATATCGCCACCGAATCGGGTGCAACGCATACTGAAGACATCGGCGCCATCGTGCAGGCGAGCGGCTTCACCCTGTATGACATGAACAAGCTGCCGGAACTCGGCGGCGGCAAGTCGCCCAACGTGGTCGACCAGGCCGGGCTCGAGGCACTGGCGAAAGCCGCCGCAGCGGGCGACGGCGTGATCCGCCGCCCGAGCGACGGCCAGCCGGTAAAGTCGGTGGTGTTCGTGCAGTGCGCCGGTCAGCGTGATCCCAGCGGCACGCATCTGGCGTACTGCTCGGGAGTCTGCTGCAACACCAGCATCAAGCAGGCGATGTACTTCAAGGATGCCAACCCGTCCGTCGACACCACCATCATCTACACCGACCTGCGCACCCCCGGAAACGGCGAAGACTTCTACCGCAGCGCGCAGGAGAAGGGCGTCATTTTCACCAAGGGCAAGGTCGCCCAGGTGCTGCCCAACGGCGCCACCAGCACGGTGAAGTTCCACGACCTGATTCTCGACGACACCGACGCCGCGATGGCGGACGTCGACCTGGTCGTGCTGGCCACCGGACAGGTGGCGAACTCGGGCGTGGACATTTTCGCGGCGCCGAAGACGGCGGAAGAAGAAGCCGCGGTCGAGGTCAAGCCGATCTCCATCCTCAACCTGACCTATCGTCAGGGCCCGGACGTTCCGCAGCTGAAGCAGGGCTTCACCGACTCGCACTTCATCTGCTTCCCCTACGAAACCCGTCGCACCGGCATCTACACTGCCGGCCCGGTGCGCCGTCCGATGGACATCGCGCAGGCGCGCGAGGACGCCACCGGCGCCGCGCTGAAGGCGATCCAGGCGCTGGAGAACGCCGAGCTCGGCCGTGCCGCGCATCCGCGCTCGGGCGACCTGTCGTTCCCGAAAGTGCGTCTGGAAGGCTGCACCCAGTGCAAGCGCTGCACGGTGGAATGCCCGTTCGGCGCGATCGACGAGGACGAGAAGCGCTTCCCGGTGTTCAACGAATCGCGCTGCCGCCGCTGCGGCACCTGCATGGGCGCCTGCCCGGTGCGCGTGATTTCGTTCGAGAACTACTCGGTCAACAGCGTCGGCGCGCAGATCAAGGCGGTCGACATTCCCGACGAGTTCTCCGAGAAGCCGCGCATCCTGATCCTGGCGTGCGAGAACGACGCCTACCCGGCGCTCGACATGGCGGGGATGAACCGCAACGAGTACTCGGCTTTCGTGCGCGTCATCCCGATCCGCTGCCTCGGTTCGGTCAACACCATCTGGGTGACCGATGCGCTCAACGCCGGTTACGACGGCGTGATGATGATGGGCTGCAAGTCGGGCGACGAATACCAGTGCCACTTCGTCAAGGGTTCGGAGCTGGGCCGCGTGCGCATGTCCAAGATCGACGACACGCTGAAGACGCTGAACCTGGAATCGGAGCGCGTGCGCGATCTCGAAGTCGCCATCACCGACATCGAGCGGGTGCCCGAGATGATCAACAAATACGCCGCCGAGCTGGTTGCCGTGGGCCCCAGCCCGTTCAAGGGTTTCTAGGAGTTAACGCATGAGCGCAAACACCGCAATGGCGGAGAAATACCGCAACAACTTCCTGAAGGAAATCGAAGAACAGGTCGAGATGGGCGACTGGGTGAAGATGTGCATGCAATGCGGCGTCTGCTCCGGTTCCTGCCCGACCAACTTCCAGAGCGCGTGGGAACATCCGCCGCAGGAACTCTTCATGATGATCCGCGCCGGCAAGCGCGAGGAAGTGCTGACCACCACCTCGATGTGGAATTGCACCTCCTGCTACAACTGCATCGTGCGCTGCCCGCGCAAGCTGCCGATCACCCACATCATGCACGGCATCGCCGAATACGCGCACCGCATCGGCAAGGCGCCGAAGATGCAGGCTACCCGCTTCTTCAGCGGCCTGTTCTGGAAAAACTGCACGAATACAGGGCGCGTCAACGAGCTCAAGCTGTCGATGGGCCTGTATTTCAAGGACGGCTTCGTCCAGGGCATCAAGAACGGGATGGCGATGCAGTCGGTCGCACTGGGCCTGGTCAAGGCCGGGCGGCTGAATGTGATGGAACTGCTCGGTGGTCACAAGTGCAAGGATCAGAAGGGCATCCAGTCGATGCTGAAGAAAGCGTACGAAATCGAGCGCACGCGCAAAGCCAGCAAGATGGCTGGCTGAGGAGAGAGACCAAAATGGCCAAACATGAATACGCGTTTTACCCCGGCTGCTCGTCGCAGAAAGGCGCTTCCGCCTCCAACTACCTGACCTCGGTGGAATCGATGTGCAAGACGCTCGACGTCAAGCTCACCGAAATCCCCGACTGGAACTGCTGCGGCGCTTCCATCGGCTACGCCGAAGCCGGCGAACTGCCGCGCCACGTGCTGAATGCGCGCAACTTCGCGCTGTCAGAACAGCACCTGCCGGGGCAGGAAATCGTCGCCACCTGCGCCGCCTGCTGGCTGGGCGCGCGGGAGACGCGCGAGCGCCTGACGCATTCCGACACGCTGATGGCAGACACCCGCGAAGCCTTGAAGGAAGCCGGGCTGCAGATCAACGAAATGCCCGAGATCCGCCACATGGTGGAAGTGTTGATCGAGGACCTGGGTTTCGAGGAAATGGCGAAGCACGTCGTGCGTCCGCTCGAAGGCGTCAAGATCGCCGGCTACGTCGGCTGCCAGACCAACCGTCCGTTCGGCGTCGCCGGCGAATCGTTCGAAAACCCGGTCTACCTCGACAAGATGGTCGAAATGGTCGGCGCCGAATCGATCCCGGAATACGAGCAGAAGGTGACCTGCTGCGGCGGCGCGCTGGCCTTCTCCGAGCCGGAAAAGGCGCAGGCGCAGATCAAGGACATCGTCGAATCGGCCTACGACCACGGCGCCGAAATGATCGTCACGCCGTGCCCGCTGTGCCAGGCCAACGTGGAAATCTATCAGGGCCAGATCAACAAGCGCTACGGCACCAAGTTCGACATTCCGGTGATGTACTACAGTCAGCTGATGGTGGTGGCCTACGGCGGCAGCGCCAAGGATGCGGCCCTCAACGGCCAGGTCATCAAGGCGCGCAGGCTGGAGGAAATCGCCGCCAAGCCGGTCAAGCGCTGAGCGGTTTCAGGCGTACAAAAAAAGCAGGGGCTGCGTGCCCCTGCTTTTTTTGCATTCCTAATGCGAGATTTGATCAACCCAGTGGCTTGCGCAGCCGTTCCGGAGCATCGTAACTGCAGTGCCCCAGGGCGACCAGCAGCGCGGGCGTCTCGCCCTTTGGGAGCGCCAGCGCAGTCGCCAGAGCGTCCGAGTCGAATCCGCCGATCGGGCAGCTGTCGAGCCCCATGTGCGCCGCCTGCAGCAGCATGTGCGCGGCCGCGAAGTTGCATTGGCCCTGCGCCCAGGCAGCGATCGATTCGGCCTGATAGAAGGTGCGATACGCTTCGTAAACAGGCGCCATATCACCGCCGCGCGCCTCCGCTTTGAAGCGCGCCCGCACGTAATCCGAGTCCGGATCGAGTACCGCCACCAGCGCCACGATCGCGATCAGGGCGGTAGCGGTCGTTACGGCGGGCTGGTCGTAGCAGGCCCGCGCAACGGCCGCACGTTTTCCCAAATCGACGAGGATGAAACGCCAGGGCTCCATCCCGAAAGCGGACGGGGCCAGTCGGCCGGCTTCCAGCAGCAAGGCCGTTTCGTCGGACGTTACGGACTGCCCTGCCAGGAACTGGCGGCAGGCATAGCGCTGTCGTATGGAATCGAGGAGGGTGGTCGGCATAGGAATCGCTCCTGTCATTGCATTTACACCATAGTGCATGTGCGGGATGACCGCGACCTTATACAGGGTCCGGGCCAGCCATCGGCCTGCAAACTGGTTTCAGAAAGGCAATCCTGATTAAGTACCATGCATGAACCAGCGCCAAGGATGGCGTCCCTCCGGCACCGCATGTATATTGTTTGGAAGAAAAAAAGGTTCAGCGCGTCATTGACTTTGCAGCGCTGAAATAAGTGGGAGAACTTTCATAAAAAGGCTGGAAGAAAAGGGCTTGCTGTGGCTGCTGGAGTCGGCCGCAGATGCCATGCTGATCACCGATTCGACTGGAAGCGTCGTGCTGGCCAATGCGCCTGCCGAAGCGCTGTTCGGCTATACGCGGGCCGAACTGCTTGCACTGTCGGTTGAAAGCCTGATTCCGCCGCGCTTTCGCACCTCCCATGCCACCCAACGCCAACACTACGCAGCGCACCCGGGCAGCCGGGTCATGGGCGGCGGGCTCGAACTGTATGGCTTGCGCAAGGACGGCAGCGAGTTCGCCGCGGATGTCAGCCTGAGTCCGCTGGAAGGCGGCTATGTTCTCGCCACGGTGCATGACATCACGCGCCGCAAGCGGGCCGAGGACGCGCTGGAAGAGCAGCGCGCGCGGCTTGCCGCCATCGTGGAGACGGCGGTGGACGCCATCATCACCATAGACGAGCGCGGCACCATCGACTCCTTCAATCCTTCCGCCGAACGCCTGTTCGGTTATGCGCCGGCCGAAGTGATGGGCAAAAACGTTTCACTGCTCATGCCCTCTCCCTATCGGGAAGGGCACGACGGTTATCTTGCGCACTATGTCGCCACCGGCGAGAAGCGGGTCATCGGCATCGGCCGCGAGGTGGTCGCGCAGCGCAAGGACGGCACCACGTTTCCGATCGACTTGGCAGTGAGTGAAATGCAGGTGGGTGGACGCAGGCTGTTCACCGGCCTGGTGCACGACATCAGCCAGCGCAAGCAGGCGGAGGAGCGTCAGGTGCGCCTGATCCACGAACTCGAGAGCGCGAACGAGGAGTTGAAGAACTTCGCCTATGTCGTCTCCCACGACCTGAAGGCACCGCTGCGCGCGATCGGCTCGCTCGCCGACTGGATCAGCACCGATCAGATGGACAAGCTCGACGACGAAGGCAAGGAGCATCTGCGCCTGCTGGTCCAGCGCGTTCGGCGCATGGACGGCCTGATCGACGGCATCCTGCAATACTCGCGCGTGGGTCGCGTGCGCGAGGCGGTGGTACCGGTGGATGTGAACGCGATCGTGCAGGAAGCGCTGGCGATGCTCGCGCCGCCGCCTCACATTCGCGTCGAGGTGGCCCCCGACCTGCCGACGATCCACGCCGAGCGTACCCGCATTCTGCAGCTGTTCCAGAACCTGCTTTCCAACGCCATCAAATACCTCGACAAGCCTGAAGGCCTGATTCGCGTCGACTGTGTGCCCCACGACCAGGAGTGGGAGTTCAGCATCAGCGACAACGGCCCCGGCATCGAATCGCGACATTTCAAGCGGATTTTCCAGTTGTTCCAGACCCTGGTGCCCAAGGACCGGGTGGAGAGCACCGGTGTCGGCCTGGCGTTGGTGAAAAAAATCGTCGAGATGTACGGCGGGCGCGTGTGGGTCGAATCGCAGCCGGGCGCTGGCAGCACCTTTTTCTTTACCTTGCCGCGCAGCGGCACCCACTAGCAGGAGCAGAAGAATGAAGGCCACATGCAAGTCGATATTGTTGGTGGAAGACGACGAGGTGGATGCCATGACCGTGCGTCGCGCCCTGAAGGAATTGCATGTGAACAATCCGCTGATGCAGGTGGAGAACGGCGAGGAGGCGCTCAAATACCTGCGCCAGCCGGGCCAGGTGATGCCCTGCATCATCCTGCTCGACCTCAACATGCCGGTGATGGGCGGCATCGAATTCCTGCAGGTGGCCAAGCACGATGCCGCGCTGCGGCGCATTCCGGTGGTGGTGCTCACCACCTCGGAGGAACAGCAGGACAAGGTGGCCAGTTTCGATCTCGGCGTGGCCGGCTACATCCGCAAGCCGGTCGACTACAGGCAGTTCGTGGAAGCGGTCCGCTCCATCGACGCCTACTGGACGCTCTCCGAGCTGCCGCAATGAGCGATGCGACGGTGCGCGTGCTGCTGGTCGATGACGATGCGGTCGATCGCCTCGCCTGCCGCCGCGCATTGGGCGCGCAGTCCGACTACAAACTCGATCTGGAGGAAGCCGATACCGCGCGCGCCGGGCTGGACCGGGTGCAAGCGACTCCGCCCGCTCTGATCCTGCTCGACTACCACCTGCCGGACATGGACGGCGTGGAATTCCTCGCCGAACTGGCGGCCGACACTGGCGAAGTCGACATACCGGTGGTGATGCTCACCGGGGCGCAGGACATCGCCATCGCGGTGGACGCCATGCGCCGCGGCGCGCGCGACTATCTGGTCAAGGACGGCGACGGCGACTACCTCAAGCTGCTGCCGACGGTGATCCGCCGCGTGCTGCGCGAAAGCCGGGCGCACGCCGACAGACGCGCGGCCGAAGCGCAGTTGCGCGCTGCCGAGGCCCGCCATCTCCGCCACCTGGAGGAGCAGGTGGCCGAGCGTACCGAACAGATTGCGAAGCAAAAGGACTTGCTGGGTGAAGCCAACAGCAAGCTCGTTCGCGAGATCGAGGAGCGGCGGGAGGCGGAAGCGCGCTTCCGCCTGCTGCTCGAATCGGCCGGCGAAGGCATCTACGGCCTCGACACCGAGGGGCGTTGCACGTTCATCAATGAAGCGGCGGCGGCGATGCTCGGGTACGCCAGGGAGGAATTGCTGGGACGCGAGACGCACAGCCTGATCCACCACACCCATGCGGATGGCAGTGCATATCCGGAGCAGGAATGCCGCATCTACGACGCATTCCGCACCGGCGAGGCCAGCCGCGGGCTGGTCGAACTGCTGTGGCGCAAGGACGGGAGCTCCTTCCTGGCGGAGTACTCTGCGCAGCCCTTGCACGAGGCGGGGCGTCTCACCGGCGCGGTACTGGTGTTCCGTGATGTCACCGAGGCGCAGGCACTGCGGCACATGCTTTCGTATCAGGCCACGCACGACGCGCTGACCGGGCTGGTCAACCGCCAGGAATTCGAGCGCCGGCTGGAACGCTTGTTCAGCGAGCCGCGCAATGAGGGCGAGGCGCATGCACTGCTCTACCTCGACCTTGACCGGTTCAAGGTGGTGAACGATACCTGCGGCCACACCGCGGGCGACCAGTTGCTGCGACAGATCACGGAGCGGCTGCACGAGCGCCTGCGCAGTCGAGACACCCTGGCGCGGCTGGGGGGCGACGAATTCGGCGTGTTGCTCGAACACTGCCCGCTGGACCAGGCGATGCGCATCGCCACCGAGTTGCGCGACGCGGCGCATAGCTATCGTTTCGTGTGGGAGGGCAAGCCGTTCACGGTCGGTGCGAGCATCGGCCTGGTGCCGCTGTCCGTCACCACCAGCAGCGTCTCCGAAGCGCTCGCCGAGGCCGATGCCGCCTGCTACGCCGCCAAGGAGCAGGGCCGCAATCGGGTGCACCTGTACCAGCCGGACGACGCCACGCTCGCCCAGCAGAAAACCCAGATGCAATGGGTGTCGCGCCTGACACACGCACTCGATACGGACCGTTTTCGCCTGTACCGGCAGATCATTGCGCCGCTTGGGCAGAATGGCCAAGGGCAGGGCCGGGGCCGCCCGCACTACGAGATTCTGCTGCGTCTGCTGGATGAAGAGGATCGGATCGTTGAACCGATGGCCTTCGTGCCTGCGGCCGAGCGTTACAACCTGATGCCGACGATCGACCGCTGGGTGGTGCGCGAAGTGATTCGTCATCACGCTGTGCAGCAGCGCCTGGCATCGGTGGCTGAGCGGCCGATCTACGCCGTCAATCTGTCGGGCAGTTCGCTCTCGGACGAACGCCTGGCCGAATTCGTGCAGAGCCTTCTGGCCGAGTATGGCGTCCCGGCCGACATGCTTTGCTTCGAGATCTCCGAGACCGCGGCCATCGCCAACCTGAACCACGCCACGCACCTCATCCAGACGCTCAAGCACGCAGGCTGCCTGTTCGCGCTGGACGATTTCGGCAGCTGCATGTCTTCATTTTCCTACCTCAAGCAGTTGCCGGTGGATTTTCTCAAAATCGATGGCAGTGTCATCCGCACCATCGCCGAAGACCGCCTGACGCGCGCCATGGCCGAGGCGATCAACCGGGTGGCCCACGTGATGGCGATCGAGACCGTGGCCGAATGCGCGGAGACCGCGCCCATCCTTGCGCTGCTTCATGAACTCGGCGTGGACCACGCCCAGGGCTACGCCCTGGCGCGGCCGCAGCCCTTGCCGGAGGCAGTTGCGCTCAGCCCTGCCGCCTGACTCGTCTTTCGAGCCCGGGCTTTGCCCCGCTGGGTGCACCCGATCGGGATCCGGGGGCACCGCCTTTTTCAACATGGCGGTATCCTTGCGTTTTGTCTCGAATCCGCACGAACATGAAAAAAGCCAAAGACCTCAACGAACTGATCGATCTGGTGCACGAAGTGGTGTACGAAGTCGACGAGCTGCGTGCCTGCCTGGAACACGACGACGACGAGGCCTCCACCTACACGCCGTTCATGGATGACCTCGACAGGATGCTGCGCGACCTGCACGAATCGATGGCGTCCGGTAAATACGAGGGCGTGGGGAGGGGCGAGGATCTGCCCTTCATGCCCCTGTTCAAGAAGCACGAGCGCAGCATTCCGTTCCGGGAACTGCTGCGCACCATCAATGCCACGCATCGCGAAGGCTACGAGGCCTGACAGCGATCCGAAGTGGCGGTGGTGTGCAACTGCTTGATTGTGTGTTACGTGCCCGGATGAAGTTTGTTGCGTACCTGACCTGGCAATCGCAGCGATTGGGTGAACGACCCATTCGCGCTCATGTTAGGACGCCCTAAAAATGGATAACAAACTGTTTTCTAGCACATTTATTAGAAGCGCTATCCCGGATGATGCTTTATAAAACGTCATTTAGGATGGACACTTAACGTTAAGCTCAGATAGCCATGCGCGACCGCGAGTATTCTTCGCGAGCGCATTCCGAACCCGGGTCCGAACTGGATGTGGAACGGAAATTGATGAATTTACAGCGACTTACAAAAATGATAT
>JAKBJA010000180.1 GCA_021836225.1 Pseudomonadota bacterium | reverse complement strand
ATGTGGCGAGCCGGCGATAGCGCTTCAGGATGCTGCATTCGCATGTCGGCCATAGAAGGCCTTCAGCAGGAAGGGCGGGGCGATCGTGGTGAGCGCGATGACGATCAGCAGCGCGGCGTAGGTTTCGGCATCGAGGATGCCCTGGTTCAGGCCCAGCTGGGCGAAGATCAGGCCAACCTCGCCGCGCGGAATCATCGCCAAGCCGATGGCGGTCTGGCGGAAGCGGCTTTCGCGGATGAAAAAACCGGCGGCAAGCTTGCCGATGAAGGCCACCACGATGAGCGCGCCGCCCAGTTGCCAGACACGCGGCGAGCCCCAGTCGACCGCATTGAGGTTGAGCGACACGCCGACCATGACGAAGAACAGCGGAGCGAAGGTATGGATCAGCGGACGCATCTGCTCTTCCAGTCGGTGCGCCAGTTGCGGACTGGGGGCGAACCAGCGGTCGAGCGCAGGCATGCCGAGCCGGTGCATGACGTTGAAGCGGAAGTGCTGCGACAGCGCGATACCGGCGGCGAACCCGCCCATGATGAGTGGCGCGCCGACCGCGTGCGCGAGCCACGAGAACAGCAGGATCAGTGCCAGCGCCATGGTGATGAGCAAGCCGGGGGTGCTGGCGCGCTGGTCGTAATGGTCGATGATGCCGCCGGCAAGCTTGGCGACCAGCGGGGAGAGCAGCATGAACAGCAGGATGAAGAGCGCGACCTTGCCGGTGGCGGCGAGTGAAACCTCGTGCTGCACCGCAAACTGGTAAAGGAAGGCGAGTGCCAGCACGCCGAGGATGTCGTCCAGCACCGCCGCGCCGATGACGATCTGCGCTTCGTCCTTGTGCCGCTTGCCGAGGTCGTCGAGCACCCGCACCGTGATGCCGATGCTGGTCGCGGTCAGCGTGCCGCCGATGAACAGCGACACCAGATTGTCGAGCCCGAAGCCCCAGCGGCAGACCGCGTAGCCGAGTACGAACGGCAGCACGAAGCCGGCCACCGCCACCACGATCGGCTTGATCCCTGACTTGGCAAGGCGGAACAGATCGGTGTCCATGCCGACCTCGAACAGCAGCAGGATGATGCCGATTTCCGCCAGCAGCTTCATCGTCTCGCTGGGCGAAATCCAGCCCAGCAGCGACGGCCCCACCAGCAGGCCGGCAAGCAGTTCGCCGATCACTGAAGGAATGCCGTGCCGTCCCGCAATCTCGGAGAACAGCCGCGCGGCGATGAGGATGATGGCGAGGTAAAGGAAGAATTGGTGGAGTTCCATACAGCGTGTGCCTGTGTCGTAATTCGGTTAAGGCCCGGCGGCCGGCGTGCATGCGGCCGGCTGGATTCGTGGTTTATCTTAACGCATGGTGCCTATGCACCGGGTGACTGCGGCCGGCCAGAAGCAGGCGGCAGCGGGGTGGAGCACCGGATGATTGCGCGGGTCAGGCCGGCTGGCCGGCAATGAAAACGTCGCTGCCGGAATACGCCAGCACGTGCTGGGTGACGCTACCGAGCAGCAATTCCTCCATCACCGACTGGCCATGCTTGCCCATCACGATGAGGTCGGCGTCCATCGACTGTTCGTGTTCGAGGATGCGCAGGGTGGCGCCGCCGTGGACGAGCTGGCGTGTAAGCTGTCCCGTCGGCACCTTCAGCTTGCCGATGAAGGCCTCCATCGATGCAAGTGCGGACTCGCGTGCCTGGATGCGGCACTTCTGGATATTGCTGTCGTTCATTCCAGCCAACTGGAAGGCGCTTTCCAGTTCCGATTCGAACGCGTGCAGCAGCCCGAAATCGGCTTCGGGCAGCGGGGCCTGCAGCGTGTCTGCCGCCGCCACCGCCAGCAGCGGCGCGACAGGGAGCCCCGGCGCAATACCGACCACCCGACACAGCACGACCAGGATCTCCACCGGCACTTTCATCCCGCGCGGCGGCTCGTGTGGCGTGCGCGGCAGGTCGGCCGGCTCGCCGTTGAAGAACAACCTCGTGGATGAAGCGGATCGAGTAGGCCACCGCCAGTGCGCCGGCCAGGGTCACCAGCGCTGCCAGCGTCCAGCCGCCGAGGTGGTCGGCGGAAATGTGCGCGGCTTCGGCAAAGAACATTTCTTTGGAGAGGAAACCGTTCAAGAGCGGCACCCCGGCCATCGCGAAGCCGCCCAGCCCGGTCACCGCCAGCGCCATGCGCGGCCGTGGCGCGCCTCCTCGCGGAACAGCGTCATTAATAGGGGATCGGGATGCGGACCGGCTTGTGACCGGAAGACGCGGCCATTCCAGCCTGACTTGGCGGCGCCATGAACCCGCGACCGCCATGGCGGGGGCTCAGGCAGCTGCGGTGGCCAGCGCAAACTTGCGCGAGATAATGGTATTGTGCAAACATAATAAGGTGCTTCGCCTGCAATTCATTCTGAGTCTGGCTTGCCCCGGCGCCCGCCCAGCGTTTGACGCCCGTAGGTGAACCGAGCATGACGCGCAGGCCGACTGGCCTGCACAGCACCCTGGGTGGGGTGCGCGGATCGAGCGCAATGACCTCACGCTTTGCAGGGGGCTGCCTGAGCCTGAAATCGCTGGAGGATCCCTGCCAAAACCGCTCCGGGTGCCGATGGCAACGGGCTCAACCTCGGCACTCTGCTGAATGACGACTACGACGTGGTGCCTGCGACCGGCAAGCAGACGGCCGTGCGGCGGTGATCGTCAAGCAAGCTGGATTACGCGCGCTGACGCAGACAGGTAAAAACAGGTGGCCGGCGTTCGTGAAAAAGCTATTGTGCAAACTATATTTGTTGGGGATTTTGTTCATGGATACATCGAGTCTTGCGACCGTCCGGCATCTGCCGGGCGATGCTGC
Organism: Pseudomonadota bacterium; assembly: GCA_021836225.1. The sequence continues at coordinate 10,705 of JAKBJA010000180.1, read as the reverse complement.
GCAGATGGCCGCGCCCACCGTGATTGCCTTCGGCGAGACCCTGGTCGACCAGTTTCGCGACCGCGATGTGCTGGGCGGCGCGCCGTTCAACGTGACATGCCATCTAGGCGCGCTGGGAGCGCACCCGATACTGGTGACGCGGGCTGGCAAGGATGCGCTGGGCGAGCAATTGCAGCAGGCCATGAGCGAGCGCGGGCTGGACCAGCGCGGGGTGCAGAACGACCCGGTGCGCCCGACCGGGCGGGTCAAGGTGACCGAGACTGAAGCCGGCCACGCGTTCGACATCCTGTCCGAGCAGGCCTACGACCACATCCACGCCAGCATGGCGCGCTGGGTGGGACTATCGGTTCATCCGGACATGGTCTACTTCGGCACGCTGTCGCAGCGCAGCGACGAGTCGCGCCGCGCCCTGCGCGGTCTGCTCGCCGCGGTCGGAACCTGCGCATTTCTGGACGTCAATCTGCGCGACCCCTGGGTGGATGCAGACACGGTGCGCTGGTCGCTGCAGCATGCCAGTGTGGTCAAGCTCAATGAGGACGAACTGGCGCGCATCGGCGACCTCTTTTCACTCGATGGCACTACCCCGCAAGCCCGCGCGGCCATCCTGCTGTCCGGCTTCGACCTGGAACGTCTGGTGGTGACCTGCGGCGCCGACGGTGCCTGGACGCTCGACCCGGCGGGACGCATCGAGTCGGTGGCCGGCTCGCCGCTGACCCATGTGGTCGACACCGTGGGCGCGGGCGACGGCTTTGCCGCCGTGTTCATGCTCGGGATGCTGCGCGGCTGGCCGCCGGCCGACACGCTGGCCCGTGCCGATGCCTTTGCCCGCGCGCTGTGCCAGATCCGCGGTGCGGTGCCGGAGTCGCAGGATTTCTACCGCCCTTTCATCCGTGACTGGCAACTCGAAACGGAGGCGGGACATGCGTGACCTCTATGTGCTGATGCTGAGCGTGCACGGGCTGATACGCGGGCACGACCTGGAACTGGGGCGCGACGCCGACACCGGCGGCCAGACGCTCTACGTGATCGAACTGGCGCATGCGCTCGGTCGCCACCCGCGGGTCGAACTTGTCGACGTGCTGACGCGTCGGGTCGACGATCCCGCGGTGTCGCCGGACTATGCCGCGCCGAGCGAAGCGCTGGGCGAGCGCGCCCGCCTGGTGCGGTTGCCGTGCGGCCCCAAACGCTATGTGCGCAAGGAAAGTCTGTGGAACCATCTCGACCAGCTGGTCGACCGCACCCTCAGCTATCTGCGCCAGCAGCCGCGCCTGCCCGACGTCATCCACAGCCATTACGCCGACGCCGGCTACGTCGGCGTGCATTTGTCGCAGCTGCTCGGCATTCCGCTGGTGCACACCGGGCATTCGCTCGGACGCTGCAAGCGCCAGCGCCTGCTCGACCACGGCCGGCGTGCGCAGGCGATCGACCGCCAGTTCAACTTCGGCCGCCGCATTGCCGCCGAGGAGGACGTGCTGGCGCACGCTGCGCTGGTGGTCACCAGCACCGCGCAGGAAAGCCATGAGCAGTACGGTCTGTACGACAATCACCAGCCGGCGCGCACGCTGGTGATCCCCCCGGGCACCGATACGTCCCGCTTTGCGCCGCCTGGGCGCGAGCCGATCCCGCCGCACGTGCCGGCGCTGGTCGACCGCTTTTTCACGCAGCCGAAAAAGCCGCTCATCCTCGCCATCTGCCGCCCCGAAATGCGCAAGAACCTGGGCCGGCTGGTGGCGGCCTTCGGCGAAACACCCGAACTGCGCGAACGCGCCAACCTCGCCATCGTCGCCGGCAACCGCGACGACATCCGCAGCATGGACGAGGCGCAGGCCGATGTGTTGAAGGACCTGCTGCTCGACGTCGACCGCCACGACCTGTGGGGCAGCGTCGCGCTGCCCAAGCGGCACTGCCCCGACGACATTCCCGCGCTGTACCGGCTGGCGGCGCAGCGGCGCGGCGTGTTCGTCAACCCGGCGCTGACCGAGCCGTTCGGCCTCACGCTGATCGAGGCGGCGGCGAGCGGCCTGCCGGTGGTGGCGACCCACGACGGCGGCCCGCGCGAGATCCTGGCCCATTGCGAGAACGGCGTGCTGGTCGACCCGCTCGACCCGGCCGACATCGCGCGCGGCCTGCTCGCCGTGGTGTCGGATGGACGAACCTGGCAGCGTTATGCGCGGCGCGGCATCGGCGGCGTGGCGCGCCACTACACCTGGGATGCCCATGTCGAGAAATATCTGAAGGCGGTCGACCGCGTCGTCCACCGCACCCGCAAGCAGGTGCGGCGCGAACGCGTGGTGCAGCGTCCGGCGGCCAATCCCATGCCTTTTGTCGAGCGCATGCTGGTGAGCGATATCGACAACACCCTGATCGGCGATCGCGTCGGACTTGCCGCCCTGGTGCGGGTGCTGCGCGAGCGGCCGCGCAGCTGTGGCTTCGGCGTCGCCACCGGCCGTCATCTGCCGAGTGCGGTCGAGGTGCTGCGGCAGGCGCGGGTGCCGCTACCCGACGTGCTGATCACCGCGGTCGGCAGCGAAATCCACTACGGGGCGGCATTGCGTCCCGACAGCGGATGGCGGCGTCACATCCAGCACCTGTGGCGGCGCGATGCGCTGGCGGCCCTGTTCGACGGTGTGCCGGGGCTGACCCTGCAATCGGACGATCAGCAGAGCGACTTCAAGCTGAGCTTCATTGTCGATCCGCTGGCCGCGCCGAACCTGCGCGAACTGAAAACGCGCCTGCGCGAGGCGCGGCTGCATGCCAACCTGATCCATTCGCATGACGTCTATCTCGACGTGCTGCCTGTTCGCGCCTCCAAGGGCCAGGCCATCCGCTACCTGGCCTATAAATGGGGTTTGCCGCTGCGCGCCTTCCTGGTGGCCGGCGATTCGGGCAACGACCTGGAAATGCTGGTCGGCGACACCCAGGCGGTCGTGGTGTCCAATCACAGCGCCGAACTCGACAGGCTGCGGGGGATGGAGCAAGTGTATTTTGCGGACATGCCGTACGCGACCGGCATACTCGAAGGCATGGACCACTACGGCCTGATGTGGCAGCCCGCTCCGGCAGAACTGAAGGAGGTCGCATGATCGATGCCCTGAAATCCTGGACGGCGGAGCACCGCGATCCGGTGGATGCCTTCCTGCGCCGCTGTTTTGCCGAAAACCGGGTGCTGATGCTGCAAAGCGATCTGTGCCGGGTGCTCGAAACCCTGGCGATGGAGCCCGCCCGCCAGCTCGACGGCACGCCGCTGCAGCAGGCGGTGCGGCATTTCCAGGAGGGGGTGTTTCAAAGTCCGTGGGCCTACTTCGCGCTGCGCGAAGGGGCCGGCCGCTGGCGCTATCTGCGCATGCATCAGGAACAGCTCGTCCCGGAGCGCGTGTCGGTGAGCGAATTCCTCGGCTTCAAGGAACAGTTCGTGAAGCCGGCGGACGACGGCGGCGGCGTGCTGGAAATCGACTTCGAGCCGTTTGGCCGCCACGTGCCGCGGCTGCAGGAAACGCGCTCGATCGGGCAGGGGGTGCTGCATCTCAACCGGGCGCTGGCGAGCGCGATGTTCACCCGCCCCGAGGCGGGGCAGGTCAAGCTCCTGAACTTTCTGCGCATGCACAAGATAGACGGCCAGCAGCTGATGCTGGCGCCCCACATCGACCAGGTGCCGGTGTTGCAGGACGCGCTGCGCGAGGCGCTGCGGCAGCTCGATGCGCTCGACCCCGAGACGCCGTGGACCGGGCTGGCGGCATCGCTCGGCAGGCTGGGGTTCGAGCCCGGCTGGGGCGCCACCGCTGCGCGGACCAGCGAGACCATGGGGATGCTGGTCGACATCCTGGAAGCGCCGTCGCCCACCGTGCTGGAAACCTTCCTCGCGCGCATTCCGATGATCTCGCGCCTGCTGATTTTGTCGCCGCACGGCTATTTCGGCCAGGACAACGTGCTGGGCCGCCCCGACACCGGCGGCCAGGTGGTCTACATCCTCGACCAGGTGCGCGCGCTGGAGCACGAGATGCGCGACCGCATGGCGATCCAGGGTGTGCAGGTCGACCCGCACATCATCGTCGTCACCCGCCTGATTCCCGAAGCCGACGGCACCACCTGCAACCAGCCACTGGAAAAGATCCAGAGCACCGACCACGCCTGGATCGTGCGCGTGCCCTTTCATCAACCCAACGGCGAAATCGTGCGGCAGTGGATTTCGCGCTTCGAGATCTGGCCCTATCTGGAAACCTTCGCCGCCCATGTCGAGCGCGAGGCGCTGGCAAATCTCGGCGGGCGTCCCGACCTCATCATTGGCAACTACTCCGACGGCAACCTGGTGGCGAGCCTGCTGTCCTCGCGGTTGGGCGTAACCCAGTGCAACATCGCTCATGCGCTGGAGCAGACCAAATACCTGCACTCGGCGCTGTACTGGGAAGCCAACGACCCGACCTATCACTTCGCCTGCCAGTACACCGCGGACCTCATCGGCATGAACCATGCCGACTTCATCATCACCAGCACCTATCAGGAAATCGCCGGCACCGCGCACAGCATCGGCCAGTACGAGAGCTACCGCGCTTTCACCCTGCCGGGGCTGTACCGCGTGGTCAACGGCATCGACCTGTTCGATCCCAAGTTCAACATCGTCTCGCCGGGTGCCGATGCGGACATCTATTTCCCCTACACGGAAACGGCGCGGCGCCTGCATTCGCTGATGCCGGGCATCGATCGCCTGTTGTATTCGCAGGACCCCGGGGTGCCGCATCGCGGGCAGTTCGACGATCCCGGCAAGCCGCTGATCTTCACCATGGCGCGGCTCGACCGCATCAAGAACCTGTCCGGCCTGACCGAATGGTTCGGCGCCTGCGAACGGCTCGCCGAATCCGCCAACCTGCTGGTGATCGGCGGTCACGTCGATGCGGCTGCCTCGGAGGACGAAGAGGAGAGGGCGGAGATCGAGCGCATGCATGCGCTGATGGATCAGTACCAGCTGGACGGGCGGATGCGCTGGCTCGGCACCCGGCTCGACAAGAATCTCGCCGGCGAACTCTATCGCCACGTCGCCGACGGCCGCGGCGTGTTCGTCCAGCCCGCACTGTTCGAGGCCTTCGGCCTCACCCTGATCGAGGCGATGGCCTCAGGCCTGCCGGTGTTCGCCACCCGCTACGGCGGCCCGCTCGAGATCATCCAGCACGGCAAATCCGGCTTCCACATCGACCCCAACGACGGCGCCGGGGCCGCCACGGCGATCGCTGATTTCCTGCAGCAGTGCGCGGACGATGCGGCACAATGGCAGCGTATTTCGGACGCCGCGCTGGCGCGGGTGGCGGCACGCTACACCTGGAAGCTGTATGCCGAACGTATGATGACGCTGTCGCGCATCTACGGCTTCTGGAAATTCGTCAGCAACCTTGAGCGCGAGGAAGCCGGACGCTACCTGCAACTGTTTCATCACCTGCAATTCCGCCCGCTGGCGCGCGCCGTGGGCGAACACTGAAAGGCTTTGCCCATGGAGTATCTGAATACCCTGACCGCCTATCTCGGCGAATGGCGCAGCATAGCCGTGACCGCGCTGCACGTCGCCATCATCCTGGGGATGACCTGGCTGGCGCTGCGGTTGTCGCGCAAGGCACTGGCACGCTTGCGGTTACACATGCAGCAGGACCTCGACGACCGCGAACGGATCAAGCGCCTGGATACGCTGGAGCGCGTGTTCCGCTATGTCGCCACGGTGATCATCACGCTGGTCGGCATCATGCTGGTGCTTTCCGAGGTCGGCATTTCCATCGCACCCATCCTCGCCACGGCCGGGGTGCTCGGCATCGCCATCGGCTTCGGCGCGCAAAGCCTGGTCAAGGACTACTTCAACGGATTCTTCCTGCTGCTGGAAAACCAGGTGCGCCAGGGCGACGTCGTGCAGGTGGCCGACAAGAGCGGCCTGGTCGAGGAAATGACGCTGCGCTACATCCGCCTGCGCGACTACGAGGGCAGCGTGCACTACGTGCCCAACGGCACCATCACCAGCGTCACCAACCGCAGCCGCGGCTTTGCCTATGCCGTCATCGACGTGGGGGTGGCCTATCGTGAAGACCTCGACGAGGTCTATGCCGTGATGCGAGAGGTGGCGGCGGAACTGCGCGCCGATCCCGAGCTCGCCGACAAGATCGACGACGACCTCGAAATCGCCGGGGTCGACAACTGGGCGGATTCGGCCGTGATGATCCGCTGCCGCTTCAAGGTCAAGCCGCTGGAGCAGTGGGGGGTGCGGCGCGCCTTCCTGCATCGCCTGAAAAAAGCCTTCGACGCTGCCGGCATCGAGATTCCCTACCCGCACCTCACGGTCTATGCCGGACAGGACAAGCAGGGACACGCCGCGCCCCTGCCGCTGAGCTTCGAGAACGGGCCAGCCTGACCGGTCCGCGCCTCAGAGTTCCGACAGGGGTTTCTGTGCGTCCTGGATATTGATCGCGCCCATGTGCGCGATCAGCACGGCCAGATCCTGGTTCAGGCGCGCCAGCGCGTCCTCGGACAACTGGCCGAGCGCATGCGTGAGGATGCCGGTCAGCGGCTGCGGCGCCTTTTCGAGCGCTTTTTCCCCGGCCTCGGTGAGATAGAGCTGAACCACACGCTGGTCCGCATGCTTGCGCTCGCGGCGGATCAGGCCGGCTTTCTCGATCTTGTCGAGCAGGTTGCTGGCGGTGGAGGCGTGGATGGACAGGGCCTGTGCCAGTTCGGAGACCTTCATCCCCGGCGTCTGGCGCAATGCAGCCAGCGCCCAGATCTGCGCGCCGCTGACCCCGCAGGCCTTTTCCACCGCCTGGAAGTGCTGGCGCACCGCGCCGAAAATGACGCGAAACTGGCGCAGTGCTTCATTGGCGGCCTGGCTGGATGAACTCAAGATGCGTGCTCCGGATACGTCAAAACGGCAATGATCGCAGAAAATCCACCCGGACAAGCCGACCTTTCGGGTCGGCGGTCCGGGATGGGGCGGAGTGCGACCGCTGCGCGCGGGGCGCTTGCTAGGGTGCCGCCGCGACGGGCTCGTCGGCGTAGCGCCAGATGTTCACGTCCCGTCCGGCTTCGCGGATGTGCTCGGCCTTGGCGGCGAGGAAGCGCTGGAAGCTCGGTTCCTTGCGGTAGGCTTTCGATTCGACGTAATCGAACATGCCCAGGGTGTGGAACACGCGAAAGGACGATTCCCAGCGGATGACCTCCTTGCCGTCGGCGTCGAACAGCACGATGCCGGGGGCGTAGTTGACACCGAGCTGGCGGACCCAGTCGCGCACCGGCATGCGCTTGCCGTCGGGCGTGGTGATGAGGTCGCGCGACCACATGTCGAGCTGCACGTTGTCGAACTTCGCGATCGCGGCGCGGGTCTCCGGGTCCGCCAGCACGCGCCGGTGCAGCACCTCGCAGTCGGGGCAGTCCTTCTGCTCGAAGAACACCGCGAGCGGCTTCGTCCCCTTGCCAGGGCGACGCAGGTCGCTGGCGTTCTTCAGGAAGAAGTCCTGCTTGATCATCTCGCCCGAGGCCTGCTTCGGCACCTCGCGCGCGGCGACAAAATCGCGGAACGCCACCTTGTTTTCATTGCGCCCGCCCACCCAGTCGAGCGCGGCCTGTAGGCGCGCCGGCGGCACATAGCCGTTGAGCCGCAGCAGGATCTTGCCGGACTCGTCGAAGAACAGCAGGCTGGGGGTGAACTGGATCTTCTGTGCCGCGCTGTAGGATTTTTCTGTATAGGTCCTGCCGTCCAGCCCGACGAGTTCCTTGTCGCCCCACAGGTTGACCGCGATGACGTCGAAGTTCTTCCGCATCGTCGCCTCGATCTCGCGCTGCGACAGATTGCGCTCCACCAGTGCCGAGCAATACGGACACCCGTCCTGGGTGAACATCAGGATCACGCGCTTGCCGTTTTTGCGGGCCTCGCCGATGTCTTCCTTCAGGTGCAGGAAGCTGTCCTTGAACCAGGCGGGATACTCGGTCGCTTTTGCGCCGTAATAGGTGCCCATCTTGGCGGGGGCGGCAGGTTCCGCGGCGTGCAGGGAAAAAATCGAGAGCAAGGCAAGCAGGGCAGGCAAAGTGCGAATCACCATGGCGAACTCCATCCATTGTCATCAGGTTTGATGCTCCCCATCGTAGCAGCTGATCGGTCAGGCTTTATCGACCGGATTAGCCCGTGGCCTGACCAGCGATGAAGACGTCGCTGCTGGAATGGGACAGCACATGTTTGGTGACGCTGCCGAGCAGCAGTTCCTCCATCACCGACTGCCCGTGCTTGCCCATCACGATGAGATCGGCGTCCATCGTCTGTTCGTGTTCCAGGATGCGCAGCGTGGCGGCGCCATGCACGAACTGGCGCGTCAGCCTGTTGGCCGGCACCGCGAGCTTGCCGACGAAGGCCTCCATTGCCTGCTGCGCCGCGTCGCGTGCCCGGATGCGGTATTCGTGAATCTGGTTGTCGTCCATGCCGGCTAGCCGGAAGGTGCTTTCCAGTTCCACCTCGAACGCATGCAACAGCACGAAGTCGGCATCGGGCAGCCAGCCGTGGGCGGCGTTGACGGCAGCGGCGGCGTGATCGGAGAAATCGACCGGCGCGAGGATGCGCCGGTAGGGCGAATGCGGGCGCTGCTTGACCGCGAGCAAGGGACGACGCGACTTGCTCAGCACCCGCTCGGTGGTGGAGCCGAGCAGCAGCTCGCGCACGAAATGCGCGCCGCGCACGCCCATCACCAGCAGGTCGATCTGCCGTGTCTCGACAAGGTCGGACAGTGCGGTGAGTGCCGACCCCTGCGCCAGTATGGTGTCGATGCTGCAGCCGTGGCGCGCCGTCAGATTCGTCGCCAGTTCGCTCAATTCCTTTTCCGCCTGGGCGAGCAGTTGCGCTTCCAGTGCGGCGGCGTTGCCCGGCAGCATGCGCCGCAAGTTGTCGAGCGCCGATTTGCTGACGACATGAGTGAGGGTAAGGCAGGAATCGGGGTGCGTCTGGGCAAGCAGCGCGGCGCGCTCCAGTGCATGCCGGGCAGGCGCGGAAAAGTCGGTGGCGGCGAGCAGGGTTCGGGTCATGGCGATTCCTTGGCTGGGGTGAGTTCGGCGGAAGCAATGCGGGCGGTGCCGCCGCCGACCGCCTCATCGCCCATGCCGCCGAGCCCGCTCATGATCATCATTGCAATCACCACGGCCAGATCCTGCGCGATGAGGAAGCCGACCGCGATGCGGCCGTGCAGCGAGTCGAGCTCGCGCTTGTCGGACAGCAGCTTGACGATGATGATGGTGCTGGAGAAGGTCAGCGCCACCGCCACGTATAGCGCTTCCATCCAGCTCTTGCCGAGCGCCAGGAGGATGAAGAAGCCGAACAGGATGGTGAAGCCGAGTTGCCCCAGTCCGGTGGCGAGGGCGACCGGGCCGAGGTTGCGGATGTTCGTTTGTTTGCAAGCGAGTCTCCGTTCGACTGGCGTACCAGTGGAATTTTGGCACACCTCAATGACACGGTAGCGTGATGTCTGTTCCTTCCCTCGCTGGCGGCCTTGCCTCGGCCATGCTGATCACCGCGCCGATACAACGCTGCAGGGATTAAACCTTTCTGCCGATCAGGCAGTCATAAAAGAATCGCACGCCCATACCACTCCCCGACACGACTGATGATGCCCGAGCGTTTCCGCCGTTTTCTTCCCGATCCGAACACGTTGCGCCAACATCGCGCGCTGCGCTGGATGGGACCGATGCTGCATCATCCGAGGCTGTGGCATGTCAATCGCCGCGGGATTGCCCTGGGCCTCGCCATCGGCGTGTTTTTCGGCCTGCTGATGCCTGTGGCGCAAATTCTTTTTGCGGCGGTGGCGGCGCTGCTGCTGCGCGTCAACATTCCGGCCGCAGTCGGCAGCACGCTCATCACCAACCCCATCACCTTCGCGCCGGTGTATTACGCGGCCTACCATTTGGGTGTCTGGATGCTGGGAACTGCCAACGTGCCCGTTGCCGAAGTCGACCTCGACAACGTCGCGGCCAGGACCTCGACCGGGCTGACGCTGTGGATGGACCGCCTGGCCACGGTGGGCGCGCCGCTGGCCCTGGGTTTGCTGACACTGGCGGTGAGCCTGTCGGTGCTGATTTATTTTGCCGTCCACTGGACCTGGCGGCTGCGCATCGTGCGCGCCTGGCAGCGCCGCAAGGCGCATCGGCGCCAGCGTTGATGTTCAGTGAGCAGGTACTGCAATTTTGCCGGCATCATGGGGCGCTGAAGCGGTAACGCCATCCCCGTTGCTGTCCTGGCGGAGAAATTCGTCAATACTTAGGCACTGGCGCCTGCGGAATGCGGGTGCCCCAGCCACTATTTAAAAAAGGGCGTACCAAAACGCACGCGGACAGGGAGCCGTATTTCCAGATCAACCATGCCGAACCTCGCCGTCATCTGGATTTCTCTGCTTGCCTGCCTCGCCGTGATCGGCGTCGCGGGCGTGCGGCTCTCGCGCTACGGCGACATCATCGCCGAGAAGAGCGGAATGAGCCGCGGCTGGGTGGGACTGATCCTGCTGGCCACCGTCACCTCGCTGCCTGAACTGGTTACAGGCTTGTCTTCGGTGACAGTCGCCAAGGTGCCGGATATCGCGGTGGGCGACATCATGGGGAGCTGCGTGTTCAACCTGCTCATCATCGTGCTTCTGGATTTTCTGTATCGCAAGGAATCCGTCTATACGCGTGCACGGCAAGGCAATGTGCTGTCTGCCGGCTATGGCAT
>JAKBJA010000158.1 GCA_021836225.1 Pseudomonadota bacterium | reverse complement strand
GACGCCCAGGCCGGCATCAATATCCGCCAGCAGGCCAACGGCGTGGTCGTCGACTTCATCGGCACCGAACTGCCCAAGGCGCTGCAGCGCCGTCTGGACGTGGCCGATTTCGGCACCCCGGTGCAGATCGTCGAAACCTATACCCTGGGCGACAACACCCGCATGGTGATCCAGCCCAAGGGCGGCTGGGAGTATTCCGCCTACCAGACCGACAACAGCTTTATCGTCGAAGTCAAACAGAGCGACGACGCCCAGAAGAAGACCGCCGACGGCAAGGTGAAATACGTCGGCGAGAAACTCTCGCTCAACTTCCAGAACGTCGAAGTGCGCTCGGTGCTGCAGGTCATCGCCGACTTCACCGGCCTCAACATCATCGCCAGCGACTCCGTGACCGGCAACCTCACCCTGCGTCTGAAAGATGTGCCGTGGGATCAGGCGCTCGATCTCATCATGCAGACCAAGGGCCTGGACAAGCGCCAGAACGGCAACGTCATCTGGATCGCGCCCAAGGACGAATTGCTGGCCAAGGAGAAGCTCGAGTATGAAGCCCGGTCTGCGGTGGCTGATCTGGAGCCGTTGACCACCGAATACATTCAGCTTAACTACATGCGGGCGGATGAAGCGCAAACCATGCTGTATGGCTTTGCTTCCGGCGCCTTCCTCGCTTCCGCCGGCAACAACGCGGTCAACTGTTCGGCGCAGGCGCAGGGTCTGGGCGGCGCGGCGGCGGCGCAGGCCTCGCAGCAGGGCAAGGGCGAAAATGACCAGAAGGTTCTCACCAAGCGGGGCCGCGCAACCTATGAACTCAAGACCAATACGCTGATCATCACCGACACGGCGCGCAAGATACAGGAAGTGCGCGAGTTGCTCGCACGGCTGGACGTGCCGGCACGCCAGGTCATGATCGAGGCGCGGGTGGTGGTGGCGACCGATGATTGGAGCCGCGATCTGGGCGCACGGCTGAGCTTTTCGGCTGCAAACAGTAGTGGCAGCCGGAGTATCAGTGGGGGTGGACAGGCTCTGCCGGCAGTTTCCGGCGCTGCCAACTTGATTCTGAACCTGCTGGATCCTGCCAACGGGAGCTTGTTGAACCTGGAGTTGCGCGCACTGGAAGCAGACAACAAGGGCAAGGTGATTTCCAATCCGCGCGTGATGACGTCCAACCAGAAGCCGGCGGTGATTCTGAATGGTACGCAGATCCCGTACATCACGCCCGGAACGGCCAACTCGCCCGCGACGGTGACCTTCAAGGACGCTTTCCTGTGCCTGCTGGTCGATCCGCAGATCCTCAACAATGACGCGATCATCCTGACCGTCGAGGTGCAGAAGGATGCGGTGAAGGAAATTGCGAATATTGGCGACAACCCGGCGATCGAAACCAAGCGGATCAAGACCCAGGTGCGCGTGAACAACGGCGAAACCCTGGTTCTGGGCGGCATCTTCGACGGCGACGAAAACTCGGGCGTGAGCAAGGTGCCGCTGCTGGGCGATGTGCCTCTGTTCGGTAATCTGTTCAAGACCACCACCAAGAAGAACAAAAAGACCGAGCTGATCATCTTCATCACGCCGCGCATCCTCGACGAGCGCCTGTCGATCCGCTGATTGCGGAACGCATCCAAGCGCGGGCCTGTCCCGCGCTTTTTTTCGTCCTGATTTTCTCCCGCGTCCTTCCCGTGCGCCGCTTTCCAACAGGCCACTCTCAATTAGAATGGCGCCATGAGCAAGCAAGACAACCTTTACCTCGTCGGACTGATGGGTGCCGGCAAGACCACGGTGGGGCGATTGCTGGCCAGGCATTACGGCTGCACCTTCTATGATTCGGACCATGAGATCGAGGCGCGTACCGGGGTCAAGATTCCGGTCATTTTCGAGATCGAGGGCGAGGCGGGATTTCGCAAGCGTGAGGAGGCCGTGATTGCCGAGCTGACGGCCCTGTCCGGCATCGTGCTGGCCACCGGCGGCGGCGCGGTGTTGTCGGCGGCCAACCGTGAAAATCTGAGGAAAAATGGCGTGGTCATTTATTTGCGCGGCACCCCCGAGCATCTGCATGAGCGCACCCGGCACGACCGCAATCGCCCGCTGCTGCAAACCGAAAATCCGCTCGCCAGACTGCGCGAGCTGTACCAGCAGCGCGACCCGCTGTACCGCGAAGTGGCCGACATCGTGGTGGATACCGGGCGCCAGGGCGTGGCGGGGATGGCTCGTGTGCTCTGCGGCAAGCTGGACCTGCTGAGGAGCGGGCTGCCGCTGCCCGATACGACAGGCTGATGCGGCAAGCCGTCTGCGCAGGACTGCTCTGCCTGCTGACGGGCGTGGCCGCCGCAGCGGACTATCGCGCGGGTACGGACGACTACCGCGATTATTTGCGCCGCCTGCAGCCGGGCGACCGCTTGCTGCTGGCGCCGGGCGATTACCGCCAGGGCTTGCCGCTGAGCGATTTGTCCGGGCAGGCCGGTCAGCCGATCGTCATCGAGGCGGCCGACCCCGCCGCGCCGCCGCGCTTTATCGCGCGGCCGCGCGCCAATACGGTCAGCCTGGTCAATGTGCGTCATCTGGTGTTGCGCCATCTGCAGCTCGATGGCGGCAACCTGCCGGTGGATGCGGTCAAGGCCGAGGGTCACAGCCGCTATGCCGATTTCATCACGCTGGAACATCTCTTCATCCACGACCATGCGGCGTCGCAGCAGAATGTGGGCATCTCCACCAAGTGTCCGGCTTTCGGCTGGACGGTCAGAAACAATCGCATCGAGCGGGTCGGGACCGGCATGTATTTCGGCGATTCGGATGGCAGCGATCCCTTTGTCGGCGGCGTCATCGAGGGCAACCGGATCACGCACACGCTGGGCTACAACCTGCAGATCAAGCATCAGAAATTCCGCCCAAGTGAATATGCGGATCGCCACGACACGGTGATCCGCTACAACGTGTTTTCCAAGCAGGACGCATTGCCCGGTCCGCAGGCGCGCCCCAACGTCCTGCTGGGGCATGTTCCGCTGACGGGACCCGGCAGCGAGGACCGCTATCTGGTCTACGGCAACCTCTTCCTGCACAATCCCAGCGAAGCGCTGTTGCAGGCAGAGGGTCGGGTGGCGGTGTACGACAATGTGTTTATCAACGGCAGCGGCGATGCGATTCGCATCCAGCCGCATAACGACGTACCGCGCGACATGGACATTTTCTCCAATACGGTGCTGGCATCGGGCACGGGCATCCGGGTACGGCAGGGCGAGGGCATGTCCTATCGCCAGCGCGTGGTCGCCAATGTGGTGGCCGCCGTCACACCCTTGCGGGGCGGCGAGGCCGCGCACAACCTCATCCTGGACTATCAGCCCGATTGGCTGGGTGTCGCCGTGGCGGAACTGACGCCGCACCTGCTTGCGGGCCAGCCGCTGCGCCGCCTGCCGGATGGGCTGGTGCGCGAACTGGCGGCCTATCCCGGCTGGCAGGGGGCGGAACGCATTGGCGCACGGGCCGCCCCGGCCCTGCTGCGCACGCTGGACGCCGCCCGGCCATGAGCAGGAACGCGGGAACGTCCGGCAATCCCCGCAGCCTGTTGTGGCTGGCCGCGCTGGTTTACACCGCGTTTGTCATTTACGGCAGCCTGGTGCCGCTTGAACTCCGCGCGTTGCCGTGGGGCGAAGCGGTGGCCCGCTTCGGCGCGATACCGTTCCTTCAGCTCGGCATCGGTTCGCGCGCCGACTGGGTGGCCAACCTGCTGCTGTTCATTCCGCTGACCTTCCTGTGGATGGGCGCGCTGTCGGCAGGTACCGGCCACCTGCGAACGGCGCTTGTGACGCTGGCGCTGATTCCGGTGGCCATTGCCTTGAGCGTCGGCATCGAATTCACCCAGCTGTTTTTCCCGCAGCGCACGGTGTCGCAGAATGACATCTATGCCGAAACCCTGGGCGGCATCGTCGGCGTTCTGGCCTGGTGGGGGGCGGGAGGGCGTTTCGTCGACTGGCTGCAGTCCTGGCAGCAGATCCATGCCCGCGCCGCGCTGGCCGAGCGGCTGGCCTGGGTGTACCTGGCCGGCGTGCTGGTTTATAACATCCTACCGCTCGATCTGACCATCAGCCTGGTCGAGATCTTCCATCAATGGCGGGACGGCAAGGTCAACCTGATTCCGTTTGGCCGCCTGCCTGCTGACCCTGCCTACGCGTTGTACGAAGTCGCCACCGATGCTTTGGTCTGGACACCGCTGGCGCTGTTGTGGCGGGTCGACGGCACACGTAATGGTTGGCGCGTGTGGGGCATGACGCTGGGTACCGCCGTCGTGCTGGAAGTCATGCAGTTGTTTGTCTATTCGCGTGTCAGCGATATCACCGACCTCTTCACCGCTGCCGCGGGCGCAGCGCTGGGGGCTTGGGTCGGCGGCCGCTTGGCCGTGCGTGTGGAACCTGCCAGCCAGATGCCGGCGTGGTCGGCGTGGCTGCCGCTGATGATGGCGACAGGCTGGATGGCGGTGCTGTTGTTCATGTTCTGGTTCCCCTTCGATTTTAGGACGGATGGCGCTTTCCTGCGCGAGCGTCTGCACAATTTTCTGGGACGCGTGCCCTTCGAGGCCTATTACTACGGCACCGAGTTTCGTGCAGCCACCGAGTTGCTGCACAAAGTATTATTTTTCATTCCACTGGGTGCATTGCTGGCCTGGTTTGTGTCCAATTTGCGCTGGACCTGGCGTGGCTACGGGACTTTATTTTCCCTTATGTTGATTGCGTTCACGGCCGTGGTCGTGGTGGTGGGGCGGATCGCCCAGCCAGAGAAAAACCCGGATAGCATGGACATCGTGCTGCAGTGGCTGGGAGGCACCCTGGGGTTTGTCATGATCAGAATCTTCTTTTCCCGCAAGACGCTGACCACGCAACCTATGAGGAACAACGCGTTTTCGCAGGGTGAGAATCGACATGCGCATAAAACACGCCGCAAGAAACTGAGTGAGATCAGCTAATGCATTCTGGAACCTGACTATGCGAGATATGGCCCTGTTCGTCATGATGCTTGCGTTGGTATGGATGGCCTGGCGCAAGCCCTGGATTGGCGTGGTCGGCCTTGCGCTGCTCGGCGCAATGCATCCGCAATCGTATGGCGGCGAGTGGACGACCCAATTTCCTGTGTACAGGGTGCTGTTTCTGGTTACTTGCGTCGCGGTGGTGGCCGACTATTGGCGAACCAGGCGATATCCGCCGCTTTTCTGGGACTGGCGGCTGGCCGTGCTTGGCTTGCTGTTTGCCCATTTTGCCCTGACCACCCAGTTTGCCCTGTTGCCGGACACCGCCCGGGGCAGACTGTTCGAGGTGGGCCTGCTCTTCCCGCCCCTGCTGCTAACCCTTTGGCTGGTCGACACGCGTGAAAAGCTGCATTACCTGATCGTCGCGACGGCGGCCGGCATTGCGCTGGTCGCCCTGAAAGGCGGCTATTGGGCAGTGATGACGGGTTTCGCCGATCGCGTGTATGGCCCCCCGAACGGCCAGATCGGCGGTAACAATGAATTCGCAGTCGCCCTGGCCATGACCATCCCGCTCTTGGTGCTCTGGTTGCGTCAAACTCATGATCGTCCGCTTCGCTGGACCATCATGGTCGCGATCACCCTGTGTTACGTCGCTGCGCTCACCTCTTGGTCGCGCGGGGGGCTGGTGAGTCTGGCGGCGATGAGCGCGTTCCTCGTGTGGAACAGCAAGCAAAAGTACCTGGCGATCTTTCTGGTTGCGGCGGGGGTTGCCGTGGCGCTGGTGAATCTGCCAGAAAAATGGCACGCGCGGATGGAGACCATTACCAGTTATGAAGAAGACCAGTCCTTCCAAAGTCGTCAGGAGGCATGGCGACAGGGTCTGAGCTACGTACAGCGCGATCCATGGACGGGTTCCGGCTTTGAAGGCTGGCGTGCGGTCACCGTCAAATTCAGCGGCCGTGGCGACCCCGGCACGCTGGATTGGCACAGCGCCTATATCGAGGTGCTGGCGGAACATGGCATTCCCGGTTTTATCTTGTGGGTGACGCTGCTCGCCGGAACGATGATCGGACTAACTCGCATGATCGGCCGCGGAAGACGCAGCGGTGAGCCATGGCTGGTCGACTACGGGGCCATGCTGCGCGCCGCGCTGGTGGCCTACGCGGCCGGTGGGCTGACCCTGGGCATCACCTACTGGGAATTTCTGTTCCAGCTACTCGGCTATTCATTGATCGCGCTGAGGCTTTCAACGGATCCCGGCGAGTCATGGAGAAAGCCTATGGCTGCGGTAGCCAGCTAATGTGTCGATTTTCTTTACACTTGGCGCCTGCTTGATGCTCTTGGCATCCATAAGGCCTTGAAAAAATTACACATAAGGTTTGTGGTGTGAATATTGCGTAACTCGTTACCATCTCGCGTTGCCCAGATGGCAGCGCATGGCGGCTACGCTCGATTAATTGGAGTTTGAAAGATGAACAAATTTTCGATAGCAGGGACCTTCAAGGCTGTTATGGCGGCGAGCGTGCTGACATTGCTTGCCCCAGGTGCGGCATGGGCCACCGACCACTTGCTCAGCGTGAACGGCGCGACGGTCACCCAGCCGGCTGTCGTGAACCATTCCGGGACGGTGACCGCGCCGCTGATCCTCAGCAATTTCGACGGCAACCCCACCCTCACCCTGGGGGGCGGGACGCAGACGCTGACGGTGGTGAGTGCGCCCGTGAAAATGTGCAAGCTGGGGACGAACAATCAGCTGGAATGGCTGGATCAGGGCAATACGGTGGTTGGTGTCACGGGAACGCTGACCAGTGGCACCTCCAGCACTGTTCCCCAAAATGGCTACCGCTTGACGCTGACCATGACCAACATCAACGACAGCTACAGCAGCTCGAACGGCCTATGCCAGACCAGTGGGCAAAAAACGTATACCTACACGGCGGGTGCGCTGATCGAGCAGCGGGCGGGCAACAGCAATAATTTCAATACAGAACTCAACAGCACATACAACTTTTGGAATGCGACGAACGGCGTGCCCGAACCGGGTACCGTTGCGCTGATGCTGATAGGGCTGCTGGGCATGGGCTGGATGAGCATGAAACGGATGCGTGCCGTGCGTGGCGTGTCCGCCTAGGCATAATCACACCATCGGGCCCTGCCCGGTGTTTCCTCGGCGACTAAAAGGCAGTAGCGTGGCGGAATGGTGAAACCAATCAACACCGCTTCTGGCCCCAAGCGCCCTCAGGTTTTCCCTTTCACGGTAGCACTCTCAGTCTGGGCCGTCTATCTGCAGGCCGGCCTGCCCTTTCATGCTGCAGCCCAAGGGCTCTCCCAATATTTTGATTCGGCGCTGTATTGGCCCGGCGGCGCCGCGTTTTTCCCGCAATTCCTGCTGGCAGTATTTGTCGGGGCGGCTTGGCAATGGCTGGGCCGCGCTTGGTGGATAGCGCGACCCGGTCGAGCCTTGAGTTTCTATCTTGGGGTTTCTCTGGCGATTACCATTCTTTTTCTCAGTTTGGGGTTGGGCGGTGCCGGCCGCGCCGCGCCGTGGCCGATCGCAGGCTTGATTGCGGGTCTGGTGCTGGGGGCTATTCTCGGGTGGATTGCGGCCGGGATATTCGCCACTTGGACTCGGGCGAGTCACGCGCTGACTGCACTATGGGGTATCGCGGTGTTTGCCGTAGTTTTCCTTGCCCTCCTGCCACTGGATATCAAGGCGTTACTCGCCCAACCAGCATTTGCCCAGTGGGATCTTCCTGGGCGGGTCTATCAACTTCTCAAGCCGGCCATCTTGTGGGCGGCTGTCGGTTTGATCGGAGGACTGGCGGGGCATGGGCATCAGGCACGGCTGTGGGGTATGGCCGGTGTATTTGGATTTCTGGTCTGCGCGCCGCTGGCTTCCGATGTTTTTCTGTATGGGGATGTCATTGAGGTCATGGCCCTGCTGCCTGGATTGGCAATGGGGCTCTGGCTGGGGGAGCGTTCAAGGTTCATGGAACTGCTTGGGCAGAACAAAACTGCAGACACGTTCACGGCACTTCAGACTGGTAGAAACACCTTGCGTCCGGAAGCACCTGACGCGCAGGGCGTGATTGAGCCCTGCGTTAATGGGCGCGACTTTGCGCGGACATCAGATCGGGCCATGACGCTGCAGTCGCGTAGCATTCATGCCGGCAGCCCACCCAAATATCCGGCGCAGGTTGAAAGTGCGAATCCGCTGTCGTCCGGAACCAGCATGACAATCCGCGTCCTGGGCGTTATTTTATTGGGGCTTGCCGCGGCTGGGCTGTTTGATTTTCCTTTATGGGGAATCGCGCTTGCCTTGGGGCTGATCTGTTACATGGCGTTGCTCTGGCGAAGGCCCAGCGCGTGGCTGATTATTGTCCCTGTCGCCCTGCCCCTGCTTGACCTCGCCCCCTGGACCGGGCGCTTCTTCTGGGATGAATTCGATCTGCTGATGCTTACGACGCTGGCGGTCGGCATGTGGCAGGGGCAATTCAGGGCAAGCGCCTGGCACGTTCCCAAGCTGAGGGGCTTGCTGGCGGTGTTCGTTCTGTTCACTAGCGTCAGCCTGATGATGGGCCTGTTGCCTCTGCAGGCTTGGGATGCCAATGCCCTGTCTGCCTACTGGAGCCATTACAACAGCCTGCGCCTCGCCAAGGGCCTATTGTGGGGACTGGTTTTTTATGGCCTGTATCGTTCCCTGCCGGACAGGGACGCGGCGTTCATCAGGCTTGCCGGCGGCATGGCCCTGGGTGTGCTGGGGGTAAGTGCGTGGGCGCTGTGGGAACAGGCCCAATTTGCTGGCGCGGCGACCACGGCGGATTACCAGGTGACCGGCAGCTTTTCCAGCATGCACACCGGCGGCGGTCATTTCGAGGCCTATCTGGTGATGGCACTGCCATTTGTGTGGGGCCTGTTTTTCGTGTCGCGCACGCTGTTCGTTCGGGGTCTGGTCGCGGCGATTTTCCTGCTCGGAGCGTACGCCCTGTTTTCCACTGTTGCGCGCGGTGGCGCGATCGCACTCGGCGCTGCGCTCATTGTTCTGGTTGGCGGAACGTGGCGGGCATTGGGCAAACACGCACCCCATCGCGCCCGGTTCGCCACGCCCGCGCTGCTGGGGGTGCTGACGGTTGCGGTGATGATCGCGGGCGCATCCGGCGTGTTCTGGAAGCAGCGCATCGCCCAGACCGTTCCGGATGCGGGCATCCGGCTGCATCACTGGTCCGAGGTGCTCGACATGCGGGATTCAGGGTCGATGACTGCGCTGTTCGGGCAGGGGCTGGGCAGCCTGCCGGCCACCAACCTGGCGAGCCAATTGCCGGACCAAGCCGGAAGCTACCGCTATGCCGAAGAGAACGACAATCCCTATCTCGCCCTCAACTCCGCCGGCACGCTCTACATGGCCCAGCGGGTGGCGCCACGCCCGTCGGAAACGCTCACCCTGCGCCTGTCGGCGCGCGCGCCAGCCGGCTCGGCCGGGCTCGAGGCCTCGCTGTGCGAAAAAAGCCTATTCAATTCGCGCCAGTGCCAGTGGCTGAAACTCGATGTCAAACCCGGCACGCCAAGCTGGCAGACGTTCAGCCAGACATTTTTCAGCGGCGAAGTGGGGGCAGGCAATCTGTTCACCCGAAGGCCGGTGCAGTTTTCGCTTTACAACCCCGTTCCCGGCACTGTTATTGAAGTGGACGCCATTCAACTGCTGGACTCAGAAGGGCGGAACCTCTTGAAGAACGGCGATTTCTCACAGGGCGGTGATTTCTGGTTTTTCAAGTCCGGCAACCACCTGTTTTGGCATGCCAAGAATCTTTGGGTTCACTTGCTGTTCGAGCAGGGCTGGCTGGGGGCGTTGCTGTTCGGCCTCATCATGATCCTGGCGCTGGTCAGGCTGGCGCGACCGGCCAGCCATGGCGCGCTGGAACCCACGGTGTGGCTGGCCGCCCTGGCTGCCTTGGCCACGGTGGGGATGGTGGACAGCCTGGTCGATGCGCCGCGGCTGGCGCTGCTGGTGTATGGTGTGCTGTTCGTGGGGGCGGCCTGGGGAGCCGCGCCGAAGACGCACGCCACGAGATCGAAGCGTTCGCGCCATCGCACCCGCTCGCACCTGCGGGCTGAGCCCAAAGGGCCTGTGGTATAAACCAGAATAAGTATCAGGGGGTAGTCTTGCAGTACGACGTCTTCAATGGCGATGCCGATGGCATCTGTGCCTTGCATCAATTGCGCCTGGCTGACCCAGCCGACTCCGAACTGGTCACCGGACCAAAGCGCGACATCAGCCTGCTGAAACGCGTCAATGCTCAGGCCGGCGACCGCATCACCGTGCTCGATATCGCGCTGTCGAGAAATCGCGACGCGCTCGACAAGTTGCTCGAAGCGGGCGCGCATGTGCGCTATTTCGACCACCATCAGCCGGGCGACATTCCCGCCCATCCGCATTTCGATCCGCACATCGATACCGACGCCAATGTCTGCACCAGTTTGCTGGTGAATCACTATTTACAGGGCAGGCAGCTGGCGTGGGCGGTTACCGCCGCGTTTGGCGACAACCTTGCCGATGCCGCGCGGCAGGCTGCCCTGCCCCTTAACCTGTCTGCCGACCAGCTGGCGCAATTGCAGTCGCTGGGCGAATGCCTCAACTACAACGGCTACGGCGAGACGCTCGACGACCTGTTTTTTGACCCCGCCGATTTGTATCGCCAGCTGCGCCCGTTTGCCGATCCCTTCGCTTTCATCGCCGAGTCGCCTGCCTATCAAACGCTGAAAACCGGTTATCAGGACGACATGGCGCGCGCCGTCGCCGTGAGCGCCGCGGAAGAACGCACTGCCGGGCGCATCTTCATGCTGCCCGCTGAAAAATGGGCGCGGCGGATTTCCGGCGTGTTTGGCAATCAGCTGGCAGTCGAGTCGCCAGCGCAGGCGCACGCCGTTCTCACCGCCAAACCCGGTGGCGGCTATGTCGTCAGCGTGCGGGCCCCGTTGGCCTCCAAGTTGGGCGCCGACGAACTGTGCAGCCGGTTCGACAGCGGCGGCGGACGCAAGGGCGCGGCCGGCATCAATCATTTACCGGAATCCGAACTTGGCCGGTTTGTTGCTTTGTTTTTTGAAATTTTTGGCAATACGGTCCCTACCCGGAGTTGAATGGTGAACCAACTGATCGCGCCTTACGGCGGCACCCTCGTCAACCTCATCGACCCTGCGAAAAGCGACGCGCTCAAGCAGGAAGCCCTGAGCCTGCCCTCGCTCGACCTCGACTGGCGACAGCAATGCGAACTCGAAATGCTGATGGCCGGCGCCTACTCGCCGCTCACCGGTTTCATGACGCGCGCGCAATGCGCGCGCGTCGAAGCGGACCGGCAACTCGACGATGGCACTTTCTGGCCGGTGCCGGTCACGCTCGCCAGCCGGCAAAAAGCCGCCGCCGGGTTGAAGCCGGGTGATCGCGTCGCCTTGCGCGACGGCGAAGGATTCATGCTCGCGGTGCTGACCGTCGGCGATGGGTGGGATGACAGCGGCACCTGGCATCTGGGCGGTGCGGTCGAGGGCGTGGCGCTGCCGTCGCATCCGGATTTTGCCAGCCTGCGCGCCACGCCTGCGGAATTGCGCGCACTGTTTGCGCGGCGCGGCTGGCGGCGGGTGGTCGCCTGGCAGGCACGCCAGCCGATGCATCGAGCGCAGTTCGAGTTCTGCCTGAAAAGTGCGATCGAAAACGAAGCGAATCTGCTGCTGCATCCGCAGGCCGGCGGCGACATTACCGATGCCCCGGCATACTTTGGCTTGGTGCGCAGCTTTATCGCCATTCGCGAGCGCTTTCCCGCCGCCTCCACCCAGTTGTCGCTGTTGCCCGCACCGCCGCGCGAGGCCAGCGCCCCCGCACTGCTGCTGCGCGCCATCGTCGCGCGCAATTACGGCTGCAGCTTGCTGATTGCCGGAGGTGAACATCAACCCGAGGGCGACTGCCGCCGGGGCGAAGACCTTATCCAGCCTGAAGGCGATCTGCCGGTGGCCGAGCTTGCCGATGCCATCGGGGTCAATCTCATCGCCTACCCTCGCCTGGTGTATGTGGAGGACCGCGCCGAGCATCAGCCGGCATCCGAAGCCCCAGAAGGTTCACGCTTACTCACCCTGAGTGGCGAGGAATTCCGGCGCCGCATGCAGGCCGGGCTGAAAATCCCCGACTGGTACAGCTTCCCCGAAGTGCTCGCCGAATTGCACCGGCAGAGCCCGCCGCGCGAGAGGCAAGGTTTCACCGTGTTTTATACTGGCCTGTCTGGCTCAGGCAAGTCCACCCTGGCGCGCGCGCTGGCCGCACGGCTGATGGAAATGGGCGCTCGCTCGGTGACCTTGCTGGATGGCGACATCGTGCGCCGCCACCTTTCGTCCGAGCTGGGATTCTCCAAGGCGCACCGCGACATCAACGTGCGGCGGATCGGCTTCGTCGCCTCCGAAATAACCAAGAACCGCGGCATCGCCATCTGTGCGCCGATTGCGCCGTATCGACAGACGCGCCGCGATGTGCGCGCCATGATCGAAGCCGTGGGCGGCTTCGTCGAAATCCACGTCGCCACGCCGATCGAGACCTGCGAGTCGCGCGACCGCAAAGGGCTCTACGCCAAGGCGCGCGCGGGGCTGATTCCGGAATTCACCGGCGTCTCCGATCCCTACGAAGTGCCGGAAAAACCGGAATTGGCGATCGATACCACCAGCCTGGGCATCGACGAGGCGGTACAGCAAATCCTGCTCAAGCTGGAGCACGAGGGGTATCTGCGCTGAGCCCTACCACACCGTACGAACGGGATATTGGCTGATGGCCTCGTCCGGTGTCAGAACCGTCAAACCTTCAGCCACCGCCTGGCATACCAGCATTCGGTCAAACGGGTCGTGATGAATGCCCGGCAGCTTGATCAGCGTCAGCACATGCGCTTCCAGCAAGGGCAAACTTGCCAGCATGTGATCTTCGCGCTGGCGGCGCACGAACAGGTCAGGTTTTTGTGGCAACGGTAGCTTGTTAATGCCGTGTTTAACCACAATTTCCCAAGCGCTCACCACGGAGAGAAAAATCTCATTATCGGGATTGCGGATGATTTCCCTTGCCGCTTTGGAGAGCGCGTCGCTGCCTGCAACCAGCCAGAGAAACGTGCATGTATCCAGGAGGTAGCGGTTCAACCCCCGCGCCCCTCGAATGCGGCGATGATCTCATCCGGCAACGGCTCAAAAAATGCCTTCGGCACAGAAAACTGTCCCTTGAGCAGCCCGATAGGGCGTGGCTTCTTTTGCGGTTGGGGAATCGCGCGGAGTTCGGCCACGGGCTTGTTCCGTTTACAGATGACCACCGTCACCCCAGCTTCGGCTTGGGCGATGCATTCGGATAAGTGGGCTTTGGCCTGGTTCAGATTCAGCGTAATCATGGTCTCATACTAGACCATGTATAAAACCATAACAAGATGCCGTGGATAGGGGATAAATGGAGGGTGGAGGGGATAAATGGTGTCTGAACATCCCGCTAGAATTTTCAAGCGATTTTTGATCGATTTTCGTATTCCCGTTCGTGTTTGACCAGCGCCCAGATCACGCGAATCATTTGGCGACCCAAGGCACGAACTGCCTGATTGTGTTTTT
>JAKBJA010000116.1 GCA_021836225.1 Pseudomonadota bacterium | reverse complement strand
CTGCTCGGTACCCCATGCAAAGAACCCCCGCCTGTTGATAGCGACGGCGATGGGGTGGTCGATAGCAAGGACAAATGCCCCGGTACGCCAACCGGCCGCAAGGTGAACGCCGACGGCTGCGAACTCGACAGCGATGGCGACGGTATCGTGGATGGCGACGACAAGTGCCCGACCGTGTATGCCAGGACGGCGGATGGCTGCCCGCTTCCAGTCACTGCGCTTGAACCCAAAAAACTGGAACTTCAGGGGGTGCATTTTGATTTTGATCGGGCTGCGCTACGACCGGATGCGTTTGGCGCTCTCGACGCTGATGTTGCTGCCTTGAAAGAGCGGGGCGACGTGAAGGTGGAAGTTGCTGGCCACACCGATAGCCGCGGCAGCGACGAATACAACGTGAACCTGTCCCAGCGGCGTGCGGAGGCTGTCCGCAACTACCTGATCAGCAAGGGTATTGCGGCAGACCGCCTGACAGCGAAGGGATATGGAGAATCGCAGCCGGTTGCCGACAACGCTACGGATGAAGGCCGTTTCAAGAATCGTCGTGTCGAACTGGTACCGCTAGAGTAGAAACGTTTCAGTTTTGGCCTGTCACGGGGACTTCGGTCCCCGTATTTTTGTGCTGCGGCCGCCGAAACGAAGGGCTTGGCGAGCCATGGAGGCGGTTCGTGCGGGCTGCGGGCTGCCGAAAGCCGTGCGCCCACCTTCCAGTTGGCAGGCGAAATCAGGGTCGTGCGTAGCCAGATTGCGCAAACAGGGGCCGCCATTTTCACATGGGCAGTCACATACAGGCCTTATACTTGGTGCGCGTTTTGCTCATTTATTTGCTGATGCGGTTCACCATTCAGACAGACACGAATTCATTCCATGCTTGAAATCCTGATTCTCGCAGCGGGCAAAGGCACGCGCATGCGCTCCGACTTGCCCAAGGTGTTGCACAAGCTGGCGGGGAAATCCCTGCTCGGTCATGTGATCGACTCGGCGCATGCGCTTGGCGCGGTGCAGACCTGCGTGGTGTACGGCTTTGGCGGCGAGGCCGTGCCGCAGGCGATGGCTGACGACAAGCTGACGTTTGTGCTTCAGGCTGAACAGCACGGCACGGGCCATGCGGTCAAGCAGGCGCTGCCGCGTCTTTCAGACGACAGCGTGACGCTGGTACTGTACGGCGACGTGCCGCTGACCCGCATCGCTACGCTGCAGCCGCTGGTGGAGGCCGCCCGGGCCGGAAAGCTGGGGCTCCTGACGGTGAATCTGGCGCATCCGGATGGCTATGGCCGCATTGTGCGCGAGAATGGCAAAGTCACGCGCATCGTCGAACACAAGGATGCTACCCCGGCCGAGCGCGCGATCCAGGAAGTGAACACCGGCATCCTCGCGGTAGCGAGCCGCCAGCTCAAGCGCTGGATTAGTGAACTGAAGAATGACAATGCGCAGGGCGAATACTATCTCACCGACATCATCGCCATGGCGGTGCGCGATGGCGTGGAAGTGGACACTCACCAGCCCGCCTATGAATGGGAAGTGTTGGGCGTGAACAGCAAGGCGCAGTTGGCCGAGCTCGAACGCATCCACCAAAGCGAAATCGCACAGGCACTTCTCGAGGATGGCGTCACGCTGGTCGACCCGGCGCGGCTCGACGTGCGCGGCACGCTGACCTGCGGCCGCGATGTCATCATCGACGTCAATTGCGTATTCGAAGGCCATGTTGAATTGGGCGATGGCGTGCTAGTGGGCGCCAACTGCGTGCTGCGCAACGTGAAAGTTGCCGCCGGCACGCGGATCGACGCCTTCACCCTGATCGACGACGCGGAGATCGGCGAAGCCAACCGGCTGGGGCCGTTTTCACGCATCCGCCCAGGCACCCGGCTTGCGCGCGATGTTCACGTGGGCAACTTCGTCGAGATCAAGAACAGCCAGATCGACGACGGCTCCAAGATCAATCATCTGTCCTACGTGGGCGACACCACCATGGGCAAAAAGGTCAACATTGGTGCCGGCACCATCACCTGCAATTACGACGGCGCCAACAAACACCGCACGGTGATCGAGGACGAGGTCTTTGTCGGCTCCGACACCCAGCTGGTGGCGCCGATCACCGTTGGCCGTGGCGCGACGCTGGGCGCCGGCACCACGCTGACGAAAGATGCGCCGGCCGGAGAACTCACCCTGTCACGGGCAAAGCAACTCACGATCAGCGGCTGGACACGGCCGGAAAAACAGAAAAAGGAAAGCTAATCATGTGCGGCATAGTCGGCGCGGTTGCGCAACGTAACGTCGTTCCCATCCTGCTCGAAGGCCTGCGCCGGCTGGAATATCGCGGCTACGACTCGGCCGGGCTGGTGACCATCGACGGCGGCCTGAAGCGGGTACGCAGCGTGGGCCGCGTCGCATCCCTGGCGGCAGATTGCGCGGCGCAGCAGGTGCACGGCAACCTGGGCATCGCGCACACCCGCTGGGCCACCCACGGCGCACCGTCGGAGGCCAATGCGCATCCGCACGTAAGCGGCAGTCTCGCAGTGGTGCACAACGGCATCATCGAGAACCATGAAACCCTGCGCGCCCGGCTCAAGGCGGCCGGGTTTGCTTTCACCTCGGAAACCGACACCGAGGTCATCGCCCACCTGATCGCGCTGCATTACCGCCAGAGCAAGGACCTGCTCGCCGCCACCCGCGCGGCGGTGGCTGAACTCGAAGGCGCCTACGCGATCGGCGTGGTGAGCGAAGAGGCCCCCAATCAACTCGTGTGCGCCCGCAAGGGCAGCCCGCTGCTGATCGGCCTCGGTATCGAGGAAAACTTCATCGCCTCCGACGTCTCGGCGCTGCTGCCGGTGACGCAGCGCGTGATGTATCTGGAAGAGGGCGATGTCGCCGACATCGGCCTGCTGGCGGTGACGGTGTACGACGCGGCGGGCAAGCAGGTCGACCGCAGCGTGCACGTGTCCGAACTGTCGTCCGACATGGCCGAGCTCGGCAACTACCGCCACTTCATGCAGAAGGAAATCCACGAACAGCCGCGCGCGCTCACCGACACGTTGCTGGTCGCAGTGGCGCAGGATCGCGTGCAGCCGGAGTGGTTCGGCTTCGACGCCCTGGACGTGTTGAGCAAGGTGAACGCGGTGACCTTCCTCGCCTGCGGCACCAGTTACCATGCAGCGAAAGTGGCCACGTACTGGCTGGAGGAAATCGCGGGCATTCCGGCGTATGCCGAGATCGCCAGCGAATACCGCTACCGCACCTCGGTGCCCAACCCCGATGCGCTCATCGTCACCATTTCGCAGTCAGGCGAAACCGCCGACACCTTGGCCGCGCTGAACCATGCCAAGGCTTTGGGCCAGGACAAGACGCTGACCATCTGCAACGTGCCGGAGTCGGCGCTCACGCGTGCCTCACGCCTCAAGTTCCTGACCCGCGCCGGGCCGGAAATCGGCGTCGCTTCGACCAAGGCCTTCACCACGCAGCTTGCCGGTCTGTTCCTGCTGACCTTGGTGCTGGCCAAGCTGCGCGGGCGGCTTACCGCGCAACAGGAATCCGCGTACCTGACCGAACTGCGCAGCCTGCCGAACAGGACACAGCAGGTGCTGGCGCTGGAGCCGCAGGTCGAAGCCTGGTCGCAACGCTTCGCCAACAAGAGCCATGCGCTGTTCCTGGGACGCGGCGTGCATTACCCGATCGCCCTCGAAGGTGCGCTGAAGCTGAAGGAAATCTCCTACATCCACGCAGAAGCCTATCCCGCCGGCGAGCTCAAGCACGGTCCGCTGGCGCTGGTCGACGAGGACATGCCGGTGATCACCATCGCGCCCAACGACCAGCTGATCGAAAAGCTGAAATCGAACATGCAGGAAGTGCGTGCACGCGGCGGCGAGCTGTATGTGTTTGCCGACGGCGACGTGCACATCGAGGAATCGGCGTTCGTCCACGTGATCAGACTGCCAGGCGGCAGCAATGGCGCGCTGTCACCGATCCTGCATACCGTGACGCTGCAGATGCTGTCCTATCATGCTGCCCTGCAAAAGGGCACCGACGTCGACAAGCCTCGCAACCTGGCGAAATCCGTCACCGTGGAGTAAACCGGCGGCACAAGAAAGCGCGGTGGTAAGTGACAAACAAAACTTGGACTGAGACAAATAAAGTTGAGCTGGCGTTTTTCTCCAAATTTTATTGAATACAGCCTCAGCCAATAGCGGTCATTCAGGCAGTTGTCGGAAGCGCCTGGTTTTCGATGCAGACTCATAAGGTTGATATGCAACTGTGTCTAGGAAACCGGGGGCGATTCACGTTTCGCTCTCGGCAACGTCAAACTCGCCTCCAATCCGCCCGTGGGGCGCTGTGCCAGAGCGAGCGATCCCCCGCAGCGCTCGGTAACGGCAACAACGATAGCAAGCCCCAGCCCGCTGCCCCGGCCCGCGTCGCGCCGCCAGAAACGTTGCGTGACCCGGGTCAGTTCATCAGTGGTGAGCCCCGGTCCGCTGTCGCACACGCGGAAACAGACGGTATCGTGCGCGGATTGAATTTTCAGTTTGACGCTGTGTTGTGCCGGAGCGTGACGCAGCGCGTTGTCGAGCAGGTTGCGCAGAGCAGTGACGGCCAGCGCCTGCGGCAGCGCCAGTTCGACTGAGGGTTCGTCACTTTCGAGCACGACGCGCTCGGGCGCATCGGGCGCCGCATCGCGCATTGCCAGACAGGCGACTTCGTCGGTATACGTGCGCTGCGCCTCGTCCCAGGAAAAGGGTCCTTCCACCTGCGCCAGCGTCAGCAGTTGCTGCAAGGTGTGCTGCAGGCGCGACGCGCCTTCTTCCGCGTAATCCAGTGCTGTCTCGGCGTCCTGGCCGTGGGTGATGCGGGCCACTTGCAAGTGGGTTTTGAGCGCGGTGAGCGGCGTGCGCAATTCATGCGCGGCATCGCTGGTAAAGCGGCGTTCGCGGCTGATGGCCACGCGCATCCGCTCCAGCAACTGGTTGAGTGTTTCGACCAGCGGCTGCAACTCGCGCGGCATCGGCGCATCGGGGATCGGCGTCAGCGCATCCGGCGCGCGGCGGGCGAGCGCCTGGCGCAGGCGTTCCAGTGGCACCAGACCGCTTCTGACCCCGATCCACAGCATCATCAGGCTGCCGATCAGGGCGACCACGAACGGCACGATCGCGGCCGCCATCACGTCGCGCAACAGCGTGTTGCGCTCGGCCAGGCGATCCGCCGTGGTGATGCGCAAACCGTGCGCCTCAACGGTGTAGCTGCGCCAGTGTTCGCCGTCGATTTCGCGCTCGGCAAAACCGGGCGTTGTGCTTGCGATGGCGGCGGACGCAGCCCCCGGGGTGCGCGCGAACACCTCGCCGCGCAGTGAGCTGACCTGGCACGCGAGTCCTTTTGCCGTCGCCGGCACGGTCAGCGTGGAGACGCCTGCTGTCCCTCTACGCGTGTCCCACGCGGCAGGGTTCTGCGAGATCAGCCCGGCCACCATGCGCGCTGACATCGCGAGACGTTGATCCAGCGTGCGGCGCATTTCATCGTCCAGATCGCGCAGCATCCAGACTGCGACCCCGCCCCACAGCAGACTCAGCGATATGCCGATCATCAGCAGCAAGCGTAATCGCAGGCTCATGCGTTCACCATATTGAAGCGGTAGCCGACACCGCGCACTGTTTCGATCAGGTCGGCGCCGAGCTTGCGCCGCAGATGATGGATATGCACATTGAGGGCATTGCTCTCGATCTCCTCGCTGAAACCGTACAGGCTGTCCTTGAGCTGGTCGACGCTGAGGATGCGTCCGCGCGCATGCAGCAACGCGGCCAGCAACGCCAGTTCGCGCCGCGACAACACCACCGGGCGGCCATTCAGGGAAACTTCGCCGCGCTCCGGGTCGAGGCGCAACGCGCCCTGCTCGATGGTAGCCACGCTGCGCCCGGCGGCGCGGCGCAGCAGCGCATGCAAACGCGCGACCAGTTCGTCGAGATCGAAAGGCTTGAGCAGATAGTCGTCCGCCCCGGCGCGCAGTCCGGCGACGCGGTCTTCCACCGCGTCGCGCGCGGTCAGCACCAGCATCGGCAGGGCCATGCCGTCCGCGCGCCAGCGCTGCAGCAGACTCATGCCATCCTCGTCGGGCAGACCGAGATCGAGAATCACCACTTGGTAATGCACGGCCGATAGCATGGCCTCGGCCTGCGCCGCGGTTCTCACCCCGTCCACCATCAGGCCGCGCGCGTGCAGGCCGGCCTGAATGCCGCGGGCAATCAGGTCGTCGTCTTCAACCAGCAATATCCGCATACTTTCCTCTTTCGTGCTCGGCACCCTATCGTGCGTCGAGAATAGCATCGTTAATGCAGCCTTAATCAAGCCTCGCAAAGATGCGCGCTCACGTTGATTTGGAGGCGCTCATGCTGCGTTCGTTCTGGTCGGTGGTGGTGCTCGCCCTGTTGTGGACATCGCCGGCGCATGCCCAGCAAGATTTTCTGCCGGTGGAGCAGGCGTTTCGTCTCAGCGTCAGCCAGGACGGTGACGGTCAGGTGCGGCTGAACTGGAAGATCAGCGAAGGCTACTACCTGTATCGCAAGCAGGTGAAGGTCGAGGGCGACCCGGCAGGCAGCGTGCAACAGGTCACGATGCCTGCCGGCACCATCAAGAACGATGAGTTCTTTGGCGCATCCGAGGTCTATCATGATCAGTTGGTGGTCCGGGCCACGGCGCCCGCTGCCCGGACGCTGAACGTCAGCTGGCAGGGCTGCGCCGACGCGGGAATATGCTACCCGCCGCAAACCCTTCGCGTGACGCTGGCCGATGTCGCCGCCACGCCCGACGCTGCATCGGGCGCGTCCGCAGGCGATGCAAAGCTGGCTCTCGGCGGCGTACTCGGCACCGACCAGGATCTGGCCGACCGCTTGTCGCGCACCAATCTGGGCTGGATGCTGGCGGTGTTCTTCGGCCTGGGCTTGCTGATGACCTTCACCCCCTGCGTGCTGCCGATGCTGCCGATTCTTTCCAGCCTGATCGCGGGCAGCGGGGCCAGCCCCCGACGCGGTTTTATTCTTTCGCTGGCTTTCGTGCTGCCGATGGCGCTGACCTATGCCGGGGTGGGCGCAGCGGCGGCGCTGGCCGGCGCCAATCTGCAGGCGACACTGCAAAACCCCTGGGTGCTCGGCACGTTCGGCCTGATGTTCGTCGCGCTGGCGCTGGCCATGTTCGGATTTTACGAATTGCAGTTGCCGGCGGCACTGCGCAACCGCTTGAACCACGCCAGCCAGGGCCAGCGCGGCGGCACGGTCGGCGGGGCCGCGACCATGGGCGTGCTGTCGGCGCTGCTGGTGGGGCCCTGCATGACCGCGCCGCTGGCGGGTGCGCTGCTCTATATCGGCAATACCGGCAATGTGCTGACCGGCGGCCTAGCCCTGTTTGCCATGGGACTGGGCATGGGCGCGCCACTGGTGCTGGTGGGAACGCTCGGCGCCCGCCTGTTGCCGCGTCCCGGCGACTGGATGAACCGGGTCAAGGTGCTGTTCGGTTTTATTCTGCTCGGCACCGCGATTGTGTTCGTGTCGCGGGTGTTGCCGGCTGCGCTGGCGCTGGGCTTGTGGGGCGCCTGGTTGCTGGCCATCGCCCTCAGCCTGTTGATGCTGGTTCAACAGCTCGGCTGTCCAAAAGGCCGCCTGGTGTCGCGCTATCTCGCGCTGCTGCTTGGCCTGTGGGGTGGGGCGATGGTGCTCGGCGCGGCCGGCGGGGCACGCGATCCACTGCAGCCGCTGGCCTTTGTGACGACCTCCGCTGCGCCCGCGCAGACCACTGTCGCGAATGATTTCATGGCCCGCTTCGTCCCGGTCAAGACCGGGCAGGCGCTCGCCGCCCGTGTCGCCGAAGCCGGTCAGCGCGGTCAGTGGACGCTGGTGGATTTCTACGCCGACTGGTGCGTGTCGTGCAAGGCGATCGAGCACGAAGTATTTGCCGACCCGCGCGTGCAGCAGGCCTTGGCCGACGTGCAGTTGCTGCGTCCGGATGTCACCGCCAACGATGCAGACGACCAGGCCTTGATGCGCGCGCACCAGATCCTCGGCCCGCCGACGCTGCTGCTGATTGGCCCGGACGGCAAGGAACGTCGCGTCGAGCGCATCATCGGCGCACTCGGTGCGGACGCATTTCTCGCCCGCCTGGCACAGGCAAGGAAAGGCTGAACATGCTGTCAGTGAATATTGGTCCCCTGGCGCTGCCCATCAGCGTACTGCTGTTGCTGGCCGCCGGGCTGGTCGCGGCGGGCGTGGGGCATCTGGTCGGGCGCCGCCACCAGGCGGGCATCGTCAATACCCTGAGCGACATGCTGCTCGCCGGGGTGCTGGTGGCGCGCCTCACCTTTGTCGCTTTCTGGTTTGACACGTACCGCAACGCGCCGTGGTCGATGCTCGATATCCGCGACGGCGGTTTCATGATTTGGCCCGGAATCGCGGCGGCGCTGCTGGTCGCGGCCTGGCGCGGCTGGCGCCGGGCCACCCTGCGCAAACCGCTGGGTGCGGGGCTGGCGGCAGGGGCGCTGGTGTGGGGCGCGCTGTTCGGTGCGTTGCGCATGACGGAACCGCCGGCGCTGCCGGCGCTTTCGTTGACGTCGCTTGCCGGCGACCCGGTCAAGCTTGCAGCGCTGGCCGACGGCAAACCCATGGTCGTCAATCTGTGGGCAAGCTGGTGCCCGCCGTGCCGGCGCGAAATGCCGGTGCTCGCTGTCGCGCAACAACGCGAAACCGGGGTGAACTTCGTGTTCGTCAACCAGGGCGAAGACGCGACGACGGCGCAACGTTACCTCAGCGCGGGTCGGCTCGATCTCGCCAACGTGCTGCTCGATCCCGGCGCCGCTCTCGGTCGCGAAGTCGGCTCGGGCGCCTTGCCCACCACCCTGTTCTACGACGCCAGCGGACGGCTGGTCGATATCCACCTGGGGGAACTGTCGGCGGCTTCGCTGGCGAGCAAATTGAGCCCCTTGCGCGCGTCCGCCGGTGCGTCGGGCAAAGATTGAGACGCGATGAGCAAAAATCCCCAGGCATTCATTGCGGCGATGTCGGGCGCGATCCGGCACGGCTGGCGTGGACTGTCGGCACGCAAACGGACCCTCCTGGCGCTGGCGTTATGGGTGCTGGCATGGCAGGGGGTACTGGGCGGTCTGCGCCTGATGGATAAGCCGGCGCTGTCTGAAATGCAGGTGACGCTGCTGTCCGGCGAATCGACCAACCTCGCTGCGCTGGCCGACGGCAAACCCATGGTCGTCAATCTGTGGGCAAGCTGGTGCCCACCCTGCCGACGCGAAATGCCGGTGCTCGCCGCCGCGCAGCAACGCGAAACCGGGATCAGCTTCGTCTTTGCCAATCAGGGCGAAAACGCGGCGACCGTCCAGCGTTACCTGTCCGCCAGCCGGCTTGATCTGGCGAATGTCCTCCTTGATCACGACACCAGACTCGGTTTCGTCGCCGGCTCGGGCACCTTGCCCCTCACCCTGTTCTACGACGCCAGCGGACGGCTGGTCGCTACCCACCTGGGTGCGCTATCGGCTGCGTCGCTGGCGAGCAAGTTAAACCCGTTGCGCGCGCACTGATTTCTCACTTCAACGTAAAGGAACGAAATACCATGATTAAAAAACCCTCCATCCTGTTTGCCGCCTGCCTGGCCGCGCTCGGCACCCTGACCCTGAATGCCCAGGCCAAAGACTGGCCTGCGCCGATCAAGGCGCTCGAAACCCAGGGGGTTGAGGTGATCGGCACGTTCAAGGCGCCCGGCGGGCTGACCGGCTATGCCGGCGTGATCGAGATGCAGCCGCTGGCCATCTACCTGACTGCCGACGGCAAGCAGGCGATCGTCGGCTCCATGATCGACGCGAAAGGCAACAACCTGAGCCAGAAATCGCTGGAAAAGCTGGTCAGCAAACCGATGACCGACCGGGCCTGGAAGCAGCTTGAGCAAAGCACCTGGATTGGCGATGGCAAAAACAATGCGCCGCGCGTCATCTACACTTTCACCGACCCCAACTGTCCTTACTGCAACAAGTTCTGGAATGACGCCCGGCCCTGGGTCACGTCCGGCAAAGTGCAGTTGCGCCACGTCATGGTCGCCATCCTCGGACCCACCAGCCCGGGCAAAGCGGCATCCATCCTCGCGGCAAAGGATCCACAAGCGGCCCTGAACCAGCACGAACAACAGCATGCCCAGGGCGGTGCCAAACCACTCGGCCAGATACCTGAAAAAATCCGTGCGCAGCTCGACGCCAACCAGAAACTGATGCAGCAACTCGGCTCCACGGCCACCCCAACCATCTTCTACAAGGACGCCAGCGGCAATCTGCAAAAGATGCAAGGCGCCCCATCGGGTGAGATGCTGACCAAGATTCTTGGCCCGCGCTGAGCCTGACAGGTGAGCCACCAACCGTCCGGGACTCCCCCCGAGCATCCTTTCGCAACATAAATGGATGGGTGATCGCAAACTACTGCCA
This sequence comes from Pseudomonadota bacterium, assembly GCA_021836225.1. Next base: position 3,135 of record JAKBJA010000116.1, on the reverse strand, counting down.
CAGAGCTTCGTGGCGGCATAAGAAACCTGAACTAAGGGAAAGATGTGACGAAAAGAGCCGTACTCGCACTGCTGCTGATTTTTGGTCTAATCGCTATGATGTCGGCAGTTGAACTGCCAACGTCCGAGGGGGTGGTGGTTCAGGCGACTGGCGACAGAGCCGCGCAGTTCTGCCCAAGGCAAAGTTCGACGTTGGGGTCTATGGTGCCAACGTGAAGCTGCTGACGACTTTCAGCGATGAAGCACCGCTCATCCAGAAAGTTCTGGACGAAGGCACCCCGTTATTGCCTGTGGCCACCCCCTCAAATCTGAACACGTAGTAGATAGCGACTTGGCTTCCGGCGTGACGGTCGTGCCATTCGGGGCCGTCCATATCGTGAACCGCCAAAAGCAGGGCTGGCAGTACATCAAGCGATAGTTTGATTGGCGACATTCCTCGGCGGCTTACGTTGTGAGCCGCCGAAGGGTGGCGCTGCCTTGAGTTGAAAGCGGCTCAATGCCGCCTGTGGTCTTCCTTCAGTGCCAGGGTGGCGACCTGGACGCGGTTGCGCAAGCCCAGCTTTTCCATGATGTTGCGCAGGTGGTTGCGCACGGTGTTTTCCGACAGGGTCATCTTGTAGGCGATGGCCTTGTTCGACAGCCCTTCCTTCACGTGGTCGACAATTTCCATTTCGCGCGCGGTCAGCGCCGACAGTGCGCTGTTGTTGAGTTCGCCGCGCGCCATCTTCTGCATGATGTTGAGCGGGAAGCTGCTCTGGCCGTCGCACACGCTGCGAATGGCAGCGAGCACCTGGTCGGGGTCGCTGGATTTGATGACGTAGCCGTCGACGCCGGACGAGATGGCTTCGGAGATTTCCTCGTCGGAGTCGGCAATGGTGAGCATGATGACCTTGATGCCGAGGTCGCGCAGGTCGGAAACGAGGTCCAGTCCATCCGCATCGGGCAGCGAGCGGTCAAGCAGGGCGGCATCGGCGCGGTTGCCCGCTGCCAGCCAGGCACGCAGTTCTGCAGCGTTGGCCAGTTGCGCGACGAGTGTGAGATCCGGCTCCTGCTGGATGTAGCCTGCCACGCCCATGCGCAGCAGGGGGTGATCGTCAATCAGGATGATGTTCAAGGGGCTTGGCATTGCTTCTCCGCTGAATTTTTTAAGGCTGATTAAGTTGGCAGGCCGCGTGGCTTGCGCGGCGCTTTCTCGAATAACGAATCATAGACCGGAATGGGCAGCCATTTCAGCATGCGCGCCGCCACGGACATCTGCCAGGGTATGACCGTATAGGCGCGCCGCCTTTCAATGCAGCGCGCCACATTGGCGGCCGCGGTTGGCGCCGTCATCTTGAACGGCATGGCATACGGATTGACCTGCGTCATCGGCGTGTCGATGTAGCCAGGCGCCACCGTGACAACATGGATGCCGCGCGCTTTCAGTTCCAGCCGCAAGGCCTCGAGATAGACCGTGGCCGCCGCCTTCGAAGCAGAATACGCGCCGCCGCCCGGCAGCCCGCGCACCCCGGCCACGCTGGAAATGCCGCACAGCACGCCGCCGTTTGCTTGCATGGGCGCAATGAAGGGCTGAAAGGTATGCACCAGCCCCAGCACATTGGCGTCCATCACGGCGCGGAACACCGTTGCGTCCTCCGAGGCCTCGGTGAGCGTGCCGACGCTGATGCCCGCCGCCGCAATGACGATGTCGGGCGGGCCGGGATTGCTCAAAAACGCATCGGCCGCCGATTGCATGGCAGCGGCGTCGCGCACGTCGGCCTGATACAGCCGCGCATCCAGTCCGACGGCGGTGTCCTGCAGGCCGTCGAGCCGGCGACCGGCCAGCCCAAGCCGTGCACCCAACCCACCGTAGTGCCGCGCCAGCGCCGCGCCGAGCCCGGAACTCGCGCCAGTGATAAAGACCTTGAGCGGGGCGGTCGGCAACAGCGTTACTTCGCGGGTTTCTTGCTACCGCGCTCGGCGCGTGCCTTGACGATCAGCTGGTCGAGCACTTCGAACAGGCGCGCCTCGCCGCCGGTCATCGATACCGAGGTGGAATATTTGCCGTCGATGATGAAGGCGGGCACGCCGGTGATGCCATAGGTGGTGGCGAGGCGCGCGCCCTGGGTGGCCTTCGACTGCGTCGAGAACGAGTTGTAGATGCCCTCGAATTTCTTGCGGTCCGCCCCCTGCTTGGCGATCCAGCCACCCAGCACGGCCGGGTCGTTGAGGTTGATGTTCTCCAGGTGATAGGCATCGAACACCTTGTGATGCAGCTTCCCTAGGAGATTCATCTGCTCCAGCGTGTAATAGATTTTGGCGCCGGGCATCCAGTCGTCGCGGAACACGGCCGGCACGCGGCGCACCTGGGCGTCCTTCGGCAGGGCTTTCAGCCAGGTATTGAGGCCGGGCTCGAGTTGAAAGCAGTGCGGGCAGCGATACCAGAAGAACTCCAGCACTTCGATCTTGTTGCCGGTAGTGACCGGCTGCGCGTTCTTCAGTCGGGTGTAATCGTGCCCCTCGAAGGCCTCCGGGCCGGCGGCCAGGGCAGACAGGGAAAATACGGCGGCGGCAACAAAGGCCAAAGTGCGAGTGAACATCAAGGCGTCTCCTGTTGGGTGGGAACTTCTTTGACCAGCGTGGCCGGGATATTGTTCTGCGTCAGCAGGCTGCGGGTGCGATTGACCTCGTCCATGGCCTGAAAGGGACCGACGCGCACGCGATGGAGCACGCCCTTGTCGGCCACCTCACCGGTCTGAATGACGGCTTCTACGCCCAGCATCGCCAGTTGTGCCTTCAGGTTGTCGGCGTCGTCCGCATTCTGGAACGCGCCGGCCTGCAGGAAATAGCGCGTTGTGGGCGTTGCGGGCGCGGCGGACGACGGCAACTCGCCGTGGGCATCGCCCGGCAGGACCTTGTAGAAATCGAAACTGGGTGCCGCCTCGGGCTCGGCCGCAGCGGGCGCCGTCGGGCCGGACGTCGCCGCCGGCGCGGCAGACTTGAACGGATTGCTGCCGGTGACCCACAGTGCCACGCCCACCGCGAGGATCGCGCCGACGATGAGACCGATCAGCACGCCGGTGAAGATGGAACTGCCGCTCGAGCGGCCGCTGTTGCGGGATGAAGGTTTGGCCATGTCTACATTTTCTCCGGGGCC
>JAKBJA010000183.1 GCA_021836225.1 Pseudomonadota bacterium | reverse complement strand
GAGGATCTGGTGCGGCGCGCGGTGCGGCTGTTCGACCATGTCGTCGTCGCCGTGGCCGAGGCGCGCAACAAGCGGCCCTATTTCAGCATGGAGGAACGGGTGGCGATGGCGCGCGATGTGCTGGCCGACGTGCCGCATGTGCGGGTAGAAGGCTTTTCCGGCCTGTTGATCGACTTCGTCGCCGAGCAGGGGGCGATCGCCGTGCTGCGGGGACTGCGCGCGGCGTCCGACTTCGAATACGAATTCCAGCTGGCGGGCATGAACCGCAACCTCAAGCCCGACATCGAAACCCTGTTTCTGACGCCGTCGGATCAGTACATGTTCATCTCGGCCAGCATGATCCGCGAGATCGCGCAGTTGGGCGGCGACGTCACGCCCTTCGTCCACCCATTGGTGGCGCGGCGATTAAATGAGAAAATAAGCGGAAACTGATATAACCCGGAGAGCGTCATGGCCTTGATGATCACGGACGAATGCATCAATTGCGACGTCTGCCTGCCCGAATGTCCCAACGAAGCCATTTCCCAGGGCGACGAGATCTACATCATCGATCCCAACAAATGCACCGAATGCGTCGGCCACTTCGACACCCCGCAATGCGTGGAGGTGTGCCCGGTCGACTGCATCCCGCTCAATCCCGATTATGTGGAGACCAAGGAACAGCTGCAGGAAAAGTTCCTGCGGCTGACCGCCGCCAAGTAATTCAGGCGGTTTTGGCCAGTCGCGCCCCGTCCAGATTGTCGGACAGGGCATCGGCGATGCGCGTATTGATGCGCGCGAGCTGATCCAGCTGATCGCTCACTGTTCCCATCGCGGTTTCCAGTTCGGAAATCCGTTCGTCCAGCGTTTCGGTGGCGGCGTGAATGCGGCTGACGCTTTCCAGCCGGCGCTTGAGCTGGGTCTTGTGCTCGCGCACCTGGGTTTCCATCGGCGCGATCAGCGCCTTCAGCCAGGCTTCGGTTTCGCTGTTGGCGAGTTCGAACACCTGCACCACCTTGCTCGCCAGCGTCTCGAAAAAGCGCGCGGTCAGCTGGTGCTGGCCCAGGGTCAGCATCTTGAACACCGTATTGAAGCGCTCGTCGAAAATGCGTTCCAGCCGCGCCATTTCCTTGCGGTATTTGCGCAGGCTGTGATCCGGCGGGTTGACCGCCGCCAGCCCATGCTCGTCGCTGAATTTCTGGTACATCGCCGTCATCATGGTGCGGATTTCCTGGATCGATTCCGACGAGGCCTTGAGGTTGCCGTCCACATGGCGGAAGAACCGCCCCATCGCCTCACGCAGGCCTGCGCTGAAATGGCTTTTTTCCATCGTCTGCCGCGTATGGCGAACTTCGTCGCGCAGCGCCTGCATGCCCAGATGACGGCGCAGCGTCTCGACCTGTGAGGCGAACACGTTGCGCAGCGCATTGAATTGCTGCAGGCCGCGCTCGAACTGCTGCTTGTCCTCGTTGGCCTTGACCATCATGTGCTGGATGACGTCGCGGTTCTTGCCGCGCAGCCCCTGCAGTTCGTCGACCTGATCCTGGATGGTGGCGAGCCGGGTTTCCAGCAGTTCGGTGGTTTTGACCACCACGTCCTCAACGCTGGCCTGGGCCGACTCGCTGACCAGCGCCAGCTTGTGGGGAATCAGTTCCTGCGTCAGCGCCGCTTCCAGGTCGGGCAGGCGGCTCTTCGCCAGCAGGGCGGGATCGTTCTTGACCTTGGCGACCAGCGCCTTCTGCGCCGACACCGGGTAGACCTGGCTGGCGGGCAGATCGAGCAAGGCGGCGCTGCTGGCGGCCTGCTTGGCGATTTCGGCATCGACTTCGGCCTGCGTCTTGAGCTCGTCCCATAGGCCGTCGATCTTGTTCAGCACCACCAGCCGCGCCCGACTGGCGCCCTGCACCGGTGCGATGTACTGACGCCAGATTTCGATGTCGGACTTGGTGACGCCGGTGTCGGCAGCCAGCAGGAACAGCACCGCATGGGCGCTCGGCAGCATGTTGAGCGTCAACTCGGGCTCGGTGCCGATGGCGTTCAGGCCCGGGGTATCGAGAATCACCAGGCCCTGTTTCAGCAGCGGATGTGGAAAATTGATCAGCGCGTGGCGCCAGCGCGGGATCTCGATGCTGCCGTCGCGCGCCAGGCTGCGCGCGGTTTCCTCATCGTTGGGATTGATCAGTCCGTAGGCTTCGGCCGTGGCCGCGTCGACCGGCATGGTGTCGGCCAGTCGCATCAGGGTGGCGCTCATCTCATCGGCAGAATCGAGATTGAGCGGGAATTCGGTCCAGGCGCCGGGATCGCGCTTGAAGTCGGCAATGCTGCCCTCGCGGGTCTTGGTGTCGATCGGCAGCAGCCGCAGCGAAGGGCGGCGTGTCGGGGTGTAATACAGCTCGGTGGGACACATGGTGGTGCGCCCGGCGGACGACGGCAGCACGCGCTGGCGGTAGTCCGAAAAGAAAATCGCATTGATCAGTTCGGACTTGCCGCGCGAGAACTCGGCGACGAAGGCCACGTTCAGCGTGTCCTCCTGCAGCCGTCCCAGCAACTGGTTCAGCCGCATTTCGGATTCGGCATCGCCCAGTTCCTGCGCGTTGAGCCAGTCGCGCAGGGCTTCGACGCGCACGTACACCGCGTCGCGCCAGCTGCTGTAATGCTCGAATTCGTCAACCAGGGTCGTGGGTTTCATGCGGGGGCCACCAATAAGGCACAGTCATTTAACGACATGTTAATGACAAACTTGATTCGGCGCAGCCAGCGTCAGCGCTGGCAGCGCGGGCAGTAGAAGCTGGCGCGCTGTCCCTGCACGATGCGGCGGATCGGGGTGGCGCAGACCTTGCATGGCCGGCCCTCGCGGTCGTATACCCGCGTTTGCAGCTGGAAATAGCCCAGTTCGCCATCGCTCGCAACGTAGTCGCGCAGCGAACTGCCGCCAGCGGCGATGGCTGCCGCCAGTACCTGCTTGATCGCGGCAACCAGCCGCGCACAGGCCGGACGGCTGAGGCGGCGCCCGGCGGTGGTGGGGCAGATGCCGGCGTGGAACAGCGATTCGGAGGCGTAGATATTGCCTACCCCGACCACCACCTGCGCGTCCATGATGACCTGCTTGATCGACGCGCTGCGGCGCTGGCATTGCGCGTGCAGATAGGCCGCGTCGAATTCCGGCGTCAGCGGCTCCGGCCCCAGGTGCGCCAGCAGCGGATGCCGTTTCACATTCTCGGTCCACAATACCGCGCCAAAGCGGCGTGGATCGCGCAGCCGCAGCGTGGTGCCATCGTCGAACAGCCAGTCGACATGGTCATGCAGCGCGGCGGGCTCATCGGGCCCGGCAAAGCGCAGGCTGCCCGACATGCCGAGGTGCACGATCTGCGTGGCGGGACCAAAGTCGAACAGCAGGTATTTGCCGCGCCGGTTGAGCGCATTCAGAACCAATCCGCCCAGATGCGACTGCAGATCGTCCGGCACTGGCCAGCGCAGGCGTGGGTTGCGCACCACGATGCGCTCGAGCGTACGGCCCTGCAGGCGCGGCAACAGCCCCAGGCGGGTGGTTTCGACTTCGGGCAATTCGGGCATGGCGTGGGGGTAGGTTGGGTTGCGATAGATGGGGCGTCGTGTCGTCCGACGCCAGAGTGGGTTTGTCCCCGCAAGCGGGATCGAACCGATACACTGCAATTCTATACAACGCACTTCACACCCTAAAGACTCCCCCGATTTGAACAAGAGGCTTTCCTTGCTGCAGGGGTGCAGGTCAACGCGGCGCTGCGTTCGAAATATGGTCGAAATGAACCTTGCTTGCAGGCGCGCATCGAACGCTTAGAATCGTGGCAAGCAACCCCATCCATAAGGCACAACATGGCGCACCTGAAAATCCTTCCTCTATACGCAGTGCTGCTGCTCGCAACAGCGTGCAGCCAGCCTGGCGTCAAGGCGTCGCAGCCAGTGGTGTCGGAATCGCAGACGCAGGCCCAGCCACCAGCCGAGGCGGTGGTCGACGCGGCCGCCGATGCGGAGGCGGTGGCGGCGGCCAAGGCCGAGGCCGCGCTGCCCAGGCAGCCACTCACCCCCGACATGTTGTTCAAGTTTCTGGTGGCCGAGGTGGCTGGCCAGCGCGGTGCGATCGGTATCGCCCAGTCGACCTATCTCGATCTGGCCCGGCAGACGCAGGATCCGCGGGTTGCCCGTCGTGCCGTCGAGGTGTCGATGTTCGCGCGCAACCAGCCGGGTGCACTGGAAGCCGCCCGTCTGTGGGCGGCGACCGAGCAGGATTCGGAACGCGCACAGCAGACCCTGGCCGCGCTCCTGCTGAGCGAGGACCAGCTCGACGAGGCTGAGCCCATTTTGCGCATTCTGTTGAAGGAAAACACGGCAAACGGTTTTCTGCACCTGTCGGCACTGATGGGCAAGCTGCGCGACACCCAGGCCGCGCTGGCACTGGTCGAGCGCCTGGCTGCCGATTATCCGGCCCTGCCGGAAGCACGTTTCGCCGTAGCCCAGGCCTCAGCCGGCGCCGGGCGCTTCGACGCTGCCATCGCCGCCCTGCAAAAGGCGGATGATCTGCGCCCCGGCTGGGAACCTGCCGCGTTGCTGCGCGTGCAGATACTGGGGAAAACGTCGCGTCTCGATGCCATGAACTTCATGCGCGACTTTCTGGCGCGCTACCCCCATGCACGTGAAGTGCGGCTGGCCTATGCCCGCGCCCTGGTCAATGCCAACCAGTTTACCGAGGCGCGCGCGGAGTTCACCCGCCTGACCAGCGATTTCCCGCGCAATGCCGAAGTCAGCTTTGCTGCAGGGCTGCTGTCGCTGCAGATGGGGGATGCCGTGGTGGCGCGCGACCTGCTGACCCAGACCCTGGAATACGGCCCCCGTGACCCGGACACCGTGCGGTATTACCTGGGGCAGGTGGCCGAGCAGATGAAACAGCCCGACGTGGCGGCGGCGCACTATGCCGAGGTGAAGACCGGCAATTACCTGGTGCCGGCGCGTGCCCGCCAGGCCGCGTTGCTGGCTCGCGCCGGCAAGCTGGATGAGGCACGCGCGCTCTTGACAGCCACACGAGGTGAAAACGACACGCAGAACGTGCGGCTGGTTCAGGCGCAGGCCGAACTGCTGCGCGAGAGTCGGGAACATGGAACGGCGTTCGAGGTGCTGTCGGAGGGACTGAAGCGTTTTCCCGACTCGGCCGATCTGCTCTACGACCGCGCCATGGTCGCCGAGAAGTTGAACAAACTGGATGTGCTGGAAGGCGACCTGCGCCGGGTGATCGTGCTGCGTCCCGAGGATGCGCAGGCCTACAACGCACTCGGTTACACGCTGGCAGACCGCACCGACCGGCTCGTCGAGGCGATCACTCTGCTCGACAAGGCGCTGACGCTGGCGCCGGAAGATCCTTTCATTCTCGACAGCGTGGGCTGGGCGCAGTTCCGGTCAGGCAACCTGACGCGCGCGCAGGAGTATCTCGAACGGGCCTACGCGATCCGCCCCGATCCCGAAATCGCTGCGCATCTGGGCGAGGTGCTGTGGGCGCGCGGCCAGCGCGAAGAAGCCGGAAAATTGTGGCAGACCAGTCTGCAAACCCACCCCCAGAACGAAGTGCTGCTGGAAACCCTGCACCGTCTCAAACCCTGATGCGTGTCTTCACCGTGACAGCGCTACTGGCGCTGGCGCTGGGGGGCTGCGCCTCCGTGCCGCCTGCCCCGCGCACCGCAATTGAACCGCAGTTCCCGGCCGCCTGGGTCATGCAGGGGCGCATCGGCGTCCAGAGTGGCGAGCAGAGCGTGTCGGGCCAGATTCACTGGCGGCATCGTGCGGAAACGGACGAGGTGTTGATGACCTCGCCGCTGGGGCAGGGGGTGGCACGCATCGTGCGCGATGCCGCAGGCGTTGCGCTCGAAGTGCCCAACCAGCCCGTGCGCCGCGCCCCCGATGCCGATACCCTGACGCGCGAAGCGCTCGGCTACGCGCTGCCGGTGGCGGGGCTGACGTGGTGGGTGCAGGCACGTCCCGATCCGGGCCAAGCCTTCAACGCCACGCGCGACGCTGCCGGGCGCCTTGTCCAGTTGAGGCAGGATGGCTGGGTGATCGACTACCTGCAATACGCTGACGACAGTTCTGCGCGTCCGCGCAAGCTGGTGGTCACCCGCGAGGGGCTGGAAATCCGCCTGGTGGCGGACAGCTGGCAAGTCGAATGAGCCACGCCTACCCCGCCCCCGCCAAGCTCAACCTGTTCCTGCACGTCGTCGGCCGGCGCGCCGACGGCTATCACCTGCTGCAAAGCGTGTTCCGGCTGATCGACCGCGCCGACACCGTGCATCTCGATCTGCGCGCCGACGGCCGGGTGGTGCGCGAAGGCGATCTGCCGGGCGTGCCGGAAGATCACGACCTGACCGTTCGTGCGGCGCGTCTGCTGCAGGCACACGCGCCTGCCGGCGCCGGCGTAAGCATACGGCTCGACAAGATATTGCCGATGGGTGGCGGCCTTGGCGGCGGCAGTTCCGACGCCGCCACCGTGCTGCTGGCCTTGAACCGCCTGTGGCAGGTCGATCTGCCGCGCGAAGCCCTGCAACAACTGGCCCTGCAACTGGGCGCCGACGTCCCCGTCTTTGTGTTTGGCCAGACCGCGTTTGCCGAAGGGGTGGGCGAAATCCTGCACCCGGTGAGCGCGCCGCCGGCGTGGTATGTGGTGCTGATGCCGCCGGTGCAAGTACCGACCGCTGCAATTTTTGCCGCGCCGGAATTGACACGCAACACGCCAGCCCTCAAAATAGCGCCCTTTTCCGCAGGCATGGGTCGTAACGATCTGCAGCCCGTGGTCATCAGCCGCTACCCCGAAGTCGCTCGCCATCTCGAATGGCTGGCGCAATTCGGCGAGGCGCGTATGACCGGTTCGGGTGCCTGCGTGTTTGCATCCTTCGGAACGGAAGACGCGGCGCGCAACGTGCTGCGCCAGCTGCCCGAAGCGATGCAGGGGTTTGTGGCGCAGGGTCTCGACAGGCATCCGCTGTACGACTTTTGCGCCGGGTAGTGCCCATTATTGGGGAGTCGCCAAGTGGTAAGGCATCGGATTTTGATTCCGACATTCGTAGGTTCGATCCCTACCTCCCCAGCCAGTTAAGCGAACAGCCGCCGGTGGCGGCTGTTTTTGTTGTGGTGTCGGTCCAGCCAATCGCCGGAGACTCGTGTGTCCATAGACAACTTGATGGTGTTCAGCGGAAATGCCAACCCGCGTCTTGCCAGCGATGTGGTGCGCCATTTGAACATCCATCTTGGCCGCGCCACCGTGTCGCGCTTTTCCGACGGCGAGGTGATGGTCGAGATCCTTGAGAACGTGCGCGGCAAGGACGTGTTCGTGCTGCAGTCGACCTGCCAGCCGACCAACGACACCCTGATGGAAGTGATGGTGATGGTCGATGCGCTGAAGCGCGCGTCGGCCGGGCGTATCACCGCGGCGATCCCGTACTACGGCTACGCGCGCCAGGACCGGCGCACCCGCTCGGCACGGGTGGCGATCACCGCCAAGGTGGTGGCCAACATGCTGCAGGGTGCGGGCGTGGACCGGGTGCTGACGATGGACCTGCACTCCGACCAGATTCAGGGCTTTTTCGACATTCCGGTCGACAACATCTATTCCAGCCCGATCCTGCTGGGCGACATCTGGAAGCGCAACCACCCGAATCTGGTGGTGGTGTCGCCCGATGTGGGCGGGGTGGTGCGGGCGCGGGCGATTGCCAAGCGCCTCGAATGCGACCTGGCGATCATCGACAAGCGCCGTCCCAAGCCGAACGTGGCGAAGGTGATGCACATCATCGGCGACGTCAAGGATCGCACCTGCATCATCATGGATGACATGGTCGATACGGCCAACACGCTGTGCGAGGCGGCCAATGCGCTGAAGGAGCATGGTGCGAAACAGGTCATGGCCTACTGTACGCATGCGGTGCTGTCCGGCAGCGCGGTCGAACGCGTGACGAATTCCGCGCTCGACGAACTGGTGGTGACCGATACCATCCCGCTGCGCGACGACGCGCGCGGCTGCACGAAAATCCGGCAATTGTCGGTGGCTGAACTGCTGGCGGAGACCATCCGCCGCATCAGCAACGAAGATTCCGTCAGCTCGCTGTTCATCGAATAGCGGGCTGGGAATGCCCCTGGTCGCGGGGGCTTTTATGTCAAAACTGGAGAAACACTATGGAAATCGAAGTCATCGCATACAAGCGTGAATTGCAAGGTACGGGTGCGAGCCGCCGTCTGCGTCACGCAGGCAAGGTCCCCGGCATCGTCTACGGTGGCACCGCTGCCCCGATGCAAATCGAACTGGATCACAACGCGCTTTACCACGCGCTGCGCAAGGAGGCCTTCCACGCTTCCGTGCTGACGCTGAACGTCGGCGGCGCCAAGGAATCGGTGCTGCTGCGCGACACCCAGTGGCACCCTTACAGGCAGCAGGTGCTGCACGTCGACTTCCAGCGCGTCGACAAGGACCACAAGATCCACGTCAAGGTGCCGCTGCACTTCCTCAATGCCGACGTGGCGCCGGGCGTCAAGACCGGCGGCGGCAAGCCGCACCACATCGTCAACGAACTCGACGTGCAGTGCCTGCCTGGCAGCCTGCCCGAGTTCATCGAGGTTGACATGGGCGCGCTGGAAATCGGTCACTCCATCCATGCGAACGATCTCACGCTGCCCGCAGGGGTTGAGCTGGTGGCCCACGTCAAGCAGGAAAACCCCGCTGTCGCGTCGATCAACGCGCCCAAGGGTGGTCCTGCTGCCGAAGAAGCCCCGGCAGCGCCTGCGGCGTAATCGGGATACGCAATCCCCGGGCGAACTTGGCTCGGCTGGTTGCGTATCGCGTGCGGCATGACAGCGCCCCGCCTGATTGTCGGCCTCGGTAACCCGGGGCGCGACTACGAAGAAACCCGGCACAATGCCGGGTTTTGGTTTTGCGCGCGCCTCGCGCAGGACTGGGGCATCTCGCTGGCCCACGAGTCGCGCTTTCATGGCATCGTCGGGCGCAGTCCGAAAAACATCTGGATGCTGCTGCCTCAGACCTTCATGAACCGGTCCGGCCAGGCCGTCGGCGCGCTCGCCCGCTTCCATCGCATCGCGCCCGCCGAGATCCTGGTGGTGCATGACGAGCTCGATATCCCCCCCGGCCAGCTGCGGCTCAAGTTCGGCGGCGGCATGGGTGGCCACAACGGCCTCAAGGACATCACCTCGCATCTCGGCACCCAGGATTACTGGCGGCTCAGGGTCGGCATTGGCCATCCGGGTGACCGCAACGAGGTCGTGAACTACGTGCTGAAGCCGCCGCGCCGCGAGGAGCAGGCCGAGATCGACGCCGCCATCGAGCGCGCGGTGGACCTGATGCCGCTGATCGAAAAAGGCGAGTGGAACGCCGCCGCCCAGCGTGCCAACACCAAACCCACCCTATCCCAGGAAAAACCATGAGTCTCAAGTGCGGCATCGTTGGCTTGCCCAACGTCGGAAAATCCACCCTGTTCAACGCGCTGACCCAGGCGGGCATCGCGGCGGAGAACTATCCCTTCTGCACCATCGAGCCGAATACCGGCGTGGTCGAGGTGCCCGATCCGCGACTCGCGCAACTCGCCGAGATCATCAAGCCGCAGCGCATCGTGCCGGCGATCGTCGAGTTCGTCGATATCGCCGGCCTGGTGGCGGGTGCGTCCAAGGGTGAGGGCCTTGGCAACCAGTTTCTCGCCAACATCCGTGAAACGGACGCGATCTGCCATGTAGTGCGCTGTTTTCACAACGAAAACGTGATTCACGTTGCCGGCAAGGTCGATCCGATATCCGACGTCGAAACCATCGCCACCGAGCTGGCGCTGGCTGACCTGGCGAGCGCCGAAAAAGCGTTGATACGGTATGAAAAAGCGGCGCGTGGGGGCGACAAGGAGGCGAAAGTCATCGCGGAGGCCTTGAAGCCGGTGCTGGCTGCGCTGAACGCAGGTCGTCCCGCGCGCGCGGCCGGACTGGACGCAGAGGGATTGGAAGCGATCAAGCCGCTATGCCTGATGACGGTCAAGCCCACGCTGTATGTTGCCAACGTCAGCGAAGACGGCTTTCACGACAATCCCATGCTCGACGCGCTCAAAACCTTTGCGGAAAAGGAGGGCGCCCCGGTCGTTCCGGTGTGCGCAGCGCTGGAGGCGGAGCTGCAGGAGCTGTCGCCGGAAGATCGCGTGGAATACCTGAAGGAACTCGGCTGGGACGAGCCCGGGCTCAATCGCCTGATCCGCGCGGCCTATGATTTGCTGGGCCTGCAGACCTATTTCACCGCCGGGGTGAAGGAGGTGCGGGCATGGACCATCCACAAGGGCGACACCGCGCCACAGGCGGCCGGCGTCATCCACACCGATTTCGAGCGAGGCTTCATTCGCGCGCAGACCATCGCGTTCGAGGATTTCATCGCCTGCAAGGGCGAGCAGGGTGCCAAGGAGGCGGGCAAGATGCGCGCCGAAGGCAAGGAATACGTCGTCAAGGATGGCGATGTCCTGAACTTCCTGTTCAATGTGTGAAATTTAAATGCGTTACGGGGAATTTGCTCGCGGGTAGTGTCTCAGTTTGAAAATCCAAACGGTTGACGTTGGCATAGCTGGTGCCTAAGCTATGCGGTATGCCTAAACGCTCAAGCAAAGGTCGGCTAGACCTGAATCAACTCGCCAAGTCTATCGTGGATCAAGCGACAGGCGAGGAATCCAAGCAACCCGAAGAGCCGGAGAAGAATCCGGCTGCGGTTGCTCTTGGTCGCCTTGGCGGTCTCAAGGGCGGTGCGGCCCGTGCAAAAAAATTGACCGCTGAAGAGCGGTCAGATATTGCGAAGAAGGCGGCTAGTGCTAGGTGGGGTAAAAATAAATAGAAAAATCATTGGCTTACATTTTCATCGCAATTCACTCGCAGAATACTTGCAAATCCATTTTATTGTGTTATTATTGCCATAGACGAAACAAAGGGGGCACCTCTTTGGTGCCCCCTTTGGGTATCTTATATCCGGATATTGTTGTCTATGGAGACGTGGCCGAGTGGCTGATGGCAGCGGTCTTTAAAACCGCCAAAGGGTACTAGTCCTACCCTTCGAGAGTTCGAATCTCTCCGTCTCCGCCGTTTAAAGGTTTAGATCGAGAAATCGAACTTTGACCACGAATCTATCTGCTTAACTTGGGAGTCAAGCGTTGTCCATATTAGCCAAACATTTAGCGTTTGTCAACGAACAAACTGCATTCCACGAAAAGATGGCCCAGAAATTTGGTCCAGATTCTTTCCGCGCAAAGCTGCATGTGACTACGGCAGATAAATTCAAATCTTTAGCTTCTGATTTAGAGAGCGCTGATAAATCATTAGACGTTCCTGCACGCGAAGAGCGCCATACATCCAAATCCAATAAGCCGTTCCAACTCTCCCTAAGCATTGAGGATATTGAGGGCCTTCCAGACGAGCTTATGCAAGAGCTGAGTCTCTCGGATGGAGATAAGACTGAGTTCGCAATTGTGAATGTCATCGAAGAGGCTGGTGGGATCATATCTCTAGATAAGCTTTTGATCGCCCTCTACAAGAAGACCGGAGAGATTCATAAGCGCAACTCGCTCTATTCAAAACTTTCAAGAATGGCATCCAAGAACCTCATTTATTACGTTCCTGGAAAGAAGGGCGTGTATTCGACAGAGCAATTAACTTCAGATGATGTTTCAAGAATGTTCGGTGGTGCTAAAGAAGATGGAGAAGACTTAGTGTAAAAGAACTTGATTTCTTTACCGCTCAAGCATATTATTCATTATGAACTGAATGCTTGAGGGGTGAAGATGAACAAGCTTAGCCTTGAAAAACGCGCACAAATCCTCGGCCTGTTGGTTGAAGGTAACTCGATGCGCTCAATCACTCGGCTTGTTGGCTGTTCCATCAATACCGTAACCAAGCTGCTCGAAGACGTAGGCCAAGCCTGTTCCGAGTATCAGGACAAGGCCATGCGCAACCTGCCTTGTAAGCGCATCCAGTGCGATGAAATTTGGTCGTTCTGCTACAGCAAGGAAAAGAACGTCTCAGAGGAAAACAAGGGCGTGCTCGGTCATGGCGACGTTTACACCTGGACGGCGATCTGCCCGGACACCAAGCTGGTGCCGTCCTTCATGGTTGGCAAGCGCGATGTGGAATATGCGCACGCATTCATTGAGGATTTGGCATCGCGTCTGGCTAACCGCGTACAGTTGACCACAGACGGCCACAAGCCCTATATCGAAGCCGTAGACAGCGCCTTCGGTGGGGACATCGACTACGCGATACTGGTGAAGCACTACAGCAATCCGGGTGAAGTGCTCCATACTCAGAAACGCTATAGTCCGTCTCAATTCGTCAGCGCTGAGAAGCGCCGCATCTCCGGCAATCCCGATGTAAAGAAAGTCTCAACCAGCCATGTAGAGCGCCAGAATCTGACTATGCGGATGGGGATGCGCCGTTTCACCCGTCTGACCAATGGCTTCAGCAAGAAGATCGAGAATCTTGAGCATGCTGTGGCGCTGCATTTCATGTTCTACAACTTCGGGCGGATTCACAAAACTCTGCGTGTCACCCCGGCAATGGAAGCCGGAGTCGCTGACCACGTTTGGACGCTGGAAGAAATTGCGGGTCTAGTGAAAGAAGAGGAACCGAAGAAACGTGGCCCATACAAGAAACAAAAAATAATTAAATAATTACTTGAATGTGTCCGATACTTGCTATATATTTTCAGTGCATTACAACCCCCAAGTCTTAGACTTGGGCTGCGGGGCCTCTTCGGAGGCCCTTGCTTTTTTCAGGGTCTGATAATGAGAACAAGTATTTATGTAGATGGCTTTAATCTGTATTTTGGAGCACTGAAACGCACCAATTTCAAATGGCTAGATATTATGAGCTTGTGCAGTAATCTTCTTCAGCCTCACAACAAAATAGATTCAATCAAGTATTTCACCGCACACGTCTCAGGCACTGCGCACGATCCGCACAAGCCAATTCATCAGCAGTTATATCTTCGAGCCTTAAAGCACACAACGCCCGAAACAGAAATAATATTGGGCCAATTCACTACCCATAAAGTAACCAAGAAGCTTGTCAATCCAATTCAAGGAATACGGCATGCTGAAATATTTGAAACGACCGAAAAAGGCTCTGACGTAAACCTTGCCGTTCATTTGCTCAATGACGCATGGCTTGATAAATATGATTGCGCTGTCGTAATTTCAGGGGATAGCGATTTGGCTGAATCGATCCGTTTAGTAAAGTCATACCATCGGCAGAAAAAAGTTGGAGTTTTATCACCTGGGAAGAGAAGCATGTCCAGGGAACTTAAAGATGCGAGTGACTTTATTAAAGCAATCAGTACATCAGCGCTTCAGAACTCCCAATTCCCCAACGTCATTCCAGGCACGAACATAACCAAACCGGCAGATTGGTAGAATTTCAGTTCACGATTTTCAAACTGAGACACTACCTGCTCGCGCGGATGTTTGACAGGGGATTCTGAAACACCCTATAATCTCGCGCTTCGTTTGGGTGGGGTTCCCGAGCGGTCAAAGGGATCAGACTGTAAATCTGACGGCTCTGCCTTCGAAGGTTCGA
>JAKBJA010000057.1 GCA_021836225.1 Pseudomonadota bacterium | reverse complement strand
CCGTCGCACTGCACGGTGGGGGGCGTTCTGCCCTCGTTCAGCATGCGGTCGCGGCCTTCGCGCAGCATGGAAAAGTTGATGTCGGTGAGCAGCACGGTGCCGGTTTCGCCGACTTCCTTCAGGAACAGCCGCGTCAGGTCGGCAGTGCCGCCGGCGACGTCGAGCACCTTCATTCCCGGCCGCAGGCCCGCCTGCGCCACCGCAAAGCGCTTCCACAACCGGTGCAGGCCGGCCGACATCAGGTCGTTCATGATGTCGTACTGGGCGGCGACGGAATGGAAGACCTCGGCCACCTTGGCGGCTTTTTCGGATTCGGCAACCTGCGTGTAGCCGAAATGGGTGGTTTTATCCATGGCAGTGGGAATGAGCGAATCAGCCGCGAATTCTACCAGCGCATGGGCTGGCAAGGGCTTGCAGGGGCGCACCGCTGTCATAAATCAGTCATACTGCTGTCATAGGATGGCCACCATCCAAACACGCGTGGAACTACCATGGCTGCCAATATTTTGCTGGTCGAAGACGAACCTGGGATCCAGGAACTGCTGAAGTTCAACCTGTCTCAGGCCGGACATTCGGTCACCGCTGCCGGCGACGCCGAACACGCGCTGAAATTCCTCAAGAGCACGCTGCCCGACGTCATCCTGCTCGACTGGATGCTGCCCGGCATGTCGGGGATCGACCTGTGCAAGCGCCTGCGCAGCGACGAGCGCTACCAGCCCATCCCCATCATCATGCTGACCGCGCGCGGCGAGGAGCGTGACAAGGTGCTGGGGCTGGATACCGGGGCCGACGACTACATCACCAAGCCGTTTTCGCCGCGGGAACTGGTGTCGCGCATCAAGGCCGTGCTGCGCCGTCGCGCCCCGCAGATGACCGACGAGCCGGTGGAAATCAATGGCCTGCGACTGGATCCGACCAGCCACCGCGTGCAGGGTAAAGGCCAGGCACTGGAACTGGGGCCGACCGAGTTCCGCCTGCTGCACTTCTTCATGACCCATCCCGAGCGCGTCTACTCGCGCACCCAACTGCTTGACCAGGTGTGGGGCGACGACGTGTTCGTCGAGGAGCGCACGGTCGACGTCCACATCCGCCGCCTGCGCCTGGCGCTGGAACCGTCCGGCCATGCCGAATTGATCCAGACCGTGCGCGGCTCGGGCTACCGCTTTTCGGCCGAAGTGGGATAATCCGCCCACCGGGTTTTCGGGAAGGTAAACATGGGCTTCTGGTGGCGTCCACTCAGTGTGCTGGCCGGCGTGTTGCTGGTGGCACTGATTCTGTGGGCTGGCTCCGGCTGGGTGGCGGCGCTGGGCTTTCTGGCAGGTATCCAGGCCTTTGTGATGCTGCGCCGCCTGTGGCAGGAATACCGTCTGTCGCGCTGGCTGGAAAACCCCGATGAAGTCGAGCCGCCCGACGCCACCGGCACCTGGGGCGACATCTTCTACCGGCTGCAGAAACTGCAGCGGCGCCAGAAAGCCAGCCGTGGCGAACTCACCTCCGCGCTTGAACAGTTCGAGCACGCCGCGATGGCGGTGCCTGACGGCATGGTCATCCTCAACGGCAACGAACAGATCGACTGGTGCAATCCCGCCTCGCGCAAATACATGGGGCTGGACTGCGAGCGCGATCGCGGCCAGTTTGTCCGTTACCTGATGCGCCAGGCACATTTCCTGGAGTTCCTCGACGCCGCCGATTATTCGCGTCGCCTGGTGTGCAAATCGCCGATCAACCGCGAGATCACCCTGTCGCTGCAACTGGTGCCGTTCGGCGAAGGCAAGAAACTGCTGGTCGCCCGCGACATCACCGACCTCGATCGCGTCGACGCCATGCGGCGCGACTTCATTGCCAACGTCTCGCACGAACTGCGCACGCCCCTGACCGTGGTCGGTGGCTTCGTCGAAACCCTGGCCGATGCCCCCGACCTGCCTGCCGCCGAGCGAGGCCGTTATTTCGACCTGATGCTGGACCACACCCGGCGCATGCAGCATCTGCTGGACGACCTGCTGATCCTGTCGCGGCTTGAAAGCGCCGACCACATGCTGAGCGACGAGTCCGTCAACGTCCCCGATCTGGCTCAGGCGCTGAAATCCGAAGCCGAATCGCTGAGCCGCGGGCGGCATCGGGTCAGCCTGCAACTCGGCAGCAGCGTGTGGCTGAAAGGCAGCCAGCAGGAAATCCGCAGCGCGCTCGGCAACCTGGTGTCGAACGCCGTACGCTACACTCCGGAAGGCGGCGAAATTACCCTCGCCTGGCGCGAGCGGAATGGGGAGGGCGTGTTTTCCGTGACCGATACGGGCGAAGGCATCGCCGCCGAACACATCCCGCGCTTGACCGAGCGCTTCTACCGCGTCGACCGCAGCCGTTCGCGCGAGACCGGCGGCACCGGCCTCGGGCTCGCCATCGTCAAGCACGTCCTCACCCGCCATGGCGCGCGGCTGGATATCCAGTCCACCCCGAGCAAAGGCAGCACGTTCTCGGCTGTGTTCCCCGCCCAGCGCTTGCAGCATGCGCTGGAAAGCGGCAAGGTCATTCCGTTTCCCGAGCGCGAGCAAGCCGCCGGCTGAGCGTGGTTGTTGCCGACTTGTCGGCTTTACAACCACGGCCTGCCCATTACGGGTGGAGCGTGGTTCTTGACGCTTAAGCGTCTTTAGAACTACGGCCAACTCCTAGCAGCGAGTGGAGCGCGTCGGCAAGCCGCGCGTCCAGATCGCCAGTTGCGGCATGCGGCGTATCCCTTTTCTTCTCGCCCCACACCGGGTTGGGGAAATGTGGGTCGTCCTCATAGCGCGGAATCACATGCCAGTGAAGGTGCGGCACCACGTTGCCGAGCGAGGCGAGATTGACCTTGTCGGGCGCCATCACCTCGCGCAGCGCCGCTTCGGCCGCCAGCACCACCCGCATCAAGCTTGCTTGGTCGGCCACCGGCAGGTCGGTCATTTCCTTGACGTGGGCATTCAGGATGACGCGCAGGAAACCGGGATAGTCCGGCTCGTCGGCACTCACAACACGGCAGAAGTCGTTCTGCCACAGCACCGCTCCGGCAGGCGTATCGCACAGGGCACAACTCACAGCAGCACCCGCTCGATGCCGCCGTTGCCGACGCGCGCTAGATAGCTCGCCATCCAGTTCTCGCCGAGCAGTTTCTTCGCCATTTCGATCACGATGTAATCGGGCTCGGTGTTCGTATCGTCGCTGTAGCGCGCCAGTCCCTGCAGGCACGAGGGGCAGCTGGTCAGGAGTTTGACCGGCTGGCTGCCATCGCCCAGCGCGGCGACGCCGGCGCGGATCTCCTCTTCCTTGCGGAAGCGGATCTGGGTGGAGATGTCCGGGCGGCTGACGGCGAGCGTGCCGGATTCGCCGCAGCAGCGATCGGACAAAACAACCCCGCCGCCAAGCAGCGCGTTGGCGACTTTCATCGGCGCGTGGGTCTTCATCGGCGTGTGACAGGGGTCGTGGTAAAGATATTTCTCGCCGCTGACGCCTTCCAGCTTTACGCCCTTCTCCATCAGGTATTCGTGGATGTCGAGCAGGCGGCATCCGGGGAAGATCTTCTCGAATTCATATTTGAGCAGCTGATCCATGCAGGTGCCGCACGACACGATCACGGTCTTGATGTCGAGGTAGTTGAGCGTGTTGGCCACGCGGTGGAACAGCACCCGGTTCTGCGCGGTGATGGCTTCGCCCTTGTCGGCTTGGCCGCCTGCGGTCTGTGGATAGCCGCAGCACAGGTAGCCGGGCGGCAGCACGGTCTGCACGCCGAGTTCGAACAGCATCGCCTGGGTGGCGAGCCCCACCTGCGAGAACAGCCGCTCCGAACCGCAGCCGGGGAAGTAGAACACCGCGTCGCTGTCTTCGTTGAGCTTGGCCGGATTGCGCAGAATTGGAACAATCGAGGCATCTTCCAGCCCCAGCAGCGCACGCGAGGTCTTCTTCGGCAGTCCGCCCGGCATCGGCTTGTTGACCAGATGGATGACCTGCGCGACCAGCTTGGGCCGGCCCAGGGTGGCGGGCGGATTTTTCGTCTGCGCCTGGATCAGCCCCATGCGCTTGAACAGGGTGTGCCCCATCCGCTGGCTGGCGTAACCCCACTCGATCAGGGGTTTGCGCAGCGCCTTGATGGTTGCGGGGTCGGTCGCGTTCAGGAAGGCCATCGACGCCCAGGTGCCGGGGTTGAATTTCTTCTTGCCCTGCTTGCGC
This sequence comes from Pseudomonadota bacterium, assembly GCA_021836225.1. The sequence continues at coordinate 9,400 of JAKBJA010000057.1, read as the reverse complement.
AGCAGGTTGCGCATCGCGATCGAGACGTCGCCGAAGTCGATGTCGACCGGGCAGGGGTTCTTGCACTTGTGGCAGATGGTGCAGTGGTCGGCGACGTCGCCGAACTCGTCGAAATGCTTCAGCGACACGCCGCGCCGGGTCTGCTCCTCGTACAGGAAGGCCTCGATCAGCAGCGAAGTGGCGAGAATCTTGTTGCGCGGCGAGTACAGCAGGTTGGCGCGCGGGATGTGGGTGTTGCACACCGGTTTGCACTTGCCGCAGCGCAGGCAGTCCTTGATCGAATCGGCGATGGCCCCGGTTTCCGAGGCTTCGAGAATGATCGACTCGGCCTCCAGCAGGCCGAACGACGGCGTGTAGGCATTGCGCAGATCGGCGCCAGGGAGCAGCTTGCCCTTGTTGAAATGCTGCGCGGGGTCGACCTTCTGCTTGTATTCGGCGAACGTCGCGATGGTCGCGTCGTCGAGGAATTCCAGCTTGGTCAGCCCGATGCCGTGTTCGCCCGAAATCACGCCGCCGAGATCGGTGGCGAGCGCCATGATGCGCGCAACCGCCGCGTTGGCGGCCTGCAGCATGGCGTAGTCGTCCGAGTTGACCGGGATGTTGGTGTGCACGTTGCCGTCGCCGGCATGCATGTGCAGCGCCACGAACACGCGGCTTTTAAGGATATCTCCGTGGATGCGGTCGCAGGCTTCGAGCACCGGGAGGTATTCGCGGCCGATGAACAGCTGGTGCAGTTCGCGCCGCACCTCGCGCTTCCACGACACGCGAACGTGCTTGTCGCGCAACGCGGTGAAGACCGTTCCGCTTTCGTGCGGGGCATCGAGATTGTTCACATAGCCCTGCCACCGGGCCTTCACCGCCTCGATCAGCGCCAGCGCGTGCTGGCGTTTTTCCTCCACCTGCGTCGGATCGGCGACGGTATCGTCGTCTTCCAGCAGAGGCAGCGGCGCGGCGAAGAATTCGGCCAGCGCATCGAGCAGCTTCAGCTTGTTGGCGATCGACAGTTCGATGTTGATGCGCTCGATGCCGTCGGTGTAGTCGCCCAGGCGCGGCAGCGGGATCACCACGTCCTCGTTGATCTTGAACGCATTGGTGTGCGCCGCGATCGCAGCGGTGCGGGCGCGATCGAGCCAGAATTTCCTGCGCGTTTCGGCCGACACTGCGATGAAGCCTTCGCCGCTTCGCGAGTTGGCGAGCTGGACGATCTTCGACGCGGCTTCGCCGACGGCGATTTCGTTGTCCGACACCACGTCGATCAGCAGCACCATGTTGGGGCGCGTCGCGCGCGGCGCCTTGGTCGCATAGCCGACCGCTTTCACATAGCGTGCGTCGAGGTGCTCCAGTCCGGCCAGCAGAATGTCGGGATGGGCGTCGCAGTAATCCTTGATTTCGACGATGGCCGGCGTGGCGTCGCGCGCCGTGCCGAAGAATTCCAGGCACACGGTGCGGGTATGCGCGGGAAGCCGGTGCAGGATGAAGCGCGCCGAGGTGATGAGGCCGTCGCAGCCTTCCTTCTGGATGCCGGGCAGGCCGGCGAGGAACTTGTCGGTGACGTCCTTGCCGAGACCGGTCTTGCGGAAGCGGCTGCCGGGGATGGTGAGGATGTCCGGCGAGCCCTTCGGCGTCTTGCCGTCTGCAGCGAAGCGGCGGATTTCGAAGGTGGCCGAGGGGGCGTCGTGGATCTTGCCGCGGTTGTGGTTGAGGCGGGTGACTTCGATCCAGTCGGCATCCGGCGTGACCATGCGCCAGGACACCAGGTTGTCCAGCGCGGTGCCCCACAGCACGGCCTTCTTGCCGCCGGCGTTCATCGACACGTTGCCGCCGATGGTCGAGGCGTCGGCCGAGGTGGGGTCGACTGCGAACACCAGCCCGGCGGCATCGGCCGCATCCATCACCCGCTTGGTGACGACGCCGGCGCCACAGTGGATGGTGGGAATCTCGAATTCGCAGCCGGGCAGGTGGCGCATCTCGACCGCACTCATCGCTTCGAGCTTTTCGGTATTGATGACCGCCGCCTGGTCGGTGAGCGGAACGGCGCCGCCGGTATAGCCCGTGCCGCCGCCGCGCGGGATGATGGTCAGCCCCAACTCGATCAGCCCGGCCACCAGTCCTGCCATCTCGGCTTCGCTGTCGGGGGTCAGCACCACGAAGGGATATTCGACCCGCCAGTCGGTGGCGTCGGTGACGTGCGAGACGCGCGCCAGGCCGTCGAACGCGATGTTGTCACGCCGGGTTACCCCGGCCAGACGGCGCAGGATGCGCGTGCGCAGGCTGGCGGTGTCGTCGAACCAGGCCTCGAATTCGCGCACTGCGCGCCCGGCGGCTTCCAGAAGCTGGCCGACCAGTTCGTTGCCCTGGCGCCGCACTTCGATTGCGTGCAAGCGATGCCGCAGTGCGTCGACCAGCATCTGCCGCCGCCTGGGGTTGTCGAGCAGGTCGTCTTCCAGGTAGGGATTGCGCCGTACCACCCAGATGTCGCCCAGCACCTCGAACAGCATGCGTGCCGAGCGCCCCGTTTTGCGTTCGCCGCGCAGGGTGTTGAGCACGCCCCAGGCATCCTTGCCCAACAGGCGAATGACGATTTCGCGGTCGGAAAACGAGGTGTAGTTGTAGGGGATTTCGCGCAGGCGGGAATTCATGGCGGGGCGGTGCTGCAAAACTCGTATTTTACGGGATATTCCCGGGCGACCGCGTCGTCTTCGGTTTTGTCGGGCGAGGCATTCCTTGGCCGGTGGGTGTGCAAGCGCGGCTGCGGGAGGAAGCCCTGTCCCGCACGTAACCGGAGCGAGTGAATGGCTCAACGAGGTCGGCAGGGTGTACGGTTTTCATCCTGGCTGTCGAAAAGGCGACATCAAGTCATTGTTTTATTTGTTAAAAATTGACATTTCGTACCATCAATTCCGGGGGGGGGGGATGGCCGTAAACACGGAAACGGAGGAGAACAATTTGAAGTTCGGTTTGGGCAGCAAGCTCGTGGGCTATGTCATGGCTGGTGTCCTGATGACCTCGGCCGCCATCGGCGTGCTTCGCGTCCAGAACGAGCGTGGCCCTCTCGGCGAATTGATCGACAAGGCGGGCCAGAGCGTGGCCAATGCCACCGCTTCCGGCGCGGCTTCCCTGGTCGCCGGATACGACTATGGCAATCTGGAAATCCTGGCCGCCAATGTCGCGCGGCAGGCCAACGTGATCCGCGTCGTCATTCTCAACCGGGGCGGACGCGCGATGACCCAGGCGCTGGGGGAGGGGGCCGGGTCCTACAAGCGCTTTGAATCGCCCGTCGTATTCGACGGCCAGACCATCGGCGGCGTGACCGTCGATATGTCGACCGATGCGCTGGAAAGTGCGCTCAATGAGCTCTACTGGCGCGTTTTCATCGAACAGATCATTTTTGGCACGATACTCGGACTGATTGTCTATTTTTTTACCGCAAGCGGCATCGTCTCGCCGATCCGCAAGCTGACGACGGCGATGGAGGAGGCGGTGGAAAGGGGCGACTCCTTCATCGCCCGCGATCTGGAGGTGAAAAGCCGGGACGAAATCGGGCGGCTGGTATCGGTGTTCAACACCCTGAACAGGTCGCTCGCCAGTTATCACCACCAGTTGCATAACAAGATCGACTTTGCCAACCAGGAGTTGCGGGACAAGAACGTCCAGCTGGGGGGGCGTACCCGGGAGCTTGAGCAGGCACTCGATTTGCTCAGCACCATGGCCACGACCGACTGGCTGACCGAGTTGCCCAACCGCCGCAAATTCGATGAAACCCTGTCACGGATGTTCCATCAGTCCGAGCGTTTTGATGAAGAGATTACGCTGGTGCTGTTCGACATCGACCATTTCAAACTGATCAACGACAGACATGGTCACGGCGCCGGGGATGAGGTGCTGCGGGATATCAGCAGCCTCATGCGCCTGCATGTCCGCAAGTCCGACTTGCCTGCGCGTCTCGGGGGCGACGAATTCGGCATCGTGCTCTATCACACGGATGCCGCGCAGGCCGAAATGTTCATCGAGATACTCCTGGAAAGCGTGCGGGCACATCGGTTTGACTACGAGGGATCCCGCTTGAATATCAGCCTGAGTGTGGGCATTGCGCAATACGACAATTCGATGAAAACGCCGCAGGCGCTCTACTATGCGGCCGACAAGGCGCTCTATCAGGCCAAGCATAGCGGGCGAAACCGTTACAGCGTGTATACCGATGCAATCCGATTCCAGGAAAGGGAAACCTCATGAATTTGAAACAGGCATATCAGACCCTGCTGGCTACCGTACTGCTGAGCGTATCGCTTGCCTCCGTCTGGGCCGCACCCAATCCAGGCACGCAAACCCGGGAAGTCACCATGGGCTCGGTGGCCATGGATATTCCGGTCGAGATGATCAAGCGCATGAGCGCGCTGACCAATCACCTTGCGCTGAGCACCAACCTCAATGTCCGCTTCCGGCCATCGCCCAATCTGGGGTCCGCCGTGGAAGACCTGGGCACGGGCCAGACGCAGATTGCCTACCTCACACCGGTGGCCTATATCGAGGCGCGCAAGAAATACGGCGTGATTCCGCTGGTTGCGCCCACTGCCGACGGGCGTCCGCACTTCTCCCTGGTGATCGGCGTGAAAGCCGGCTCCGGCATCAATACGCCGGCCGGGCTCAAGGGCAAGCGCTTTGCCTTCGGCGATGAAAAGGCCTTGCTGCAAAGGGCGGCGGTCGAATCGATGGGGCTGAAGTCCAGCGATTTTTCGACCTTTGCCTACCTCAAGCATTACGACAATATTGCCAAGGCGGTGCTGGCGGGCGACTTCGACGGCGGCATCCTCAAGGATTCCGTCGCTGATGAGTTCAAGGGCAAGGGCATCGCGGTGGTCGGCAGCACCGCGCCGCTGCCTTCGTATATCTTTGCCGTGCATCCCGGCATGCCGGAGGCGGTGCGCAACCAGCTGCGCAATGCGCTATTGGCCCTGAACAAGAGCACCCCCGAGCGGGCCGCCACGCTGGAAGCCTTCGACAAGGCTTGTGATGGCTTCGTCGTGGTTGACGACCCTGCCTACGACACGGTGCGCAAGCTGATCCAGCCGTTCCAGAAATAAGCCAGAGCCGGGTTAGCGGATTAGCCGGCGGACGGCAGTCAGGCCGCCCAGAACCATCGCGCCCGCGACGACGCCGGCCAGCGCATCGATTAAAAACGGAACGAGCATGGCCAGTACGCCACCGACCACCGGCAGGGTTTCCGCAGCTTGGGTGACGGCGTGGACCAGGTCATGGGTGCCTGGTATGCCGTGGATCAGGATGCCGCCGCCGACCAGGAACATCGCTGCGGTACCGATGATTGCAAGGCTTTTCATCAGAACCGGCGCAGCGGCGAGGATGCGACGCCCCAGCGCGCGAATCCAGCGGGCGGGACGCTGGCTGAGGTAGAGTCCGGCGTCATCGAGCTTGACGATGCCGGCGACCAGGCCGTAGACGCCGACGGTCATGACAAGCGCGATGCCGGCGAGCACGGTGACCTGTTTGCCGAAGGAAGCAGCCGCGACGGTGCCGAGGGTGATGACGATGATTTCGGCCGACAGGATGAAGTCGGTGCGGATCGCGCCCTTGATCTTGTCCTTTTCCAGTGCGACCAGGTCGATCGCCGGGTCGGCCACCGCCTGTGCGAGTTCGGTGCGATGGGCTGCGTCTTCCTCGCGGTGCAGGGTCTTGTGCGCCAGTTTCTCAAACCCTTCAAAACTGAGAAACGCGCCGCCCAGCATCAACAGCGGCGTTACCGCCCAGGGCGCGAAAGCGCTGATGGCGAGCGCCGCCGGCACCAGAATCGCCTTGTTGATCAGCGAGCCTTTGGCAACGGCCCACACCACCGGCAGTTCGCGCTCGGCCTTCACCCCGGCGACCTGCTGGGCGTTCAGTGCGAGGTCATCGCCCAGCACACCGGCGGTTTTTTTCGCCGCGACCTTGGTCATCACCGACACATCGTCGAGGATGGTGGCGATGTCGTCGATCAGCGCGAGCAGGCTGGCTCCGGCCATGGTGCGCTCCCCTTAGTCGCCCAGTTGGATGCGGCCGGCCTTTTCGGCCGCCGCGAAGTCCAGCATGCGCTGGATCGAAACGGCGGCTTTGGCGCGGATGGATTCCTCGATATGGATCTCGTTGCCGCCGTTCTCCAGCACGGCGGCGAGCTTCCGCAGACCGTTCATCGCCATCCACGGGCAGTGGGCGCAGGACTGGCAGGTCGCGCCCTCGCCGGCGGTCGGCGCTTCCAGCAAAAGTTTGCCGGGTGCTGCGGCGTGCATCTTGTGGAAGATGCCGTTGTCGGTGGCGACGATGAATTCAGGATTGGGCAGCGTGCGCACGGCCTCAATCAGTTGCGTGGTCGAGCCGACCACGTCGGCGAGCGCGATCACCGACTCGGGCGACTCCGGGTGCACCAGCACCGCAGCGTTCGGGTGCTCGGCGCGCAGCTTCTTCAGTGCTTCGGCCTTGAACGCTTCGTGCACCACGCAGGAACCTTGCCACAGCAGCATGTCGGCACCGGTCACCCGTTGCACGTAGTTGCCGAGGTGGCGGTCCGGCGCCCACAGCAGTTTGTTGCCCTGCTGATGCAGGTATTTGACGATCTTGGCGGCGATGCCAGAGGTGACGACCCAGTCGGCGCGCGCCTTCACCGCGGCACTGGTGTTCGCGTAGACGACCGACAATCGGTCAGGGTGGGCGTCGCAGAAGGCTGCGAACTCGTCGGCCGGGCAGGCGAGGTCGAGCGAACACTCGGCGGCCAGGTCGGGCATGATGACGCGCTTTTCCGGGTTGAGGATCTTCGCCGTCTCGCCCATGAACTTGACCCCGGCGACGATCAGCGTCTTCGCCGGATGGGCATGACCGAAGCGCGCCATTTCCAGCGAGTCGGACACGCAGCCGCCGGTTTCCTCGGCCAGGTCCTGCAGGTCGGCTGACGTGTAGTAATGCGCGACCAGCACCGCATCCTGTTCCTTCATCAGGCGCTTGATGCGCGCTTTCAGCGCCGTGCGCTCGTCGTCGGTGAGCACTTCCTCCACCATCGGCGGCGCTTGGATCACGGGTCTGACCGGAACGGGAAAGGGAAAGGCAAGGCTCATCGGGGCGGCTCGGGCATCAAGTGCGAAAACGCCAAGTATAGCTGCGTGCGGCAGGCGTTTTCACCTGGCGGCGCCCGGGTTTTTCTGGAGCCAGGCGGGGCTTTCCCCCGGCTACCGCGCCGGGGACAAGTGCCGTATCCTTGCGCCCCTATGCAACAACTGCTTCTCGATATCCGTCCCCCCGCCCGGCCCGAACTCGCTCGTTTCGTGGCGGGGCGCAACGTCGAGCTGATGGCGCAATTGCAGGCCATGCTCGACGGCAGCGCCGCCGAGCGCATGGTCTACGTATGGGGCGCGCCGGGCAGCGGCAAGAGTTATCTGCTGGCGGCCTGGGGGCATGCCTGCCAGGCGCGCGGGATGACGGTCGATTTCAGCGGACAGCAGGCGGCGCAGGCAGTAATCGCGGATCAGGTGGAAACCTGGACCGAAGCACAGCAGCACGCGGGCTTCGCCGCGTTCAACCGGGTGCGCGAGGCGGGCGGGCTGTGGCTGGCGGCGGGCAATGTGGCGCCGGCTGAACTGCCGGTCATGCCGGACTTGAAGACCCGGCTTGGCTGGGGACTGGTGTTCCAGCTGCATGGCCTTAACGACGCCGAGAAGCGCGCCGCACTGGGCCAGCACGCCGAAACCCTGGGCTTCCGGCTGGAACCCCAGGTGGCGGACTATCTGTTGAATCACACCGCGCGCGACATGCAGAGCCTGCTGCGGGTGCTCGAGGCGCTCGACCGGTTCAGCCTGGAAACGCGCCGCCCGATCAAGCTGCCGCTGCTGCGGCAGTTGCTGCGCGCTTAGGCCTGCCCCTGCTGTGCCTGCTGCTCGGCGATGTCCTTGTGGACCTGCGCCATGTCCAGGCCCATCACCTGCTCGATCAGGGAATCCAGCGCGTTGGCGGGCAGCGAGCCGGCTTCCGAATAGAGGATGACCTGTTCGCGGAACACCATCAGGGTGGGAATCGAGCGGATCTGGAAATAGCCGGCCAGCTCCTGCTCGACCTCGGTGTTGACCTTGGCGAACACGATATTGGCGTGGTTCTCGGACGCAGCCTCGAAAATCGGCGCGAAGCCGCGGCAGGGCCCGCACCAGGGCGCCCAGAAGTCGACGACGACGACATCGTTGCCGTTGATGGTGGATTCGAAATTGTCCTTGGTGAGTTCGATGACAGCCATGCTGAGTTCCTGCGAAGTAGTGAAAACACCCTGAAGGGCATAAATAAAAAGGCGCGAGGACGAATCCTTCGCGCCTGAGTGCCACCCTATCACGGATGGCGGGCCTCCGACAATCGGAGGCGACTTATTGGATAGCTCAGGCTGGCTGCCCGCTACCCCGGTCCAGTCGAAGCCGACTGGCCTGAAAACTATTTGGCAAAAGCCTGGTGGAACAGCCCCCGCTTTTGCTCGGCCGGTTGGGTGCTGCGCACCATGTTCTGACTGTGCTTGAGATTGCTGCGCACTTCGGCGCGGTTGACCGCCATGATGAGTTCGGTCGCCAACACACGTGCCTGATGCGGGGTGAGGTTGAGGGCGCAGCCGTGTGATTGCAGCGTCACCTCAACGCGATCGCGGCCCTGGGCATCCTCTTTCAGGCTGATGTCCAGGATGTTGCCGGGTTCGATTTCGATCATCTCGGTTTCTCCTTGCGGTGTCTTTGCATAGGATTGAGCAGGGTTCATGCCAGTCTCCCGTGACGCCGGATGGCGTGGAAAACCGCATTAAATCAGGCGGGTTTGACGGCATGATGAAGGCGAGCCGCCACCGCCCTGACGAAGCTTCGTCAAGGCGGTGGGCGATTTCGTCAATTCTGGGGAGTGGGGGCGAGCGGTTGGGGTGCGCTGACGGCGGCTGCGCGGTCGCGCGTCAGCAGGGTATAGGCCACTGGGATCACGAACAACGTCAGCAGAGTACCGAGCAGCAAGCCGCCGACGATGACCCAGCCGATGGGCGAGCGCGACTCCGCGCCGGCGCCGGTGGCGAGCGCGAGCGGCACCGCGCCCAGCACCATCGCCGCGGTGGTCATCAGAATCGGCCGCAGACGCAGGCTGGCGGCCTCGATCACCGCCTCGACCCTGGGCTTGCCGCGTTCGCGCAACTGGTTGGCGAATTCGACGATCAGGATGCCGTGCTTGGTGATCAGGCCGACCAGCATCACCAGTCCGATCTGGCTGTAGACGTTGAGGGTCGCGCCGGTGAGCTTCAGCGCCAGCAACGCGCCGGTGGCGGCGAGCGGCACGGTGAGCAGGATGATGAAGGGCGAGACGAAGCTTTCGAACTGCGCCGCCAGCACCAGATAAATGATGATCAACGCCA
>JAKBJA010000186.1:11002-13653 GCA_021836225.1 Pseudomonadota bacterium | reverse complement strand
GGAAGAACTGGCCGCCGAGCGCGTGGCGATGGCCACCGGTGAGCAGCGTCGCGCCGTGCGCGAGTGCATCGGCGATGTGCGTTTCGACCTTCTCCAGCGCGGCGGGATTGATCAGCGGTCCGGTTTCCACACCCGGCATGAAGCCCTCCCCCACCTTCAGCTGCGCCACCGCGGCGCTGAACTTTTCGGCGAAGGCGTCGTAGATTGCGCCTTGCACGAACACCCGGTTGGCGCACACGCAGGTCTGCCCGCTGTTGCGGTACTTGCTGGCGAGCGCCCCCGTCACTGCCGAATCGAGGTCGGCGTCGTCGAACACGATGAAGGGCGCGTTGCCGCCGAGTTCGAGCGACACGTGCTTCAGCGTGCCGGCGCTCTGCGCGAGCAGCTGTTTGCCCACCGCGGTCGATCCGGTGAACGACACTTTTCTCACCAGTGGATGCGAAGTCAGCACGCCGCCGATGGTCGCCGCGTCGCCGGTGACCACGTTCAGCACGCCCGGCGGCAGGCCGGCGCGCTGCGCGAGTTCGGCCAGCGCCAGCGCGGTGAACGGCGTCTGCGACGCCGGCTTCGCCACCACCGTGCAGCCGGCAGCGAGCGCCGCACCGGCCTTGCGCGTGAGCATCGCGGCGGGAAAATTCCACGGCGTGATCAGCGCCGCCACGCCCACCGGCTGACGCAAGGTGAACATGCGCCGGTCCGCCCACGGCGACGGCACCACGTCGCCGTAGACGCGCCGCGCCTCCTCGGCGAACCACTCGATGAAGCTCGCTGCGTAGTCGATCTCGCCGCGCGCCTCGGCGAGCGGCTTGCCCTGTTCGGACACCATGATGGCGGCGAGATCGTCACGGTTAGCGAGTATCAGGTCGAACCAGCGGCGCAGAAGCTGCGCGCGGGCCTTGGCGGGGGTGTCGCGCCAGGCGGCAAAGGCGGCGTGTGCTGCTTCGATGGCGTATTCGACATCGGCAGCGGTGCAGCGTGGCGCATGGCCGACGGTTTCCGCATTGGCCGGGTTGTGAATGGTGAAGCGCGCACCGTCAGCGGCGTCTTGCCATTTGCCATTGATGAGTGCTTGTTGTCTGAATAAGCCAGCGTCAGCGAGTTTCATTTCGCGAGAACAGTCTGCGCAATGATTGATGCCACGGAAAGAATTTGAGCGGTAATAGCTACACTCAATGACCAAATCTGCCTCTTTTGTTCCTCATCTCTCTCTGCAAGCACTGCTGCAAGATAAGGAAAATTCACGCAGTGTATTTCTTGGCCCACCTTGAGTGAAAAAAGATGAACCTGAGCGCCATTGTCTTGGGTGTAGCGATGTTTTGCATCCAAGTGGTAGTAAAGCCGACCGAATAACATCTCGGCTGAACAATCTAGACGTGATGCGACTTCAGGGATGTCGATGGGCAAGTGCGGATCGTTTTTGCCCCGGATCTGACCTGGTTCCTTACCAGGATAAGCAGTTTCGTACATCTCAAAGATGCACTTCAGAATTTCGCGATCAGTCGGTAACGACGTCAAGTTAGTCCCCCACTTCGCTAACCAGTGTTTCGAGCAGTTCGGTCAGCGTTCTCCCCGGTACCTCACTTACTGGTAAATGCCGCACCGCAATTCCGCGTGTCTCGCACGCAGCAGCATCAACCACGGCGGGTCCGGTAATGATGACGCGGGTGAGCTTGTGCAACTGGCCGAGGGCTTCGGCATCGAGCGGACACGCATGGGTAATCGCGGTGGTGGCCCAGAACAGCCGCGGCACGATGTCGGCCGTGTCGGTGTCCGGGTATTCGCTCCAGTTGTGGTCGAAGCTTGGGATCGGCAGTTCCTCGGAAGTGAACGCTGCGCGGTCGAGGAAGACGATGCGCTCCTTGCCGCTCACTTGCCGTTGCCGAGATTCTCGCCGGTCAGCCGCTCGAGCGCGCGCATGATCGCCGAGGAATCGAGTTCGCTATCACCCGCCCCCATCAGCGCGTTCATCTGCTGCGCGATCAGCGCCGCGCCGGGCAGCGGCGTGGCGGTTTCCTGCGCGTTGTCCATGACGATGGCCATGTCCTTGTGGTGCAGTTTGACCTTGAAGCCGGGCTTGTAGTTGGCGTCGAGCATGCGCTGGCCGTGGACGTCGAGAATACGGCTGCCGGCGAAGCCGCCCATCAGGGCCTCGCGCATCTTGACCGGGTCGACGCCGTTGCGGCGCGCCAGCAGAATGGCTTCGGCGACGCCTTCGAAGGTGAGGCCGACGACGATCTGGTTGCAGCATTTGACGACCTGGCCGGCACCGTGGCCGCCGACGTGGACGATGTTCTTGCCGAGGATTTCGAACAGCGGGCGCACCTTCTCGAAGATCGGCGCTTCGCCGCCGACCATGATGGAGAGCGTGCCTTCCTTGGCCCCGGTCTCGCCGCCCGATACCGGGGCGTCGAGCATGTGGACGCCGCGTTCGGCCAGCGCAGCGGCGATGCGGCGGGTGGCGGCGGGCGACACGGTGCTCATGTCGACCACGATGTGGCCGGGGCGGGCGCCGTGGATCAGGCCCCGGTCGCCGAGGATGATCTGCTCGACGTTGGTGGTGTCGGAAACGACGGTGAAGGTGATGTCGGTCTCGGCGGCGACCTCCATCGGCGTGCCCTTGCCGAGCGCGCCCATCACCAGGATGGGCTCGA
>JAKBJA010000186.1:0-10704 GCA_021836225.1 Pseudomonadota bacterium | reverse complement strand
CAGGCCAGCGCAATGCCGAGTGCCAAAAGCGGCATCAGCGCCAGCTTGATGGCCATCGCGACAAAGACAGCCTTGTGCGGACGCAGGTCATGCCAGGGAATGGTCAGGCCGAGCACGAACAGCATCAACGGAATGGTCGGGCTGCCAGCCCAGCGCGCGGCTTCCACCAGCGGGTCGAGCGCCAGGCCGGAGAGGTTGACCGCGATGCCGGCAGCGAATCCCCACACCGGCGGCAGCGTCAACCACATCCGCAGGAACGAGGCGTGTTCGGTGTGCTTGCCGCAGCGGAAGGCCATCCACACGCCGAGCGACCATACCAGCGGGGTGGTGGCTAGCATGTCGGCGAAGAAGGGGTAGCGCGCGCCGGATTCGCCGAACACCGTGGTGAGGAAGGGGTAGCCGAAGAACAGCACGTTGCCGAATCCGGAGGCCAGCAGGATGGCGCCGCGCTGCGGCTTCGACAGGCCGCGCCCGAGCGGGGTGGCGAACAGCGCCAGTGCGGCGAGCCCGAGGCCGAACAGGGTGGCGGCGCCGAGGATCAGCGGCACCTGCAAAATGCTCAGGTCGACCGTGGCGGACGCGCCCGCCGCGAAGAACAGCATGGGCGCGAAGAAATTCAGCACCAGCCGGTTGATCTCGCCGCGCAGGCCGACGATGGAGATGCCGGTCTGCCAGCGCGGCCAGATGCCGCCGGCGGCGATCAGCAGGGACAGGGGCAGCAGCGTTTTAAGCAGCAGTTGCTGCGCGAGATCGGGCGACATGCAAGGGAACGCGGGCGGCTGGGGCACTCATCATAACGCCGCCGTGCGAGCCCCGGCAGGGATCGGGCCACCCAAACGGAACCGGGCTTTCATGGGAGGTGCCCGTGAAAGCCCGATACGCCGAGGGGGGAATCAGGTGCGCGAAGCGGGGATGTGGCGGTTGTCGACGCGGTGTGAAATGCTGCCGGATTCCAGCCAATGCTTGATGCGGGTGGCGTCGCCGGCGCGGCGGTTGGTACCTTGTGCATCCAGCAGTACGATGATGACATCACGGTTGGCGACCTGCGCCTGCATCACCAGGCAATGGCCCGCTTCGTTGATGTAACCCGTTTTGGAGAGGCCGATCTGCCAGTCTTCCGCGCGGGTGAAGCGATTGGTGTTGTTGAACGCGACCGGGCGGTACAGCACCCGCGCTTTCTGGCGCTTTTTCTTCAGCACCACACGCTGGGTGCCGAGGGTGTAGTGGCCGGTGGAGCTGATATGACGAATCTCGGGGTAGTTCTGGTAGGCGTAATCGGCGAGTTTGGCGAGATCGAGCGCGGTCGAGCGGTTGCCGCTCGACAGGCCGGTGGGCTCGACATACACCGTGTCGTGCATGTTCAGCGCCCGCGCCATGCGGTTCATGGTCGCGACGAAGCGATCCAGCCCGCCCGGGTAGGTGCGCCCCAGCGCGTGCGCGGCACGATTGTCGGATGCGATCAGCGCCAGATGCAGCAGCTGGCCGCGGGTGTAGCGGGAACCGATGGCCAGACGCGAGCCGGTGCCCTTGAGCGTGTCGCGGTCTTCCGAGGTGATGGCGATCTTTTCGTCCAGCGGCTGCGCGGCGTCCATCACCAGCATGGCCGTCATCAGCTTGGTAATCGAGGCGATCGGTGTCTGCAGGGTGGCGTTTTTCGCCAGCAGCGGCTGGCCGCTGGCCTGGTCGTACACCAGTACGGATTGTGCGCTCAGTTCCGGCATCGATGCCGGGTCGGGCGTCGAGTACGGGGCGGAATGAGGCGTGTCGATCTGATCGCTCCACTGCAGGGACGTGCGGTCATCGAGCGCAACGGCGCCGGTGTGGACACACAGCAAAATCAATCCGGACAGAACAGCTTTCATATGCATTCGCTTCGATTAGGGGCGACAGGATAACAACGCCATGGGCGATCTACGGACATGTCAGTCAAAACTTGAAAACAACAGTTCATGGCATTGACCCGAATATTTTAAGCCCCAGATTGACTGTGTAGCAAAAATTAATATATATAGCAATGAGATGCGAGAACTTCCGAATAATTTACTAAAGAAATCGGAGCTAACGACCTGTCCCTGTGCCCCTGGCGTGGTGGCGGAAGCACTGGAGCTCCTGATGCGAGGCGAGGCCGCGCAGATGGAGCTTGTTGCCTGCGTGCGCTACGATCCGGTACTGGCACTGCGCCTGCGTCTGCTGCCCGCTGATTTCAGCCCGCAGCAGGACCTGCTGCGGGCGCTGCTGCTGGCTGCGCCGGTCGCGACGGGCGCAGCGCAGACGGCCTATGCGGCGCGCTGGCGGCAGTCGGTCGGCGTGGCGCATCTGGCGCAGGCGCTGGTGGTGCGCTCAGCCGTGGCCGATGCCGAGGCGGCCTGGACCGCGGGTCTTGCCCACAATCTCGCCGACTATCTCGAAACGGACAGTGTCCCGCCGGCGCACCCCGCCGACTGGCTGACCGAGCTCGACGCCGACGGCTGGCTGGCCGACGCCGTGCGGTATCACGCCGAGCCGCTGGCGCGCGGGCGTGCGGCGCACCCGCTGGTGCGCATCGTTCAGCTGGCCTATCAACTCGTTACCCGCGCCGACGCGGTGGATAGCGTGGACGTGCGCGCCGCGCTCGCCAATTTGCAGATGGGTGCCGGCGAAGCCGCCCAGTTGCTGGCCGACAGCCAGGCGCAGGTGCGCCAGTTGGCGCTGCGCTTCGGGCTGGTCGATGCGGTGGTGCAGGTGAATGGGACGGGATTCGATCGTCTCGCCCGCCTGTACGCCGGGCAGGCGGCGCAATCGGCGGTGCACTGCCATTTCCGTCAATCGGACGGGTCCTCCAGCAAGACGTTTGCCTTGCTGCAGGACAGCCTGCACGCCTTGTTCGGGATCGAGCATGCCTGCCTGTTCGCGCCCGCCGCCGACGGCACCCTGCGGCTGACCGCGCTGATCCCGGCCGCCTCCGGCCTGAGAGCGCTGGCGATCCCGCCGGACGACGGCCATTCGGCATTGCCGCGTGCGCTGGCGCGCAACGCACCCCAGCAGTTCGAGCGCGGTGAGAAGGATGCTGCCCTGGTCGATGAGCAGATCGCGCGTCTGCTCGGGGTGACGCGTTTTCTCTGCCAGCCGCTGGCGCTGCGCGACGGCCAGATTGGGGTGCTGGTGGCAGGCGATGCCACGTCCGATCTCGGCCTGTCTCCGCTCTGGCGCTTTACCCTGGCCGAATGTGGCGAAGCCTTGATGACGATTCCCGTTTCCGCCGCTGCCATTCCGGTGCCATCGGCATCCGCCGCGCAAGGCGACGACATCCCGCGCGACCGGGTGCGGCGTGCGATTCACGAAGTGGCCAACCCGCTTACCATCATGCGCAATTACGTCAACCTGCTGTCCGACCGCCTGGGCTCGGATTCCTCGGTACAGCGCGATCTCGGCATCATCGGCGACGAAATCGAACGGGTTGCGCGCATCGTGCGCAGCATCACTTTGACTGAAGAAAGCGCAATGCCTGAAGCTGCGCTCGAACTGGTGTCGGTCAACAGCATCGTCTCCGAACTGGTGCGGATGGCGCTCGGCACCCTGTTCACGCCGAACAAGGTCAACGTGCAGATCGACCTCAATCCCGATGTGCCGCCGCTGCCGCTGCAAAAAGATTTGCTGAAGCAGGTGCTGTTCAACCTCGCCAAAAATGCGGTCGAGGCCATGCACGCCGGCGGCCATCTCAAATTCATCACCCGGATGGTCATGGCAGACGGCCAGCAACAGGTCGAAATCGAGGTGGCTGACACCGGCCCCGGCTTGCCGCACACGGTGGCGTCGAACCTGTTCGAGCCGGTGGTCAGCGAGAAGGGCGGCGACCATGCCGGGCTTGGCCTCAGCATCAGCCGCAGCCTGGTCGAGCGCATGAGCGGCCATCTCAGTTGCATCAGCACGCCGCAAGGCACCCATTTCCTGATTCGCCTGCCGACCTTGCAGAACGGACAGGCCCCGCTCACGACAACACGCTACGGGTCTATGTAACCCTGCTCAGGTTCAAGGAGTAATCCCATGTCTGACGATCTCATCGCATCCTCTCCGCAGCGCAGCACGGTCAGCAGCTTTCCAGTGCGCCCGTGCCTTCTGGTGGTGGACGACGAGCCGCTGATACTTGAAGGACTCACGCGCCTGCTCGCCTCCCGCGATTACGACGTGGTGGCCGCCAACGGGGGCTGCGAAGCCCTGATCGCGATCGGCAAGCAGCAGTTCGATGCGATCCTGCTCGATCTCGGCATGCCCGACCTCAACGGCAACGAGGTGCTGCGCTTCGTTGCCGACCGCGCCGCCGACACGCCGGTGATCGTGGTGTCCGGCGACAGCACCATCGATGCCGCGATCCGCGCCTTGCGCGGCGGCGCCGCCGACTTCGTGCGCAAGCCGTATGAGCCCGAGGAACTGCTGCGCCGCATCGACAACACGCTGACGCGGCGGCGGCTGGAAAAGGAAAACAACCACATCCTGCAGCGCCTGCAGCAGTCGGAAAAATGGCATCGATTTCTGGTCAACAGTTCGCCGGACTTCATCTACACCCTGGACTGTGAAGGCCGCTTCACCTTCGTCAACGACCGGGTCGAAAGCCTGCTCGGCTACCGCGGCGAAGAGTTGCTCGGGCAGCATTACAGCCTGGTGATCCACGAGGACGACATTGCGCGTGCCGAGCACGTGTTCAACGAACGCCGCGCCGGCGACCGCAGCGCACGCAACATCGAAATCCGCCTCAAGTGCAACCCGGGATTGCGCCGCCCGCGTCCGATGACCGGCCGCTGCAAGGCGGTCGAGCTCACCGCCACCGGCATGTACGACGAGGAAGCCAGCCCGTTCGAGCAGCGCTTCATCGGCAGCTACGGCGTCGCCAAGGACGTCACCGAGCGCAAACAGGCCGAGGAAACCGTGCACTACCAGGCCTATCACGACCTGCTCACCGGCCTGCCCAACCGCGCGCTGTTCCGCGACCACCTCGGCCTCATGCTGGCGCAGGCCAAGCGCACCCAGAAGCCGCTGGCGGTGCTGAGCCTCGACCTCGACCATTTCAAGGTGATCAATGATTCGCTCGGCCACACCATCGGCGACGAGCTGCTTCTTGCAGTGGGCGCGCGGCTGCGCCAATGCCTGCGCGAAGGCGACACGCTGGCGCGTCTCGGCGGCGACGAATTCGCCGTGCTGCTGCCCACCCTGGTGTCGCGCAGCGACGTCGAACACATCTGCCGCAAGATCATCCAGGTGCTGTCGAAGCCGGTCTACGTCAAGGGCCACGAAATCTACATCTCGGTCAGCATCGGCGCCTGCGTCGCGCCGGAGGACGGCGACCTGATCGACAGTCTCATCCGCCAGGCCGAGATCGCCATGTACCAGGCCAAGTCGCAGGGCCGCAGCCGCCTGCAGTTCTGGGAATCCGGCATGCAGGCGCCCTATTCCGAGCGCATGCAGATCGAGTCCGACCTGCGCCGCGCGCTGGCGCGCAACGAATTCGTGCTGTTCTATCAGCCGCAGGTCGATACCGTCTCCGGCGAGGTTCGCGGTTTCGAGGCCCTGCTGCGCTGGTGGCATCCGCAGCGCGGCCTGCTGGCCCCGGTCGATTTCATCCCGGTGGCCGAGGAATCCGGCGTCATCGTTCCCATCGGCGACTGGGTGTTGCGTCAGGCCGGCGTGCAAATGGCCGAGTGGCGCAAGGCCGGGCTGCCGGCAGTGCGGATGTCGGTCAACATTTCCGCGCGCCAGCTCGAAAGCCCCGACTTCGTCGACAGTGTCATGCGTGCGGTGCAGGTCTATTCGATCGATGGCCACCAGATGGAACTGGAAATAACCGAAAGCCTGCTGATGCGCGATTTCGAGGCCAACGCCATCAAGCTCGGGCGGCTCTCGGCTGCCGGCGTCCGCCTCGCCATCGATGACTTTGGCACCGGCTACAGTTCCTTCAAATACCTGTCGCGTTTTCCCATCCACACGCTGAAAATCGACCAGTCCTTCGTGCAGGATCTCGACCGCGAGGAAAACATGTCCATCGTCAACGCCATGGTCGCCATGGGGCGTGGCATGAATCTCAATGTCGTCGCCGAAGGCGTCGAAACCGAATCGCAGCGCGCGCGCCTGCAGCAGATGCAATGCCATGAAGTGCAGGGTTTTTATTACAGCCGTCCGTTGTCAGGACACGAAGCCACGGCCCTGCTGGGTGAACATGGGCGTGGCTTCGGCCAGGGCGAGCAACTGGCCGCCGGCTAGCGCTACGATCGGCGCCTTCAGTCACCGCGCCGCATTCATGTTGCCCGGCTCATTCGCCGCGCAATGCAGCCTTGAACTCGCGGCGCCGCCGGTGCAGGGTCGGCTCGGTGTAGCCGTTGGGCACGCGACGGCCGTGGAAGACCATGTCCTGCGCGGCCTGGAAGGCTAGGCTGATGAAGTGCGGCGCCATGTTGATGTAGTTGGGGTCGCCCGCATTCTGCTGGTCCACCAGCCGGGCCATGCGCTTCAAGGTTTCCATCACCTGGGTTTCGCTGACCACGCCGTGGTGCAGCCAGTTGGCGATGTGCTGGCTGGAGATGCGCAGCGTCGCCCGGTCCTCCATCAATCCGACGTTGTGAATGTCCGGCACTTTCGACGCGCCCATGCCCTGGTCGACCCAGCGCACGACATAGCCGAGCAGGCCCTGGATGTTGTTGTCGAGTTCCTGCTGGATGTCCTCGGCAGTCCAGGTCGGCTTCGCCACCACCGGGATGGCGAGCAGGTCATCGAGCGCGGCGCACGCGCGCGAACGCAGGGCCTGCTGACGGGCGAAAACGTCGACGCGGTGATAGTGGATGGCGTGCAGGGTGGCGGCGGTGGGCGACGGAACCCAGGCGCAGTTGGCGCCGGCCTCGGGATGCGCCTGCTTCGCCGCCATCATGTCGGCCATCAGGTCGGGCATGGTCCACATGCCCTTGCCGATCTGCGCGCGGCCCGACAGGCCGCACGCCAGGCCGATGTCCACGTTCCAGTCCTCGTAGGCCCTGAGCCAGGCGGCGGACTTCATCTCGCCCTTGCGCAGCACGGGGCCGGCTTCCATCGAGGTGTGGATCTCGTCGCCGGTGCGGTCGAGAAAGCCGGTGTTGATGAAGATCAGCCGCTCGCGCGCCGCGCGGATGCACGCCTTGAGGTTGAGGGTGGTGCGCCGTTCCTCGTCCATGATGCCGATCTTGAGCGTGTTCCTTGGCAGCTCCAGCACATTCTCAATACGCGCGAACAGGTCTACGGTGAAGGCGACTTCGTCCGGACCGTGCTGCTTGGGCTTGACGATGTAGACGCTGCCCGTGCGGCTGTTGCGCAGGGGGCTGCTGTTTTTTATATCGTGCAGTGCGCAGTAGCTGGTAATGAAGCCGTCGAGCAGGCCCTCGAACACCTCGTTGCCCGCCTCGTCCAGCACCGCGTCGGTCGTCATCAGATGACCCACGTTGCGCACCAGCATCAGGCTGCGGCCGGGGATTTCGAAGAAGCGGCCTTCGGGCGAAAGATAGCGGCGGTCCGGATTCAGATTGCGGGTCAGGGTCTTGCCGCCTTTCTCGAACGAACTCGCGAGCTCGCCCTTCATCAGGCCCAGCCAGTTGCGATAGACCTTGACCTTGTCCCCCGCGTCCACGGCGGCCACCGAGTCCTCACAGTCCATGATGGTGGTAAGCGCCGCCTCCAGATAGATGTCGCGGATGCCGGTGGGGTGCAGTTCGTGGATGGGGTGGTCGGTATTGAAATGAATCTCGATGTGCAGGCCATGGTGCAGCAGGAGCAGCGAGGCGATGCCGCCGGCCCTTTCCTGATAACCCCTGAATTGACCGGGATCGCGCAGGCCAGTGTGCGCGCCGCTCGACAGCGTCACCGTGAGTTGCCCGGATTTCACCGAATAGGCGATGGCGTCGAGGTAGCTGCCTTCGATCAGCGGCGCGGCCTCGTCGAGGAAGGCCTTGGCGGTGGCGATGACCTTGGCGCCGCGCACCGGGTTGAAGGCGCCCTTCTTCTCGGCGCCGCCTTCGCTGGAAATGGCATCGGTGCCGTAGAGGGCGTCGAACAGGCTGCCCCAGCGCGCATTGGCGGCATTCAGCGCGTAGCGCGCGTTGTTCACCGGCACCACCAGTTGCGGGCCGGCGATGCGGGCGATCTCGTCGTCGACGTTGTCGGTGGCAATGCTGAAATCCTCGCCCTCGGGCAACAGGTAGCCGATGTCGAGCAGAAACTGTTTGTAGGCGACGGCGTCGTGCGCCTGCCCCTTGCGCGCCAGATGCCAGGCGTCGATGCGGGCCTGCAGTTCGTCGCGGCGCGCCAGCAACGTGCGGTTGCGCGGGGTCAGCTCGCGCACGATGTCGGCAAAACCCTGCCAGGCGCGGTCGGCTGAAATGCCGGTGCCCGGCGCGATTTCGTCGCGCACCAGGTCGTAGAGCGATTTGGCGATTTGCAGGCCGGCTACAGAGATTCGTGTGCTCATCTCTTTACCTCATGCATGTGTTCAGGTGACAAGATTGCCGGGCTTGCCGGCCACGAAGGCCTCAATGTTGTCTACCAGCTGGTCGGCCATGATCTGCATCGCATTGCGGCTGGACCAGGCGACATGGGGAGTCAGAATGAAGTTGGGCAAGTCGAGATCGAGCAGCGGGTTGCCTTCACGCGGCGGCTCGACGGCAAGCACATCGAAGCCGGCACCGGCGATCTGTCCGGACTTGAGTGCCTGAATCAGCGCTGCCTCGTCCACCAGGTTGCCGCGCGCGGTGTTGATGAGGAGGGCGCTGGACTTCATCAGGCCGAACTCGCGGGTGCTGATCAGGTGCTGCGTTTCGGGGGTGAGCGGGATGTGCAGCGAAATCGCGTCGGCCTCTTTCAGCACAGTGTCGAATGCCGCATAGCCGTCGCGCACGGCCGTGGCGTTCTTGTGTTCGGCAACCAGCACTTTCATGCCGAAGGCCTCGGCGATCTTGCGTACGCCGTTGCCGAGCGTGCCGTGGCCGATGAGCCCCAGCGTGCTGCCGTAGAGGTCGTTGATCGGGCGGGTGAACAGGCAAAACTGCTCAGATTTCTGCCACAGCCCGTCACGCACATCCTCGCGCCAGCCGATCAGGTTGCGGCGCAACGCCAGCAACAGCATGAAAACGTGCTCCGGCAGGGTGTGCACGGCGTAGCCGCGGATGTTGGATACGACGATGCCATTCGCCTTGCAGTAGGCAAGATCGACGTTGTCCGTGCCGGTGGCGCAAACGGCAATCATTTTCACGCTCGGTGCTTGCGCCAGGATGTCGCCAGGGAGCTTGACCTTATTGCTGATGACGATGCGGGCATCCTTGATCCGTGCCAGGACTTCCTCGGGCCGGGTCTGTTCATGGTCGGTCCAGTGATGTGCGAATGAGGGCGCGCGCAAATCGGCGATCAGGCTCTTGCGATCGAGGAAGACGATGCGGTGGCTCATTTGCGCTCCATGCCGGACTCGCGCTCGACGATCTTCATCACTGCCGCCGAGTCCAGCTCGCCGTTGCCGGTGCCCATCAGCGCGTTGAGATGCTGCATCACCAGTGCCGCGCCCGGCAGCGCGAGACCGAGCTCCTTCGCAGTCTGCATCACGATATTGATGTCCTTCTGGTGCAGCTTGGTCTTGAAGCCGGGCGTGTAGTCGTTGTCGAGCATGCGCTTGCCGTGCACTTCCAGGATGCGGCTGCCGGCGAAGCCCCCCATCAGCGCGTCGCGCACGCGTGCCGGGTCGACGCCGTTCTTGCGCGCGAAGGTGAGCGCCTCGGCGACACCCTCGATGGTGACCGCCACCACGATCTGGTTGCACGCCTTGGCCACCTGGCCGGCGCCGATGTCGCCCACCCGCACGATGTTCTTGCCCATCGCCTCGAATACCGGCTTCACGCGCTCGAACACCTCTGGCTTGCCACCGACCATGATCGAGAGCGTGGCGTTGATCGCGCCGACGTCGCCGCCGGAGACCGGTGCGTCGAGCATCTCGATGCCGCGCGCCTGCAGTTTTTCCGCAAACACCCGGGTCGCGGTCGGCGAGATCGTGCTCATGTCGACCACCACCGAGCCGGGTTTGGCGCCCGCGGCCACGCCGTTTTCGCCGAAGATCACCTGCTCGACGTCCGGCGTGTCCGACACCATGACGATGATGATGTCGGCCTGCGCGGCGGCTTCGGCGATCGTCGTGCAGCCCGCGCAGCCCGCTTCCACCGGCTGGGCCATGGTCTCCGGGCGGCGACCGTGCACGAAGACCGTGTGGCCGGCCTTCCTGAGGTTGATGGCCATGGGCTTGCCCATGATGCCCATGCCGATGAATGCGACGTTCATCCTGTTCTCCGTGAGTTCCGTGTCAGGCGGGTTTTACTTGTACAAAATGCTCGGCAACCACATGCCGATCTGCGGCCACAGGTAGAGCATCCCCATGGCGATCACCTGGATGCCCATGAACGGCAGCATGCCGGCAAAGATCTGGTTCAGGGTCACATGCGGCGGCGCCACGCCCTTGAGATAGAACGCGGCCATCGCCACCGGCGGCGACAGGAAGGCGGTCTGCAGGTTGAGCGCCACCATCAGGCCGAAGAACAGCGGATCGATGTTGAAGTGCGCCAGCAGCGGAATGAAGATCGGCATGAAGATGACGATGATCTCGGTCCATTCCAGCGGCCAGCCGAGGATGAAGATGATGGCCTGCGACAGCAGCATGAACTGGACCGGCGTCATGTC
>JAKBJA010000109.1 GCA_021836225.1 Pseudomonadota bacterium | reverse complement strand
AATGCCGCTGCGGCAGTTCGCCCTGCAGCACCTGGCGCAGGTTCTTGGTTTCCTCGTCGTCGACGAAGAGATCGGAATTGCGGGTGACGCGGAACTGGTAGCAGCCCTGCACCGTCATCCCGGCGAACAGTTCGCCGACGTGGGCATGCAGGATCGACGACAGGAAGACGAAGCCGTATTCGCAGCCGGCGATCTCCTCCGGCATGCGGATCACGCGCGGCAGAGAGCGCGGCGCCTGCACCACGGCGGCGCCGGAATTGCGACCGAAGGCATCGCGCCCGGACAGCTCGACCGCGAAGTTGAGGCTTTTGTTGAGCACGCGCGGGAAGGGGTGCGAGGGATCGAGACCGACCGGCGTCAGCACCGGCATCAGCTCGCGGAAGAAGTAGTCGCGGATCCACACCGCCTGGGTCTCGTTCCATTGCGTGCGGCGGAAGAAGTGGATGCCGTGTTCGGCCAACTCGGGAACGATGTCCTCGTTGAAGAGTTCGTACTGCCTGGCCACCAGCGCGTGCGCCGTTTCGGATACCGCGCGGTATTGCTGGCGCGGCGTCATGCCGTCGGGCGAGCGCTGATTGGAGTTGGCTCGAATCTGCTCCTTCAGGCCGGCCACCCGCACCTCGAAGAATTCGTCCAGGTTGCTGGAGAAAATGCAGAGAAACTTCAGGCGCTCCAGCAAGGGCATGTCGGGATCATCGGCCTGCGCCAGCACGCGGCGCTGGAATTCGAGAATCCCGAGCTCGCGGTTGATCAGGGTGTCAGGGCTGGGTTGTGTCATCGTTTTAATATCCATGGCGTGCTTGAATGATAAGTGGCCGCCGCATTTCAAATATGACATTTAAATGACAACTCCGCATCCGCACGAAATCGAGCTCAAGCTGGCGCTGCCGCCGGGGCAGGCCGAGGCCTTCCTCAAGCGCATGGCCAGGCGGCGCAGCCCGCCGGTGCAGATGGACCTCGTCACCCGTTATTTCGATACGCCCGACTTTGCCTTGAGCGCAGAGGGCGTGGCGCTGCGGGTACGCCGTGCCGGGCGGCGCTGGCTGCAGACGCTGAAGACCGAAGGCGAGCGGCAGGGCGGGCTGTCGCGGCGCGCCGAATTCGAGATGCCGGTTACGCGCGGCGAACTGGACTGGACGCGGTTTCCGGCAGAGGCCCTGGCCTACGTACCAAATGCGCTGCGCACACAGGTGGTACCGGTGTTCGAGACGCGTTTTCGCCGCACCGCCTGGCTTCTTAAGGGGAAGGCTGGCGCGCAGATCGAGGTGGCGCTGGACGTGGGCGAGGTGCGTACCCAAAAGGGCATGAATGCCGGTGAGCGAAGCCAGCCGATCTGCGAGATCGAGCTCGAACTGAAATCCGGCCAGCCGGATGCGCTGTTCGCGCTGGCGCTGGAGTGGGCCGGTGCATTTGACTGTCTGCCGTTCGACATCAGCAAGGCCGAGCGGGGCGTTCGCCTGGCGCATGGCGTGGCGGATGAGCCGGTCAAGGCGGTGCCGCTGGAGCTGGATGACGGCATGAGCGTGGAAGACGGTTTTGCAGCGATCGTCCAGAACTGTCTCGCGCAATTCCAGGCCAATCTGCCGGGCGTGCTGCGCTCCGACGACATTGAATACGTGCACCAGGCACGGGTGGCATTGCGGCGGCTGCGCGCGGCGCTGCGGCTGATGCGCAAGTCGTGCGCGCTGCCGGACGAACTGCTGGACGGCCTGCGCACGCTGGCTGCCGCGCTGGGGCCGGCGCGTGACTGGGACGTGCTGTGCGGCGAAACCCTGCCGGCGATTGCACCGCACTATCCTGATCACAATGCCTGGCAGCAGGGCATGCAGGCGCTGGAACTGCGCCGCACCGAGGTGCGTGCGACGATGCAGGACGCGCTGATGCAGGCGCGTCCGGGCGCCTGGCTGCTGGCTTTGCAGCGCTGGCTGTTGCAGCGCGGCTGGCGTTTGTCCCCGAACGGGGGGTTATCCCCTTCCGGGGAGTCTGTGCCGGAAGCACAGCGTTTCGTCCAGTTGTCGCCGCTTGATGCATGGGCACGTCGGGCACTGCAGAAAGGGCATCGTCCCATCGTTCGCGGCGCACGAAATTTTGGCAAACTGGCACCGGCGCAGCGCCACGCCCTGCGCATCGCCATCAAGCGCCAGCGTTATGCCGCCGAGTTCTTTCAGTCCCTTTTCGGTGCGCACCCTGCAGGGCATCAACGCCGGCAGGGACGCTACCTGGACATGCTGCGCAACGCACAGGACAGCCTGGGGCGCGCCAACGATGCCCATATTGCGTGGGGCCTGTTGACAGCGGCGCATACGACTCCACACGTTCTTCAGAACGTAGTGGATCGGAGTCCTTTAGGGCAGGTGAAGTCGGGGCCGATGGGGGATTTCGCGCTCGGTTGGTTGGCAGCGAAACAGGCGGAGGCGGCAAACGACGAGAGCGCCAGGCATGCACGCGCGTTCCTGAAATTGAAGGCTTACTGGTAGGGCAGACCGCTCCGCATTCGAGATGGACATTTTTTTGAGGTAAACCCGATGGAACTCATTTTGTGGCGACACGCCGAGGCGGAGGACACCCTCCCCGATCTCAATCGCGAACTTACCGACAAAGGCCGCAAGCAGGCGTCGCGCATGGCCGACTGGCTCAATCCGCGGCTGCCTCCGGACATTCAGGTTATGGCAAGCCCCGCCATCCGTGCCCTGCAAACCGCGCAGGCGCTGGGCCGCGATTGTGAAGAGGTGCCGGAATTGGGCCCCGGAACAAGCGCGAAGGAGCTACTGGCCGCCGTTGGCTGGCCGGATGCCGCCTATCCGGTGCTGGTCGTCGGCCATCAGCCCACGCTGGGACAGGTGGCGATGCAGCTGCTGGCCGGACGGGCGGGGGACCTGGCGGTGAAGAAAGGTGCGATCTGGTGGTTTCAGGGCCGCGAGCGGGCTGGGCAATTGCAGGTGGTATTGCGCGCTGTGGCCGCGCCTGACTGGTTATAATCGCCGTGTGATTACCCAACCCATCAAGGCGTTCCAGCCGAATCCGACAACGCAGACGAGGTGCGTCCAGTGCCGGGTTGGCTGAGCAGCCTGCGCGATCTGATCGTGGAAGCGAGCCCGCTGCGCCGCTTCATGCTTGCCTTGCTGGTGCTGCTGCCGCTGGTCGCACTGGCCGCCGCCTATCTCTGGTTCAACCCGCCTGTTTATCGTCTGCTGTACTCGCAGCTGTCCGACCGCGCGGGCGGCGAAGTCATCGCCGCACTCGAACAGCTCGACATTCCCTATCGCCTGTCCACCGCCGACGGCACCATCGAAGTGCCGGCCGATAAACTCCATGTTGCGCGCTATCGCCTGGCGGCGCGGGGGCTGCCCAAGTCCGATGCCGACGCGCAGGACGAAATCGATCGCGCGCCCAGCTTCGGCGCATCCTCGCTGCAGGAGCAACAGCGCTTTCAGCGCGGGCTTGAAATCGACCTCGCCCGTTCAATCCAGGCGCTGGACGCGGTCGAGCTCGCGCGCGTCCATCTCGCCCTGCCCAAGGTTTCGCCTTTCCTGCGCGATGCGCCGCCCGCCACGGCTGCAGTGCTGGTGCGGCTGCGTTCCGGCGCGCAGCTGTCGGTCGAGCAGGTGACAACGATCCAGACCCTGGTGGCCGCCAGCGTGCCGCGCATGAAGCGCACCGAGGTGCAGGTGCTCGACCCGCGCGGCGTCCTGCTGGGGGTTGCAGTACCCGAGCCATCCCAGTCGCACCGGCTGGCGCTCGAACAGGATCTGGCGCAACGGGCGCTGGCAGTGCTGACGCCGTGGCTGGGCAAGGATCGCGTCAGCGTGCAGGTGACGGCCACGCTGGAAGACAGCGAAACCCGGCAGACAGTCGAGCGGGTGCGCAATGTCGTGGTGGGAGGGCAGACGCGTCCGCTGGAAAAAACCGTGCTCACCACGCGCGTGCCGGAAGGCCGTATCCAGCGCGTGAATGCCATCGTGATTCTGGGGTTTGACGCCAGCGCAGCCGACATCAAGCGCGCCGGACAACTGGCCCGCCAGGCGCTGGGGTTGCTGCAGGCGCGCGGCGACACGCTGAACGTGTATGCGCTGCCTGCAGCGGCAGCCGAGATGCAGGCCGAACTTCCCGCCACGCCGGCCCAGGCACAGGCGCCCACCCCGATTCCCCGGGTGCGCCCGGTCAGCCCGTCGCCCGACACGCCCCGTTCCTTCGATTTTCGGCCGTGGATGCTGGCGGGTGCCGCGGCGGTTCTCCTGCTTGGCGCGATCGGCTGGCTGCGTACCCGCAGGACGCCTGCCGTCGTAACGCTGGAGGACGATTTTGACGCGGAACTCGATGCGGCCCGTAATCAGACGCTGGCCGATCCGCGTGTGACGGCCGATGTCATCAAGCTGTGGATGCGCGCATGAGCCAGGCCGGAATCGAGAAATCCGCAGCGCTGCTGCTTGCCTTGGGCGAAGAGGCCACGGCCGCCGTGCTGCGTTACCTGAGCCCATTGGAAGTCAGCCGCCTGGGACAGGCGATGCGGGAATTGGGCGTGCTGCCGCGCGAACGCGTGCGTGCCATCCTGCGCGATTACGCCGCCGAGGCAGCCGAGCAGACCGGGTTCGCCGCGGATACCGGGCGGTTTCTCGACGAGACGCTGAAGCAGGCCTTCCGCCCGGAACGCGCGCAAGCGCTGCTGCAGCGCCTGGGCGCAGCGGGCACGCAGGCACTGGACAAACTGGCCTGGCGCGAACCGGCGGAGATTGCCGGATTGCTGGAAGCCCAGCCGCCGCAGCTGATTGCCGCCATGGTTTCCCAGCTGCCGCGCGACGTTGCCGCTGCGGTGCTCGAGGTGCTCCCCGGTGAAACGCGCGCGAACACGCTGTTGAGCCTGGCGCACAGCGACGCACCCAGCCCCGACATGCTGCGCGAACTGGATGACTGGCTGGCCAGCCTCGAATCTGCCGCGCAGCCGCAGGGCGAAGCCGCGGTTGCCAGCCTGCTGGGGCAGATGAGCGAGGGCAGCGCGGCCGCCGCACTGAGCCAGCTCGACCAGAACGATGCGGGCCTGGCTGCGCGCCTGCGCGTGCGAAATGTCGTATTCGAAGATCTGGCGCGCCTGCCCGAGCCCAGCCGCAAGACCTTTTTGCGCAACATCGGCGCGCGTACCCTGCTGCATGCCCTGAAGGGCAGCGACGGCCGGGTGCTCGATGCGCTGACCGCTGTGATGAGCCCGACCGCGGCGCAACGCATGCGTGATGAACTCGATACCCTGGGCGCGTTGCCGGTGACCGCGATTCAGGCCGCGCACGATGAGTGCGGCGCCACCTTGCGGCGGCTGGCGGCAGAGGGGGCGATCCTGTTCCCGGAAGAAGAGGAGGCGGCATGAGCACCGACGACGACACCACCGCATTTGAGCACTGGGAAGTGGTGGAACTCGCTGCGTCGGCTGGCGGGCAAACGCCGCCCGCCGTGGATGCCGAGGCTGAGCTCGCCAGGCTGCGCGAAGCCGCGCGTGCCGAGGGCTACGCCGAAGGACTGGCCGCCGGGCGGGTGGAAGGCGAACAGGCCTGCGGTCGCATGAAACAGCTGGCTGAAAGCTTCGGCACCACCCTCGACAACTTCGATTTTCGCTTGGCCGACATGGTGCTTGAACTGGCGCTCGACGTGGCGCGCCAGGTGGTGGCGGGCGAACTTGCCGCGCGTCCGGAACGCATTCTCGATGTGGTCAATATGGCGCTGAAACAGATGGCGGAAACCAGCCGCGAGGCGCGCCTGCTGCTGAACCCGGAGGATGCCGCACTGGTGCGCCCGCATCTCGACCAGGTGCTCGACAAGAACCGCCTGCGCATCGTGGAGGACGCGCGCATCGTGCGCGGCGGCTGCCTGATCGAAACCGGTCAGGGCGACCTCGACGCCACGCTGCCGGCGCGCTGGCGCCAGGTGGTGCAGGTGCTCGGCTCCAACCTGAACTGGATCGAATAGTGGACCGCATCGTCCGCCTGCGCGAATACCTGGCCGACTGCCGGCGCGCGGTGAGCTGGGCGACGCCAATTGCGACCAGCGGACGCCTCACCCGGGTGTCCGGGCTGGTGATGGAAGCCGTGGGTCTGCGCCTGCCGGTGGGCAGCCAGTGCCACATCCAGGTTCCCGGAGGGCAGAGCATCGAGGCCGAGGTGGCCGGTTTTTCCGGCGACCGCCTGTTCATCATGCCGGCCACCGACATCTACGGGGTGATGCCGGGCGCGCGGGTGATTCCCGACAACCCGATGGCAGCGCAGGCGCCGCGTCTGGGGATGCGCTACGTGCCGCGCCGCCGCGCTCAGGACCGGGTGCGCCAGGTGCCGGTGGGCGAGCGCCTGCTGGGGCGTGTGCTCGATGGCGCAGGCCGCCCGCTGGATGGTATGGGGCCGCTGTCGCTGGAGCGTCGGGTGCCGCTATACAGCCGGCCGATCAATCCGCTGGAACGGGCACCGATCCGCCAGACGCTCGACGTCGGCGTGCGCGCGATCAACGGCCTGTTGACGGTGGGGCGCGGGCAGCGGCTCGGCCTGTTCGCCGGCAGCGGCGTCGGCAAAAGTATCCTGCTCGGCATGATGGCGCGCTTCACCGAGGCGGACGTGGTGGTGGTAGGGCTGATCGGCGAACGCGGCCGTGAGGTCAAGGAGTTCATCGACCGCATTCTCGGCAGCGAGGGGATGGCGCGCGCGGTGGTGGTGGCGGCGCCTGCCGACCATCCGCCGCTGATGCGGCTGAACGGCGCGGCGTATGCGATGGCGATCGCCGAATACTTCCGCGATCAGGGCAAGCACGTGCTGCTGATCATGGATTCGCTCACCCGCTACGCGATGGCGCAGCGCGAGGTGGCGCTGGCGATCGGCGAGCCGCCCGCCACCAAGGGCTATCCGCCGTCGGTGTTCGCCAAGCTGCCGCAGCTGGCCGAACGCGCCGGCAACGGCCGCAGCGGCAGCGGTTCGGTCACCGCATTTTTCACCGTGCTGATGGAGGGCGATGATCAGCAGGATCCGATCGCCGATGCGGCGCGCGCGATACTCGACGGCCACATCGTGCTTTCCCGCGACCTGGCCGATGCCGGGCATTACCCCGCGATCGACATCGAAGCCTCGATCAGCCGCGCCCAGCCCGACCTGCTGTCCGAGGACGCGCTCGAACGCACCCGCCGCTTCAAATACCTCTATTCGCGCTACATGCGCAGCCGCGACCTGCTCGCTGTCGGCGCCTACGTGCCGGGCGCCGACCTGGTGCTGGACGAGGGGGTGCGGCTGTTCCCCAAAATGCAGGGTTACCTGATGCAGGGCATGCGCGAACGCGCGTCACTGGATGCCGCCCGTGCCGGGCTGGATGAGGTGCTCGGGTGAAGCCGTTTTCGCTGGCGCGCGTGCTGCAACTGGCCGAGCGGCGCAGCGAAACGCTGTCGCGCTCGGTCAAGCTCGCGCATGGCGTCTGGCTGCGGGCGCGCGGCCGCCAGGTGCAGCTGACCACGCTGCGCGATGCCCACATCGTACAGTTGGCGGGTGAACTTCGTGACGGTGTAACGGCAGCCCAGCTGCAGGAAAAGAATCGTCTGCAAAACGCGCGGGCGGCGGAAATGCAGGCGGCGCAGGATGCCATCGACGCCGCGCACCGGGACTGGCAGGCGCGGCTTGCCGAATGGATGCAGGCCGAGCAGCGGGTGAAGGCGCTGCGCCTGCTGGAGCAGCGCCATCAGGCGCAGGCCGCCATCCAGCAACGTCGCGTCGAGCAGCGCCAGCACGACGAACTGGTGGAATTGACGCTTCGCCATGTGGGGCGAAGGGTGCTCTGATGCAATTGCTGCAACTCGTCCCCGCCGAGATCGCTTATCTGACCACGCCTTCGGCTGTGTCCGACGGCATGCCGACACGGTTGACCCGCAAGCTCGTCGCGATCCTGACGGCACGCCTGCACCTGCCGGTTCAGGCGGTGGCGACAGCACCGCCGACGGCAGCCGCCGCTGCGCCCGCCGTGCCCATCTGGCAGCCCGATGCCGCGCTGGCCACCCTGTGGCTGACGCGTCGCCTCGGCGGGCAGCGCATGCTGGGCTCGGCCCCCTTTGTGCCCCATGGCCTGATCCAAACCCTGGATGCCGCGCTCGCAGAGAGCTGGCTGGATGGGGCGGCGCTGGCCGGGCTGCCGCCTGCGCTGGCGTGGCACCTCACAACCGATCTCACGCAGGCAACGCTCGCCGTGCAGTTGCCGCACACACCAATCGACATGACGCGCTGGGCGCGAGGAGTGATACGGCATGGCTAAGTTTCTTGCGGCAGGTGCGTTGCTGCTGATCCCGTCCGCAGCGACGGCCGCCGCCCCCGACACGGCCTCCAGCATGCTGACGGTGCTGCTGAGCCTGGTTCTGATCCTGGGCGGATTCGTTGCGGTGGCATGGCTCGCCCGCCGCTATCTGCCGGGCATGGGCGCGCAAGGCGCGGTCAAGGTGGTGGGGACGACGCCGGTGGGAACGCGTGAGCGCGTGGTGGTGGTGGAGGTCGACGACACCTGGCTGCTGCTGGGCGTGGGCGGCGGCAACGTGCGGCTGCTGCACACCCTGCCCAGGCCGGCCAATTCCGGCAAGTCTCCGGCGGAGCGGCTGTGATGAAACGCGTCCTCATGCTTGCGGCGCTGGTGCTGAGCATGCCCGTCCTGGGCGCTGAATCGAGCGTGCCGTTGTTGAGCGTCACCCCCGGCGCAGGCGGGCAGGTGATCGGCGTGCCGGGCGCGAGCCTGCCCTGGCTGCTGCTGTTTCCGTTCCTTCCGGCCTTGCTGCTGGCGTTCACCGCGTTCACCCGCATCGCGGTGGTGCTGTTCCTGCTGCGACAGGGCCTGGGAAGCCACACTGCACCGCCGAATCTGGTGCTGATGGGGCTGGCGGTGCTGCTGACGATATTCGTGATGTCGCCCGCAATCAAGACCATCGACACCGAGGCGTATCAGCCCTATCTGTCCGGCGCGATGAGCTTCAACGCCGCCGCCGAACAGGCTGCGCAGCCGCTGAAAAATTTCATGCTGCGGCAGACCCGCGCCGAAGACCTGAGCCTGTTCATCGGCGACGACAAGACCATCGATCCCCAAAAGGTGGACAGCGTGCCGCTGGCCGCGCTGGCGCCGGCCTTCCTCACCAGTGAACTGAAGACCGCCTTCCAGATCGGCTTCATGGTGGTGCTGCCGTTCCTGGTGATCGATCTGGTGGTCGCCGCCGTGCTGACTGCGCTCGGCATGATCATGCTGCCGCCGCAACTGGTGTCGCTGCCGCTCAAACTGCTGTTGTTCGTCACGGTCGACGGCTGGCATCTGCTGGTCGGTTCGCTGCTGGGCAGTTTCTGATGGAAGGCCTCGCCCGCGACGCGCTCTGGCTGGTGATGATGATCGCAGCGCCCGTATTGCTGGCGGGGCTCGTGACCGCCTTCGCCATCAGCCTGTTCCAGGCTGCCACGCAGATCCACGAACCGACGCTGTCCTTCGTCCCCAAGCTTATCGTCATGGTGGTCGTGATGGCAGTGCTGGGCAACTGGATGGGCGGGCAGGTCGTCGAGTTCGCGCGTACCCTGCTGACCGATTTCCCGGCGCTGCTTGAATGAGGCAGCAATGCCGTTGACTGAAGCAAGCCTGGCTGTCTGGCTGTTCGCCTTCGCCCGGATGGCCGGGTGGGCCGTGTTCGATCCGCTGGTCGGCCGCCTGCCGCTGTTGCTGCGATTGATGCTGGCAGCAACCTTTGCTGCGGCGCTGACGCCGGGTCTGACAATCGAGACGGTCGATCCCTTTACCGTGGCAGGGATGCTGACATTGAGCCTGGAAATGATCTGGGGCGCGGCGCTGGCGCTGTGCGTGTGGCTGGTTTTTGCTGCGGTGTCGGCTGCGCTGATGTGGACCGGCCATACCGCGACCGGCGGCCTGCTGACCTTGACCGCCGAGCAGGCGGCACCGGCGGACGCGCCCTGGCGCGCGCTGGCGGGGTGGCTGGCTGCAATGGCGTTTCTGGCGGCAAGCGGCCATCTGCTGGTCATCGATGCGTTGCGCGACAGCTTCGCCGCCGCGCCTGTAGCCATCCTGCCCGCAACGGCCGACCTGCGTCAGCTGGCCGAAGCCGCCAGCTGGCTGTTCGCCACCGGCGTGCAGCTGGCCTTGCCGCTCGTTGCGCTGGCGCTGCTGATCCAGTTGGCCTTCGCAATCGTCGCGCGCACCACGCCGGGGATGGACATGTTCTCGGTCGGGCTGGGAATCGCGGCGCTGGGTCTGATGGCAGCCTGGGTGTGGGCGGTGCCGCTGGTCGCGCACGGCGTCGGACTGGGCATTGAGCAGCTGGCAGGCTGGCTCGGTAGGCTGGGCATGGCCAGATAGATTAGAATGCTCCGATTTATCGTTAACCCGCCGCAACCATGACGGCGCGGTATTGAATATAAAGCGGCGGAAACAAGATGGCAGAAACGAATATGGCCAGAGGAAGCCTGGTTGCGATCGTCACCCCGATGTCGGACGACGGCGCGCTCGATCTCGACGCGCTGCGCCGCTTGGTCGACTGGCATATCGCGGAAGGAACGGATGGCATCGTCGTTGTCGGCACCACCGGCGAATCGCCCACGGTGAGCTACGACGAGCACTGCCTGCTGATCCGCGCCACGGTCGAGCAGGCTGCCGGACGGGTGCCGGTGATCGCGGGCACCGGCGCCAACTCGACCGCCGAGGCAATCGAATTGACCGAATGCGCCAAGGCTGCGGGCGCACAGGCCGGGCTGTCGGTGGTGCCGTACTACAACAAGCCGACCCAGGAAGGCCTCTACCAGCACTACAAGAAGATTGCCGAAGCGGTCGACCTGCCACTGATTCTCTACAACGTGCCCGGGCGCACGGTGGCGGACCTGTCCAACGACACCACGCTGCGTCTGGCCCAGGTGCCTGGCATCGTCGGCGTGAAGGACGCCACCGGCAGCATGGAGCGCGCGGCCGACCTGATACGTCGTGCACCGAAGGGTTTCGCGCTCTACAGCGGCGATGATGCCTCGGCGATGCCCTTCATGCTGCTGGGCGGCGATGGCGTGATTTCGGTCACCGCCAACGTTGCGCCGAAACTGATGCACGAGATGTGCGTGGCGGCATTTGCAGGGAACCTGGCGCGCGCACGCGAACTCAACAATGCATTGCTGCCGCTGCACAGCAAGCTGTTTGTCGAAGCCAATCCGATTCCGGTCAAGTGGGCCTGCGCCGAACTGGGTCTCATCCCTTCCGGCCTGCGCCTGCCACTGACCCCGCTGTCTGCCGGACAGCACGACACCCTGCGTGACGCGATGCGCCACGCCGGTTTGATTTAAGCCTTCGTTTAGGACACTTTATGCGTTTATTGCCCCTGTTTCTGATGGTCACGCTGGCCGCCTCGGGTTGCGGCATCATCGAATCCAAGAAAATCGACTACAAATCGGCCGGCAAGCTGCCGACGCTGGAAGTGCCGCCCGACCTCACCGCGCCGACCGGCGACAACCGCTATGCCGTTCCCGACACCCAGGGCAGCGGCAGCGCAACCCTGTCGACCTACAGCCAGGAACGCAAGACTGCACCGAGCGGCACGCAAACCCTGCTGCCGGCACAGGAGAAGGCGCGCATCGAGCGCGCCGGCAGCCAGCGCTGGCTGGTGGTGCAGGCGACGCCGCAGCAGGTGTGGCCGGTGATCAAGGATTTCTGGCAGGAGACCGGCTTCATCGTCAACCTGGAATCGCCCGAAACCGGCGTGATCGAAACCGACTGGGCGGAAAATCGCGCGAAGATCCCGCAGGATGTCATTCGCCGCACGCTCGGCAAGGTGATCGACGGCCTGTACTCGACCGCAGAGCGCGACAAGTTCCGCACCCGCATCGAGGCTGCCCAGGAAGGCACCGAAATCTACATCAGCCATCGCGGCATGCTGGAAGTCTATGATTCCTCGAACAAGGACAGGACCGTGTGGCAGCCGCGCCCGGCCGATCCCGAGCTCGAGGCCGAAATGCTGCGCCGCCTGATGCTGCGCTTTGGCGTCGAGGAGAGCCGCGCCCAGACCCTGCTCGCCAAACAGCAGACGCCGGAAATGGCGCGCATCGTCCGCGATGCCGGCGCGCCGGTGCTGGAAATGGACGAAAGCTTTGACCGCGCCTGGCGCCGCGTCGGCCTCGCGCTCGACCGCGTCGGCTTTGCGGTGGAAGACCGCGACCGTTCCAAGGGCGTGTATTTCGTGCGCTACATCGACCCCGAGGTCGACAACGAAAGCAAGCGCGACGAAGGCATGTTCGCCAAGCTGGCCTTCTGGCGCAGCAAGAAGGAACAGACATCGCCGCAATTGCAGATCATGGTCAACGAGGCGGGCGAGAAGAGCCGGGTCAAGGTCGCCGGTGCCGAAGGCAAGCCGGTCGACGCCAATACGCAGACCCGCATCATCAACCTGCTGCACACAGAATTGAAGTAATGCGGGAACACGCGTAATGCGATTCGCCAGCCTCGGCAGCGGCAGCGAAGGCAATGGCCTGGTGGTCGAGGCCGGGCGCACCCGGGTGCTGATGGACTGCGGATTCGGACTGGCCGATAGCGTGACGCGCCTGGGGCGGCTGGGTTTGCAGCCATCCGATCTGGCCGGCATCGTGGTCACCCATGAGCACAGTGACCATATCGGCGGGGTGGGGCGGCTGGCGCGCAAGCACCAGCTGCCGGTATGGCTCACCGCAGGCACGCTGGCGATGGCGCAGGATCTCGACGGCGTGGCGGTGCAGGTGATCGACAGCCACGCGGCGTTTGCGGTGGACGGGCTGGAAATCCAGCCCTATCCGGTTCCCCACGATGCGCGCGAGCCGGTCCAGTACGTATTCGGCGACGGCGCCCGCAGGCTCGGCGTACTGACCGATACCGGTTGCAGCACGCCTCACATCGAGGCCATGCTCGCCGGCGTCGATGCGCTGGTGCTGGAATGCAATCACGACGCGGCTATGCTGGAAAACGGACCGTACCCGGTGAGCCTCAAGCGCCGGGTGGGCGGACGCTTCGGCCACCTGGAAAACGGTCAGTCGGCGGCCTTGCTGGATAAGCTGAAGCATGAAAAATTACAATGCGTGATGGCCGCGCATGTATCGAAAAAGAACAACACGTCGGCACTGGCGCAGCGTGCGCTGGCCCAGGTGCTGAACTGCGCGGACGATGACGTGCGCGTGGCCTGCCAGACGACAGGATTTAATTGGATAACGCTTTGACGACCTTTGCTGAACTCGGGCTTGCCCCCGACATCCTGCGCGCCCTCGACGAGATGGGCTACGCGACGCCGACGCCGATCCAGGAGCAGGTGATTCCGCTGGCGCTGCAGGGCGGCGACATCCTTGGTGCGGCGCAGACCGGCACCGGCAAGACCGCGGCGTTCGCGCTGCCGCTGATCCAGCGCCTGCTGCCGTTCGCCAACACCGGCACCTCGCCGGCCAAGCATCCGATCCGCGCGCTCATTCTCACCCCCACCCGCGAGCTCGCGATCCAGGTCGAGGAAGCCGTGCAGGCCTACACCAAGCACGTGCCGCTGCGTTCGCTGGTGGTGTATGGCGGGGTCAACATCAACACCCAGATTCCGATCCTGAAAAGTGGCGTCGAAATCCTGGTGGCGACCCCGGGCCGTCTGCTCGACCACGTGCAGAACAAGACCTTGATGCTGAACCAGGTCAATACCCTGGTGCTCGACGAGGCGGACCGCATGCTCGACATGGGCTTCATGCCCGACCTCAAGCGCATCGTCGCGCTGCTGCCGACGCAGCGGGTGAACATGATGTTCTCGGCCACCTTCCCGGAAGAAATCCGCAAGCTCGCCGACAGCATTCTCAACAACCCGACCTTCATCGAGGTGGCGCGCAACACCACCGCAGTGACGGTGACCCAGGTGGT
>JAKBJA010000005.1 GCA_021836225.1 Pseudomonadota bacterium | reverse complement strand
GCCCGGCGTTCCGATCGGCATGTCCCAGCGCTCCGCACAGGTGCTCAAGGTACTCATCGAATTCATCCACAAGTTCCATTTCGTCTCCTCCGCAAGGCCCGGTGGTCTTGTTATCGGCACGAGTGGAAATTTCTTAACACAGTGCAATTAATGGAGTGTGGAAATGGACTTCCTTGCCACTGCCTTCAAATTGCGAGCTTACGTTGCCTCTCTTCCCACTCGATCAACGCATCAAATTGTCTTGCGGCGGTTCCCTTGCCGAATTGATCAAACGTAACTTGCGGAACCTTCAGGTAATTCCAACGCTGCCCAGTTTCCCGTGACACCTCCTCGCACCAACGGTGCATGTGCGCTGCCTTGGTGTCCGTGTCCTCGAACTCCCGCCCCTTGGTTTCGATGATCCAATGGGCAGGGCCATCCTTTGATTCCTGGACGGCAACGAAGTCCGGGTAGTACAGCCGGATAGCTCCGGCCTTGGAGAGGTACTGCACGTGAAATTCGGTAAACCACTCTGCCAGTGCCGCGAAGCGGTCGATGTCCTCGCAGCCGTCGAGGAACTCGGCAAAGCGCGCCTCGAAGTCGTTGTAACAGGCAACCCGGTTGAAGATTGTTTTTCTAGCGGGCACCACCATGCGCCGCCAGAGGAATTTCGCCGTATCGGAAAGCCGGTACGGTTCCCCGACGAGTTTGACCGGCTGCGCCTCGGTGGTAAGCACGCCGATCTGTCGTGAAAACAGATTGGCGATGGCATCGAGAAGCCCAGTATGGTTGAGCGTGCGGCGGACGCGGGCGTCATCCAGTTCGACGATGCCGCCGAAGCAGCGTTTCTGCACGTACTCCCTCACCTTGGGATAGAGCTCGCTGAACTGCCCGGTGAGCCGGGCATGCCGCTCGACACGGCTGGTTAGGGATGAGAGCAGGTTTTCGACCGGCGGCACGTTCTCCGCGTTGAACTCCACCTCGTCGGAACCGACCTTGACGTCGATGATTCCGTGCATCAGGTCGATCTGGTTGCGCAGTTCCTTTTCCAGATCCTTCTCGGAACTCAAAGGCGGCAGCTTCAACGGGTCGAGTTCTTCCAACCGGCGATACTGGTGTTCATACAGCGGCGTAGTGCGGGGGATGGCGATATCGTATTTCCGCCGGTCCTCCACCGGGAAAATCTCGATGCCCGGCTTGGGCGGGCTGCTCACCGTGCGGATGCCCACGCCTTCCTTCTCCAGTTCTCGGATGAAATTCTCAAAGGCGTTGGTGCCGATCAGCTCCAGAATCTGGTGGTTGTCGCGCGGCACGCCGCGCATCAGGCGCAGGCCCCGGCCGATGGCCTGCTCGGGCAGGATGTTGGCCTTGGCGGTGAACGGCCTCAAGCCCAGGATCACCGACACGTTGCGCACGTCCCAGCCCTCCCTCAGCATCAGCACCGAGACAATGGCACGGATGCGGGATTGCCCCTCGTCCACCTCGCGCGCTGCTTTCCGCGCTGCTTCCAGGTCCTTCTGGGTAATCTCGCCGTTGCCCTTGGTGTGGATCACCAGCACCCGGTCCTTGTCCTTGAACTCCTTCTCGCGCCGCAGGCGCTCGGCGATGGAATCGGCGTCCTTGGTGTCTTCCGCCATCACGAACAGCAGCGGCTTTTCGTTCACCGCCCCGTAATCGTTCACGTGGCTGCGCCAGCGCTCCACGGCGATGGCGATCCATTTGCTGTAGGCATCACCCGCCTCGCTGTGGGCGTAACGGTCGGGGTCCGGCTTGTCGGTCTGGTGGATGATGAGCGGGGTCTTGACGATGCGGTCTTCCACCGCCTGGGCCAGCGGGTAGTCCACCACGATCCAGGGGAAGAAGGTGCCGTTCTGGTTTTTCGGCGTGGCCGAGAAATCCAGCCACAGCGCGAGCCCGCCCGTGCCTCGGGCCTTGAGGTTGTCGTGCAACGCCATCAAGGTCTTGTTCCAGGCGAGGTCCTCGTCGTGGACGTGGTGAGCCTCGTCGTTGAGCACCATCAGATTGGGCAGGCGCTTGACCCGCTCCAGCATGGGCGTGGCCGTGGTGAGGTTGCCCTTGGGCGCGTTGCCCAGCAGGGCCGCGACCGGGTTGACGGGCGCCTGGGGCGCTCCGTTGTCCTCGTAGATCTGCTGGATGTTGGTGAGGAACAGGTTGCCGGCGGATGCCGGCTCGCGGGCATCTCCCCTCAGGGTCACCTGGAGCGCGAACTGGTTCTTCCATTCCGGCGGCACGATGGGCAACTGATGGAAAACCCGGGCCGACTCGAAGTCCTCGCGCAGCCGCTCGTAGACGATCACGTTCGGTGCCACCACCAGGAAATTGTCCGCCGCCAAGCTGCCCGCCTCCAGCCGGCGATGCAGCAGGCTCCAAGCGATGACCAGCCCCATGACCACGGTCTTGCCGCTGCCCGTGGCCATCTTCACCGCATAGCGGGTTAGTCCCGCCGGGGGAAGCTCCTGCTCGGCCTGCTTGCCGATTTCCGGGATGTAACGCCGGAAGCTGCGCGTGCCCTTGGTGGAAGTGAGAATCTCCAGTTCCAGCAGGTCGGGGCTCTCGAAGTAGGCCTGGACCAGTTCGGCCACGTCCCGCCGCTGCTCGACCTCATAGAGATAGACGAGCGTCTCCACCGCCTCGCGCTGGCAGAAGTAGAAGCGGAACGGTTCGCCCGAGGGCAGCAGGTGGTCTTCCTCGAACCAGTACTGAAACAGCCGCCGCGTGGTGTCGGAGGCGCCCGGGTAATCACCTTCGCGCCAGGCATCCACTTGCTTGCGGATGCGCGTCACCAGGAGGGTACGGCTTTCCCGCCGGCCTGCGGCCTCCTCCCACGCGTCCGCGCCGGCCTTGACCAGATGGCTGCGCGGCGGCGCGTAGGGGTTGCACGCCTGAATTTCCGGCAGATCGATTTCCAGGACGTTGACGTGCTCGCTCATGAACGCTCCGATCCGTGGCAAGAAGTCGCTGTGTAGATAATGAGATTTGACTTAACCAATTGATTAATAAATGACATTAACTACCCCTCGCGGTCATTATCTGCGTCACCGGATAATGAAAACAAAGCGGCGGCCTCACCGCCGTCAGGTTTTCGGTACAAGGTTTTTTGCTTGCCGTGGCTCGTGTCCATGACCAGCAGCCCCTGCTCCACCCAGCGTTTCAGCATCTTCGACGCCCTCAGGGTATCCACCTCCGCGATCCGGCACAGGGTGCGGTTGTTGATGGAGCCGTGACGTTCGATCCAGTCACTGACTTGCTCCCATATGGCCGGCCGTTCCTCATTAAGTAGCATGACCAGCACCGCGTCCCGATCCAGCGCGGGGCGCGACATATAGAGCGGCGGATAAAGGCCGACGGCCCGCATGGTGGCGAACATCATGCGCACCCCTTCTCCGGCATCGATGTTGGGAGGCTCGGGAAACTCGCGCAGATTGGCGGCAATCAGCGGGTTGCGACTGAACGAGCCGGCACGTTCTATCGTGGCGGAGGTAATGTTGCCCGGCAGCACGCCGGGACTTTCCACCTCGATGCGGTTGTCGAAGATGCGTACCTGGATGTCCTTGGCGAGGCTGTAATCGCGGTGAATCACCGCGTTGGTGATGGCCTCGCGTATGACGCGCGCGGGATAGCGATGCACTGTCTCAAAGCCCGACGCCGCCAGCGTCAGCCCCTGGGCAATCTCGCCCGCCACGAATGCGTAGGCATCGGCCACCTGTCGTATCAAGGGACCCGTGATGGTCTTCGGCGTCTTCCTGAGATTGGGCAGCGGGCCATGTTCGACGCGGTTGCCGGTGTAATGAAACACCCGGATGGCGGCCTTCGCGGCCAGCACTCCGGACGGGTCGTCCGCAAACAGCAGGACGGCCGCGCGGGTGGGCAGCAACTGGCCGTCCCGCTGCTTGGCGAGGCCCAGGCGGAACAGGCGGTCAGCAATATCACCGCTGCGCAAGGCGCGGCTGGCACAATAAAGGCGCCATGTCTCTGTATCCAGCAGTTCCAGCGGTACATCCACCAGTGCTGATTCGGCGCTGACCAGACCGCGTGAAAAAGAAAGCGTCGCGATCTCTGTAGCTGACATTTGCCGGTTGCTCTTGCCCATCCGCCGCCAGGTGCCGCCTTCGACAACCGAATGCACCATCGGGCTCTTCGGCACCCGCACCAGGACCAGTCGCCCGGCCTGGCCGTCCCGCAACGAGCAGGCCACCTTGACGAAGCGGATACCATCGATTGGTGGGGTCAATTGCGTTGTTAGCTTGCGCGTAAGTTCATCCAGCGCCACGGGGTTTTCTTCGATGCCAAACAACCGCGCGGTCCCGACTGCCTTGTCCGCATCCTCCACGCCTAATGCCAGCACGCCTCCTTCCGTGTTGGCGAAAGCGCACACCGTTTCCAGCGCCTTGTGCACCATTTTTCCAGACACGCGCTTGGTCTCGAAGCGCACCCCTTCCTCCGTCGAGAGGACCGCCACAACAAGACCGGGATCGCCCACTGTGTCAACGTTGCTCACTTAGCCTCCCACGTAAGCAACCGGCTGGTGTCATTGCCGAAGATGTCCACTACCTTGACCAGCACCTGGTAGCGGCCCGGCTCGGCGTATTCGTGGGCATCGCTCTCCAGGGCCAGCTTGCGGTTGGCGCGGGTGCGATAGGCCTGCCACTGGTTCATGAAGGTGTCGTGGCGGAAGTCCCAGTCCACCGCCCAGTAGTCGATGTAATCCGACCACTTGGCAATCTTGGCGCGCACCTCGTCGGGGATCAGTTCGGTGTCGGGGATGACGAAGTTGGCGAGCTTCACCCGCACGCGCCGCTTGCCCTGCTTGTCCGGCACGATCTCGGCTTCCAGGTGCGCGAGGTCGAAGAAGCGCACGTCGCCGCGTTCCACCGCCTGCCGTTCCATCACCTCGCGCGGGATGTTGAGCAGCCTGAGCTTCACCTGATGGCTGCGCTGCACCTGCTGGGCGAGCGGATCGTGCAGGCCCATTTCCCACTCCCAGCCCAGCACGTGCAGTTCCTTCTGGCCCAGGGCGGCGACTTCCGCCACGGCCTCGTTCACCTCGCGGATGGTCACCGGAGCATCCACCGCGCCGACGTGCACCAAGGCCGCGCCCTTCTTGCCGTGAACATGGGTGCCGGCGATCGGCTGAGCGTGGTACAGATCGAGGATGAAGCGCGCATAGGCCGCCACCGCCGCGACGTCCTGCTCCGCCGGCCTCTCATCGCCGAAGCTCACGCCCTGCCAGTACTTGCGCTCGTACTGACCCAGGTTGAGGACTTCGAAGGGCTTGCAGTCCGGGGTTTCCAGCAGCCGCTTGCGGGTGGTATGGATGGCGAAGCGGCCGAGGTCGCAGCCGATCCAGCGGCGGTCGTTGCGTTCGGCCGCCACCAGGGTGCTGCCCGAACCGGCAAAGCAATCCAAGACCAGATCGCCCGGTTTGGAGGCCAAAGCCAACGCCCGCTCAATCAGGTCAACGGGTTTCTGGGTGTCGTAATGCACCCACTCGGCCTTGTTGGCGGGCTGAAGGCAGCGGATGCGCCAGATGTTATCTACCGTCCGTTCTTCGCTGATGTAGGTCTCCGCCTTGCCATCCTCGCCGATAATATTCTGGATTTTTCCATCGACCTTCTTGTATCTGAGTTTTTTGACTGCTTTATCGCGTGGCTCTTTGAGGGCGTTGTACGTATAGCTCGCCTGCTTCGATTTGACGTAGTAGAGAATCTGGTCGAAGGCCTTGGGCAACAGCCGCTTCCGGCTGTCGTGCAGCTTGTTGTAGTAGTACCAGGCAATCTCGTTCTGGAAGTTCTCCCTGCCGAATATCTCGTCCATCAGCACCTTGACGTAGGGGCCGACGTGAACGTCCAGGTGGACAAAGATCGAGCCGGTCTCGGAGAGCAGGCCACGCAGCAGTTCCAAGCGCGATGCCAGCATCGACAGGTAGGAGGACAGCCCGCCGCCCCAAGTGTCGCGGTAGGCCTTTTCCTCCATCAGCGAAGGTTCCTTGCCCGGCAGGGGATCGTCGCCATCGCCCACCAGCACCTTGAAGGAGAAATCCGACCCCGTGCCAAACGGCGGATCGATGTAGATCAAATCCACCTTGCCCGCGAACTCTGCCATCAGGCTGGCCAGCACCAGTTGGTTGTCGCCCCAGATGAGCTTGTTGCGCCATTCGTCCTGCCCGCTCGGCTTGGCGGCGAACAGGTCGGTAGTGTGGCCGACGGCGCGGCTGGCGCGGCCCTCCTTGATGGTCTCCACCACCTGGAAGGGCAACGCCACGCCGCGATTGACGACACGGTTGCCGTGCTCGTCGTACTTGCCGGGCCAGACCAGTTCGGGCTGGGTGATGTCGATGTTCGGCATGATCGTTCTTCTTGGTCAGGTTCTTTTACACGCGCAGACGCGCCTGGATGCGGGCGCGCAGGCGCATCTGGATTTGGGTATACAGGCGGGCTTCGGCGTTTTCGCGGTCGCGCAGCACGACCACCAGGGTGTATGGTTCCTCGGTCAGTGTAAGTTCGCGCCCCCATGCCTCGTCGATGCGGGTGACGACGACGAACAGACGCTGCTCACGGCGCTGGCTGGTGATCCGCTTCAAGGTCCAGGTATCTGCCTGAACGGTCCCCGCCCCGCGGTTGCGCGTGCCGATTCGCGCGCCACTGGCCTCCGGGATGCGCTGGTAATCCTCTTTCGAAGTCGCGGCATTGAATGTCCGAGTGACGTGGGCGAGGTCATCCGCCCACACAAGGCGGAACTCCAGCTCGCAGCTTTTGTAGCCGATACGTGTCGTGCGCACGACCGGGCTATGGGCAAGGGCAACCGTGATCTCCCGCACGCGGCTTCTGCCCGCAAAAAACTCTGCCGGCAACGGCACTTCGTAGAAATGGTGGCAACGGTCCGGCAGTGCTTCCGTGCTGACCAGCGTGACGTCCCATTCGGAAGAGCGCACGAGCGCGGATTCCTCCACCCGACCATAGCCACATAGCCGCAAACGCTGGACCTTGTCGGACAGGAGCGCCTCGCACGCATCGGGCCAACGGGCATGGGCGACGAGCAGCGCGCGCAGCAGGTTAGGGTCAGCCTGCGGATGTTCGACCAAGATGAGCGCGGCAAGATGCGCAACCTGCGGTGCGGCAAAGCTGGTACCCCCTTGTTCGGCAAGGAGGCGGCCAGCGGCGAAATCCTTGCAAGAGGACAGTTCACCGAGACCTTGCCGG
Organism: Pseudomonadota bacterium; assembly: GCA_021836225.1. The sequence goes on along the minus strand of JAKBJA010000005.1, from coordinate 6,735 downwards.
GCATGCCATTGGTTCGCGGCACGGACGTTGACCGCCCAATTACCCCCGTACGCGACGATCTCGGGTTTGATGGCGTTGCCGACCGACGGCCCGGAGCGGGTGAACGGTGAGGGCTGGTCACGGCGAGCGATGGGTTGCTCGGAGGGATCGCCCACATAGCGCTGCGCATTGAAGGTTGCATCCCAGCGTGCCAGGCTGCCAACGGTAAGGGCGTTGAGCGCGGGGGCGGGATCGAGCAACGCCGCCTCGGGGTGCAGCAGGTAGTGGGGATACTCCGCTCGCCAGTCGGCCGGCATGGTGTCCATGCCCACGAAGTTGCCGGTGGGCACGATGAACAACACGCCCAATTCGCGGGTCAGCGTATCGAGCGTGACCGCGAGCCCTCGCACATGACGGCCAAGGTAAGGCTTGCGCAAGTCCCCATAGGACAGGTTGAACACCCGGCAACCGTACTCGCGGTGAAAGTAGCGCACCGCCGCATCGACATGGTTTTCGATGAAGCCGGTGTCGTTGGCGTTGTGCTCGTCCAGCAAACGCCCGCTGAACAGGCGCAGCGTCGGCGTAAAGGCGCCCGTGCGCAGTCGCGCTTCGACATCACCGTACAGGGCGATGCCCGCGACATGGGTGCCGTGACCATGCTCATCCTCGGCATCCCGCCCCGGAAGGAAGCTTTGCGCATCGCCCACCGCAGGGGCAAGCAACGTGTGGCCGGTCGCGAGGCCGCTGTCGAGAACGACGACACCGGGCGCATTGTGTGCCGGCGCCGGAATCGGTGGCAGGTTCTGGATGTCGGTTTGCAGGATCGAAACCTCTAGGCCGTAACGTGGCGGCAGATCCACCGTGCGCACAAGTTGATGCCGCAACAACAGGGCGGCCTGGTTGTGGCCCGTGCGCACGCGGTACAGGATGAGACCCTCCTGTTTCACCGTGTCAAGCTTCTCGATCCCTTGCTCCCGCAACCAGGCTTCGAACATCTGCCAATACTGGTCGCGCTCCGGGCCGAGCGAGGCCGGCCACAACTCCACGTCGAGTATGAACGGACTGCCCTCGGGCCAGCCCTCCTGTTCCAGCGCCCGGCCTGTGCGGTCGCTTTCCGTCCAGCGATTAAACCCCTTCAGCGCGAAGAGCAGTTCCTGCCGCGTGGGCCTTCCGCCTTCGGCGAGCGTGGTGAGTTTGGCCTCGAAGGCGTCAAGGGCGACCTCGGTCGCGAAAGCAAGGACGACCGTTCTGTCCTCCTGGCTGACGATCTCGATTTCCCGTGAGATCGCCTTAAAGCTCTCCGGGTCGAGGGGCGTGGCAAGCTCCAGCTTGATGAGCTGCCGGTCGTCGAGCCCACCGAGGTCTTCCGCCGCGCGTGTGCGCGCAGTCTGAAGGTTCTGCCTCAGACCTGTGCCAAAGGTGCGCGGGTCGGCAGGTCGCGGGGTGGAAATGGGCGCGGGGCGCGGTCGTCGTTGATTGACCGGCTGCTCCCGCACGAGCGGCAGGTGCGGGTAGGTTTCCGGCACCCCTTACTTCCTCCGCGGATGAGTCTGGCGCGGCTTTTCCCGCCGGGCCGCGATTTCCAGATGGCGAGCGGCAAGAAACTCCTGCCCGGCGAGGAGCATGTCCTTGATCGCACGGCGCAGTACCCGCTCCACATCGGCATGCGTCATGCCCTTGAATGTGGCCGTTACCTCGTCTATTTCGAACTGCCGCCGCACGCCCCGCAGTTTGAGCGCGAGCAGCCGTCGCAGTTGTTCGATGGTTGGTGGCTCGAAGATCAACACTTCCTCGAACCGCCGCCAGATAGCCAGGTCCAGGATGGCTTCGTGGTTGGTTGCGGCGATCAGCACGCTGCGGCCGACGTAGGCATCCATCATTTGGAGTACCGCATTGACCACGCGCCGCAGCTCGCCGTGTTCGGATTCGTCCGCCCGCTCCTTGGCGAGGGCGTCGAACTCATCGAATAACAGCACGGCGGAATTGGCGACCGCGAAGTCGAAGACCTTGCGCAGGTTCGCGGCGGTCTCGCCCAAATAGGACGACACGACCGCATCCACACGAACGATGGCGAGCGGCATACCGAGTTCCGAAGCGACGATTTCCGCCGTCAACGTCTTACCGCAGCCCGGGGGTCCGTAGAACAGGAGCCGGTCTGCCGGGCGCAAACCGTAACTGCCAAGCCGCTCGCGATGATGGTGCTCCTGCAATATCCCATCGACGGCAGCCTGTGTTTCAGCGCCAAGTATGACGTCTTCTATCCGACGCACCGGCTCGCGAATATCGAGCAAAGCGAGGTTCCGCTCCCGATCCACCGGGACCGAAATCTGTGTAGCGGCTGGGCTCGCTTCTCGCGGGCGTCCATAGAGCAGTCGCTCCAGATCGTTCGCCAGCAGATGATGTTGTTTCTGCCGCTCCTCCTTGATGACCTCTTCGGAGGCGATACGGAATGCCTCGACGTTGCCCTCCACCCCCGACTTAATCAGTTGCCGCAACAGTTTGCCCGTAGCCATCAGTTCCCCCTCGTGCCTGGATGTCGGACCGACATATCCCTCTGAAATTTGCGACTGCGGCATTCTCGCATGCACGGCGGCCAGCCGTCACGAGACATCTGCCGCCCCGATATCTGAACGGCAGATGCCCTGCATATCGCAGCCGTTGCAGCGGGCCACGCGGCACAGCCGGTTGTCGCGGATGTCGCGGCCGGCGGCGACCACTAGTTCTTCCGTTTCCCGCAGCAGGCGTTCCTCCACCAGCTCCCGCTGGGCCGTGCCGGCGCCCTGGTCCAGGTTGTAGATTTCGATAAGGTCCGCCGAACGGCCGGTGAGCTGCTGGTAGCCCAGGGCATAGATGTGGAGCTGGCGGCTGGTGACGTCCTCTTCCTGGGCGCGCTCGGTGGACTTGAAGTCGATGATGATGATCTGCTTCGTGTCGGTGCGGCGGATCAGGTCGATGCGGCCATGCACCACCACGCCGTCGGCGAGCTTGAGTTCGATGGCCTTCTCGGCGAACTCGATCTTGTCCAGCAGTTGGCCGTTTTCGTCCAGGTAGCGGCGCAGGGCCCTGTCCGCCTGCACCCGCATGTCATCGCGCAACTGCTGCCAGGCGTAGGGCAGGTGCAGGTGGGTGTCGAGCAGTTGTGGTACCGCCCTCGCATCCAGGTATTCGCCGTCCAGCGCCTTGTGGTGGACTTCCGCCAGGGCGTCGTGGAGCGATTTGCCGAAGCCGAGCTTTTCGTGGAAACCGGGATTGAAGCCGTACATAAAGCGCAGCTTGAACTGGTACGGGCACTCGTAGAAATACTTCAGCTCGCTGAAGGTGAGCAGTATCTCCGACTGCGCGTGACGTGGCCGAGGCGGCAATTTCTCGACGGCCGGCAGCGCGGGCTCGCGAGTCAGCACGTAAGCGGAAGCGGTGATTTCGCGCAAGAAGGGCGACTCCCTGGCGAACATGCCTTTGGCCGCTTCGGGCGCCCAGGTGCAGTAGAGATATTTCTTGGCACGGGTCAAGGCCACATAAAGAAGGCGGCGCTCGTCCGCCTCGCCGCCGTTGAGACGGTAGCCGCCCACTACGGCCGCTTCGGGCAGGACACTAGACCACTTGCGCCCACCCTGGCCCTTTGCCGGGAAACGGTTCTTGACCAGGTTGGGTAGAAAAACGACGGGGAATTCAGTGCCCTTGGCACGATGCACCGTCATCACCTGCACGGCATCTGGCTGCGCGAAGCCGGCGTCCTCCCAGCCCTCGGGGTAGTAGTCCGGGGCGTTGTAGGTCAGATAGCCGGAGAAGCCCGAATACAGGTCGTCGGGCTTGGTGTGGAAATGGATAGTCTCGTAATCGGTGATGACCTGGCTGAACTTTCCCAGGTTGTAGAAGACGATTTCGCCCCGTGCCCGCTCATCTCCATCGTGATGGGGGATGGCCTCCTCCCGCAGCTCGATCGCGGCGAGGAAACCCGTGTAGGCGCCCTGAAGCGAGTAGCTCGACTTCTGCCAACGGTTGGGCCAATCAGCTTTTTCGGCATCCAGCCAGGCGATGCCTTGCCGCACCTGCGCCGGGGTCAGGCCCAGATCGGCCTGCTGCCATGCCTGTTCCAGATGGGCTGCCGAGACGCCGCCGGCCAGGTAGTGAAAGAGGGCGCAGGCCGCCTGGACCTCGGCGGTGTCGAACAGCCCAGCCATGCCCTTAACCACGTAGGGGATGCCGGCCTCGCGCATAGCGTCCAAGATGGGCCCGGCGCTGTTCTTCACGCTGCGCAGCAAGATGGCGCAGTCGGACCAGGATAGGCCACGGGTTTCGCCATTCTCGGTGAAAGGCATGCCGCGCATTTCCTGAATCTTGCGGGCGATCCATCGGGCTTCACTTGCCGGGCTGTCGAACTTGAGGCAGAGCAGGTCGCCATGCCGGAAGGGTTGAGTGCCGGCGCTCTGCATGCGCTTCTCCAACCGTCGGTCGTTGCGCTCCACGACCTGGCGGGCGCTTTCCACCACGCCCTCGCTGCTGCGAAAGTTTTCGGCCAATGCAACCCGTGTGACGCCGGGATAGCGGTCAGCGAAGCCGACGATGTTGGCGATGTCGCTGCCGTTCCATTGGTAGATGGTCTGGTCGTCGTCGCCGACCACGCACAACTGGGCGCCGAGGTCGTGGAGCAGGCGGATCAGGCCTTCCTGCAAAGGGTTCACGTCCTGGTATTCGTCCACGATCAGGTATTTCACCCGGTCCGCCATCTTCTGCCGCAGGCCGGCATCGTTCATCAGCGCCTCGACCGCCTCGGTCAGGATCATGCTGTAGTCGAGGTAACGGTGGTCGTGGAGCAAGGTCTTGTACTTGTCCAAGGCCTGGCGCACCGGGTGATCTCCCAGCGCGTCCTCGTCGATCTGCGCCTCGCGCACCAGGGAGAGGATTTTCATGTAGAGCTTGGAATCCTTCCATCGCTCCAGTTGCTTCCCGTCGTGAGTGGTGAGGTCGCGCAGGCCGCTCCGATTGCTGTTGCGGTCGATAAGCAGGCGCTGCTGCACCTCGCTCAGCACCGAATACTTGAGGAAGCGGAAAAGATAGGACTGGAGCAGGTCCAGGCCGAAGCCGTGGATGGTGCCGACAAACATCTCGGCCAATCCGACGTCCTGCCCCAATTGTTCACGGCACAAGCGGTGAATGCGATCCTTGAGTTCGCCGGCGGCCTTTTCGGTGAAGGTGAAGGCCACGATGTTCGCCGGGGTGATGCCTTCGGCGGCCTTGGTGTTCAGGATGTTGACGATGCGCTGGGCCAGCACCTGGGTCTTGCCCGATCCCGCGCAGGCGATCACCTGGAGGTTGCCATCTAGGTGGTCGATGGCCTGTTGCTGCTGTTCCGTATATTGCATTCTCGACTCGCTCACTATGCGTACTTGGGCAACACGCCCTCGCGGGCGAAGCTGTACGCCCGCTCGCCAGCTACGATGATGTGGTCCAACACCGGTATGCCGATGGCGCCGAGCGCCTGCACGAGCACGGCGGTCAACTGATGATCGGCATTAGAAGGCTTGGCCGTGCCGCCCGGGTGGTTGTGGGCCAGAATGACACTCGCCGCCCGGTGCCGGAGCGCCTCTTCAACGACGTGCCTCGGATGTACGTGGGCCTCTTTGACCGTGCCTTCGCCAATCAAGGCCGGATAGAGCACCCGGCACTGGCTGTCCAGGCACAACACGTAAAAAACTTCTTCGGGTCGTCCCGCCATGAGCGGGACGAGGTACTTGGTCACCGCCTCAGAGCTGGTAAGCGGCGGGTTGTCCCGATTAACCCTGTCGTGGAAATAGCGACGCGTAACCTGCGGGATCAGGCTCAGGAACGCGGCGGCCTTGTCCCCCATGCCGTCAACGCTGGCCAGATCCTTCGGATCGGCTTCCAGGACGGCGGACAGCGTGCCGAATCGGCGCATCAGCCGGTGGGCAATGGGGTTCGTGTCGGCACGGGGAAGGGCATGGAATAGAAGAAGTTCCAGTACCTGATGATCCTCGAACCCGTCAAGGCCGTCCTGAAGGAAGCGTGCGCGAAGACGCTCACGGTGTCCGTCATGGATTGCCGATGTTCCATCCTTGACCACGTCGCGTCGATCCCTGTCGTATGTTGATGATGATATTATCCTTCATTGCGACAACTTAATGCGGCTGAGATAGCTCTTGTGCCGATAGCTGCGAGAGTCCGCTATTGAGTACGATCTCCGACGACGGCTCTTGGCCGACACCCACCCCTCAACCTGTCGGCAAACCATCGACGGCGCGCAAACCCCATATCGGCGCGGCCGCCTACAAGCCCTGAATAAGATCGCCCAGACTCTGCGCCATCACGCCACGGGCTTCCAGCAGCGCCCTCATATCCTGGCTGATGACTGGCGCGATGGCGACATGCTCCGCCCGCCAGGTATTGAAACGTGCATGGGAATCCAGGAAGCGGCGCGCGCTGCGCGTGAGCGCGTTGATCGCGCCCGGCAGTTTTTCCTGATTGCGCTTGCAGGTTCCGAAGCGGATTCGCCGCTCCTCCTCGTTGACCGCCACCAGGTCGATTTCCACATCGGTCCGATCCCAGTAGCCGCGAATGCGTTCGCTGACGGGAAAATCGGCGATCCCGAGCCGGCTTCGCTCCTCGTAGAGCTGTCCCGCCAAATCCTCCAGCGCATACCCCTCGACATCGGCCAGCCGCTCATCGGCCTGGTCGACCAGCGCATCCACCGGCCGGAAGGCCACGGCGGATACCGGGCGTTGCAGCGCGGAGAGCCAG
>JAKBJA010000069.1 GCA_021836225.1 Pseudomonadota bacterium | reverse complement strand
GCGGACAGCGCAGCTTCCTTCGCGCCTTTCACATACACCGAATTGACCACGCCCAGCACCTCGCCGGTGTCGGGATGCCACACCGGGCTGCCGCTGTTGCCGGGATAGGCGACTGCGTCGAGGCCGAACACCTCATACGGCTCCTTTGCCTGTTTAAGGGTGCGCGCGTTCAATTGCGAGGCGGCCGCAACCGGGGTGAAGATGGGGATGATGGCGGCCAGCCCGGCGCGGTGAGTGGAGGCGTTGAGTCCCAGCACCGAGCCGATCGGGTAGCCGGTGAAATACAGTTGCCAGCCCTCGCGCGCAAGGCCTGAATCGCCGAGTTTCAGCGCCGGCAGCGGATCGCCCTCGATTTTCAGCAGCGCCAGATCGCGTGAGCGGTCGGTGGCGACCAGCTTGGCAGGGCGCACCGCCATCTGGCGGTCGCGCCCGATGAAGATGGCGTGGGTTTCCCTTTTTTCGGAGTCCAGCGGCTTGGCGAAAATGTGTGCGCACGACACGATGTAGCGCCCGTCCAGCACGGCAAAGCCGGTGCCCTGCAGATTGGCGCGCGGCCTGCCGGTGGGATTGAAGACCCCGACCCCGACCACGCCCGGCTTGATGCTGGATACCATGTCGGCCACGTCGGCGTGGGCAGGCGCGGCCACGATGAGCGCGAGCATCACCCAACTGGTACGCAGCTTGCTCGTCAACCGGACTGCCGGCCGACGGACATGAACGGGCAGCATCATGTAAATTCGATACAATCCGGGCGGCAGGAAAGACTTTCTATTCATAGGGGAATCCAGGCATGAGCGTTGTTGCGGTTGTCGGGCTGGGCTACGTGGGTCTGCCCTTGGCGGTGGAATTCGGCAAGAAAATGACCACCATCGGGTATGACCTCTCGGTTGAAAAAATCGAGCAGTACCGTCGATACTGCGACCCCACCGGCGAAGTATCAACGGATGACCTCAAGGCGGCGACGCACCTGCAGGTGACCACCGATCCCGCCGATCTGGCGAAGGCCGACTTCATCATCGTCGCCGTTCCGACTCCGGTCGACGTGGCGCACATTCCCGATTTCTCGCCGCTGGTGGGGTCCTCCACCACCGTCGGCAAATACATGAAAAAAGGCGCGACGGTCATCTATGAATCGACAGTCTACCCCGGTGCCACCGAAGAGGTCTGCATCCCGATCCTGGAAAAACAGTCGGGCATGAAATGGCTGCAGGACTTCCACGTCGGCTACTCGCCCGAACGCGTCAACCCCGGTGACAAGGAACGGACGATTACAAAAATCGTGAAAGTGGTGTCGGGCGATGACGCTGCCACGCTGGACAGGGTGGCCGAACTGTATGGCAGCGTCATCACCGCCGGCGTGCACCGCGCCAGTTCGATTAAGGTGGCCGAAGCCGCCAAGGTGATCGAGAACACCCAGCGCGACCTCAACATCGCGCTGATGAACGAGCTCTCGCTGATCTTCCACCGCCTCGGCATCGACACCCTGGAAGTGCTGAAGGCCGCGGGCACCAAGTGGAACTTCCTGCCCTTCCGGCCGGGCCTGGTCGGCGGCCACTGCATCGGCGTCGACCCCTACTACCTCACCCACAAGGCTGGCATGCTCGGCTACCATCCGCAGGTCATCCTCGCCGGCCGCCGCATCAACGACGGCATGGGCGCCTACGTGGCGCAGGAAACGGTGAAGAAAATGATCGGCAACGGCGTGCCGGTGAAGGGCGCCAAGGTCAACGTGCTCGGCCTCACCTTCAAGGAGAACTGCCCCGACCTGCGCAACTCCAAGGTGGTCGACGTCATCCGTGAACTGCAGTCTTTCGGTTGCGATGTCCATGTGCACGACCCGATGGGCGAGGCGAAAGAAGCCGAACACGAATACGGCATTCGCCTGACCGAATGGAACGACCTGCCGGAATGCGACGCGCTGGTCGCCGCAGTCTCGCACACGGCGTATCTGGACAAGCCCTTCGGTGAACTGACCGCCACGCTGAAACAGGGCGGCGTGTTCACCGACGTCAAGTCGGCCTACGATCCCGCTGCGGTGCAGGCGGCAGGCTACAGGCTCTGGAGACTGTAATGAGCGCGTTCGACGCGCTGCAAACGCAGCTCCGGGCCGAGCCCGGAACCTGGCTCGTCACCGGTGCGGCCGGCTTCATCGGCAGCAATCTGGTCGAAGCCTTGTTGCTGCTCGACCAGCGCGTCGCCGGGCTCGACAATTTTGCCACCGGCCACGAGAAAAACCTGGCGCAGGTGCAGGCCAGCGTCGGCCCCGCGCGCTGGGAAAACTTCAGCTTCAAGCGCGGCGACATCCGCGATCTCATCACCTGCCACGCAAGCTGCAAAGGGGTCGATTACGTCCTGCACCAGGCCGCGCTCGGCTCGGTGCCGCGCTCGCTCGAGGACCCGCTGTCCACCCACGCCGCCAACAACACCGGTTTCCTCAACATGCTGGTGGCGGCGCGCGACGCCAAGGTCAAGCGCTTCATCTACGCGGCGTCCTCCTCCACCTACGGCGACCATCCCGGCCTGCCCAAGGTCGAGGACGTGATCGGCAAGCCGCTGTCGCCCTACGCGGTGACCAAGCTGGTGAACGAGCTGTATGCCGACGTGTTCGGCCGCTGCTACGGCATGGAGTCGATCGGCCTGCGCTACTTCAACATTTTCGGCCGCCGCCAGGATCCCGACGGCGCCTACGCCGCCGTGGTGCCGAAATGGGTCGCCAGCATGATTCACAACGAGCCGGTGTACATCAACGGCGACGGCGAAACCAGCCGCGACTTCTGCTACATCGACAACGTCATCCAGGCCAACCTGCTCGCCGCCACCAGCCAGCACGCGGACGCGGCCAACCAGGTCTACAACGTCGCGGTCGGCGACCGCACCACGCTCAACCAGCTGTTCGAGGCTATCCGCTCATTGCTGGCGCCGAGGTTTCCGCATCTGGCCGACTTCAAGCCGGTCTACCGCGACTTCCGCGCCGGCGACGTGCGCCATTCGCTGGCCGACATTTCCAAGGCGCGCACGCGGCTGGGGTACGAGCCCAGCCATCGCATCGGCGAAGGCCTCGCGGAGGCGATGGACTGGTATGTGGCGGATCTGGGCTAGCCGGGCGATGGCAAACGACGGGTCAGGGCGTAAAGCAAGCGAGTTTCTGCGATGGTGAAGTCCGGCGCGCACACCTTGCCTGAAACAGGAGGCGAGGCCAGGCAGAACGCGCTCGATACCCTGCTGCGCCGCATGCAGGCCGAAAGCGATTTTCCCGCCTTGTCCGAGGCGATCGGTGACATCAACCGCATCGCCTCTTCCGACCGTGAGGGGGTCAACGAGCTCTCGAACAACATTCTCAAGGATTTCGCGCTGACCAACAAGCTGCTGAAGCTGGCCAATGTCGCGTTCTACAACCAGGTGGGCGGCGGTTCGATCAGCACCATTTCGCGGGCGGTGGTGATCCTCGGTTTCGATGCGGTGCGGTCGATCGCCCTGAGCCTGATCCTGTTCGACAACCTGGAAAACAAGGCGCACGCGCAGCAGTTGAAGGAAGAGTTCGTCAAGGTGCTGTACGCCGGCATGCTGGCGCGCGAAATGGCGGGCAAGGCGCAGGTGAAGGATGTGGAGGAGGCGTTCATCGGCGCCATGCTGCACAACCTCGGTCGCGTGCTGGCGATGTTTTATTTCCCGGAAGAATCGGCGCTGATCCGCCAGCACATCGAGGATGAGGGGGTGAGCGATGCCAAGGCCTCGACCGGCGTGCTGGGGGTGTCGTTCGAGAACCTCGGTATCGGGATTGCCCGCAGCTGGGGCTTCCCCGATCAGCTGGTGCAGACCATGAAAAAACTGCCGGACGGAAAGGTCCGGAAATGTGCGAGCAATGTCGACCGCCTGCGTGCGCTGGCCGGGTTTTCCAATGAATTGTGCGAGATCGTTCTGGATACACCCGATGCGGATCGCAGCAAGGCGCTGGCCAAACTCACGACGCGTTTCGGCGACAGCGTGCCGGTGACGGCGGAACAGCTCGCCGGGCTGATGGAAAAATCGATGCAGGACATCGCTCAGTTTGCGCGGGTGGTGAATGTGAACCTGAAGCACAGCGATTTTGCCGCGCAGGCGTCGAAGTGGGCGGGCATGGCCGCAGTGCCGGGTGCGGCGCCTGCGCAGGAAATGGGTGCAGGCACGCCGCAGGGCGAACTGCCCGAGGCCATGGCCGCACTGGACGCCAATGTGCTGCACGAGCATGCGCCGATTCTCGATGAGGAATCGGGCAACGCTGGCGGCAAGCCGCAGCGCACGCCCGAGGAGATCCAGTCCGTCCTGACCTCGGGCTTGCAGGACGTCAGTAATTCGCTGATCGACGAGGCGATCCCGATCAACGACATATTGCGCATGATCCTCGAAGCCATGTATACCGGCATGGGCTTTGCGCATGTGGTGCTGTGCATCAAGGACGGCCGCCATAACACGATGTGCGGCAAGTTCGGTTTCGGCGACGACGTGCAGGGGCTGGTCAGGGCCTTCGATTTTTCCATGGCGGGGCAGCCGGACGTATTTCTCGTCGCCCTGCAGAACAACGCCGATATCCTCATTACCGACATCGACGATCCCAAGATCGCGACGCGAATTCCGGCGTGGTACCGGCGGCAGGTGCCGGCGCGTACCTTTGTGCTGTTCCCGATCATCGTGAAAGGCAAGCCGATCGGCCTGATCTACGCCGACTGCCCTCAGCCCGGCGACATCACGATTCCCGAAAAAGAACTTTCCCTGCTCAAATCCCTGCGCAACCAGGCTGTCCTCGCCATCCGCCAGTCCTTGTGATCATCAGTGCTGTCACGTCCCACCGGGGGCTGCGATTGCACTCCACCCGGCAAGTCCCCGCCCGGACTTCGGCATAATGACGGGATGTCGCCCGCACGAATTGCCTTCCGCTTGCTCGTCGGCCTGCTGCTTGCAGGTCTTGTCTCGTCTGGCCGCGCGGCTGAACTTCCTGCTGCCTTTACCGACGCGCTGAAGCAGGCCGGCATCCCGCTCGGCCGCGTGGCCGTCGTGGTGCAGCGGCTGGATGCGGCGGCACCTGTGCTCAGCCACAACGCCGGAGCGGCGCTCAACCCGGCCTCGGTGATGAAGCTGGTCACCAGCTTTGCGGCGCTCAATCAACTCGGTCCTGGCTACGTGTGGACGACCGACGTCTGGGCGGACGGCACGATCACGGACGGCGTACTGAACGGCAACCTCGTCATCAAGGGGCATGGCGATCCTACGCTGACGCTGGAGCGGATGTGGCTGTTCCAGCGCGAGTTACGCGCCCGCGGGGTGCGCCACATTCGCGGAAATCTGGTGCTCGATCTCAGCCATTTCGAGGTGCCGTCGGTCGATCCCGGCGCGTTCGACGGCGAGCCGCTGGCCCTCTACAACGCCGCGCCAGGCGCGCTGGTGGCCAACTTCAACGCGACGACACTGCGCCTGAAGCCGGGCGAGAAAACGGTGCTGATCGTGCCTGACATCGTGCTGCCGGGGGTGGCGCTGACCTCGAAACTGGAGTTGACCGATGGCGCCGAGTGCAATGGCTGGAAGGATGCGATCACGCCGGCCCTGCCCGACCCCGAACGGCTTGAACTGGTGGTGACCGGACGTTATGCCCGAGGCTGCGGCGAGCAGGCGATGTCGCTGAACCTGTTCGAGCCGGCAGCCACGTTCGATTTCATTTTCCGCGGGCTGTGGGCGGAATCGGGCGGCACGCTGAGCGGTGCGACGGTGTCGGGCATGGCGCCCGGCACCGAACCGCTGCTGAAATTCGTCTCGGAGCCGCTGACCGATGCGCTCACCCGCCTCAACAAATATTCCAACAACCTGATGGCGCGCAACCTGTTCCTGTCGCTGGGTGCAGAAGCCTATGGCGCCCCGGCGACGCCGGAGAAAGGCGCGCGCGCGGTGCGCGACGTGCTGACGCAGCGCGGCGTGCCGACGCAAAAACTGGTGCTGGAAAATGGTGCCGGCCTGTCGCGTATCGAGCGCATCAGCGCGGACGCACTGAACCAGTTGCTGCGGGCCGCCTATCTCAGCCCGCTGTTCGCTGAATTCGAGTCGGCGCTGCCGATCGTCGCCATCGACGGCACCCTGAAGCGCCGCTTCAACGGCAGTGCGCTCAGCGGCAGCGCGCACCTCAAAACCGGCACCCTGCGCGACGTCAGCGCACTGGCCGGTTATGTATACACCGTGACGGGGCAGCGCGTCAGTTTCGTCATGCTGGTCAACCACGCCAACGCGCGCCGGAGCGAGGCAGCCCAGCGCGCGCTGCTGGAGTGGGTGCATACGACTCCACACGGGCTTCAGCCCGTAGTGGCTCGGAGTCCTTTAGGGCATACGACTCCACACGGGCTTCTACCCTTGGGGGCACAAGAGCCCGTAGTGGATCGGAGCACCCCACAAGAGGGTATGGAAAAAAATGCTTCAGGACAGTCCGGCGCGGCTGGCGGCGAGGGCTCGGTGCGATGAATCCGGGCTGCCGCGTGATGGGGCTGTTTCTGGTGCTGCTGGCGCTGTTCCAGGCGCTGCCGGTGGCGGTGGCGGCCTGGCAGGCGCAGCAATGGCCGGATACGGTCTCGGAATGGATCCGGCTGGCGCTGCTGCCGGGCGCACTGTGGCTGTATCTGCGCTACTTCAGCATCCTCGGCTGCCGCCAGTGCGGGGACGACGATGACGCTCGATAAGGTGCCCGCTTGAATCAGGGCGCAGCAGGCGCGTCCAGCTGCAGTTGTCCGTCCTTCACCGGGATGCGCGGACCGGGTTGGTGATCCATACGCACCTGCCCTTCTTCCTTGCCCAGACGGTAGCGTACGTCATAGCCGACGGTTCTGGTGTGCGATTCATAGACGGTCTTGCAGCGCGTTTCGGTGCGGCTGACGGTGTTTTTTTCCTGCAGGTTTTTTTGCACCTGGTTGCCTGCGTAGCCGCCCGCCGCGGCACCGGCGACGGTGGCCAGCGTGCGGCCGGTGCCGCCCCCCACCTGGTTGCCGAGCAGGCCCCCTGCCACCGCACCGACCGCGGTGCCGGCGATGCGGTTGGGATCCTTGACCGGCGCCTGTTCATTGACGACCACGTCGCTGCACACTTCCTTGGGGGTTTTTGTGGTTTCGGACACCGGTTCGACGGTCAGCACCTCGGCAAATTCCGGCTCCGGATTGAGCGCCTTGTAGCCCGCCACGCCGCCGATCGTGGTTACGGCAACGGCGCCTGCAATCACACCTGTCAACATGGATTTATTCATGGTATGTCTCCCGGAACGTTGAGAATGACGACATGAACTGCATTCCAAATGATAGTCCAGCGCAGCGGGAAGTTCCCGGGAGCGCCTATTCAGGCTGCAGCAGGTCGATCCTGAAGCTGTCTTCGTAAGGCGGCACGTTGCATTCGATGACGTCGGAGGGCGCGACGTCGAGGCGAACGCCGACGATGTCGGTGCGCACCGGCAGTTTGGACGCACCGCGATCCACCAGCACCACGGTGCGAATTTCCTCCGGCTGCCTGCCTGCCAGATACTCCACCGCGCGCAGCATGGAATGCCCGCGATACATCACGTCATCCACCACCAATACCGTATAGCCGGCAAGGGCAAGGCTGGCGTGCGTGGGGTTTTCGGTCAGCAGGGTTTCGGGATAGAGCAGCGTGAGATCGTCGGCATAACGCTTGATCTTCAGGTCAAGCCGAACGCAGTCGGTGAGCCCCCAGGTCTCTTTCAGCCGCGCATGCAGCCTGTCGGCCAGGGGCGCGCCGCGCCGCAGGATGCCGACGATCGCGACCTGTGTGCGCCCGGTCAGCAGCCCCGCTGCCTGCCGCGCCATGTCGCCGACGATGGCCTCGAGCTGTTCGGTGTCATAGAGGCAGGTACGCCTGCCCTCGGGCCGGGCCGTCATGGTTCCTGCAGGCCCAGTTCGCCCCACAGCGCGTCGACCCGCGCCTTGACTGCCGCATCCATCACGATCGGCGTCCCCCACTCGCGCGCGGTTTCGCCCGGCCACTTGTTGGTGGCGTCGATGCCCATCTTGCTGCCCAGCCCCGACACCGGGCTGGCGAAATCGAGGTAATCGATCGGCGTGTTTTCCACCAGCAGTGTGTCGCGTGCGGGATCGACGCGCGTGGTGAGCGCCCAGATGACTTCCTTCCAGTCGCGCACGTTCACGTCCTCGTCGGTGACGAGGATGAACTTGGTATACATGAACTGGCGCAGGAAGGACCACACGCCGAACATCACGCGCTTGGCGTGGCCGGGGTAGGCCTTCTTCATCGACACGACCGCCATGCGGTAGGAGCAGCCTTCGGGCGGCAGGTAGAAGTCGGTGATCTCGGGAAACTGCTTCTGCAGCAGCGGCACGAACACCTCGTTCAATGCCACGCCGAGAATCGCCGGCTCGTCGGGCGGCTTGCCGGTGTAGGTACTGTGGTAGATCGGGTCGCGCCGCATCGTGATGCGCTCGACGGTGAATACCGGGAAGGTTTCCTGCTCGTTGTAGTAGCCGGTGTGGTCGCCGTACGGCCCTTCGAGCGCGGTTTCGCCTGGATGGATCACGCCTTCCAGAACGATCTCGGCCGAGGCGGGCACCTGCAGCGCGTTGCCGAGGCACTGCACCACCTCGGTCTTGGCGCCGCGCAACAGGCCGGCGAACTGGTATTCGGACAGCGAGTCCGGCACCGGGGTCACCGCGCCGAGGATGGTCGCCGGATCGGCACCGAGCGCGACGGCGACGGGAAACGGCTCGCCCGGATTCGCCAGCGTGTGCTCGCGGAAATCCAGCGCGCCCCCGCGATGCGCCAGCCAGCGCATGATGAGCTTGTTCGGTCCGATCACCTGCTGGCGGTAGATGCCCAGATTCTGCCGCTTCTTGTGGGGCCCCTTGGTGACGGTCAGCCCCCAGGTGACCAGCGGCGCGACGTCGCCGGGCCAGCAGTGCTGGATCGGCAGGCGCGAAAGATCGACGTCGGCGCCCTCCCACACGATCTCCTGGCACGGCGCGCTCTTCACCTCCTTCGGTGCCATGTTCAATACCTGCTTGAGAACCGGCCACTTGTCCCAGGCATCGCGCAGGCCTTTCGGCGGTTCGGGTTCCTTCAGGTAGGCCAGGAGCTTGCCGACTTCGCGCAGCCGCGCCGGATCGTCCTCGCCCATCCCCAGCGCCACGCGCTTGACCGTGCCGAACAGGTTCGCCAGCACCGGCATGCCATGCCCCTTGGGGTTTTCGAACAGCAGCGCCGGGCCGCCGGCACGCAGCACGCGGTCGGCGATTTCGGTCATTTCGAGTTTCGGGTCGACTTCGACGGTGATGCGTTTCAACTCGCCCATTTTTTCGAGTTGAGCGATGAAGTCGCGCAGGTCACGATAGATCATGGATGGCCGATCATGAGCAGCTAGGTTCGAAGGCGCACTGCGGCATCAGTTGATGGTTTCGAACAGGGTAACGACCTTGGTTACGCCGGACGTCGTGCGCGCAATCTCGGTGGCGACGCCGGCTTCGGCCTTCGTCACCAGTCCCATCAGATAGACCACGCCGGCTTCGGTCACCACCTTGATCTGGGTGCCGGGCACGCGCTCGTCGCGCAGCAGTCGGGTCTTGACGTTGCCGGTAATGGTGGTGTCGTTGGCCCGGGACGTGAGCGAGGTGACGCCGGAAATGCTGAGCTCGTTGAACACCGTGCGCACGTCGGGAACGCCCTTGACGACGTCGGTCGCGCGCGCGCGGGTGGGCTCGTCCGGCACTTGGCCGGTCAGCAGCACCTGGCGGTTGTAGCTGGTCACGGAGATGTTGCCGGTTTTCTCCGGCAGGGCTTCACGCAGGCGCGTCATCGCGCGCAGTTCGATTTCCTGGTCACCGACAAATACGCCGGCGGTGCGTCGATCAGTCGCGACCGCCGCGCCGGTGGCGGCACCGCCCACGACGACCGCAGCACATCCGTGCAATTGCGACAGCGCCACACCCACCAGCGCGATTTGGATCAGTTTGTTCATTCCTCGACTCCTAGTAAAACGCTGTCCACCGCATCGCACAGGCAATGGATGACCAGCAGATGGACTTCCTGAATGCGAGCCGTGGATTCGGCTGGCACGCACAGGAAGACGTCGTCATCCTGCATTTGTTCCGCCAGGCCGCCGCCGCTGCGTCCGGTGAGCGCGATCACCGGCATACCGCGCGCGTGGGCGGCATCCACCGCCTGCAGCACGTTGTGCGAATTGCCGCTGGTGGAAATCGCCAGCAGGATATCGCCCGGCTGGCCCAGTGCCTTCACCTGACGCGCAAACACCTGCTCGTATGCGTGATCGTTGGCGATCGAGGTCAGGGTGGAGGTGTCGGCGGTCAGCGCAATCGCCGCCAGGCCGGGACGCTCCTGCTCGAAACGATTGATCATCTTGGATGCGAAATGCTGCGCGTCCGCCGCCGAGCCGCCATTGCCGCAGGCGAGGATTTTGCCGCCCTGCGCGAGGCAATGCACCATGTTGCGCGCGGCCTGTTCAATTGCCGGGGCAAGGGCATCGCCTGCATTCAAGTGGATCTGAGCCGAGTCCTTAAAGTGGCCGGATATTCTGTCGAGTAAGGGCATGCTAGCTCGGATGTTTCATGAATTCGCGTGATGATCGCGCAGGATTTTGTTTTGCAGGGGAATTTTGTGAAGGAGTGGCGTAGTTATTCATACGCCCGACTGAGAAAAATTTCCATGCGAGACAAAAGACCAGCGAGGGCGCGCGTCAATTTATGAAACATTCGAGCTTAGATTATCCCATATCGTCGAACGCGCTCTTGATCCAATCGGGCGGGGCGTTGCCGGTGAGGGCCACCACGTCGAAGCGGCAGGGGGGAAGCGTTTTCAGCGTGCCTAGATATTGGCGCGCGGCGGTCAGCAACTTCTTCTGCTTGGCTGGCGTGACACTGGCGGCGGCACCGCCGAAATCGCTGCGGCTGCGCAGGCGCACCTCGACGAACACCAGCGTGGGCCCGTCCCGCATGACAAGGTCGATTTCGCCGAAGCGGCAGCGCCAGTTGCGTGCCACGAGCGTCAGGCCCTGCGTTTTCAGGAAGGCTTCGGCGCGCGCTTCAGCGGTTTGGCCGAGCAGGGTTTTCAACATCTGCGACAATGACGGCCCATGAACGAATCAGCCCATCATACCCGTCTCCCCCCCGCGCTCTATGTGGTCGCCACGCCGATCGGCAACCTCGGCGACATCACGCTGCGTGCGCTCGACACGCTGAAATGCGTGGACCGCGTGGCGGCGGAAGACACCCGCGTTTCGGGGCAGCTGCTGGCGCATTTCGGCATATCGAAGCCGCTGGCATCCATCCGCGAGCACAATGAGCGCGAGGCCGCCGACAAGGTGATCGCGAGGATAGCCGCCGGCGAGGCGGTGGCCTACGTGTCGGACGCCGGCACGCCGGCGGTGTCCGACCCCGGCGCGCGGCTGGTGGCGGCGGTGCGCGCGGCAGGACTCACGGTGGTGCCGATACCCGGCGTCTCGGCGGTGACCGCGGCGCTGTCGGCCGCCGGCATCGAATCCGGGCAATGGCTGTTCCACGGTTTCCTGCCGCCCAAGTCGGGTGCGCGCCGCGCGCAACTGCAAACCCTGGCGGCGCTGCCGGCGGCGCTGGTATTTTACGAGGCGCCGCACCGCATCGAGGAGACGCTGGCCGACATGGCGGCGGTGCTGGACACGTCGCGCCCGGTGACGCTGGCACGCGAACTAACCAAGCGATTCGAGAGCATCGTCACGCTGCCGCTTGCCGACGCGCCGGCCTGGCTTGCCGCCGACCCCAACCACGTGCGCGGCGAATTCGTCGTCATCGTGCATCCGCCTGCGGCGGCCGCAGCGATGGTCGATGCGGAAGCGATGCGGGTGCTCGACGTGCTGCTGGCGGACTTGCCGCCGACGCTCGCCGCCAAGCTGGCGTCAAAGATCACCGGGCGCAGCAAGGCCGAACTCTATAAAATGACCCTCGCACTCAAGCCGCAAGCTCAAGACGACGCATGACCGACACCCTTACGATCACCCGCCCCGACGACTGGCACATCCACTTTCGCGACGGCGCCGCGATGCAGAGCGTGCTGCTCGACACCGCGCGCGTGTTCGGCCGCGCCATCGCCATGCCCAACCTGAAGCCGCCGGTGGTGAGCGTGGCCGATGCAGCGGCGTATCGCGAGCGCCTGCTGGCCGTCGCGGCCGGCACCTCGTTCGAGCCCTTGATGACGCTCTATCTCACCGACAACACGCAGCCCGAGGAAATCCGCCGCGCGCGGGAAAGCGGCTTCGTGCATGCGGTGAAGTATTACCCGGCGGGTGCGACCACGAATTCAGATTCCGGCGTTACAGAACTGACCAAGGCCTACAAGGCGATCGCGGCGATGGAGGAAGTCGGCATGCCGTTGCTGCTGCACGGCGAGGTGGTCGACCCCGAGGTTGACGTGTTCGATCGCGAGGCAGTCTTCATCGAGCGCCATCTCGTGCGGCTGATGAAGGATTTCCCCCGCCTGAGAATCGTGCTGGAGCACATCACCACCCGCCAGGCCGCAGAATTCGTCGCGGCCGCGCCGGCCACCGTCGCCGCCACCGTCACCGTGCACCACCTGCTGTACAACCGCAACGCCATGTTCAAAGGCGGCATTCGTCCGCATATGTATTGCCTGCCGGTGCTCAAGCGGGAGCAACATAGGCAGGCGCTCATTGCCGCTGCGATCTCCGGCAACCCCAAGTTCTTTCTTGGCACCGATTCCGCGCCACACGCGATAAGCGCCAAGGAAACCGCCTGCGGCTGCGCCGGCATCTATACTGCGCACGCGGCGATCGAGTTGTATGCCGAAGCCTTCGAGGATGCGGGCGCGCTCGACAGGCTGGAGGCCTTCGCCAGTTTTTACGGCGCGGATTTCTACGGCCTGCCGAGGCACACCGACACCATCACGCTCAGGCGGGAAAGCTGGACTGCTCCGGCCAGTCTCAAACTCGGCGACGAGGCGCTGGTGCCGTTGCGCGCGGGCGAAACGATCCGCTGGTGCGTGGCCTGATATAAAAACGGCAGGCCGGGGAAAGTCTGCCGTGGTGGAAGCTAGCCAGCACTTCCAAACGTCGCGCAGCATTGCGCTGCGCGGGAGGAGGGGTTATGGGAAGGCCGGAATGGTCGGTTCGATTCCTGAGCTCATTGCCTCGGGGTGATGCGCGGCAATCAGCTTCTTGATTTCCTCGACCCGTCCGGAGGGCGCATCCACCATCATCAGGACATGCCCGGCCGCGATGGCCGATTCAAAGGCCTTGAGCCGTGAGTTGGGAATCGAACTGGCGACCATGCTGGCGACCCAGGCGCCAAACGCGGCGCCGATCAGTGCGGTGAGGAGGATGGTGACCAGTTGCAGGTCGACCCCGGCGGGCGGGAAAAATACGGCCACCAGCCCGGCAATGATGCCGATGCCCCCGCCCACGGCCAGGCCGGTTTCGGCGCCATGGACAAAGTCGGATTTTTGCAGGACCGAGGCTTCGTGCAGGCCGTCGAGTGACATGCCGTCCCTGGCCATGACGTGAATGTGGCCATCCTCGATGCGGGCGAGCAGGAGTTCGTCGCGAATTTGTCGGGCGCTGCGTGTGTCCGGCACCATGAAATATAAACGTCTTCTCATGAAGTGACTCCTAAGGAGGGTCGTTTTCCGGCCCGGATACCTTTGATTAGCAGATCGGCCGCTGCAGTCAAGTAAAGGCTTTATAATTCAAGCGGGAAAGCCGGTCAGACAACCGCTGCCACGCAGGTGGGAGAGGAAAGTCCGGGCTCCACAGAGCAGGATGCCGGCTAACGGCCGGACGCCGCGAGGCGAGGAACAGGGCCACAGAGACGAGCGTATTAAGTTACGGTGAAACGCGGTAACCTCCATCCGGAGCAACACCAAATAGGCAGACGATGACGCGGCTCGCCGAGTCTGCGGGTAGGTGGCTGGAGCCGGCCAGCAATGGCCGGCCTAGAGGAATGGTTG
>JAKBJA010000050.1 GCA_021836225.1 Pseudomonadota bacterium | reverse complement strand
TCGCCGCCCGCGGCCCGGGTGGCACCCACTGCGGCCTGGATGAGTTTGCGGTTCCAGGAATCGCGGCGAATGCTTCCGGAAAAGGCGAGAATCTTGGGCATGGGCCTTCCTTGCTGAAAAACATGCGATTGTATCGAGGCTTGTACGATGCGGCACCGCGGGCGTGGTTCCTGGCGGCCAAACCCGGCACAATTCGGGCAACGCGTTCAAACGATTCGACATGCAACCGACTTTTGCGGAGGGGCTTGATGTCCACTGGAAATAAGCCGCTCGACCGAATGCGGCTCGACAAGTGGTTGTGGGCGGCCCGATTTTTCAAGACGCGCAGTCTTGCCACCCAGGCCATCGAGCATGGCCAGGTGAAGCTGAACGGAGAACGCATCAAACCTGCGCGCGAAGTGAAACCCGGCGATCGTCTGGATGTCCATATCAATGATTTCGTCTGGACACTCACGGTGCGTGCGCTGTCGATGCAGCGCGGCCCGGCACCGGCCGCGCAAGCGCTGTATGAAGAGGATCCCGCCAGCCATGCGCGTCGCCAGCAGCAGATCAGCGAGCGCAAGCTGGCGAGCAGCCCGGCGGCGGCGATCAAGGGCCGCCCAACCAAACGCGACCGGCGGCAGATTCATCGCTTCACGGGTGAATGAGGCGTCTCAATTTACTGTCAGCCCCCGCAAAGCGCGGACAAACACATAGAATCACGCTATCCGCGAACCCTCATCCATGACTGTTTCTCCCGCGTTTTTCCTGTTTCTGCGCCGCGCATCGCGCTGGTTTGCGGTTCTGTTTGCACTCGCTGCACTGGGATTTGCGACGGCCGCGTCGCTGATGTTTTTCTGGGTGTTGCCGAATATTGCCGAACACCGCGACACGGTGGCCAGCCTGATGTCGCGCGCGCTGGGGCAGCGGGTGACGCTGGAGGCCGTGTCGGGGGTGTGGCAGCAGACGCGCCCCGAATTCAGTCTGCAGGGCGTGCGCCTGTACGACCAGCAGGGCCAACCCGCACTCCACCTGCCTGAATTGAAGGCCACGTTTGCCTGGCGCTCGCTGTTGTTTCTGGAGCCGCGCTTCAACCGCATCGAACTGCAGAGCCTGACCCTGGACGTGCGGCGCGCGCCGGACGGACATCTTTATGTCGGCGGCATTCCCGTCAACCCGGCCGATCCTGACAGTGGTTTTTCAAGTTGGCTGTTGCGGCAGGGGCGCGTGCATGTGAGTCAGGCCACGCTCACCTGGCTGGACGAGGTGCGCAACGCCGAGCCGCTGATTCTGCGCGAGGTCGACCTGACGCTGAGCAATGCGCGCCGCACCCACCGGCTGCAATTGCGCGCCGTCCCGCCACCCAGCCTGGCCCAGCCACTGACGATAGACGCGAAAATCAGCGCCCGCGACACGGACGATCTCAAAACCTGGAAAGGAAACATCGATGCGACCGTGGCGGGAATCTCGTTTCCGCATCTCGCCACCTGGCTGGCGCTGCCGTATCAACCCCGGCAGGGGTGGGGTGCGCTGAAAGTGATATTCAAGGTGGCGGACGGCACCCTGGCAGGGGTGGCCGCGGGCTTCGATCTGCGGGCAATCGAAACCACGCTGGGCGAGGACCTGCCCGCCTTGCGGCTGGCGCAGGTGCGCGGCCGTGCGGCATGGCGGCAGGGCCCTGACGATCAGCGCATCGTGTTTGAAAACCTGCGCGTGGCGCACCCGGGGGACGCGCTGGGCGCGCCGTTCAATATGGGGCTGGCTTGGGGCGCCACATCGCGCGAAATCACCGCCAAGGCATTCAAGCTGAGCGGCTGGCAAGCGATTCTGCCGAGCCTGCCGATGGATGACGCCCTGCGTGCGCGCCTGCAGACCCTGCAACCGCAGGGAAGGTTCGACGACCTGACGTTGCGCTGGACCGGCACGCAGCCGGGCATCGACAACTTCGGCATTGCGGCCCATTTCAGCGGTTTGGGCGTGACAGCGGTTGACACGCAGCCGGGGCTGGCCGGCCTCAGCGGGCGCGTCGAGGGGGATGCGCGCGCAGGCGTGTTCGCGATCGATTCGACGCAACTGTCACTCGATCTGCCCAGCCTGTTCCGCGAGCCGCTGTTCGGCTTCGACAGTCTGCGGGCGCGCGGCAGCTGGAAAAAAACGCCACGCGGCCGCCGCTTGACGCTGGACGATGCGGCCTTCGCCAACGCGGACATGACCGGCACTGCGCAGGGACATTACGAACTGATCGCCGGCCAGCCCGGCGTCATCGATCTGGCCGCGCATCTGAACCGCGCCGAGGGTACGGCGGTGTACCGCTACCTGCCGAAAAAAATCGGCGACATCACCGTCAACTGGGTGAAGCGTGGCGTCGTGGCCGGACACTCAGACAGCGTGCAGCTGATTCTGAAGGGCGATCTGGCGCAGTTCCCGTTCGACCAGGGCAACGGGGTGTTCAGGATCGAGGCGCAGGTGCACGATGCAGTGATCGATTATGTGCCGGACTGGCCGCGCATCGAGGGCATCCAGGCACGCGTGCTGTTCCAGGGCAAGCTGATGGAGATAACCGCCAGCCAGGCGCGGATTTATGGGGTGGCCCTGTTGCCGGTGAAGGCAGTCATCCGGGATCTGATCCATCACGAAGAGCTGTTGCAGGTCGAAGGCGAGGCCAGCGGCCCCATCCAGGATTTCATCCGCTTTGCCAATTTCAGCCCGGTGGGCGAGCGCTTGCGCGGGTTCACCGATGCACTGGACGGCAGCGGGCCGATGAAGCTTGCCCTGAAGCTGCAGGTACCGCTGCGCCACAGTCATGACGCCACACTGGCAGGTCAGCTGTCATTCCTGGGCGACACCCTGTTTCCGCCCGGGCTGCCGCGGCTCGACCAGGTGCGCGGCAACATCGATTTCACCGGCGACAGCCTGGATGCAAAAAACCTGACCGCGCAGTTTCTGGGGGGGCCATTGCGCATCGACACCGCCACCCGCAATGGCCAGGTGCAGATTCTGGCGCAGGGGCGCGCCACCGCAGCCGGCATCACTCCCTGGCTCGGCGCGGCATGGGGCAAGCGTTTGGCGGGCCAGACAAGCTGGCGCGGCCAGGTCGATCTGGAACCGGCGGGCGAACGCATCCGCATCGAATCCGATCTGGTCGGGCTGGGTTCCAGCCTGCCTGCGCCGCTGGCGAAGCGCGCTGCGGAGCCGTTGCCGCTGCGGGTGGCCACCCAGCCGCAGGGCGATGGTCGGCTGCATGAGGTGCGGCTCGCTCAAACCGTCAGTGCGGCATGGCGCAGCACCGCGAAAGGCGATTTCGACCGTGGCGAAATCCGCTTCGGCGGGCAGGCGGTGATGCCGGCCGAGCCGGGTTTGCGGCTGTCCGGCAGCGGCCGCGGCCTGGACATTACGGGCTGGACTGCGCTGTTGCCCAAGGGCGACGGCAAGGAAAGCGTGCCGCTGTCATCCATCGACCTTGGCTTCGAGACATTTGACCTGATGGGGCGGCGCTATCAGGGCGTGCGCCTGCAGGGGCGCACCCGCAACGGTCTGTTGCGCACCCAGGTGACCGGACGCGAACTGAACGGCGTGCTGACCTATCGGCCGGCCGGCGCATACGATGCCACAGGGGCTTCTGCCCGTAATGGACCGGAGTCCTTGAAGGCGCAGCCTGCCCGCGTGTCGGCGCTGTTCAGGCAACTGACCATCCCGGCCCGGGTGCCCGGCGCCGGGTTGACCGATGGCGTCAACCTGGCGGCAGCGGATTTCCCGACGCTGGATGTGACGGTGGAGGATTTTCGCCTGGAGGACCGTCTGCTGGGGCGGCTGGAGGTGGTGGCGCGCGGCGCGCCGCAAGGCCTGGTGATCGACAGCCTGCAGCTCACGCACGCTGACAGCGTGTTCCGCATGAGCGGCCTGTGGCGTGATGGCGCGCCGAGCGAAACCCGTGCCGAGCTGAGTCTGAGCGTGCTCGATGCGAGCAGGTTCCTCGCCCGCTTCGGTTATCCCGACACGCTCAAGCGCGGCAGCGCCGAGATCCGGGGCAACGCCACCTGGGTGGGTTCGCCTGCCGATTTCGCGTTCGACACGCTGGCGGGCGAGCTCGATTTCAAGGCCAAAGGCGGACAGTTCCTCAGGATCAACCCGGGTGCGGGCAAGCTGCTCGGCGTGTTGAGCCTGCAATCGCTGCCGCGCCGGTTGAACTTCGATTTCCGTGATATCTTCAATGAAGGCTATGCCTTCGATGACATCAGCGCCACCCTGCGCATCGCGCGCGGCGTGGTCTATAGCGATGACTTCAGAATGCACGGGCCGGCCGCCAAGGTAAACATGTCCGGAATGGCCGACCTCAATCAGGAAGTCGTGCAGTTGCGGGTGAAAGTGATCCCGAAACTGTCCGAGGGCGTTGCCGTGGCTGGGGCGCTGATTGGCGGGCCACTGGCAGGGGTAGGTGCGCTGGCTGCGCAAAAACTGCTGCGTGACCCGTTCGAAGAGGCAATCAGCCGGGAATATATGGTGACCGGGGCGTGGCAGTCGCCCGATGTCAAAAAATTGAGCAAGACCGTAACCCCGGACTCTGAACCGTGATCGTGGAATCTGTGACATGACGACGAAAAAACCCGCAAAAACCACCGTTGCACGCTCCAAGGGTGCACAAGTCAAAAAGCCCGCGCCGCAGGCCGGCACCGTGCGCGTGGCGGCGATCCAGATGGCGTCCGGCCCCAACGTGCCGGCCAACCTGGCCGAGACCGAACGGCTCATCGAGCTGGCGGTCGAAGGGGGCGCGCGCATGGTCGTGCTGCCGGAGTTTTTCTGCATCATGGGACTGAAGGATGCCGAGGTGGTGAAGGCACGCGAGGCCGAAGGCCATGGCCCGATCCAGGCCTTCCTGTCGCGCATGGCGAAGAAACACAAGATCTGGCTGATCGGCGGCTCGGTGCCGCTGGAGGCCAGCGTCCCCAACAAGGTGCGCAACAGCTGCCTGGTGTACGACGAGCGCGGCAAGCAGGTGGCGCGCTACGACAAGATCCACCTGTTCGGTCTCGACCTCGGCAACGAGCGTTACCAGGAAGCCAAGCTGATCGAGCCGGGCGACACGGTCGTCGTCGTCAACAGTCCGTTCGGCCGCATCGGCCTGTCGATCTGCTACGACCTGCGCTTCCCCGAGCTGTATCGCGCCATGCCCGACGTCGACATCATCGTGGTGCCGTCGGCATTCACCGCCACCACCGGTCGCGCGCATTTCGAAACCCTGATCCGCGCGCGCGCGATCGAGAACCTCGCCTATGTGGTCGCCCCGGCGCAGGGCGGCTACCACCTGTCGGGCCGCGAAACCCACGGCGACAGCATGATCGTCGACCCCTGGGGCGTGGTGCTCGATCGCCTGCCGCGCGGCTCCGGCGTCGTCATCGCCAACATCAATCCGGCCTACCTGACCAGCCTCAGAAAGAGCCTGCCCGCGCTGCAGCACCGCTTCATCCAGTGCCGGCAGATCCAGGTCGATGTGGTCGAGCGTCGTGTAGTGGCCAAGCGCTTGTCCCCGACCGGGGGCGAATCCACCAAATAATTCAGCGCCAGAAAATTCAGGACACCGCCATGAACCCCACCGACGCCTTCGTTCCCATCCAGACCGCCGAGCAATTGTTCCGCTCCGCCGAGTCCACGCTGCTGACGCCGAACGGCCTCGATGCCGACAAGCTCGCGCCGGTGTTCGGTCGCCTGCTCACGCACGACGTCGACTACGCCGACCTCTACTTCCAGTACAGCCGTTCCGAAGGCTGGAGCCTGGAAGAAGGCCAGGTCAAATCCGGCAGCTTCAACATCGACCAGGGCGTCGGCGTGCGCGCGATCTCGGGCGAGAAAACCGCTTTCGCCTATTCCGACGACATCAGCCTCGACGCGCTCGGCGCGGCCGCCGACGCCACCCGCGCGATCGCGCGCGCCGGGCAGAACCGCAGCTTCGGCATGGTTCAGCGCGGCGAAGGCCGCCTGCTGTACAACGCGGTCGATCCCCTGGTCTCGCTGGCCGACGCCGACAAGGTCGCGCTGCTGGAACGGCTGGAGAAGAAGGCGCGCGCGTTGGACCCGCGCGTCATCCAGGTGATGGCGAGCCTCGCCTCCGAATACGAGGTCATCTTCATCGCGCGTTCCGACGGCCACCTGGCCGCCGATGTGCGCCCGCTGGTGCGCCTGTCGCTGCAGGTCATCGCCGAGCAGGACGGCCGCCGCGAGCAGGGCTCCGGCGGCGGCGGCGGCCGCTTCGACTACAGCTACTTCACCGACGACATCCTGGAAAAATACGCGCGCCAGGCCGTGCACCAGGCTATGGTCAACCTCGACGCCCGTCCCGCGCCCGCCGGCAGCATGACCGTCGTGCTCGGTTCCGGCTGGCCCGGCATCCTGCTGCACGAAGCCATCGGCCACGGCCTCGAAGGCGACTTCAACCGCAAGGGCAGCTCCGCCTTCTCAGGCCGGATTGGTGAAAGAGTGGCGGCACCCGGCGTCACTGTTGTCGACGACGGCACCATCCCCCTGCGCCGCGGCTCGCTCAACGTCGACGACGAAGGCAACCCGACCCAGCGCACCACGCTGATCGAGGACGGCATCCTCACCGGCTACATGCAGGACATGATGAACGCCCGCCTGATGGGCATGCCGATCACCGGCAACGCCCGGCGCGAATCCTTCGCCCACCTCACCATGCCGCGCATGACCAACACCCTGATGCTGGGCGGCGACAAGGACCCGCACGAAATCATCGCCTCGGTGAAGAACGGCCTCTACGCCGTCAACTTCGGCGGCGGCCAGGTCGACATCACCAGCGGCAAGTTCGTCTTCTCCGCCGCCGAGGCCTACATGATCGAGGACGGCAAGATCACCTACCCGGTGAAAGGCGCCACGCTGATCGGCAACGGCCCCGACGCGCTCACCCGTGTCAGCATGATCGGCAACGACATGGAAATGGATTCCGGCGTCGGCACCTGCGGCAAGGAAGGCCAGAGCGTGCCGGTCGGCGTGGGACAGCCGACGCTGCGGATCGATGGGTTGACGGTGGGCGGGACGGCGTAAGGCTAAATTGAAGTTTGCGGCGCGATACGTTTTGTTTGCGCACTTAGCAATAGATGAAGACACCGGATGAGCTGTTACTCACTGCGGAGAACTGTTTGACGGAGGCTCTTGCTGCCTATGAATCCGGAGGCCACAGTGTGCACGCCGCAGAGTTTTATGAGCTGCGAGTCCAGGCAGCAATATTTAATTATGACATCTGCCACGAAGTCGTATCACTGTGGAAAAACGAACCGAACGGGTTCGCCCTAAACGTGGCTCTCAAAAACATCGTGCACAAGCTTTATGAGTATGACAAATCACTTAGCGGCAAGCTTGTTAACCGTATGCTTACACTTGCACGAGCCCGAGAAGTTGAGGTACATAAAGACGACATACGGAACGAGCGCAAGAAGTGGCGGGAACAGTTGTCCAAGCTTCAAAAATGGGCCGACGTGCGAAACGAAACATCAGGTCACTATGGCAAAAACATCGCCAAACAGGTTGCCTTGTTGAAGCAGCTTGATCGAAAAGAGGTCATGGCTGTTGCTGCTGCCTTTCTGGCCTTCAATATTGTGGTATTGAAGGCGCTCATGGAGGTGGGTCGTGGTAAATATTCGCCGTCCGAGTAGGTTGTGGTAACCGAATGGCATTGCGTCCAAAACCCATACAAGAGCAGAGCTTCTCAAGTCATCACCGCCCTGGTTCTGACTTTCCTCCCCTTACAGCCCCGCCGAAAATCGAGCCTGCTGGGCGGATCAGCGGCGAAGGTGTTTGAGTCCCGCCCACAAAAAACCAATTTAAAACAGCCAGGCGGGGCGAGTTCTTCGCCGCCCGTCCGGCAGGCTCGGTTTTCGGGAATTCGGGGATGTCGGGGTCGCCTTCTTTTGGTTACTTTTCTTGGCGAGACAAGAAAAGTGACTAGCTGCCGGGCTACCCCCGGCCAACGTTCACCAGTCTTGCGAAGGTTCAACCACTAAACAAGCGGAACGCCTCGCAATGGCAAGCCAGCCTCAGGCCAAACTTTCTAACTCTTTCGGCTCCCCAATCAAATACCCCTGCACGCAATCCACCCCCATCTCCGCCAGCTTCGTCAGCGTCTCGGCGTTTTCGACATACCCCGCCACCGTCTTGATCTCCAGGAAACTCCCCGTCTCCAGAATCGACCGCACCAGCGCCTCGTCGATCATGCTGGTGCCGATCTCGCGCACCAGCGCGCGGTCGATCTTCAGGTAGTCGAGCTTCATGCTCTTCAGGCGGGTATAGGAGCTGGTGCCGGCGCCGAACTCGTCCAGGGTAAAGCGGCAGCCGTGGCGCTGCAGCTGGCGCATGAACAGCTGGGTCTGGGCATGGCCTTCGACGGCGTCGGCTTCGCTGATCTCGAAGATGAGCTTGTCGCCGGGAACGTCGCCGCGGGTCAGATCGGCCAGCAGCAGCTTGAGAAACAGCGGGTTGGTGACTGACTGGCCGGAGAGGTTGATCGAGAAGCCGCCCAGCGCTGCGGTTTGCTCGGGGTGTGCGCGCATCCACTGCAGCACGCTCTTCACCACCCAGCGGTCGATCTCGGTGATGCGCTGCAGCCGTTCGGCGACGGCGATGAGGTCGCGCGTCGCGATGCTGCGCTCGCTGTGGGTGACGGGGTGCAGCAGCACTTCGTAATACAGCGGGGTGCGAGCTGCGTCGGCCGCGGCGACGACCGGCTGGCAGTTCAGGCTGAGCTGATTGTGGGCGAGGATGTCAGTCAGTTCGTGCGCCCACTCGGCCAGCGCCAGCACGCCGCTGTCGTCGCCCTCGCTGTTGTACGACATGACGGTCAGACCGGATTCGCGCGCACGGGCGCAGGCGGCGTTGGCGTTGTCGTAATACGCCTCGGGGCTGAGGCAATCGGTGGCCCACATCAGGCCAGTTGCGGCCTGGACACGGTAGCGGGTGCCGTTGATTTCCTGCGGCTGAGCGGTCATTGCGTGGAGCAGGGCCTCGGCCTGCGCCTCGGCAGAGGCATGGCCGGCGGCTTCGATCCAGAATGCAATGCCGGATTCGCCTGCGCGTGCGAGCAATGCATTGGGCGGGAGCAGGGCGGGCATGAACTGCGCGTATTCGCGCAGGATGGGCGTGCGGATTTCGGCGCCCGTGGCTTCGCCGGCCGGCGTGCTGATGTCGAGCTGGATCACGCCGATGGCATAACCGCCGTCGGTCGCCTGGCTGCGCAGCCAGTTGCGGCGGATGGCGCGGAAGAAGGTCTTGCGGTTGGCGAGTCCGGTGGCGGAGTCGTGCGAGGCCTGCCACAGCAGATCGCGCTGCATCTTCTGGATCATCGCGCTGTAGGAACGGTCCATCAGCGGCAGTTCCAGGTCTTCGGTCCACTGTGCCTCACCGTCTTCCAGCGACTGCAGCAGGTCCTGGCGCCTGAGGTCGAGCTTCTTGATGCCGCGGTAGTTGGCGAACACGTACACCGGCGGCTGGTCGCCGATCCAGATCAGGTTGAGCGGGGTGTCGAGCGACTTGAACTGCAGCCAGTCGCCGACACGCAGACGCTCGGCGAGGAGGTCCTGCGCTTCGCTCAGGGGCTCGCTGGCGGCGTCGTTGAGGCGGGCGGCGACCGAGGTGTGCTGGTGTTGCGACTTGTCTTTGTCGAACAGCGTGGCAGCGAGCTGGTCGACGATGCGATCCTGCGCAAACTTGTCGGCGCACACCCGGGTGAGCGCCTGGTCGATGCGCTGCAGCAGCGTCTGGACCTCGGCGGCGGCAGGCGGCTCGGCGTTCTCCGGATCCAGCCACGCGCACAGCTGTTGCAACACCTGCCAGGCTTCGTGCGCCTCGTCGCTGTCGACGCCATGGCGCATTTCGGCCATGAACAGCACATTGCGCCAGCCGCCGTTCAGCAGTTCGATCACGGCGTTGGGCACTGTACGTTCGTCCAGCCGTGTCAGCAGGTCGCGCAGGATGCGCTGCTTGGCGACTTCGGCCCGCTGGCGGCCTTCGCACATTTCCTGCAGGCGGGAAACGCGCGCGGCACGCTCGTTCAAAAGCGGCTTGACCACGCGCTCGAGCTGGGTGCGCGCCTCCTCGAACACGCCCGGATTCTTGTCGGCCTCGGCATTGATGCGATCGGTCCAGCGGCTCATCAGCCGCAGCAGGCGCGCATCGGTGATCTTGCCGTCGTCACCCGCCACCATGCTGATGCGGTCGAGCGTGTTCAGCACCTTGTGCGCCGGGTGGGCGGGCGAGTTGAGGAATTGCGGGTCGGACATCGCCAGCTTGATGAGGCTGGTTTCCAGCTGCTGGAAAAATGGCCGCATGCCCTCGCTGACCGATTTCTCGGCATGCATGGTGTCGAACAGCGCACCGAACATGTCGACCGAGCGCTGCATTTCCTGGGTGACGGCCGGCGGCAGCGCGCCGGCGGCAGCCAGGCGCTGCAACACGGGCGAGTGCGCCACGCCGGATGCACCCGCCATCCCCGCCATCATGGGCTGGCTGGCGGCTGCGCGCCCAGCGCCGCCGCCAGCACCGGCTGCGCCCGGGGCGGCATAAGCCGGCAGAGCGCTGCCGGGGGCAGATGCGCTGCCAGGCGGCGCCGCGGCAGGGGCTGCGGTTGCCGGCTGGCCGCGGAAAAAGTCCAGCAGCGAACCGGTCAGCCGGCCGAGGGTTCCCTGCGACGGCGCTGCAGCAGGCGCGGGGGCTTCAGCCTGGGCGGGTTCGGCGGGTGACGTTGGCGTGGCATGGGGCGGCTGCATGACCGGTTGCTGCTGGTGTTCGACTTCGGCCGGCGAGACCGGCAACAAGGCCAGCAGTTCAGCATACAGCGGGGCAAGCTGCTCGGACAGCACGTCGCGCAGTGTGGCATACGCCACCTGGCGCGCGCGCGCCAGCACCGGGACATCCTGCAGTGCGCTGCGGTAGGCATGGCCGATGACGGCCGGGCCGAAGGGGTTGTTGCTGTGGTCGCAGGCGAAGCCGAACAATTGCCCGATTCGCGGCTCGATGTCGGCGAGTTGTTCGCGGAACTGTTCTTCCAGCTTGTTGGCTTCGGACGAGGTGGCGAGCCAGTCCTCGAAATCCAGTTCGTCGACCAGGGCCAGTGCGCCATCCATGGTGTCGCGGGTGGCGTGAGTTTGCACCGGGCGCGCCTGCTTCAGCGCATCCATGACCTGCTGCACAAAGCGGGTTTGCACAGTTGCCGCGTGATTGCCGAACTCGTGCACTGCGCTCAACAGTCCGCTGTGTTCAGCTATGCCGGAAGCATGCAGGGCGGTTGCGTTCAGCTTGTCGCCCAGGACGCGCATCATCTGGTCGTGCACCTGGAGCAGGGTTTCACCGAGCAGGGTGGTGCTGGCCTCGCGCAGTTGCGGGTGCGCGCTGGAGGGGGGCAGGGCGGCCAGTTTTTGTCGATGCTCCGCCATGCGCAATTTTTGCAGCGCACGCAGCGCGTCGATTGGATGGCTGGCGAATGCGACACCGACGCCGAGCGGGCTCAGGCGCTGCAGTCGCGCCGGCACGCGGAAACTCTGGGTGGTGTTGAGCGACACCGGGGTGAAGACAATTTCCACCTCGGCGTCGGCGCGCTTGGCCAGCGAGGTGATCGCCGCGTCGGGATTGATGAACTTGAGGAACAGCCCGCCGAAGCAGAAATCGCGGATTTCGCAGGCGATCTCGGGTTGCCCGGGCTGCGAGATGATGGCCGCCTGCGAAACCTTGAAGCGCTTGTCGCGCCGCATGTCCCGCGCGGCTTGCTGAATGTCTGTCTCGTTAGCCATGATTTCGACACTGTTCTCCATTGTTCGTTGCACCCGATTATGCGATTGAGCGTTGTGGTTGCGGCGTTTTGCTTGGCATGAACCCATTCCTCTTGAAGGACGCTTGGCGGGATTCTCCCTGTTTTGGTAGACTGTTTGCATGATTCGTGCCGAAATGTTCTTTTTTAGCCACTTTTATCCCACGCCACGGGCGGTCGGGAGGCGCTGAGACGAGCAGCAACGCCTTGACGAAACCGCCAGCCCGCTGGCGGTTTTTTCGTTTAAGAAGCCGCCGCAGCCAAGCACACAACCCGGAGCCTGAAAATGTCTGCCACCCGAACCGACGACACCCGCATCGAGCAAAGCGGCGAACTGCTCGCCCCGATGCAGATCATGCGCGAACTGCGCGCGAACGAAGCCGTGCATGCGCACGTGGCGCATGCACGCAGCGCCATTCACGACGTGCTGCGTGGGGCGGACGACCGCATGTTCATCGTCGTCGGCCCCTGTTCGATCCACGATCCGGCGGCAGCACTCGATTACGCGCGAAAGCTGAAGCCGCTGGCCGACGAACTGGCGCATGACCTCATCATCGTGATGCGGGTGTATTTCGAGAAGCCGCGCACCACGGTGGGCTGGAAGGGGCTGATCAACGACCCGCATCTGGACGAGAGCTTCGACATCAACGAAGGCCTGCGGCTGGCACGCAAGCTGTTGCTGGAGATCAACGAAATCGGCCTGCCGTGCGCGACCGAGTTCCTCGACCTGATCTCGCCGCAGTACATCGCCGACCTGGTGAGCTGGGGGGCGATCGGCGCGCGCACCACCGAGTCGCAGTCGCACCGCCAACTGGCGTCCGGCCTGTCGTGCCCGGTCGGATTCAAGAACGGCACCGACGGCAGCCTCAGGATCGCGGTCGACGCGATCAAGGCGGCGGCCGCGCGCCACCATTTCATCTCCATCACCAAGTCGGGTCATGTCGGCGTGTTCAGCACCTCCGGCAACGAAGACACCCATGTCATCCTGCGCGGCGGCAAGGCACCCAACTACGACGCGACGAGCGTCAACCTGGCCTGCAGCGAACTGGCTGCGTCCGGCCTGCGCCAGCAATTGATGATCGACTTCTCGCACGCCAATTCGAGCAAGCAGTACCAGCGCCAGATGGACGTCGGCGCCGACGTGGCGGCGCAGGTGGCCGGCGGCGATGCCCGCATCATCGGCGCGATGATCGAAAGCCACCTCAACGCCGGGCGCCAGGACCTGGTCCCCGGCCAGCCGCTGGAATACGCCAAGTCGATTACCGACGCCTGTATCGGCTGGGACGACACCGTCCCGCTGCTGCGGATGCTGGCCGATGCGGTGAAAAAACGCCGGCTGACCGTGCCGGCGGATGAGGAATAGGTCCGCTTCCGGGTTAAAATAGCCACGGCGGGTCTCCCCGCATGGCTAGGTCGTGAATCGGGTCAGGTCCGGAAGGAAGCAGCCCCAGCGGTCGATGCCAGTGCCGGGGTAAGGCTCGCCATTCCCGCCCTTTAAATTTGCCCATGACTGATCTCTTCGGCGATTCCGCTTCCCCCGCACTGGCGCTGGCGCGCAAGTGGCGGCCGCGTGTGTTTGCCGACCTCAAGGGGCAGGAGCATGTGGTGCAGGCGCTGTCCAACGCGCTGACCCAGGGCCGGCTGCACCATGCCTATTTGCTGACGGGCACCCGCGGGGTGGGCAAGACCACGCTGGCGCGCATCCTCGCCAAGTGCCTCAACTGCGAAACCGGCGTCACCGCCACACCCTGCGGCGTGTGTTCCGCATGTACCCAGATCGACGCCGGGCGCTTCGTCGACCTGCTCGAGCTCGACGCGGCGTCGAACACCGGTGTCGACAACATGCGCGAGGTGCTCGACAACGCGCAGTACGCGCCGACGGTGGGGCGCTACAAGGTCTACATCATCGACGAAGTGCACATGCTGTCGAAGCCGGCCTTCAATTCCATGCTGAAGACGCTGGAAGAGCCGCCCGCGCATGTGAAGTTCATCCTCGCCACCACCGACCCGCAGAAGATTCCGGTGACGGTGCTCTCGCGCTGCCTGCAGTTCAACCTGAAGCCGATGACGCCCGCGCTGGTCGCGCAGCATCTGGGCGAGGTGCTGGAGCAGGAAAGCGTCGCCTGCGAGCCCGCTGCGCTGAACCTGCTGGCGCGCGCCGCCGCCGGCAGCATGCGCGACGCGCTGTCGCTGACCGACCAGGCGATCGCCTACGGCG
>JAKBJA010000061.1 GCA_021836225.1 Pseudomonadota bacterium | reverse complement strand
GTTTTCTCCCTTTCGAATCTTGAATGAATAGCGTAACGTTACTTCCGTAGTCATGTACGGAGTCAAGCGGTATGGAGATCAATCTGGAAAATCTGACCATCGGCGTCTTCGCCAAGGCGGCCGGGGGCAACGTGGAAACCATCCGGTTCTATCAGCGCAAGGGCTTGTTGCCCCAGCCGGAGCGGCCCTATGGCAGCATCCGCCGCTACGGGCAGACCGATGTGGCGCGGGTGAAGTTCGTGAAATCGGCTCAGCGCCTGGGGTTCAGCCTGGATGAAATCGGCCAGTTGCTGAAACTGGAGGACGGCGCCCATTGCGGCGAAGCCCGGGAGGTTGCCGAGCACAAGCGCGCCGACGTCAGGCGTCGAATGGCCGACCTCGCGCGTATCGACGCCACCCTGACCGGGCTCATCGACCGCTGCGCAGCCAGCCGGGGAACGATTACCTGCCCCCTGATCGAGTCTTTACAGGATGCGCCTTGAGGGAACGCCTCAAATTCGCTGGACGGGTTCGCCGCGCTCGCGCAGGATCCTGGCGGCGGCAACCATGTTCTGCAAGGCCGGCAACACCTCCGTCCATTGCCTGGTCTTCAGGCCGCAGTCCGGGTTCACCCACAGGCGCTCCGCCGGAATACGCTCGGCCGCCTTGCGCATCAGCGTCACGATGTGCGCCGGGTCGGGAATGTTGGGCGAATGGATGTCGTACACGCCCGGGCCGATCTCGTTCGGATACTTGAAGCCGTCGAAGGCATCGAGCAGCTCCATGTCCGAGCGGGAGGTCTCGATCGTGATCACGTCGGCGTCCATGTCGGCGATCGAGGCGATGATGTCGTTGAACTCCGAATAGCACATGTGGGTGTGGATCTGGGTTTCGTCCGCGACGCCGTTGGCGGTGATGCGGAACGCTTCCACCGCCCAGTCCAGGTACGCCCGCCATTGCGCCTTGCGCAGCGGCAGGCCCTCGCGCAGCGCCGCCTCGTCGATCTGGATCACGCGCACGCCGGCCCGTTCCAGGTCCAGCACCTCCTCGCGGATCGCCAGCGCGAGCTGATGGCACGAGACGGAACGCGGCTGGTCGTCGCGCACGAAGGACCAGTTGAGGATGGTGGCCGGGCCGGTCAGCATGCCTTTCATCGGTTTTTCCGTGAGCGACTGCGCGTACGTGATCCACTCGACCGTCATCGGCTTCGGGCGGCGGATGTCGCCGAACAGGATGGGCGGCTTCACGCAGCGCGAACCGTAGGACTGCACCCAGCCGAACTGGCTGAACGCGTAGCCGTCGAGCTGCTCGCCGAAATATTCGACCATGTCGTTGCGCTCGGGCTCTCCGTGCACCAGCACGTCGAGCTCCAGCGTCTCCTGCTCGCGCACGCAGCGGGCGATCTCGGCCTGCATCGCGGCCCGGTAGCCGGCTTCGTCCAGCGCGCCGGACTTGAATCGGCTGCGCGCCTGGCGAATCTCGGCGGTTTGCGGGAACGAACCGATGGTCGTGGTCGGGTAGGCCGGCAGTTTGAGCAGGGCGGCCTGTTTGCCGGCGCGCACGGCATACGGGCTGGTACGCTGGCCCAGCGCGGGCGTGATCCCGGCGAGCGCGGCCTTGACGGCGGGATTGTGCACGCGCGGCGAAGCGCGCCGGGCGGCGATGGCGGCCCGGTTGTCGGCCAGTTCGGCCTGGACCGCCGCGCGCCCCTGATTGAGCGCGCTAGCCAGCACCTTCAGCTCGTCGAGCTTTTGCCGCGCGAAGGCGAGCCAGGCGCGGATGTCCGGGTGGAGCGTCCGTTCGCTGGCGAGATCGACCGGCACGTGCAGCAGCGAGCACGACGGCGCGATCCACAGGCGGTCGCCCAGTTTTTCATGCAGCGGCTCCAGCCAGTCGAGCGCTGCATTGAGATCGGTCTTCCAGATGTTGCGGCCGTTGACGACGCCGAGCGATAGCACCTTGTGCGACGGCAGCAGGTTAAGCAGCGGAATCACCTCGTCGCGGGCGTTGACGGCGTCCAGGTGCAGGCCGGCCACCGGCAGCGTGCTCGCAAGGTGCAGATTCTCCTGGAGCTGCCCGAAATACGTGGCCAGGAGCAGCTTGACCCGGCAGGCCTTGAGCTGGTGGTAAGCCAGGTTGAAGGCATGCTTCCAGTCCGCGTCGAGCTCGGTGGCCAGCACGGGCTCGTCGATCTGCACCCATTCCACGCCCTGCTCGGCCAGCCGGTCGAGCAGTTCGCCGTAGACGGGCAGGAGCCGCGCCAGCAAGGCCAGCTTGTCGGAACCGTCCTTGGCCTTGCCGCCCCACAGATACGTCACCGGGCCGATGAGGACCGGCTTGGCTTTGACGCCCTGCGCCCGTGCCTCCTCCAGCTGCCCCAGCAGGCGCGAGGCGTCGAGCGCGAATTCGGTCGCGGCGTCGAATTCCGGCACGATGTAGTGGTAGTTGGTGTCGAACCACTTGGTCATCTCGCCGGCCTGCACGCCGCCGCAGCATGCGGCGTGGCCGGCCGAGCGCCCGCGCGCGACCCGGAAATAATTGTCCAGCGCGTCGCCGTGGAAGCCGCGCACGCGCGCCGGCAGGTTGCCCAGGGTGAAGCTCATGTCGAGCACCTGGTCATAGAAGGAAAAATCGCCCACCGGCACGAGGTCGAGGCCGGCCTGGTCCTGCCAGTGCCGGTGGCGCAGCTGCGCGCCCAGCGCGTTCAGTTCCTCGCGCGAGGCCTCGCCCTTCCAGTAGGCCTCCAGGGCGAATTTCAGTTCGCGTTGGGCGCCGATGCGCGGAAACCCGAGTGTGTGCGTCTTGACCATGGCCTTGCCTTCGTCCGGTTGATGTGAGGCAGGCATGGTAGGCCGGTTGACTGATTATAAAAAATGGTATTTATTCAATATTCAATGAATTTTGTTCATATATAGAAATGATCGAGAGAATCCATCTGGCCATCGTGCAGGAAGTGGACCGGCTGGGCTCGCTGACGGCCGCCGCCGGCGCGCTGTGCCTGACCCAGTCCGCCCTGAGCCATGCAATGAAAAAGCTCGAGCGGCACCTGGACACCGACATCTGGCTGCGGGAAGGACGCAGCCTCCGGCTGACCCAGGCCGGCCAGTACCTGCTCGCGGTCGCCAACCGGGTGCTGCCGCAGCTGGCGCACGCGGAAGAGCGCATGCGCCAGTACGCCCAGGGCGAGCGCGGCACGCTGCGCATCGGCATGGAATGCCATCCCTGCTACCAGTGGCTGCTCAGGGTGGTGTCGCCCTACCTGGCCCGCTGGCCCGACGTGGATGTCGACGTCAGGCAGAAATTCCAGTTCGGCGGCATCGGCGCGCTGTTCGGCTACGAAATCGACCTGCTGGTGACGCCGGATCCTTTGTACAAGCCCGGCTTGCGCTTCGAGCCGGTGTTCGACTACGAGCAGGTGCTGGTGGTTGGCCGCAGGCATGCCCTGGCGGCGCTGCCGCATGTCGAACCGGAACAACTGGGCGAAGAAGTGCTGATCACGTATCCGGTCGAGATCGAGCGCCTCGATATCTACAACCAGTTCCTGATGCCGGCCGGCATCAGCCCCAAGCGCCACAAGGTCATCGAAACGACCGACATCATGCTGCAGATGGTGGCAAGCGGTCGGGGGGTGGCGGCCTTGCCGCGCTGGCTGGTGGAGGAATACGCCGGCAAGATGGGCGTCGCCCCGGTTCGACTCGGGCGTCGGGGCCTCGCCAAACAGATCTTCCTGGGCGCGCGCGAGGCGGACGTCGGCATCGACTACCTGAAAGCCTTCGTCGAACTGGCCCGCCGGTCGGCGTGACCGGTGTCGGGTCGGCACGCAGGGGTATCCAGCATCACCCCCCGTCATTCACCAGCATCCCTGCAGCGCCAGGCCCCGGGATGTCGGTGAAACACCAGGGTTAGCGGCTGATCGTGCCACCGCCTGCGCCCATGCCACCGCCTGCGCCCTTGCCACCGCCTGCGCCCATACCACCGCCTGCGCCCATACCACCGCCTGCGCCCATACCACCGCCTGCGCCCATACCACCGCCTGCGCCCTTGCCACCGAACTCGGCAGCACCGCGTTCGTTCCGGCGATTCTCAGCCGAACCCTGGGCGCGAGCTTCGCCATCGCGTTTGCCCTGCTCAGCCCCTTGCTGAAAAGTATTGAGCGCATCCCGGGTGTCCGCAGCAGACTTGCCTGCGTCGATAGCCCGGTCGGCGACCGCGATCGCTTGTCCGGCGGGAATGCCCGCCTGGACCTGCTCGCGGATTTCGACCCCGACCTGGCGCAGATCGCCGGCGCTGTAATTGTGTTCGACCGCGCTGCGCACAAGCTCGAAGGCCTGATCGACAGGCACGCCGGCCGCCACCAACTCGCTCAGGACGGCATGGGCGGCCTTTTGCGTATCCGCCGCCACGCGGTCCAGTTGAGCGTGCGCTTCCCGCTCGGTGGCGGCTGCAGCGTTTCCGCTCAGGAAAGCGGCCAACAGTGCGGTTGCAATGGAAGAAGAAACTTTTTTAACCATGATGAACACTCCTTGTCAGTTTGACGGTTGATCTCGACTCACCCATTTCATTGCAGTGAACGGCAGGCAAATTTCGGTGCGCTGTTGTCCTCTGAGACGAAAGAAAACGTTGACGGATGCGACGCGTTCGACAAAATGCCCAATCCTTGAGCAATCGCCCATCGCGCCGCCACCCGCTTCACCAGCATCCCTGTAGCGCAAGGTCTCGGGATGTCGGTTAAACACCCAGGTTAGCGGCCGGTCATGCCGCCGCCGGCACCCATGCCGCCGCCGGCACCCATGCCGCCGCCGGCACCCATGCCGCCGCCGGCGCCCATGCCGCCGCCTGCGCCCATGCCGCCGCCGGCGCCCATGCCACCGCCTGCGCCCTTGCCACCGCCAGCACCCATGCCGCCGCCGGCGCCCATGCCGCCGCCTGCGCCCATGCCGCCGCCGGCGCCCATGCCACCGCCTGCGCCCTTGCCACCGCCAGCACCCATGCCGCCGCCTGCGCCCATGCCGCCGCCGGCACCCATGCCGCCGCCGGCGCCCTCAGCCGAACCCTGGGCGCGAGCTTCGCCATTGCGTTTGCCCTGCTCAGCCCCTTGCTGAAAGGTATTGAGCGTGTCCCGGGTGTCCGCAGCAGATTTGCCTGCGTCGATAGCCCGGTCGGCGACTGCGATCACTTGTCCGGCGGGAATGCCCGCCTGGACCTGCTCGCGGATCTCGGCCCCGACCTGGCGCAGATCGCCGGCGCTGTAATTGTGTTCGACTGCGCTGCGAACAACCTCGAAGGCCTGATCGACAGGCACGCCGGCCGCCACCAGTTCGCTCAGGACGGCGTGGGCGGACTTTTGTGCATCCGCCGCCACAGCGGGAACGCGGTCCAGTTGAGCGTGCGCTTCCTGCTCGGTGGCGGCTGCAGCGTTTCCGCTCAGGAAAGCGGCCAACAATGCGGTTGCAATGGCAGAAGGAACTTTTTTAACCATGATAAACACTCCTTAGTCAGTTTGACGGTTGATTTCGACTCACCCTTTCATGCAGTGAACAGCGGGCAAATTTCTGAACGCTGTTGTCCCCTGAGACGCAAGTAAGCGTTCCGGGGTTACGCTCGAAACGATCGGTACGAGGGATTGGCGAAAAACCCAAACAAAAAGGCCCTTGCCGCATTCGCGGCAAGGGCCTGCGCGCAAGACGCCCGTTCAGTACGGATTGGTGGTCAAGGTCGGACCGGAACCCGTGGAGGCCGCAGGGTTGGAGGAAAGGGGGCCGGAGCCGGCGGTTTGCTGTGGGTCGAAACCGCCACCGAAGCTCTGGCTGCCCGATCCGCTGGCCCAGCTTTGCGAACTGAAGCCGTCGGCCGCGCTGCTGGCGCTGCCAGCGCCGGCGCCGGCGCCCATGCCAGTGCCGCTCCCGAAGCCGACAACCTGTTGTCCACGCTCGGCCCCATCTGCAGCCACGGCGGCGCCGGCAAACAATGCAGCACATGCCGCTGTCGATATTACGCGTCTGATGTTCATTTCAATCTCCTTGTCTATTGAGTAGTGCACCCCGAACCGCCGGAAACGCATGCACGTTTCCTGCATGCTTGGACGATAACGATGCCGCTTTGGTTACGTATTTCAGTGACTGAAGTTCAGGCCAAGCGACACGATGTGATTGGTGTAGGCCGTCCCGGCAAAGTTCGAATCGTTGTCCCGATAGGCGTAGCCGCCGTTGAGATACCAGTTCTTGGCCAGCCGCTGCGTCACCTCGGCAAACACGGTCTGTGCGGTGGTGCGGAAAGGCGAGGCGGTGTCGAAGTCACGCTTGGCGTGGCTGTAGCCGAAACTGATAAAGGTGTCCTGGAGCGGCAGGTATCCGAAATTCACGCCATAGGTTTCACCGGTATAGCTGAAGGCCTGAAGATCGGCTTTGTTGTCCTCGTAATCCGCGATTGCCTTGACCCAAAAGGTCTGGCCCAACTGGCGCTTGATTTCGAGGGTGGCGCCGAGACCGTCGGAATCGCGCGTATCCTGCTGGGTGTCGCGGAAAAAGCCGCGGCCCGTGAGCTGGCCCGACCAGTTGGGGGAAAGCTGTTTGTAAACCCCGGCGCTTGCCATCAGCATGGAATTGTCGAGGTTGTCGAAGCGGTCGTAGGCAGAGGTAAGCGCGCCGACCTG
The DNA here is from genome assembly GCA_021836225.1 of Pseudomonadota bacterium. The sequence goes on along the minus strand of JAKBJA010000061.1, from coordinate 7,415 downwards.
GCCGATGAAATAGCTGGTTTTAGCGGGGTCAAGCGGCGTGTAGTACACGGCGGAGGCGTTCAGCGTCAGATACGTGTCGCTTTCCTGGTTCGCCGTGGTCGGCTCGTCGGGCGAGCCGTTGACATTGGTTTCGTAAGCCAGTTTGGCGCCCGCGTTCAAGGTAACGTCAGCGTGCGCCGTGACGGCGAGGATGAGACCTCCGGCCAGAACTGCTGCATTGGCCGTGGTGGGAAACGGGTTGAATCGCATTGGTACGTCCTTTCTTCGAGTTGTGGTGCAGAAAAAAACATTTTTCAAAACTAACGGCAGCGCCGATCATGCGCCGCCACATTTGAATGATGCCACATTTGAACGATTTAATAGCCGCCTCTGCCTCCCGGGAAGCCACCGCCCATGCCCCCAGGGGCGCCGCTCCCTCCGGGGAAGCCTCCCCCAGGTGCGCCAGCCCCGCCGGGAAAGCTGCCCCCGCCCCCTGGCCAGCCCCCCCCTGGAGGCTGGCCGGGATTGGGGAATGCAGGCGCGACAAAGGGGGCGTCCGCCGGGGCGCCGAACTGGCGGCGCATGTCCGAAATGACGTCGGCAGGCGCCACGCCCTGGCGCAACTGGTCCAGCACATTGCGTTGCAGGGCCTGAATCTGTGCCGATGTGTGGCCGGCTCGCAGGCTGGACATGGGCAGTTCCAGCGCCTGCGCCGGTGTGGCGTTGTGCAGAAACAACAATTCGGCCAGATTGGCCGCGGCGATCAGGCGACCGGCATCGGCCGCCGCCTTGCCGCCTTTCGCGGCGGAGGCATCCAGTTTCACCAGCACGTCCTTCGCGCCGTAACGTTGCCGCAAACCGGCGTCCAGGCCAACCAGCGCTTCGCGTTCGCCCGCCTTGCCGTAGTCGAGGCCGCGTTTTTCCATGGCACGCACGGCCGCGTCAGCCTCTCTCAGCGCGCTCCGCCACTGGGACGTTACGGCCAGAATCGTCGCGGCCGGAATCTTTTTGGCCATGCCTTCCAGCATCTTGTCGCGCATCGGCGCGACGGGCAGGCCGTCCCGGCTTGCCTCGGCGAGTTGCCGGACGAATGCATCGACACCGGCAGCAGCGTACTGGTGCATGGCCGCCAGGCGCATGACCGCCTGCAAGTCCTGCTCGCCCACGCCGGCTTGCAGGGCTTCTTCCAGGTTGACGCCCAAGGCCTGGCGCTGGACCGGCGCACCCGAGACCCGGGAAACGGCCTGCTCCAGCGCTGCGGGAAGCTCGGCGCGAACGGCGGTCGCCAGCAGGATGCCAAGCAGTAGAAGCGGGATGCGGGTGCGATGTGCCATGTCGGTTCGCCTCATAGTATGGTGACGACCGCGTTTTGCCTGCCGAAATCATCGCTCACGTGCTGTTCGGCGCGCGGATCGGTGACCCAGCGCTGGCCATCGACCAGGAACGCGTACTGATAGCGCCCGCTGGGCAACGGAATGGCCACGCTCCATATGCCATTGCCCACGGGCTTCAAGCTGACCTCGGACGTGCCGCCCCAGCCGTTGAAATCGCCGACCAGCGCCACACTGCCGGCTTGCGGGGCATACAGGCTGAAACGCAGCGCATTGCTTCCGCCCGCGGGCGCATGCGCGGCGCGGGTGAGGGAAGAAGCGGGAGAAGACAATGCCGTTTGCGGCAAGGCATCGCCCGCTGGCGGCAGCGACAGGGGCGCAAGCACGACGAACAGCGCCGACGCCGCCAGCGCGGCGCCCGCGAACTCCCAGCCCAGCAGAGGACGGCGCTCCATCCACGCGCGCAGACGCGCCAGGGCGCTTTGCCTTGGGGGCCTGATCTCCGCCATCACCCGGCCCGCCAGGCCGGCGGGCGCGGCAACCCGCGGCAAACGCTCCAGCGCGCGCAACGCCGCGCCGGTGGCGTGCAGTTCCGCGCGCTCGGCCTCGCCCAGGCGGGCGAGAAAAGCGGCCTCCTCGGACGGGTCCATTTCCCGGTCCAGATAGCGCTGCCAGGCAGTATCGTATTGCAATGCATTCATCACGATTCTCCGTGCAGTTTCCTGAACATCTGGCGGGCGCGGAACGTCCTCACCTTGACGTTCTCCACCGTGTCGTCGAGCAGCGAGGCAATCTCCTCGTTGCTGTATTCCTCCAGATGCTTCAATATCAAAACGTCCCTGTAATGCGCAGGCATGCGGTCGAGGATCCGCTGGATCCTTTCATGCAGTTGCCCCTGCTCCGCCCGGCTGTCCGGCCTGGCTGCGTCGGGCGCGGCCAGAACCTCGGCATGGTCCGTCCAATCCTCGCACAGCGAGTCGCTGCCCTGGCTGCGCAGCATGTCGCGCGCCTTGTTGAGCGCGATCTGGCACAGCCAGGTGGAAAACGCGCTCCTGCCGCCAAACGTGTCGAGCTTCCGGTACGCGGCAAGAAAAGTTTCCTGACTGACATCATGGCTTGCCTCGTAATTGCCGAGAAACCGGTACACCACGTTGAACACCTTCTGCTGATGGCGCCGGACCAGGACTGCGTACACTTCCGACCGCCCCGCCAGACAGGCGTCGATCAGCACCTCGTCGGACTCCACACGCCATCTCCCCTGTCAGCCTTTTATGATTCACTTCATCCCCTGAGACGAAACCCGCACGAAAAAAGTTACACCTTGCGGAAACCGGACGGCCTACGGCAGGACAGCGACATTGTTCTCGCCTGAAAACCCGTCCGAAACGACGGGCTGGGCGGGGTCGACCTGCCGGTGGGCACCGTCCACCCAATAGATGTATTCGATGCGGTGCACGGCGGCGGGGAATGTCAGCCTGACCCGCCAACGACCGGTTTCGTCCGGCCCGGCGAGCGGCGTCGCCCCGCTTTGCCACTGATTGAAATCACCGAGGATTTCGACCGACCTGGCCTGGGGCGCATGCAGGGTGAACGTCGTCACGCGCATTCCCGTTTCATCGGCGCACGCCCAAGGCGCGGCCAGCGCAAACGCCCAGGCCAGGCACCATCGCCGGCCGGCAAAAAGAAAGGGCGTACCGTTCATGGCGTCCTCACTGGATGAGTGCGGGAGAATATCCAGGTTCTGTCCAATTTCTGCCTAACCTGCCTGGTCAGCATGCGGGTGGGGAGAACAGTCAACGAAACAGGCGCCAGATGGCCTTGAGCGAGCAAGACTCGCAACTGATCGACTTTGCAGCAATTCATTCCCACTCAATTATCAACTGAACCGTGAAACCCGCATGGCTGCAGGTTTGGCTCATGGATGCCTCAAAGATACCGTCACCGATACCGTCAACAGAAGAATGCTTAGTGTTCATGCGGGTTTCCGGGCGATCCTGAAAAAACGATCTTTCGCCTACTATTTACTACTATTGGCTTACGTGTCAATTTTCGGCAGGCCGAATGTTACGCGGCTCAGCCGATACCGATGACGGTATCGACCCCCAACGCCACTCCCAGATACCACCAACAGACAAATAACTGCTGTAAGTACATGGAGTTAACCTGAGTCATCACTTCAAGCCCGGAAGCTTGAAAACAACCTCGATTCCAAACCGTTGGCAGACATCGAGCACCTTACCGATCTGTGCCGTCGGCTTCCCCTGCTCCACCTGATTCAAGAACGGTAGGCTGACGTTGCACAAACCGGCCGCATCGCGCTGCGTCAGGCCTGACTCCTTGCGAAGCATCCTGAGCGTATCTCCCAGTTCGTTGACTGAATGAATCGTCACGATTCGTTCTTTCATGAACATCCTGATAAACGATCGTTGATTTCCAGCGTGACAAACTCACTCTTCCCGCCAATAATCAACGATCGTTGATCCATCCCCTCGGCAGTCATGGGCGCCGGCCTCGCAAGGTGTTCGCCAACATTGAAAGCACATCGGCAATTTGTCCCGCCGTTTCCGGTGGTGGCAATGGCACTTTGAGGCTTTGTACTCCGGTGCTTGGGTCTCGCTCGATCCATGGATGCGCCGGAGCAGCGGGATTGCTGGCCGCTCCGAGGGCAGCAACCAACTGAGTGCCAATCTGCACCAATGCCTGCCAAGGATCAGCTTCGTTGCGCGGGGCCTGTTCCGGCACCGCTCGCCCCTCATGCTCCGGGATCGCCATCTCGCCAACGCCAACTTTTGCACCCGCATTCTCTTCCGGCACGGATGTGGCTTCGGTCACGGCCGTCACGCCTGCCGATTCTTCAGCAGGTGTTATGGCCTCGCCTTCACCCATCCGGCCGGTGACGTTCTCGACGTCCTTCATGAAGCGACTGAGGCGTGAGCCGCCCAGCGATATTTCCCCCGTGCCACCGTCAAGTATCCCCGCTGACAAAGATCGCTTGAAGGCCAGCACCGAGAGCATGCCCTCCTCTATCGTACCCTTGGCGACGAAATTGACGATCTGTACCGGCCGTTTCTGGCCCATGCGGTGGATGCGAGCGATGCGCTGTTCGAGCAAGGCTGGGTTCCACGGCAGGTCCATATTCACCAGGATCGAGGCGTGTTGCAGGTTGAGGCCGGTGGCGCCGGCATCGGTGGACAGGAATACCCGGCAATCGGGATCGTCGCGGAAGCGATCCACCAGCGCCGGTCGCTTTTCCGATGGAATCCCGCCGTGGAAACTGACATAGCCGATCCCGCGCGCCTCCAGGCGCCGGATCACGATGTCGTGAGTGCGCGTCCATTGGCTGAACACCACGGCCTTGGCGTCCGGTTGCTCGAACAGGTCGTCGAACAGCGCCGCCAGTTCGTCCGCCTTGACGCCATGGTCGCTTTCCTGATCGAGCAGATAGGTGCTGTTGCACGACATACGCATGTTCTGCAAGGCGCAAGTCAGCCGTCGTTGATCCTTGTCCGAAAGGAATTTCATCCTCCGCCAGCGCTGGACGATTCGGGTCACGATCTCCGCGTTTTCCTGATGGTAAGTCATCTGCAATTCGGTCATCGGCACCAGCAGATTCTGGTCGGTGCGTTCCGGCAACTGCGTCAGCACTTCGGATTTGCGGCGGCGGATCATGACCGGCGCCAAGGTCTGGCCGATCTTTTCCAGTCCGGTGTAGCCGGTGACACGCCCTGCTTCGTCCTTGACTTGATGCTCGTGCAGCAGTTTCCAGGTCGGCCCGAGGCGATGCTGGTCGACAAACTGGACGATGGAAATCAATTCCTCCAGCTTGTTTTCCAGCGGCGTGCCAGTGAGTACCACGGCGTAGGGGCTGTCGATGCGCTTCAGCGCGCGGGCGGCGATGGTGTTCCAGTTCTTCACCCGCTGCGCCTCGTCGACGATCACCAGGTCCGGCGACCAGGCAGCGATCAGGTCGAGATCGGGCTGGAGTTTTTCGTAATTGGTGATCTTGCAGAAGTCGTCCAGCGCATAGTCTTTCTGGCGCTGGGCGCGACCACCGGCAATGACGCGAGAGTCACGCCCTGAAAAACGCATTATCTCGCTTTGCCACTGGTATTTGAGTGAAGTCGGACAGATCACCAGCACTTTCGATATACCGAAATGCCGGGCCAGAATCTCGGCGGCGGCGATGGCCTGGATGGTCTTGCCCAAGCCCATTTCGTCGCCGATCAGCACCCTGCCCGCGCGTACGGCGAACAAGGCGCCCTCCGTCTGGTACGGGTAGAGCGGCACTTTGAGCAGTTTCTTCAGCGACGGATCGGACACTCCTCGCGGGAACAAGCCATCGAGTGCAAGCGACCTGTGTTCCGCATCACGTCGCCCGGCAAGAAAATCAAGCGCATCGTCATAGACACGCAACTCGTGGCCGTTTTTTGCTGCCAGGGCGATAAAGCGTTCCAGCCCATCCAATCGCAGATCCCGCAACTGCCAGTCTCGTGCCTCGTCGAACAACAGCACCGCTGCCTTGCGCACGGCTGGCGGACAATCCGTGCCGGCACGGAAATGCACGGTGCGCATGCTGTCGTTGCGCAAATAGAGTTCGGAGAACGGCGGATGGTAGCCGCGCGTAAAGGCTGCCTTGGCGCCACGTTTTTTCTCCAGCGCGGCAAGAACGAACTCGATGTGTTTACAGGTTCCCAGTTCGTTGCTGCGGTAGTCGGGGCAGGCGCAATAGTTGTCACCCGGCTGCTTGCCGCGAATCGCCACGCGATAGGCGCTCTTCAACTGCGGGTTGCTGACGCGGAACTCGGAGAAAAACGGCTCCGTACCGATATTTTCCAGCCCGAAAGTCTGTTCACGACCGAACTGACGGCGTAGCGCACGCTGCCAGTCAACCGGAGAAAGCTCCGCCGGAGCCTGGGTTCGGGATAGCCGGGGTTCTCTTACAGGCGTGCTTGGCTTGGTTGTTTTGGCGTTACGCGGCTTCATTTTCATGAATATGGACTCTCTTCAGAAAAGGCAAGTTGTTGATTGAGAGTTTTCAAGCTGGATAGCGATCAAATCGGTTAATGAGTTCGCTTGCCTGAAGCTCAAATCGGGCCTTGTTGGATGTGCGCAGCTTTTCCAGGTTGAGTAGCTTCCAGCGGATCGCCGGCAATTCCTTCAGATGGCCGAATGGCATCAGCGTCCAGTCAGGTTCCGCTCGCACGAAAGAAAGCAGGAAGCGCCGGTGTCTATCTGTGAGCGCCTTGGGTAGTTCCTGCCGGATGCGCTGTCGCGTATCAACCAAGTGCTGTAGCGGAACCTCGGTGGCGGTCATGCCGACAAAATCGGTGTTGAAAATTGCCTCCAGAGGCAGATCGTTAGAAAACAACACCTCATGCACCGGGCGATTGTGACCAACAAGATAGGCAACGAAACAATCGACCATTCCGGCTTCGAGGCCGAAGCGATCCATCATGGCAGCCACATCGAACCAGTCACGCGGGTGCTGGCGATCCAGCGCGGCGACCAGCTTGCTGCCGTAGAGTTCGGCGATGGCGAGGACGGGCAATTCCATTGCCATGGTGAACAGATCGCGCGCCGAACTCACCAGGACGCGTTGGATCACGGGCAACAGTGTTCCCCGGAAGACGAAATTGGCCTCGACCTTGATCTGGCTGGCTTGGTCTGCCACCAGCAACTTGGCTTCGTCACCTTTTTGCGTCTTGCAGAGAATGGCTGAGTAGCCCATGCGTTCCAGCTTTGCCTTGGCCGCCTGGAGATCGTCACCAATGACAGTGAGCGCCGAGTCACGCCCATTGCGTAATCGGTGAAGACGACATCGATATCCACCGACAGGCGAGGCATATCCTGCACGAAAAGGTTGAGCGCGGTGCCGCCCTTCAGTGCAAAGTGCGGCGACTCGAATATCACCGGCGCGACGGCTAGAAGCAGGCGAACGGTATCGATGTATTGGCGATCCATTATTTCTTCAGGCTCAGAAGTTCGCCGCTGCGGGTGCGCAGCATCCAGCGGCGGTCGCTGCCCATGCGCTGGCTATGCGGGTGGACGATCTTCGCCCAGGGCAGTTCGAGCTCGTCGGCGAACTGGCGTGCCAGCCGAACCACC
>JAKBJA010000152.1 GCA_021836225.1 Pseudomonadota bacterium | reverse complement strand
GCCACGACCTTACCATTCGCGAACTGGCCGAAACGGTGAAAGGCGTGGTGGGCTACCAGGGCGAGATCGTGTTCGACGCCAGCAAGCCCGATGGCACACCGAGGAAGTTGATGGACGTGGGGCGGCTAAATGCCATGGGATGGCGCGCAAGTACTCCCATGGAGCGCGGGCTGGCTGCCGCGTATGCGGATTTCATTGCGGCCAATACATGACCATGATGCCCACCCTCTGCCGTGCCCGTAGGGGGATGCAACCCTCGTTCGCCAGTCTGCCCGTCGCCCGCCACCTGACATGAGCCCCGTCGCCAAAATCCTCACTGGCATGCGCTGGCCCACGTTGACGATGGCCACAAGTGTCGGCTTCAAACCTGGATACATCGCCGTCATTGCGTGCTCGCGGACCACGGAATTTGATGTTGAGGAAATTGGCTTTGTTGTTCCCCCGGGGCACGTTGGACACGAACTGCCCATTTACCGGATTGCGCATACCGAGAGGGGATACATAGAACACGTATCCAAACTCGCTGCGCAACGCCTTAAAAACTGTCAGCATGCTGGGGCGCTGACAAAGCCTTGGCATGTTCGTCAGATACCTTGGGCCGGGTATGTCTGAACACGAAAAAAACCTTACCGAACGCAGCCTGCGAGCGGTCAAGTGGAATTACCTCGGCACCATCGGGCGAGCGCTGGCGCAGTTCGTCAGCCTTGTTGTGCTGGCGCGTTTGCTCGGCCCCGAGCCCACCGGCCTGTTCGCCTACGCGCTGTTGCTGATTTCATTCGTCGCCCTGGCAACCGAAATGGGGCTGAGCGCGGCGCTGGTACAAGCCGCTTCCCTGAGTCGCGCCCAGTTGGGCGGCGCTGTCAGCCGTTTGCTCCTTGTGGCGGTGATCGTCAGTGGTCTGCTCTTCGTGCTGGCCGAATGGATCGCCGCAAGCCTGTTTGATGCGCCCCAGGCTACACACGTATTGCAGGCCATTGCGCCCAGTCTCATCGTCAGCGCCCTCAGCATCCCGCCCGCCGCCATGCTCAGGCGTGAACTGCAATTTCGCGCGCTCACCCTCATCGGCCTCGGTTCGTATATTTTTGGCTATATCTTTGTCGGCATTGGTGTCGCGCTCGCGGGCGGCGGCGTATGGAGCCTCGTGGCCGCCTGGTATGCGCAAAACCTCACAGGATGCATCGCCATGAATCTCGCTGCGCGCGGCAGTCTGGCGTGGGGCAACCCGTTAAGACTACAGAAGCTCGGCAGTTTTGGCGGCATCATCATGGTCACCTATCTCATCAACTGGGTAATCGACAATGCCACGCATTTTGTTGTCGGTCGTGTTTTTGGCCCGGCATCCCTGGGCGCGTTCGCCGTCACCAACAACCTGGTACGCACACCGGCCAGTCACCTCGTCACCAATCTGCAAACTGTCCTTTTCCCCGCCAGCGCCCGCGCCCAGGACAATCCCGTCGCACTGCGCCGCGCCTATCTCACCGCCCTGTCCGGCGTGGGTTTTGTCGCCATGCCCCTGTTTGGTGGCGCCGCCGCCGTTTCCCCGCTCGTTGTCGAAGCCCTGCTCGGCGCCAAATGGGCTGTCGCTCAGCCGCTGCTTGCCCCCCTCGCGCTGGCCATGATTCCTCACAGCCTCATGGCCATAGCCGGACCCATGCTTGGTGGTAAAGGCGAACCGCTCGCCGAGCTCAACGTGCAGGCCGCCACCGCGCTGCTGTTGGTGGTCGCCTTGTTTGTCGCATCGACATACAGCCTCGAAGTCCTGGCATGGGTGCTATGCGGCGCATTCATCGGGCGCTTCGTGGGCATGACCCTGGCGTTGGCGAGCCGCATCGGCGTCTCGCTTGCCGACATTCTGGGCGCCCTGCGCGGCGGCTTCGTGCTCGCCGTCGCTGCGGCCTTTGCTGCCTTTGGTATTGAGCATGCACTTTCTGCAATTGACGCGCTTGCCCCGATAGCCCGACTCGTTCTCGTCATGGGTGGCATCGCAGTTGTTTGTGGAGCGTTGATCGTTGGTCTGCCGGGCCTTTGCCTCGATAAACGCCTCGGCTGGCTAGTTGCGTGTTTGCTCGATGGGCTCTCCATCGTGCACAGACAGCCTTTGCTGCGCCGTTTCGTGGCGCATCTGTCCAGTTCAAATGCGTCATGAATACTGGGTGGTCGTTGCTTTCTTTATCAACGAGTGGTCTTTGCGGTCAGGTTCGGCTGGTTTCCTGCATGGCATGGCATGCCTCGCGCCCCGTTTGCATACCCAGAACTTTAACGGTCTGAACCATGCATATTGGAATCGCCGCCCCCATCGCCACCGAGTATGTCGTCCATTTGCTGGATGACGATACTGCAAGGCTGCCGCATGGCTATGGTGGCGCGCCCCTGATCGGTACTCTGATCGATGGCCTGATTGCGCGGGGCCACCGGGTTACCGCTTTCACCACCAGCAGTGGGTTGCCGCTGCCCAAGCACACGAGTCATATAGGACAAGGCGCGAAATTCACCATTTACTATGCTCCCGTGCGACCGCGCGCTTTCTTTCCCGTTGGCGGGTTCCCCGGTCGTGCGGCAGATGCCTTCCGGTACGAACGCCTGGCGCTAACCCGTGCCATGCAGGAAGCAAGGCCGGATGTCATACACGCCCACTGGACATACGAGTTCGGACTTGCCGCGCTGGCATCGGGCTTGCCGCATGTGGTCACCTGTCACGATGCTCCGCAGGCCGTGATGCGTTACATGCCCAATGCCTACCGGCTTGTGCGCTACTTCATGGCGCGCCGTTGCCTTGAGCGTGCGAGCTGTGTAACCGCAGTGTCGCCCTATCTCAGAGATGCTGTCCAGCCCATTACCCGATCTCCAATTCATATCATTCCCAACCCTTTATCCCCAGAGCTTACCCAAAGACCGATAACGCCGAATCGGCTACCGAACCCGGAAGCACCGGTTATCGTGATGGTCGCCAATGGCTGGGGTCAATTGAAAAACCCCATCCCGGCACTGAAGGCCTTTTTCCGTTTCCGGAAGACTTGCCCACAGGCGCGGCTTCGTCTGTTTGGAGCCGATTACGGTCAAGGCGAAACGGCACAGCGGTGGGCCATCGCACAGGGAATGAGTGAAGGCATCGAATTTGTTGGAAGCCTGCCGCACACCGAGTTGCTGCGCCAGATTTCAGATGCCGACGCGATGATTCACCCTTCGCTGGAAGAAACCTTCGGCATGTCGATTGCCGAGGCGATGGCTCTAGGCGTGCCGGTGATTGGGGGGGAGCAAAGCGGAGCAGTGCCGTGGGTGATCGACGGTGGCGGAATCTTGACCGATGTCAGACGCGCGAATGCCATATGTGCAGGGCTAACCGATTTGCTCGATCCAAAGTCTTACCAGAATTATCGCCAAAGGTGTATTGCACGTGCACGTAAAGGCTTTAATGTCGAAAGCGTGGTGGAAGCCTACGAACAGCTTTACTGGAAGCAAACGCAAGATGGGTTGGCTTTATGAAGATCATTCAACTTTGGCGCTATCCTGGCTACCTGCGAAAAGTGATCTGGTTGGCGCGTGCGCGTTTGCTTTTTACCTTGCAGGGAATTCAAGTTGGACAGCATCTAAGTCTGCACGGAGTTCCTATCATCACTCGGTATCCAGGGTCGGTAGTTACACTTGGTGATCGTGTAAATCTTTGTTCAAGTTCCCGCTTTACCGCACTGGGCGTGGCCAGACCTGTGATTTTGCGGACGCTCAGGACGGGCGCAACACTCGCTATTGGCACGGATAGTGGTTTAAGCGGAACCACCATCTGCGCTGCCCGTTCGGTACGGATTGGCGAACGCTGCCTTTTTGGGGCGGACGTCATGATCACGGATACCGATTTTCATCCCATTGCGTATGAAGGCCGTCGCTATCGAAGCGAACTGGACGCTCAGGCCGAACCAGTTGAAATCGGAGATGACGTTTTTGTGGGTGCGCGGGCAATTATTTTGCGCGGCGTTACGGTCGGTGAGGGGTCAGTGGTGGGCGCGGGCTCCATTGTCACCCGCGATATCCCCGCCTATTCGGTTTGCGCGGGCAACCCTGCTCGCGTGATTCGCAGTCTTAAACCTTAGGCTATTTTTATGCTGGTTTTGAGCTACATCTTCTTCGCCGCACCATATCTGATCGCGATGGGCTTCGCGCTTTTGCTGGTGACGCTTCAGGTTCTTTCCACCCGTTCGCCTTGGGTGATGATTATGCTGCTCGGTGTGGCGATGGTGGCCGAGGCGGCTTCCATTCACCCGCTGGCCCTCCATCTCGGCTTGTGGATTTATCCAAGTGATGCGTTTGCCGGCATTACCGCAGGAGGGCTGTTGTTCCGTGTGTTGTTCATGGGCAAGGGCAACCAGATGCCGCTGGCATGGTGGGTGTTTGGCGCGGTGCAATTCGCGCTGTTTACATGGGGCCTCGCCATGCACGGTACTGGCGCGGGGGTCGACTACCGGCCGCACTTTTCCGCCTGGGCAGGGGCGGCTTATCTTGCGACTTTTACCCAGGACGAACGATTTATCCGCAGGCTTTTGCTGGCTGTGCAATTGATCGCCTTTGGCCTAATGGCGGTGGCAGTGTATCGCTGGGTGGGGAGCGCGATCGACTGGCGCTTCGCCAGGGAGGTCGATGACTTCGTCACCACCGGGGTGCCGTTCCGGGTGCTTTGGTCGCCACCCACATTTGTAATCGCCATGGTCATGCTGACCTCGATTTTTTACGCAGCGACAGATCATTCCAAGGGGGGCTATTGGCCATTGGCCATACTTTTCGCGGCTTTTGTATTGGTCTTGCAACACCGCACGGTATGGGTGGCGAGTCTCGGCGGAGTAGGGATGCTGGCGTTTGTGCTGTCGAAGGCGCGCGCCGGCGTGGGCATGAAAATGGTGGTGGCGGGTATCGGGTTGGTTGTTCTGGTGGGGGTGATGGCAACCAGTTTGCAAGGCGTGTCGGGCTCGATCCAGTCGCAGGCGGAACGCGCGGTCAGTAGTGGTGGGACTTTCTACGGTGGTCGGGTCACGAGCTGGGTCGCGTTATTGAAGGACTGGGCAGGTTCTGGTTCACCGTCCACGTATTTGATCGGCAAGCCTTTCGGCGGCGGCTACGAGCGATATACCTCCGATTTCGCGCAAAAGGCGGTGACCTATCAGCCACATAATTACTATGTGCAATTGCTTTACCGGGGCGGCTTGATTGGCTTGGCTGCTTTCTTGTGGGTGATGTGGCATGCGGCAGGAGCGTTGCGCCGGCAACTGGCTGCGGGCGACTCCTATGCGCCGCTTCTTCTGGCGATATTGGCTGCACTGCTGTTGTATTACATCCCGTATGGGGCGAGCTACGACCACGCGATTTTCTTGGGGCTGCTGCTCGGTGCAATCATGAAAGACCGGGCCACTTGGAAAAATGAGGTGGCCATTCCCGGACAGGCCCCATCGACGGCCTTACAAACTTATACGAAAAATACAGCCAGATCGGGCGAATTCATTCGGGGGTAACCCTGATGTCTTTTAATCTGCCTGGTAAGCCAGGCTCAAAGGTGCAGGGGAACATTAAATGGAGTTGATGAAACGCTGGCTCAAACGTGGTTTCCGACAATTCGGTCTGGAACTCAGCGCCTGTGATCGGGCTTACAAGGCCGGCTTGCGCCCCGATCTGGAAGGCCTTATTGACCAGATTAATCCTGCAACAGTTTTCGATGTCGGGGCGAACAAGGGGCAATTCCATGACTTTCTCCGCTTTGAGGTGGGCTTCGCAGGCGACATACTTTCCTTCGAGCCGATTCCAGAATTGGCAGAGATACTTGCTGAACGTGCTAAAACGGATGCGCACTGGAAAGTGTTTCCTTGCGCACTCGGTGCCGAGCCGTCGACATTGGAGTTGAATGTATCTGTCAGCACGGATTTTTCCTCATTTCTGAAAATATCGCAGGATGCGCAAGCGCTCTTCCCGGGGGCATCCTCACAGTGCACCGTCCAGGTTCCAGTACAAACCCTGACGGATTTCATCAAAACCAATAGGCCGGACGTGCCCTTTTTTCTGAAGCTGGATACGCAAGGGTTCGACATGGAAGTCATCAATGGCGGCCTGCCGGTGATGCAGGATTGTGCGGCAGTTCTGTGCGAGGTATCAGTCATCCCGCTTTACGAGGGGCAGCCGACCTGGCGGGAGATGATCAGCCATCTGGAAGCCCTCGGCTTCAGCATTGTCGGCCTGTATCCGGTCAACCGCACAAGGTCGATGCAGGTCATTGAGTTTGATTGCCTGATGATCAATTCGCGCTTTGCAACCCAAGTCCACTGAATGAGCGAGATCGCATTTTTAATACTTGCCCACACCGATCCTCTTCAGGTGGGGAGGCTGTGCCGTGCGCTCGATTATCGCGCGCGCATTTTCGTGCATCTCGATGCCAAGGTTGATATTCGCCCGTTTCTCGCCCAACCCTTGCCGGAAAGTGTGACCTTCATCAAGGATCGGGTACGGGTTTCATGGGCGGCCTATTCGCAGGTGGAGGCGACCCTGCGCATGATGCGCGTCGCGCTGGAGAGCGGGCACGACTTCAGTCACCTGGTGATGCTCTCCGGCCTGGATTACCCGATCAAGCCGCTTTCCAGTCTGCATGCTTTTCTTGACCGAAACACAGGACGCGAGTTGATACAGTTCGTGGATGCCAGCGTGTCGCCCGCATACCGGGTGTTTTATGAGCACTACTGGTTTCTTGAAGTGAACTCATGGCTACGCCCCGCTTCGCTTGATCGTGCGATTCGGCATGGATTCGGGCGTGCGCTGCGCCAATTCATTCGCAAATCCCAGCCACCTGGGATGACCTGCTGTTGGGGGAGCGCCTATTGGGCACTGACGCCTGCCTGCGCGCAGCACATTCTGGATTTTGGTGATGAAAGCCCTGATTTTGTAAGGTGGGCGAGATCATCATTTGCGGTGGATGAGCACTATTTTCATACCATAGTGGCGCATTCCCGCTTTCTGGAATCGGCGGAGGGATTGCAGCCTTACGTTGGCACAGGCCCTCAAACGTGGCGATTGGGTTGCTTGCACATTAATCGTCGCAAAATCCATGCTGAAGCCGATTTTGAAGAACTGCGCGATTCCGACAAGTTTTTTGTGCGAAAGATCGTGTCAGGCCAATCCGACCGCCTGGTCGAGCGGCTGAACGCAGAAATTTTGTACGCGGGCACTGCGCCTGCAAGTCTTGCCGAATCGGCCTGCATATGAACATCACATTTCCTGTTTCGGTCGCCGTGGTGCTGACTTGTTACAACCGCCGCGAAAAGACCGTTGCATGCCTGCGGGCGCTGGAGGACCAGGCCATGCAGCTGGCTGGGCGTTGCACATTGCGCGTGATCGTGACCGACGACGGCAGCACGGACGGCACACGCGAAATGCTGGCCTCCGAGTTTCCGCAGGCTATCGTGATACCAGGCGATGGCAATCTGTTCTGGGCAGGAGGAATGCGTGCGGCTTTCGGACACGCGCTCAGCGAGGGCCATGATTTTTACCTGTGGATCAACGACGATGTCGAGCTCTTCCCCAGTTGCCTGGGAACCTTGCTCGACACGCATGATGGGCAGGTCAGGGCGACGGGGATGAGCGGCCTCGTGGTGGGCTCGATGTGCAATGCGGCGGGGCAATTCACTTACGGCGGCATGGTACGCCAGGGAAGTGGCTGGGTGCGGCGCTATGTACGGGTTCAGCCGGGTGATACGCCGCATCCGTGCGACACGATGAACGGCAACTGCGTGCTGATATCCCGTGCCGCCGCTTCGGTGTTGGGCAATATGGATGCTGCCTTCCGGCATGGCATCGGCGATATGGATTACGGTTTGCGCGCCACCCGGGCAGGTATTCCGATCTGGGTGATGCCGGGATATGCCGGGTGCTGCGCGCACGACCATCTGATCGAGGGCTCGTATCTTGATCGGACCCTGCCGCTAGCTGTTCGATGGAAGAAAATCACTTCACCCAAAGGGCTGGCTCCACGTGCCTGGCTGACGTATTGCAGACGACATGCCGGCTGGCTGTGGCCGTTGCACTGGGTATGGCCCTATACCAAAGTGATGTGGACTTCGGTTGTGTATCGCCTGGCGCACACTGATAAATCGAGTGCCTGACACATGCGATCGACTATCCAGTCAGTTTTGGGACGGCTGTTATCGTTTGCGTTGGGCGGATTTTTGTTCGTCGTGACCACAGCGGCAGTCGCCAGCGAGCCACTCGACGCACGCTACTTCGGTATCCACCTTCATCGTGCGGACACCACTACGGCTTGGCCGTTCGTTCGCTTCGGTAGCTGGCGCTTGTGGGACGCTGGAGTGGACTGGGCAAAGCTGGAACCAGCTCGAGGAGTATGGCGCTTCGAAAAACTGGATCGTCTGATCGCGTTAGCCGAAGCGCATGATGCGGAGCCCATTCTCACGCTGGGGGTGACACCGACCTGGGCGGCGGCGCGCCCGCGCGAGCCATTCGTTTATGGCGCGGGCGGCGCTTCCGAGCCGCGTGATCTTGCCGACTGGGAAAACTATGTGCGCTCGGTGGCAAATCGCTACAAGGGCCGGCTGCGCTATTTCGAAATCTGGAACGAGCCCAAATACGGCGATATCGAGCCGACCAAGGGCGCGTTTTTCAGCGGTACGGTGAAAAATCTGGTGGACCTGGCTTGTACGGCGTGGCGCGTCGCGCGCGAGGTCGATCCCGATATCCGAATCGTCGGACCCGGTTTCACCGGCGCGGGCGACCGTCTGGAGCGTTTCCTGGCCGCGGGAGGCGGACGCTGCATCGATGTCGTGGGCTTTCATTTTTATGGCGCAACCCCGGAAAAGGCGCGTGAACGCATACGCGACGTTCGTCAGATCATGCAGCAGCAAGGCGTGGGGCACCTGCCATTGTGGAATACCGAGCAGGGATATGAGGTCGTCGGCCCGCATGCACGCATTCCAGGCAATCTGGGTTTCGAAGTGCCCGACGAGGCGACCGAAGCGGCATATATCGTGCGCTCGCTTGTGCTGGGGGCGGATTCGGGTCTGAGCCGGTTTTATTTTTATTCGTGGGAGCGCTTGCTGGACAAGGCAGGACAGCCCGAGCCGGGCGCGCATGCCATCGCCGCGTCGGTTCGCTGGCTGCGCGGCGCGCGCATCACCGGCTGCCAAGAAAGCGGCAGATTTTGGATATGCGGACTGGAACGCACGGGTCGCAAGGCTTGGCTGGTGTGGTCGACGGCCGGGGTGCGCGCTTGGCGCGCCCCCACCGCCTGGCAGGCCAAGGCGTTCGAGCGGTTCGACGCCCCGGCTGGCGTGCTCGCTGATTCCCGAATTGAAATCGGCATGGCGCCCGTGCTCATCAAGCAGGAGGCGCTCGCATGGCTACCCTGACGCCGGCTGGGGGTTCCATTCGCCCGTGGATCGCGGTAATGGATCTTAGCGTGACGAAAAACAGCCCCGCGGGCAGTTGCGTATTGGCCGAGGTCATGGGGCTGGCCGACGACTACGACATCACGGTGTTTTCGGATGCGTTCGACAATGAACGTCCGGACCGGGTGCGGTGGGTGCGCATCCCCTTGCCAAAAAAGCCCGGGATTTTGCGTTACGTGGTTTTTCATCTGCTGGCGCCAGCCATGTTGCGGCGCCACGCCAGGGAGCGCGGGCAACCGCCGCGTCTGATCCAGGCAACCCAGGGGCAATATGTCGGAGCCGACGTTTGTTATGCGCATTTTTGTCACCGTGCCTATTTGCGCGATCGCTGGAAGTCGCAAAATGTCAGGGGCTGGCTGCGGCTTTTGCGCTGGCTGGGCTACCGCTACAACGCCATCTTCGAAGCCCGTGCATTCAGGCAGGCGCGCGCTGTGGTGACGCCATCTCAAGGCCTGGCAAGCGAAATTGTGGCCACTTACCCATTTTTGCGTGGTCGGGTATTTCCCAATCCCAATCCGGTGGATGTCCTGGCCTTTTCGCGTCCGGCCAATTATGACCGGGGCGCCCAATTGAAGGCACTGGGCCTGAATGGAAGTGCGCCAGTACTGTGCTTTGCGGCATTGGGAGATTTCTCTCGCAAGGGTCTGGCGCTGGTGATGCAGGCGATGGCCGGGCTGGACCAGGTTTCGCCCGCGCTTATTGTGGTGGGCGGCCGGCTTGGGGAAATCGACGAGTTCAGACGGCTCGGCGATTCTTTAGGACTCCATGGCAGGGTGGTTTTCACTGGCTTCCAGCCCGACGTGCGGCCTTATTTCTGGACGTCTGATTTGTTTGTATTTCCTTCCAGCTACGAGACCTTTGCACTGGTGGTGCTGCAGGCGATGGCGGCCGGCATGCCGGCTATCGCTACGCGTTTGCACGGTGTTGAAGATTATGCAATCGAAGGCGAAAACGCCTGGATCATCGAGCGCGAGGTCGGTGCGATCCGCGCTGCGATCCAGCGTGTGCTGAATGATCCGTCGCAATTGACGCAAGCTGCGATCACCGCGAAGCGCTCCGCCATGGCCTACGATACGCCCGGTTTTGTCGGACGCTGGCGCGAACTGCTGGCGAAGTTTGCCGCATGAACCCGCGCGTGTGCATCATCCAGCCGGTAATGAAAGGCTATCGCTTGCCTTTCCTTGTTGGCCTCGATAAGCGATTGTCACAAGTCGGCATCACACTTCAGGTGGTCTACGGCACCCCGTGGCCGGAAGAAGCCAAACGGGGTGACCATGTGGAATTGCCGCCTCCGCTTGGCCTGAAAGTCGAGAGTCGCATGCTGTTCGGCAAGCTGTTTCTGCAGCCGGTGATTCGTCCATGGCGGACAGCCGATCTGGTAATCGTGGAGCATGCCAACAAACATGTGTTGAATTACCTTTTATCCATATTACGGTCGACAGGGGTCAAACGCGTCGCCTACTGGGGGCATGGGCGGGATCGACAGGCAAGCCCTGATTCATGGGCAGAGCGATACAAGCGCCGATCCCTGCATTGGGCAGATTGGTGGTTTGCCTATACGGCGGGAGCGGCAGCCTATGTGGCTGAGCAGGGTTTTCCCCCAAGCCATATCACGGTGGTCGAGAACGCTATTGATACCCGCTCCTTGCGCGATGACCTCGCCACGGTCGATGAGGATGAGTTGCATGATGCACGCGCGGGATTGGGTTTGCATGGCGACGAACGGGTAGCAGTGTTCTGCGGCAGCCTTTATCCCAACAAGCGGCTGGATTTGTTGTTCGAGGCGGCGGATCGGGTGCACCGCGAGGTGCCGTCTTTTAGGCTACTTATCATCGGCGGAGGTCCGCTGGCCGACGATGTGGCGCGTTTTGCATCGGATCGCCCTTGGGCGAAAGTGGTTGGCCCGAAGTTTGGTTATGAAAAAGCTGTACTGCTGAAATTAGCCGAGATATGGCTGAATCCCGGTTTGGTTGGGCTTGGAATTTTGGATGCCTTTTGTGCAGGGCTACCTGTCCTCACCACGGACCTTCCTTTGCATAGCCCGGAAATCGAATACTTGGTAGATGGAGAGAACGGCCTGATTGTTCAGCCGACGGTAGATGATTTTGCTGATGCAATTGAACGGCTGCTGAAAGACGCAGTATCACTTGAGCATCTGCGGAATGGTGCCCTAATCGCGGCGCAAAGGTATTCCATCGAAACGATGGTCGAAAATTTTGCGGTCGGAGTGGAACGGTGTCTAAGCCCATCCTGATTGCCAGCCTGATGCGGCCGCAGGGCGAAACGGGTGTGCAGACCCATGTGCGGGCAGTGCGCGACTGGCTGGAGCAGGACGGCCGATTGGTGCAATTGATCACGCCGTTTGATTGCCCGCGCTGGTTGGTTTATCCGGTATTCGGACTGCGCCGCCTGCTGGATCGGTTGAATAAGGAGGCCAGCGTCTGGTGGTATCGCCACTGGCACACCGTATTTCTGCAGCGCGCCTTGCGCAGGCGGCTTGCCGCCGATCGGCCTTGTGTCATTTATGCCCAATGTCCCCTGTCGGCAGCTGCTGCCTTACGCGCCCGAGTTTCAAACACGCAAAAGGTGGTGATGGTGGTTCACTTCAACCTTTCGCAGGCCGACGAATGGGCGGATAAAGGCGCGATCCCACGTGATGGGGCATTCTTTCGTTCGATTCGCGCGCTTGAAGAAGAAATACTGTCCGATGTGGACGGGCTTGTTTTTGTGTCTGATTTCATGCGACGCGAACTCCGGCAGCGCATTCCTGCAGTTGAGGGGGTGCAATCACAGGTGATTCCCAACTTTCTTGATGACCCCGGTGTGCCAGGGTTGCCTACTGAGCGCAATGACCTCATCACCCTCGGAACGCTCGAATACCGGAAAAACCAGCGCTATGCCCTGGAAATCGTGCAAGCGGCTGCGCAGCTTGGCCGCAATTTAAGCCTCACTGTGGTGGGCGAGGGTCCCGACCGGGCAAAACTGGAAAAGCTCGCGCGTGAGTTGAATATCGAGAAGCAGGTTCGATTTATGGGGTTTGTTCCCAACGCGGCAGCGCTGATGCCGAAGCATCGCGCCTGCATGCATGTTGCGCGCATGGAAAGCTTTGGCATCGTCCTGATTGAGGCGATGTCGAGGGGCTTGCCTGTTTTTGCACCCGCTGCGGGTGGCATGCCCGAGGTTTTTGAAGATGGCGTGGAAGGCCGCTTGATTCCACTGGATGATCCTCAAGCTGCGGCGCGCCTGATCCTGGAATGGCTGGATGATGAGGCGATGATGCGGCGCGTTAAATCTGCGGCGCGGCGCCGCTTTCTTGATCGTTTCGAGGCGGATCGCGTGGCATCGGAACTAGCTGGTTTCTTGGATAGGGTGGCAAGCACATGAGTTGCCGAGTGCTGGTAGTTCACAACGCCTATCAGCATCGCGGTGGCGAGGACACGGTGGTCGAATCTGAGATTGCCATGCTGCGGTCGCATGGTCATGAAGTGGAAACCTGGTTTCGCAGCAATGACGACGTGGCCGGGATGTCGTCACTATCGTTGGCGCGCAACACCCTGTGGTCTGATCGCACGCAGCAAGAACTGGGTGAGCGGATTCGCAGTTTTCAACCCGATGTGATCCACGCTCACAACACCTTTCCGCTGATTTCGCCTTCGTTGTACTGGGCGGCGGCACGCGCTGGCGTGCCGGTGGTGCAGACGTTGCACAACTTTCGCCTGATGTGCCTGAACGCGCTGTTTCTGCGCGATGGCAAGGTGTGCGAGGACTGCGTGGGCCGGGTGCCCTGGCGCGGGGTGGTGCGGGCGTGCTACCGGGGGTCGCATGCTGCGTCGGCGGCGCTGGCGGGGATGTTGACACTGCACTGGGGGTTGGGGACGTATCGCAACAAGGTGGCGCGCTATATCGCGCTGAATGAGTTTTGCCGGGGCAAGTTCATCGAGGGCGGCCTGCCTGCGGAACGTGTGGTGGTGAAACCGAATTTCGTGGATTTCGATATGCCCGAACCGGTGGCGCGTGCGGGCTTGTTGTTTGTTGGGCGCTTGTCGGTTGAAAAAGGCGTGGCCACGCTGGCCCAAGCCATGGCGTTGTTGCCCGATGCGAAGTTGCGGGTGGCGGGTGATGGCCCGGAAGCAGGGTTGCTGGATGGGGTGGCTGGGGTGACTCGCTTGGGCAGCCAACCGGGCGAGACGGTACGCCAGGAGATGAGCCGCGCGGCTGCGCTGGTGGTGCCGAGCATCTGGTATGAGAATTTTCCGCGCACGATCGTGGAGGCTTTCGCGACTGGCCTGCCGGTGATCGCCAGCCGCATCGGCGCGCTGGCCGACATCGTGCGCGATGGCGAAACCGGCCTGCTGTTCGAGCCGGGCAATCCGCGCGATCTGGCCGACAAGGCGACGTGGGCGCTGGCGCACCCCGAACAGATGGCGGCGATGGGACGCAACGCGCGCGCGCAGTACGAGGCCGAGTTTTCGGCGGGGGTGAATTACCGGCGCTTGATGGAGATTTACGACGGGGTGCTGGCCGAGCAGCGGGAGATAAACAATGAATAGCGACGTGCGTTCAACCGGCAAGGTGCTCGGCGCACAGATCGACGCGTTGTCGTGGGACGCCGCGATGGCACGCCTGCTCGGCTGGGCGCATGCGCGCGAAAGCCGCTATGTGACGATCTGCAATGTGCATGTGGTGGTGAGCGCGTCGCGCGATGCGGCGT
>JAKBJA010000193.1 GCA_021836225.1 Pseudomonadota bacterium | reverse complement strand
GCTCCACGCCGCACCCGCGCCAGCCGTTCCCCTCTCCAGAAGGGAGAGGGGCGAGGGGTGAGGTCAGATGAAGCGCCGGCGCTTGCGCCCGGGACAACCACGCTCGACCGCGTGCATATCGCGATGCTGCTTCAGGCGTCGGGCAAGGCGAACGCGCTGCGCACGATGCTCAAGGCCGAGGCCGAGCGCGGCCCTGACTTCCTCCGCCTCGCCAACGCCCTGTCGGCTCTTTACCCGCGCGACTCCGAAGAAAAACGCCTGCTGGATGCTATGCTTCTCGCAATACCGAGGTAGTTGATGCTCACTCAGGCCGAAGCTGACGCACTGATCCAGATGCAGAAAACATTTCTGCGAGCTACCGCTATCAGGCTTCCTGCAGGCGCCGATCAATCTCATGAACTTGTAGGAATAGAATCGGATCCGCGTGAACACTTCCTCCTGGATTTGTCGCGTGGGCGGATCCGCCTTACCAAGGTGAAATACCAGACCAGGGCCCGGTCGGTCGTAGTGCTGGTTCGGCTCTGCCTGGACTGGGCTCCGCATCCCAACCCTGACGGGTCCGTGGTCGGAAGGAACCACCTGCACGTCTACCGGGAGGGTTATGCGGACAAGTGGGCTTACGACCTTGACCCGAAGCTGTTCCCGAACCCTGCGGAGGCAATGTCCTGAAGCGTGTTGAATTTAGAGTGGCGGCAATCCTCGCCCGATCGGAAGATCGGGTTGCAATTGGAGGAGGACGCCGCCATGGGCAAGACTGGCAGGGGCACGGGTAAGGAGCAAACCGGAGCGGGACCGCGGTATCTGGCGCTTAAGGAGTTCGCGCGGGAAGCGCTGTGGGACACGGTGATGCTTTCCGGGTTGGCCTTCGTGGAAGAAGAACTGGAAGCCGAACGCACCGCGCTGTGCGGGCCGCGCTACGCGCATCTGGCCGAGCGGGAGGCGCTGCGCGCGGGGCATGTGGCGAGTTCGCTGACCCTGGGCGGGCGGCGGGCGGAAGTTAAACGCCCACGGGTACGCAGCCTCGACGGCCACGAGCTTTCCCTGCCGAGCTGGCAGGCGTGGAGCGCGCGCGATCCGCTCGATGAGCGGGCGCTCGAACAGATGGTGCTGGGGGTCTCGAGCCGCCGTTACGCGCGAAGTCTGGAGCCGCTGCCCGAGGAGATCGCGACCCGCGGCGTCAGCAAGAGCGCGGTGAGCGAGCGGTTCGTGGTCGGGACCGCAAAGAAACTGGCGGCGCTGATGCAACGCAAGCTTTGCGGGCTGAAACTGCTCGCGGTGATGATCGACGGAGTGCGGTTTGCGGAGCACGTGGTGCTGGCGGCGGTCGGCATCGACCTGGGCGGCAGGAAGCACGTGCTGGGGTTGCGCGAAGGGGCGACCGAGAACGCGGCGGCGTGCAAGGCGCTGCTCGCCGATCTGATCGAGCGCGGGCTTTCCGCCGAGCGCAGCCTGCTGTTCGTGCTCGACGGGGCCAAGGCCTTGCGCAAGGCGGTGGCCGACACCTTCGGTTCCCGCGCCCTCGTCCAGCGCTGCCGCGTGCACAAGCAGCGCAACGTGACCGAGGCGCTGCCCGAGCGGATGCGCGCTGGCGTGCGCGGCGCGATGTGTCAGGCCTACGCGACCCGCGACGCGAAACGCGCACGCCAGATGCTCGAGAACCTGGCCCGCTCGCTGGAGCGCAACCATCCCGGCGCGGCCGCCTCGCTGCGCGAAGGCCTCGATGAGACGCTGACCGTGACGGGCTGGGAGCTGCCCGAGAGCCTGGAGCGGGCGCTGTCCTCGACCAACCTGATCGAGAACCTGTTCAGCCGGGTGCGCGAGATGGCGCGGCGGGTGCGGCGCTGGCAGGGCGGCGAGATGATCCTGCGCTGGACCGCCGCCGGCGTGCTGGAGGCGGAACGCAACTTCCGCAAGGTCGTCGGCTTTCGCTTTCTCGCAAAACTCGACGCCGCGCTGCGCGCGCATGACGCGACGATTAATCGTGGGCTTGATAATCGAAAACAGGCCGCCTAAATGACTATCGAGCCGCCACTCAAATTCAACAGCAAAACGGGCATCGCCTTGAAAGTCAGGAAATTCAATTATCGCTGGCGAAGGACGCGATTGCCTTGAGTGCCGCGACCTCCCCAGCTATGGCCGGCAGCGCACAAAGACTGCTTGACCAGCTGAATCTGACGCCGGGTCAGATGGAAGTTCTCCATAAGTGGATAGACTGGGAGAATCGGATCGTTGACAAGATCGGTCGAGGGGATCTTCAGGTTCGGAACGAGGATCTACCAACTGAATTGCTTTCGAAGGCCGCGGCCGTTGGCGTGCCTCTTTCCGTGCTCTACTTTAGCGGCACGGTCGTAGGTTTTAGCGCAGCAGGCATAACGTCGGGGCTCGCAGCTATTGGTTCGGTGAGCTCAGCGACCTTGTTAGCGGGGTTGGGATTCAACCCAATGACAGCCGGCATCGCAACCCTGATCGTTGCCGGGGTCACGATAAAAAAGATTTTAGACGCGATTTT
>JAKBJA010000118.1 GCA_021836225.1 Pseudomonadota bacterium | reverse complement strand
GGTCGGCAAACACCACCATGAGTGGCCCCGCGTGACCGATCGTGAAGCCCGGTGCCTGCATGGCCGCCGGGGCGATCTGCCCGGCGGGGACCTTTCGGGGTTGGGGCAGATACTTTTCCGTGGCCGCCTGGGTGATATCCTGGCCCTTATCGTTCACCACCGGGCCGAGCAGGAGGTAGCGATTGGACAACATCCAGAGTATCCCCTGCTGATGCTGACTGTTTTCGGCGATGATGCCGGTGAGTTTTTGGCTGGGGCCCGGAAAGACCTTCACCACATGGGCCTTGCCGTGGAAGTTGTCTTGCACCAGATGCTCCGCGGATTGAAGATTCGGGCTGGTGGCGCACCCGGCGAGCAGTAGCGGGCCGAAGAACAATGCGCCCAAAGCCGCCCCTGCGGACTTTCCGAATCCTACGCGCGCCTTTTTACCGCCGCTCCGATCTTCCGTTTCCATGGCCCTTCCCCAGAATTTTGCAGGACGAATTTCATTGAAGCGTGGATACTAGCAAATGTGCCGGGGTCTGGCACATCGTCCGCCGACGGTTGGTCTGGTGGGGCTTTGCGGCTATGCTTTGGACAGGGTCCGTTCACATGGAGTACAGGTCATGGCGTTGACGATTCCAGCCCCCGACCGCGAGGATGCCGCTGCCGATACGCCGGCTGTGGCGGTATTGGCGGCGGGGTGCTTCTGGTGTGTGGAGGCGGTGTATCTGGGCCTTGCGGGAGTGACGCGGGTCGTGTCCGGTTATACGGGCGGTGCGGCGGAAACGGCCAATTACCGGGCGGTATGCACGGGGACGACCGGCCACGCCGAGGCGGTAGAGATTCACTACGACCCGGCGTTGCTGTCATTTGGCCGGCTGTTACAGGTCTTTTTTGCGGTGGCCCACGATCCGACGCAGCACGACCGGCAGGGGAATGATGTGGGGACGCAATACCGGTCCGCGATATTCACCCTGAATGACGCTCAGACGGCGCTGGCGCGGGACTATGTGGCGCAACTTGATCAGGCGAAGGTTTTTGCCGCACCCATCGCCACCGAAATCACGCCCCTGACGCATTTTTATCCGGCGGAAGACGATCACCAGGATTATGCCCGCCAGCATCCGGATCAGCCCTATATATGTGCGGTGGCGCTGCCGAAAGTGGAAAAACTGCGCACGCGCTTTCCGCAATGGGTGCGCGAGAAGCAACGGAGGTGATGACGATGATCCGTTCATCCGCAGGTTTTGATCTGACCCCCATCGATGCCGGGAAGCGCGCAGAAATGGCGCAAGGCTTGTCTGCCGAGGTGCGTCATGTCCTGTTTGAACATGGCACGGAGCCGCCCTTCTGCGGTGGGCTGCTGCACGAACAGGGCGACGGGACTTTCGTTTGTGCTTTGTGTGGGTTGCCGTTGTTTCGCTCGGCAGCCAAGTTTGAGTCGGGGACGGGCTGGCCGAGTTTTTGGGAGCCTTTTGCACCCGACCATATCCATGAGATCCGCGATGCCAGTCATGGCATGGTACGCACGGAAATCCGCTGCGCGCGTTGCGACAGCCACCTGGGGCATGTGTTTTCCGATGGTCCGGCCCCGACGGGACGGCGTTACTGTTTGAATTCGGCGGCGCTGCGCTTTCAAAGGGCCACATAGCAGGACCCTGCGGCATCCTGGTTTCCGTCGTCGACGGGGTTGTTGCTGGCGGAGAGCGGGGCGTGTTACCGACCAGAGGGAGCATTGAATATGGATACACGCCCTGCGGCGCAAGCGGACGTCCGTCCATTTACGGGACTTGACGGCGCAACCGCGGCCCGGCGCCTTGCCGAAGATGGCCCGAACCTGCTGCCCGGAAGCACGCCAAAAACGCTGCTGGCCATCGTGCTCGGTGTTCTGGCCGAGCCGATGTTCGTGATGTTGCTGGTGGCTGGCGGCATCTATCTGCTGCTGGGCGACCATGCCGAAGCGCTGTTTCTGCTGGCTTTCGTGTTCGTGGTCATCGGCATTACCTTGGCCCAGGAGCGCAAGACCCAGCGCGCGCTGGAGTCGTTGCGCGATCTCTCCGCGCCGC
This sequence comes from Pseudomonadota bacterium, assembly GCA_021836225.1. The sequence goes on along the minus strand of JAKBJA010000118.1, from coordinate 469 downwards.
GGGCGCTGGTGATCCGCGACGATCGGGAGTTGCGTATCGCCGGGCGCGAGGTGGTGCGCGGCGATCTCCTGGTCCTGCACGAGGGGGACCGCATCGCCGCCGATGCGCAACTGGTGCAGGGCCAACTCACGGTGGACGAGTCGCTGCTCACTGGGGAGGCGGTGCCGGTGGACAAACTCCCCAATCCGGAGTTCGGCGCGCTGGCCACGTCGGGCGGTGATGACGGCGCCGCACTGTTCGCCAGCACCGTGGTCACCAGGGGGGTGGGCCTCGCGGTGGTGCAGGCTACGGGGATCGGCACCGCCGTCGGCCGCATCGGTCAGGCGCTGGCAACAACGCAAGAGGCGACCTCCGGCCTGCAACAGTCCTCGCGCACCCTCATCCGTAATCTGACGGCGACCGCGCTGTTGCTGGCGGTATCGCTGGTTCTGGTGGATTGGTTGTGGGATGGCCGCGCGCTGCTGGAAAG
>JAKBJA010000104.1 GCA_021836225.1 Pseudomonadota bacterium | reverse complement strand
ACTGTCCCTCGACTTCTTCAAACGAATACTGCGACAGCGCCTCGCAGGCGTGGTTGAAGCGACGGATGCGACCCTCGCGATCGAGCACCACCACCAGCGCGCCGGCCTGGTCGAGAATCGCCCCCTGCAATGAGGTCATTGCGTGCAATTCCCGCGAGCGCGCCTCCACCTGCGATTCCAGGTTGTTGCGGGCCTCGACCAGCGCATCGGTCATGTGATTGAAGGCATGGCCCAGCCGCCCCAGTTCATCGATGTCGCCATTCGGCGCGCGCTGCGTGAGATCGCCGGCGGCAATGCCGTCGGCCACCTGGGTCAGCTTCTGAATCGGGCGTGATAGCCCGCGCCCGAGGAAGAACGCCATGATTGCGGAAAGCACCAGGAACAGCCCCAATGCGAGATAGCTGAGGCGGCGCAACCGGGCGGCCGGTGCCAGCGCCTCGCCGGTGTCGATTTTCACCACCATGCCCCAGCCCAGGGCCGGCAGATAACGCCACGCCGCCACCCCCTCGATGCCGGCATAGTCGCGAATGATGCCCTTGCCATGGTTGCCGGCCAGCGCCTTCTGCATCGGCAAGTCCGCCTGCGCGAGCGGCACCCGGTAATGGTAGGCGGCGTTTTCGACGTGCCTGAGCGGTGCGGTGTAAAGCGCATCGTTTGCCTCTTTTTGCGCCAGCACGGTTTCGCCGGTGCGGCCGAGGCCGGTGCGGTCGGCTGCCACCGCTTCCAGCCTGCTGATATCCAGCTGCAGGGCGAGCGCTCCGATCACCACGCCATTTTTCAGCACCGGCGCCAGCAGAAACGCGGCGGACCGATTTCCGGACGACGCGTACAGCGCGAAGCGGCTGAGGTGGGTCTGCAGGGTCTGCATGGACAGTTCGAAACCCTTCGCCAACTGGGTGTCGCGGTAGGGGCCGTGCCTGAGGTTGGTGCCCAGATCCTTCTCCTGCCGCAGCGAAAACACCACGTTGCCGGCCGTATCCAACAACAGCAAATCGTAAAAGCCTTCGGCAGCGTTGATCTTCATCAGGGCGTCGCGCAGCGGGCGGGCAATGGCCTGATAGGCGGGGGCGTCCAGTCCATCCGGGCGAAAGACGCGGCTCAGTGCGGCAATCCCGTCGCGGATCAGGTCCTGTCGGCTGAGCAGCCGGGCGTCCGCCAGACGCTCGGCCATGTGGCTGTCGATCTGTTCAACTTTCTTGTCCGCGATGGCGGCCATGTTCGCCAGCACGGTTTCGCGCAGCGAGCTTTCGAACGAGGTCAGGTAAAACGCAGCCAGACCGGCCAGTGGCAGTACCGCCACCAGCAGGTAGCTCAACAGCAGGCGGGTGGAGATGTGGAGCCGGCTCATGGCGTGGCACCGGACAATTCGGTCAGCAGCCGCTGCCACTCGAAGCGTGAACGGTAGTCCGGGAAAGGGTCCGGGCGCAGCGCATCGCCCGAATGCCACACCAGCTCGAACTGCCCGTCCGCACGCGCCTTGCCGATGCGCACCGGCTTCCACAGGTGGCGCGTGCCGCGGTCGACCGCAGCGATGCCTGAGGGCGCAGCCAGGCTCTGCTGCAGCATGGCGCGGTTGACCTGTTCGGGGTCGGCGGTACCGGCATCGGTCACCGCCTGTGCCCACAGCCTTACCCCGACATAGGTGGCTTCGACCGGATCGCTGGTCACCCGATCGGAACCATAGCGTTGCTGGAATGCGGCGACGAAATGCCGGTTGGCTTCCCCCGGAATGCTCTGGAAATAGCTCCAGACCGCGTAATGGTTGGGGTGAAAGGCATCACGCCCGATGGCTTTCAGGCCATCCTCGGCAAGGCTGAACGACACGACGGGCACCGCGCCGAGCCCCGCCGCGTGCAGGGCGCGAAAGAAATGCGCATTGCTGTCGCCATTGATGGTATTGAGCACCACATCCGGCTTCATCGCGCGTATTTCCGCAACGGCCGCGCTGAAGTCGGCATCGCCCAGCGCGCGATAGCGTTCCGCCAGCACCGTTCCGCCGTCGGTCTTGACCAGATCACGGATGATGAGGTTGGCGGCACGGGGGAAAAGATAGTCCGAGCCCAGCAGATACACCCGCTTGCCCAGCGCATCCAGCGCCCAGCGCGTGCCGGGGATGATCTGCTGGTTGGGGGTGGAACCGGTGTAATACAGGACGGGCGACTGTTCCAGGCCCTCGTACTGGAGCGGATAGAACATCAGATGGCGGTGCTTTTCCACGACCGGCTTCACCGCCTTGCGGCATGCCGAGGTCCAGCAGGCAAACAGGACGCTGACCCGTTCCGCCACGATCAGCCGCTCGGCCTCGGCGGCGAACACGCCGTCATCGGAGCGGCCATCCGCAACCACCATCTCCACCGGCCGCCCCAGCAGGCCGCCGGCCGCATTGATCTCCTCGACCGCCAGCCGCACAGCGTCCACCAGCGGACGTTCGCTCGCTGCCATGGTACCGCTGAGCGAATGCAGTACGCCGATGCGGATGGGTGGGGCGGGGGTGGGACGAAGCAGCAAAAAAAAACCCAGCAGAGCCGCCAGCGTCAGGACGAATAAAACCATGTGGCGGCGGTGGAAAGTCATGATGCGATTGTAGCCGGGGATTGATTTTGGTTGCAGATACGGTGCCAACCAATTGTTTTATTGGGCAATAGAAAATGTGTGGGCGCCGGGATTGGGCGACCGGCACGCATCCGGCATGGCCTGAAGCAAGGACTCGATCAACTGGCGCCGCAGTGCCTGCCATGGATGCCCGCCCTGCAATACGTGCTTGTGATTGATTTCCAGTTCGACACCGACATAGGCGCCAGCCGGAAAGCGGCGGCGAAGGTAGGCCGTCAAGCCGTCCGACCTGCCGGTGTAGGGATAATTGCGGCGCACCTTCCATTCAGGCGCCAAAGCCTTGAGCCGGGTCTGCCAGCAGCGGCACAGTTCGACTTCGCCGGGCCGTGCCGGATCGTAGAGCAGGCCGATATCGGCATGGCGGACTTCACCGTCGAGCACCGGCGTGAAGCTGTGCGAGGAAATATGAATCAGCCGGCTGCCGCTCGCAATCGCTGCGGCGATATGCGCCTCGACCTTGTTGCGGTAGGGGCGGTAATGCTTTTCCAGTATTTCGCGACGGACCGTCGCGGGCGCGCTCCGGGTGGCCTCGGAGTACAGGGACGGATGGCCGATGGAGCGGTTGAGATCGATCAGCAGGCGACTGGTGGTGGAGACGAACAAGGGCGCTGCCAGCGCCTTGGCCAATTCACGGGCCATGGCAAGCGCACCTGGATCATAACCGCGGTGGCTGGGCAGCAAGGATTCGAAGCCCGCAAACAGGGGGCGGTAGCGGACCGGGATACGGTTTCCGCCATGCTCGCAGGTGATCAGGATGGGGTCTGGTCTGGCCATGGCATCAGTCGACGAACATGCGTCCCGCTTCGAGGCAGTCGCACAAGGCCCGGTAGATGTCGCGCAGGCGCGCCTTGCTGCACGCCGGGCCGAGCGCGCGCAGAATGCGGCGGGCGAGCGGCCCCTGTGCCAGGATCACGTGCAGCGGCTCGCGCCAGGCGGCGGAGCGATCCAGCGACAAGGTTTCGATGAGGTGCCCCCAGAGCTCGCCGGCCTGGCATTGTCTGTCGGGAAAGCCCAGGAGCCGCAGATAGTCCGCATCGACGATCACCGCCTGCTCGGCCTCACGAATGCAGGCGAGCAGGATCTTCACCAGGGCATCCGTAGCGATAGCCTGCTGCGCGGCTAGCGGCGTCCACATGCCATCGTAGAGTGCCCGGACGACGGCAGTCGCGGCGGCGGCAATGGCGAGGTCGGCCTGCGGGCATTCCTGCACGTCGATCACGCGGATCTCGATGGCGTTGCGATCGAAGCGCGGAATCGCGCCGCGCGCATTGAGCCATTCGTGCTGCAGCACGCCGTCCGGGTCGAGCGGGGCGATGTCGCGGTACATCGGTGCCAGCACCCGGGCCTGGTAGTCGGCGGAGTTGCTGACCGTATCCGGGATGACCTGGCCGATCACCGACGGGACCCTGCTGACGGCTGTGCGGTAGTCCTCCATGCGGGTATCGAGCACGCCGCTGGGTGTGCCATCGGCAATCGGTGAGCTCGCGGCGAGTGCCGGCAGGATGGGCAACAGCAGCCGAACTGCAGCGTGCAGGCGGGCGAATTCTTCATCGTTGGCGAAGGGCAGGTTGAGATGCATGCTCTGCAGGTTGGCCTGGCCGTGCGTGTGGCAGTCGAAGATGCGGTCGTAGGCCTGGTAGATGGACGCGTTGTGGTGAGGCCACAGATGCGCCTCGGCGGCGGGTTCCATCCAGGGGTGCATGGCGGTGGGCATGAGCCGCGCGCCCATGGGGTGAAGCAGCCGGTTGATGGCGTCGACCTCAGCCTGGAAACCGGCGCCAAGCGGCTCGAGTGAAAGGTCGGGGCGGCCGTTCTTGAGCTCGACGAGGTGCAGAACGATCTCGTTGGACCAGCCGAACCGCCCGCGATCGACATCCGACGCAGTTTCACCGGCGGCGGCATGAAGCAGCCTGTCGGCAATCGGCAGTACCGAGAGTGTCTGCTGGTCCACGATCATGTATTCCAGCTCGATGCCGTAGCCCGCAAATGCAGGCAGCGCAGGCGCATAACTCATCAGGTGTTCACCCGCTTGCGCGCTTCGATGCGGCGTACGAACGAGCCCATGATCTCGCGGTAGAGGGCGTCCTTCAGCACGCCGTCCTCGTTGCCGGCGTCGACGTTGGGGTTGTCGTTGACCTCGATGACGTAGCAGCGGCTTCCCACCTGCTTGATGTCGACGCCATAAAGGCCGTCGCCGATCAGGTTGGCAGCCTTGAGGGCGATCTTCACCACCTCTCCCGGCGCCTCGGCCACCGCCACGGCCTGAACCGGACCCTCTTCGTAACCCGTGTGGCCCGCCTCGCGCTTGACGATCTGCCAGTGCCCGGCGGCCATGAAATACTTGCACACGAACAGCGGCCGCCGGTCGAGGATGCCGACCCGCCAGTCGAACTCGGTGGGCAGCCATTCCTGCGCGACGATCAGCTCCGACTTTTGCAGCAACGCCCCCACCTTCGCGAGCAATTCCGACTCCGATTCCACCTTGGCCACCCCGACCGAAAACGAGCTGTCGGGCTGCTTCAGCACGCATGGGAGCCCGAGACTGGAAATGATCTGGCCCACGTTGTCGTGGTGAACCATCAGTGTGCGCGGCGCGGGAATAGTGTGGCGGGTGAGCAGTTCGGCGAGATAGACCTTGTTGTTGCACTTGAGGATGGACTCGGGATCGTCGATCACCACCAGCCCTTCCGCGGTCGCCCGCCGTGAAAATCGGTAGGTATAGTGATTGGCGAAGGTGGTGTCGCGGATGAACAGCGCGTCGAACTCGGGTAGCCGGGCAAGATCGGCGCGGGTGATGAATTCCACGTCGAGGCCCACGTCCTCTGCGGCCTTTTCGAATTTCTGCAGCGCCCGCGCGTTGGAAGGCGATTCCGGGTTGTCGGGGTCGTGCAGGATGGCAAGGTCGAAGCGCGGCGCAGGGCGCTTGTGCGTGCGCCGGCGGCGTCCCATGAAATACGCGGTGGCGGCCTCAACCACGAAGTCGTGATGCGGCGGCGGGATGTCGCTGGTGGCGATGGCGCGCACGCTGCGCAGGTGCCACTGCTCGCGGTGGCGTTCGAAATGCGCGCGCAGCAAGGGTGCCTGCAACAGGCTGAAGAGCCGGTGGCTCAGCGCTTCGTGGCGGCTCGCCACGTTGCGGCCGAAGTAGATGCTGAGCTCGAATGCGTCCGACTTGATGGGCGCGAGCGATTTCTGCACCAGGTCGTCGAGGTTCTCGGTGAGCAGCCGCACCAGATTCTGCGACTGCAGGTCCTCCATCGTGCTCACCCGGGGCAGCGGCTTGTGGCCGCGCGCCTCGGCCAGCAGGGAGACGTAGTAGCCCAGACTTTGGTAACGATAGGATTTGCACAGATTGAAAACCTTGACCGAACGCCCCTCGCCATAGGCGGGGTCGGTCAGGTAGGCCCGCGCCGGAACAACGCTCACGCCCGGAAGGTCGAGCGGCCAGTCGCGCGGATTGTCGACGACGATCAGGATGCTCACGACGTTTCTTTCGGTGCTGCCCGCGGGGGGTAAATCACCAGCAGATTGGCATCATGGGTGACGATGCCGAGCAGTACCGCGCCGATCACGCGGTCGATGCTGACCCAGTATTCGTGGGATGGGCTGTAGGGGTGCCGCCAGTAGGGGTCGGCCACCAACACCGTGCGCTTCTTCCGGTCGTAGCCCGCGATCACGACGAAGTGGCCGGCCGGCAGGCCGCGGATGTCGTCGGGGGTGTCGTCCGGCCCGAACTCGCGCGCCGCGCGATACAGGTAGGTGGAACTCAGGCCGGTGATGATGGGCAGGTTGCGGCGCAGCAGGCCGCGGATCAGCGGACGCGAGAGATCGGTCAGGCGCAGCCGCCCGCCCAGATTGAGGAATTCCAGATAGCCCTCGGTGACGCGCTGCAGGCGGGCGTCGTGTTTCTTCTCCTCGCGCTGGCGCTGCAGGCGCTCGGCGATGTCCACGCCCGGCGCAAACCAGGTGGGGTCGAACACCGTCAGGTTGTAGGTATAGATGGTGGCCTGGTAGCCGCGGCGCAGGGCGTCGCAGGCCAGAAAAATCGCGAAGGTGCCGCCGTGCTCCAGCTTGTGGGTGCGCTCGATCACGTTCGTGAGTTGCTCGTCCGCGCCCCAGTAACGGTAGACGGCATGCAGGCAGGTGGGGCCGCAGGTCGTCTCGTCCGGTTGAGGCAGAATCTGCAGCGGCAGGCGCAGGCTGATGGGAAGGGTCAAGGCTGATCTCGTTGAAAAAGGACTTTGTCTTCCTGGCGCAGCGGCGTCGCCGACCCGTTTGCTCGGTCAGGCGCCGCGCCGGCGGCGTGCCTGCAGCCTAGCGTTCCCACACCACGCGCAGCAGGTTCTCCTGTTCGTTGTAGTGATATTCCAGTTCGCCCTGATAGGCATGGTGCAAGGCTTCGCCGATGCCGCGGGCGAGATGAATGTCGGTCGTGGTGATCAGGATGCCGTCATCCTGGTCCTCGATCTTCATGATCCGCTTCAGCGGATGCTCGGCCTTGGCGTGCGCTTCCTCGTTTCTGGCCAGATGCAGTAATTCCTCGCGGTGATCCTTGAAGAACGAACCGCCTACGGTCACATACCCAGCCGGAAAATCGTCATGAATGCGGTGACAGGCCGGGCACATTTCCTCGTGGGCCTGGGCAGGCCGCGCCAGCCATTGCCAGCGCCCCTCGTGGAACACCGCGCTGCACTGCGGGCACACCGTGGGCTCCGGCAGCTTGTGCTTGGTCTTGTAGGTGTCGTGCCGGGTGTCCTGGACCAGACGGTCGCGCCGGACAGGGTGGAAGTCAGTGAACCGGGTTTTCATAGTGCGCTCCTTCAGTGATGAAAAAATAAATCTGCTTACATCCACTCTTTTTCCGCGATAGCACGCTGTTCTCCCCATAGCGCACCCGGCGGCAGATCGAGCAGGGAATAGGCACCTGCCTGCAAGTACGGCAATGCGCGCGCGGCGGCAAGCATCATCCGTGCAGCCAGCCCCGCCTCGTCGTAGCGGGCTTCCAGCAGCAACGAAGCATGGCTGGTCTCGCCCGGTGCGGCACGACGTTCCAGCATCACGCCGCGGTCGGTTTCTTCCAGCGCGGCAATGCTGGGAACTGCAAATACCAAGGTCTCTTCATCAAGAAAGAGCGGGTCATTGACGATGGCCTTCTCCACAGCGTCCGCATCTGCCGAAGGCTCCAGCTCGACATAGACATAACGCTGGAGGATGCCTTCCCCGGACGAGCGCTCGGTCGCCAGCGCCTTCCTCACCCCCTCGATGCTGGCTGCGGCCAGGGTGTGGTGCAAGCTGGCCCCGGTATGCAGGCTGGTTTCCGTATGGCCGCGGGGCGCCAGCAGCGCGAACTGGCTGCGGAACACCGAAAGGGCGCCCGGATCGCATCCCGCGCCGACAATGGCCGGAAACTTGTGATGAAGCGCGGCCCGGTGGATTTCCGATTTGTGTTCGAGGAAAGACTCGCCATGAAGGCGAGCGCATTCGACCACGGGAATGCGAGCCTGCAGCAAGCCTTTGACAGTCCCCATGACATCATCGAGCGGCACGCAGACAAGCGCGGCATCCACTTGATTCAGTTCGCTGATATGGGTCACTGCAGGGGCTTTCAGCCACGATGCGGGAGGGCTTTCCGGACGCCGCACCACCCCTGCCAGGTCGGTGGTCGGGTCGTCACTAATGGCTTCAACGCATTTGCGTCCAAGTTTCCCCAAACCGATGATTGCAAGCCGACTTTTTTTCATGTTGTCACACCGGCACCCTGATCATTTTTAAAAAGACTTCTTTCCATTCATATTAGGACGCGCGATGAAAGATGAATGGTTCACGCTGGAGTCTTTTCCAGCAGGCGGACAATTTCACGCATGAAGGCGGGCAGGTCGGAGGGTTGTCTGGACGTCACCAGTTTGCCGTCCACCACCACCTCATTGTCTTCGTAGAGCGCCCCCGATTCCTGCAGTTCCTCAGCAACCGAGTGGTAGCAGGTAGCGCGCCGTCCCTCCAGCACGCCTGCCGTGATCAATATCTGCGGGCCGTGGCAAATGGCGGCAACCGGTTTGTTGCTGCGCATGAAATCCTGCGCGATCGCGACAGCGGCCGGTTCCTTGCGGAGTTTCGCGGGCGCCTTGCCGCCGGGCAGGACGAGCAGGTCGTAAGCCTTCGGGTCGATATCCCGCAGTGCCTTGTCGACGACGATCTCGTAGCCGTGCTTGCCATTGATTTTCCCCCGGGCGATGGAAGCGATGTCCACCTGCAGCCCTTCCTCCTGCAACCGGTAGAACGGGTACAGCAGTTCGGAATCCTCGAAATGATCTGCGCTGATGATCAGTGCCTTCATGAAAACTCCTGGTGTCTTTTCGGCAGCGGCTGATGGAAACGTCGATCGCAATAGTGAACTAGGCTTTGCGTTCCAGCGTAATGCCAACCAGTTCGATGACCACCCCCAGTGCAAGCACCGCCAGCCCGGCCCATATTTCGGGCGCCAGATACATCAGCACACCGCCCAGCACCACCAGAAACATGGCCAGTACACGCCTCGAACGCCGCTTTCTCAACATGCTGATTTTCCTCGTGCAGCGGGGCCGCTATTCGTAGCGTATGAACCCTTCGGCGAGCGTGTCTGCGCCAAACTGTTCGATCAGCGCTTCGATCTCCGACAACAGCGTGTCGTCCTCGTCGTCTTCCAGGACGCCGTCGCCCACCAGACGCGCGCCCAGCCCGGCAAGGAGGGCCTCCCGGATCACCGCAAGCGTAGGCGGATTTTCACGGTTCTCGTCGCTCACCACCGTCTCGATCGCGCGCGAAAGGGGTTCGCTGGCGTTGGCCTGCACGAAATCGACCGCAAGCGCGCCTCCTCCGAACTCCTCGATGAAGGCGTCGAGTTCGTCGAGGAGCGATTCGCTGATGTCAAAGTGATGCAATCGCTCGGCCTCCTTGAAATCGTTCGGCAGCAGATCGGCGAGAAAGCGCCGCACCGCAATCAGCGTGACCGGTTGCTCGCACTCCGGATTGCGGATCCGGCTATTGAGCAGTGCCGACAACTGGGGGCTGACACGGCTGGCAATATCGATGGAATTACGGGTCATGGCGCTTCCTGCTTGTTGATGCCCTGTAGGGCGAAAGGTGAATGTCGATTTCTCGCTGCCTACTTCAATGTATAGCAGATGGTCTTCCGGGCTGGCACCATGGCAGCGGGCATGCATTTGATCAACATCAGCATACAGGCATGCGGCTCACTGCTTATCATTAGACGATGGACCACACGCATTCAGCCCAGGCTTCACCCCCCCTGGAAACCAGCCTCGCCTTTCTTCGGCGGCCGGACGCCTATCCGGAGGCGACCGCGCGGGTGGATGCGGTGGAAACCCACATGTCCTGGGTCTTTCTCACCGACACGCATGCCTACAAGCTGAAGAAACCGGTGCGCTACCCCTATCTCGACTTCAGCACGCCCGAGGCCCGGCGCCTGGATTGCGAGGAGGAAGTGCGGCTCAACCGCCGTCTGGCCGCCGAGGTCTACCTCGGCGTGATGCCGCTGGTGCGCGATGCCAACGGTGGGCTGCACCTGGGCGGGGAAGGGGAGACGGTGGACTGGCTGGTGCGGATGCGGCGACTGCCGGCGGATCGCATGCTCGATCAGCTGCTCCAGAGCGGGGCCGCCGAACAGGCAAAAATCATCCAGCTGGCGCGTCGGCTTGCCCGCTTCTATGCCGAAGCTGCTGCGGAGGGCATCACGCCCGAGGCCTACCGGCAGGATCTGACCAGACGGATCGAGGACAACCTGCACGAGATTGCCAGCCCGGAGTTCGGCCTCGCCCCGGACCTGCCGCAGCACCTTGCCCGCCTCCAGTTGGGCTTCCTGCAAGGGCACGCCGAACTGTTCGATACTCGCGTACGCCAAGGCCGCATCGTCGAGGGGCATGGCGACCTGCGTCCGGAACACGTATGCCTTCTGGCGGAGCCGGTCGTCATCGATTGTCTGGAATTCAAGCGCGATTTCCGCATCCTCGATCCGGCCGACGAGCTGGGCTACCTGGCGCTGGAATGCGAGCGGCTGCACGCCCCGCAGGTGGGGCGCTGGCTGCTGGAAGCCTATCGCGAGGCGAGCGGCGATGCCCCGCCTGAGGCGCTGATCCACTTCTATCAGAGCTGCCGGGCGGTGCTGCGCGCCAAGCTCGCCCTGTGGCACCTGCGCGACGACGGGCGGCATCCGCCGGGCAAATGGGTCGCAACGGCCAGGGCGTATCTCGAACTGGCGCGGCAGCATGCCGAACGGGTCGGAAGCTGACGCTCAGTCCTGCAGCAGTTCGACCAATGAACCGCCGCTGTGGAGGCGGCGAATGGCTGCGGCAAACAGGGGCGCCGAATCCAGCACCTCGACCCGGCTTTCCAGCAGCGCAGGCGGCAGACGGAAGGGCGGAACGGAGTCGGCGACCAGCACTTTCTCCAAGGCCGGATCGGCCAGCACCGCGGCCGCTGCGCCGGTGAACATGCCGTGGCTTGCTGCGGCGAAAACCCGCCTGGCCCCCAGCGTCTTGCAGGCGGCAGCGGCCTGCGCCAGGGTGGTGCCGCTGCTGATGAGGTCGTCGATGATGATCGCGGTCCTGCCGCCGACTTCGCCCACCACCGCCTCGCCCGACACCACGCCTTCGCTGCGGCGTTTTTCCATGAAGGCGGAACCGACAGGACGGCCGAGCGCGCGGGCGAGGGAATCGCGAAACGCATCCGCCCGCTTGACGCCGCCCGCATCCGGCGACACCACCACGACGTCATCCTCCTGCAGCCGTGATGCGAACCATTCGATGAACAGGCCGCGGGCCTCCAGATGCTCGGCCGGGATGCGGAAGGCATTCTGATAGGCGGCCAGGTTGTGCACGTCGAGCGTCACCATCCGGTCGGTGCCCACCGCCTCGAACAGCTGGGCGACATAGCGGCTGCCGACCGGATCGCGCGGCTTGGTGCGGCGGTCCTTGCGGGAGTAGGCCAGATAGGGGCACACCGCGGTGACCCGGGCGGCCGAGGCGTCCTTCAGGGCGCCGATGAAAAACAGCAGTCGGACAAGCTTGTCGTTGGCGCTGATGCCCGGTTCGCCGTACAGCGAGTGGATCACGTACACGTCCCGGCCGCGCACGTTTTCCAGCGGCCGCGCCTTGTGCTCGCCATCCTCGAACTCGCGCTCCTCGTGGCGGGCAAGCGTCAGCCCCAGTGCTTCAGCCACCCGCTCGCCATAGGCACGGCTGGCGTCAAGCGCGAACAGGCAAAGCGCATTCCCGATCATCAAACGGTCTCCTCGCTGTTTCAGGATGCTGGTATCGTTTTAATAATATGCCAGACTGAAAAAAGGCGTCGGCCCACAAGAAAGGCAAGCAAGCATGGAACCCAAGGAATGTTTTTACAGGGAGCAGTTTGGCTACTGCTGGCAGGAGGATGGCAAGTGGCTGTTTCAGGCGGTGGATGTGACCGAGGCGCCGGTGGGCGAGCCCGTCAAGGTCGAGCTGGGGGACATTGTCTTCCACCATGATCAGGATGAAGAGTTGCATTAGCGCGCGTTGATCCCGGATATCCGGGCGCGCGCCACTCGACGCACGCCTGCATCAGGGCCGAGAGGAAAGTCGACATGAACGCTGCAACGAAATCATCTGATCTGCAACGCTGGCATCTGCAGCCGGGTGACGTGTTGCTGGTCACGGACATCCAGAACGATTTCCTGCCGGGCGGCAGCCTGGCAGTGGCGGGCGGCGACGAGGTCGTGCCCGTGCTCAACCGGTATATTGACGCCTTCCTGGCGCAGGGCCTGCCCGTGTATGCCACCCGCGACTGGCATCCCGCGGGGCATTGTTCCTTTCACGCACAAGGGGGGCCGTGGCCGGTCCACTGCGTGGCGGGCACGCAGGGCGCGGCGTTCGCCTCGACGCTCAGCTTGCCCCCTGACACCACGGTGATCTCCAAAGCGACGTTGCAGGATCAGGAAGCCTATTCCAGCTTCCAGGGAACCGATCTGGACAGCCGCCTGCGTGCAGCCGGCATCCGCCGGCTGTTCATCGGCGGGCTGACGACGGATTACTGCGTGCTCAGTACGGTGCGGGATGCCAGACGACTCGGTTACGACGTATTCGTTCTGACCGATGCGATACGCGCGGTGAACGTCCAGCCCGGCGACGGGCAGCACGCCGAGGAGGAAATGACCGGCCTCGGCGCGCAGCGCATCACGCTGAATGGCCTGTCTGCATGAATCCTGGGACCACTGTTCTTCTCACCGACCTCTATCAGCTCACCATGCTGCAGGGCTACCACGACACCGGCATGCAGGAGACCGCGGTGTTCGAGTTCTTCGTGCGCAGGCTGCGTCCGGGGCGAGGTTTTCTGCTGGCGGCGGGGCTCGAGCAATCGCTGGAATTTCTCGAGCAGCTGCGCTTCACCCCCGCGGAGCTGGAATGGCTGGCGTCGACCCAACGCTTCAGCAAGGATTTCCTCGCCTCGCTGGAAACGCTGCGCTTCACCGGCGACGTGCACGCCATGCCCGAAGGTACGGTGTTCTTCCCCAACGAGCCGATCCTGCGCGTGACCGCACCCATTTCGCAGGCGCAACTGGTGGAGACGCGTTTGATCAACCTGCTGCATTTCGAGACCCTGATCGCCTCCAAGGCTGCGCGCTCGGTGCTGATGGCGCCCGACAAGCTGCTGGTGGACTTCGGCCTGCGCCGCGCCCACGGGGCAGAGGCGGGCCTCCTGGCGGCGCGCGCGAGCTACATCGCTGGTTTTTCCGGAACCTCGACGGTGCTGGCCGGCGAGCAGTTCGGCATCCCGCTGTTCGGCACCATGGCGCATTCCTTCATCCAGGCGCACGATGACGAGGCGCTGGCCTTCGAACATTTCGCCCATGCGCAGCCAGAGAATGTGGTGCTGCTGATCGACACCTGGGACACCGAGGCAGCGGCGCACAAGGTGGTGGCGCTGGCGCCGAAGCTGGCGCATGCCGGCATCCGCATCAAGGGGGTGCGCATCGATTCCGGCGACCTCGCCGAGCATGCACGCCGGGTGCGGGCCATCCTCGACGCGGGCGGCCTGAATCATGTCATCATCTTCGCCAGCGGCGACCTCGACGAAGTCGCGCTGCGCGACATGCTGGCCGCCGGCGTGCCGGTGGATGGCTTCGGGGTCGGCACCCACCTGGACACCTCGAGCGACCAGCCTTATCTTGACTGCGCCTACAAGCTGCAGGAATACGCCGGCCGTGCGCGCCGCAAGCGCTCCGAAGGCAAGGCGACCTGGCCCGGGCGCAAGCAGGTGTACCGCCGCTTTGACGCCGAAGGCCGCATGGCCGGGGATGTGGTGACGCTGGAGGGCGACGACCAGCCGGGCGAGCCGCTGCTCGAACCGGTGATGCGCGGAGGACGCCGCCTGGCGGCCGCGCCGCCCCTGACGGATGTCCGGCACCGCACTGCCGGGAACCTGGCCCGCTTGCCGCACGCGCTGTGCCGTCTGGAGGAATTCGAATACCGAGTAGAGATTACCCCTGCGCTGCACCAGCTCGCGGCGCAGGTCAACCAGCATTCATGACCCACAAGAGCGACCCAAAAAAATGACGCCCAACCCGCCGCTTTCCCCCGACCGCCTGTATCGCCCCTGCGATATCGCCCGCTTCACCTTCACGACCACCGCCGAGCTCGACGACCTGAGTGAAGGCATCGGCCAGATACGCGCGATCGAGGCGGCGCATTTTGGCATCGGCATGCGCCATGCCGGCTACAACCTCTACGTCATGGGGCAGCCCGGCAGCGGCAAGCGCACCCTGATCCGCCAGTTG
>JAKBJA010000160.1 GCA_021836225.1 Pseudomonadota bacterium | reverse complement strand
ATGAACTTCATGGGGCGGCCTCTCCGCCGCGTCGAGGCGCTTGCGGATCGCCTCCAGAATGACTTTCCCCACCGTCAGGCTGCGGTAGCGCTCGTCCTCGCCCTCGACGATGATCCAGGGCGCCTCGGCGGTACTGGTCTGGCGCATGACACGCTCAGCCACCTTGCGGAACTTGTCGTACATCTTGAAATGTATCCAGTCGCGCTCGGTCACGCGCCAGCGGGTCTTGGGATTCTTCTCCATGGCCTTGAGGCGCTTTTCCTGCTTTTCCTTGGACAGATGGAGCCAGAACTTGATGACCAGCGCGCCCTCGTCGTTGAGCATCTTCTCGAAACGCACTGCGCGCTCCATGCTTTGGTCGAGTTCGGCATTCTTGATTCTGTTGAACACCCGGTTGAGGATGTCCCAGGTATACCACGAGCCGAGAAAAATACCGATTTTTCCCTTGGGCGGCAGGGCACGCCAGAAGCGCCACATAATCGGGCGCTCCAATTCCTCGTCCGAGGGAATACCCATGCCGTGGCTCTGAATATGGCGCGGGTCCATCCATTCGTTGATCAGGTTTACGGTCTCCCCCCGGCCGGCGCCATCCACACCGCCGATCAGAATCACAACCTGGAAATTTGCCGTCTTCGCCAGATCGATCTGCGCTTCCAGCAACGCCTCACGCAGCACCGGCACTTCCTGGTCGTAAGTGGCCTTATCGATTTTGTGCCCCAGTTCGGCTGATTCAAACATGCTTCACCCTTTCTCCCAGAAAACATTGCGCCGCTTAAAAGACTTCCATGTCCGCACCAGGCCGACAAGCTGGAGGCTGGCTTTGCCGGCGCTCCAGCCGATTATCACGCCGCCGGCCCGAATCCGCAAGGCATCGCGCCCGCCGCTACCGATCTCCTCCAGCAGGCGCCCGATCACGGCCTGGTCGTTGAGCGCACCGAGCACATCCTGCAACTCGGCCAGTGACTCCAGATAGCGCTTTGCGGCCTTGCGCGGATACAGAATGGAAAAGAACTCCGTGGCATAGCGCAGCTTTTTTGCGGCAATCCGCAACGCATGGCGCTGCTCCGCCGTCAGCGCTGCGAGGTTGCGGCCGCGCCGGCGCAACTGGCGGTGGCGTTGCGCCAGCATGCGCGTGGCGAAAGCCGCCACCGGCTGTTCCAGCTCCGCGGCCACCCCTGCCTCCCGCCACGGCTCGCGCCACAACCAGCCGCCCAGCGTCAGCAGCAACTTGTGGTAGCGCTGCGAGGCGGCGGCCTCGCGCGCCCTTACGCGCTTCTCGCCGCACAGTCGCTCGGCCCGCCGCCGCAGCCAGACCAGCCCTGCGTCCTGGGGCAAAAATGCCAGGACCGGCGCCAATGTTTCGCCAAGAAACACATCCCAGTCCCGCGCCGGGCCGAGCTCACCGGCGAGCCAGCGCAACTCCCCGATCAGAACTGCATCCTTGATGCCCGGCGCGGCAGCGGAAAACACGCCGAGCGCGGAGCGCAGCCGCCTCACCGCCACCCGCATCTGGTGGATATACTCCGGATCGTAGCCCTGCTGCAGCCGGCTCTGGTTGTCCTGCAACTGGGTGAGGCAATTCCAGGCAACGGAGCGGAACGCTTCGCCCGCCGGCATGCCCCGCCTTATGCCGGGAAGCCCGGCCTTGACCGCGGGCAGCGCGGCAGGCGGCGCGCACAGCGCGTAGCCGCGCTCGGCCTTGCTGGCGTTTTCCGCGCACAAGGGCACGGCTTCCTGCAATGCCAGGGCCAACTCGTAGAGCGCAGCCGGACTGCCCGCCTTCAGCTCCAGCTCCACTTCGCAGATCGTCGAACTTCCCTGGTCGGCGCGGATTTCGCCCCGATCCAGCGCCATCTCGACCCGGTCGCCAGCCTCTGTTTCCAGCAGCCAGATGGTGCGGCTGAACTCGGTCACGAATACGGGGTGGAGGTTGTGGCGCAGCGCTTCCGTAGCGAACAGCCCGATCAGCCTGGGATCGCTGATCTTGGTAAAATCCGGCTCATTGCGGGCGACCGGCGCCTCCCATTCGTCGCGCTGGTGCAGACCCGCCCGCACGCTGCCGCCGCCCTTGATGGTCTGGACCCAGTGCCGGCCGCTTCGCCGCACGCGCAATGCGATTTCCTTGTTCTTCAGAACAAAATCATCAGTATCGAAGTAGATGCTGTAGAGCTTGCGCGTCTTCGGCCCGGACGGGCACAACGCCTTGAGCAGGGGATGACGCCGCAACCTGGGAATATCGGCAGGGTCGATCAGGAGCTTGAGTTCAATTTCGGTGTTGTTCATGGCGCAAACAATTCAGCCACGGATTACCACGGATATACACGGATTTATTCGGGAGCGTTTATCTGTGTACATCCGTGGTAATCCGTGGCAAAAATTCAATCCAGCCAGTCCAGCAGCGGCTGCCATTGCTCCAGCTCCCTGGCAGTGCGCGACGGCGCCATGTCGAACAGGCTCAGGCCCTCGCCGGCGGCCTGGACGTAGATTTGCGCATCGCGCAGCAGGGTCAGCACCGGGAAGCCGGCCGCATCGAGAAAAGCGG
>JAKBJA010000169.1 GCA_021836225.1 Pseudomonadota bacterium | reverse complement strand
ATCGTTGATCGTTCCCCAATCAACGTAAGCGTTACGTCAACCCCAAGTCGGCTCCAAGCCTGCGGAATGCGGCCTTACAGCGCGGCCTGCCGTGTTTGCTGCGTGGCTTTCCAGCGGTCGGGTAGCCAGGCAGGCAGGTCGTTGATGTGGAGCGCAGGCAGGTTGACCAGCAGTTGGGTGAGATAGAGCTGCGGGTCCACGTCGTGGCGGCGGCAGGTCGAAGTGAGGCTGGCCAGGATGGCCGCCGTGCGGCCGCCACGAGCGTTGCCCACGAATAAACTGTTCTTCCTGTTCAACACCACGCGCTTCATTTCACGCTCCGAGACATTATTGTCGATCGCGACGGCGCCGTCTGCGAGGAACACGTTGAGTTCCTCCCAGTGGCCCAGGGCGTAGTTCAGCGCCTCGGCCATGGGATGCTTGGGCAGTAGCTGCTCCTTCCAGTCAAAAAACTTCTCCCGCAACTCGGCCATCACCGGCGCCGATTGCTCCTGGCGCAGCCGCAGGCGTTCTTCGATGGAAACATCCCGGCCCTGCTTTTCAACGGCGTAAAGCGCACGCACCAAGACAACGGCTTGCTGCGCAATTTCAGGCGCCGTCTTTTCCGCGTCAACGATCTTGCGGCGCAGATGCGCCCAGCATCCGGCGCGCACCATGCCGTTGCCGGCCACCACGCCGTCATAGCCGCCATAGGCGTCGGCCAAAAGCACCTGATTGTAGTCCTTGAGGAAATACTTCGGCCCGTCGCGCCCGCGGCTCAACGTGAAGTCGAACACGTTGTAAGGATGCCCCCGGTCGCCGACATACACCCACATACGGGCCTTGGCGCAATGGCCAGTTTGCAGCATGGGCATGATGGTGTCGTCGGTAGCCACCACGTGCGAGGCGCGCACCTCGTTCGCCATCAACTCATAAAGCGGCTCGGCCAGGTCGGCCACGTCGCTGCACCAGACCGACTGCGTAGCCCGCGAGATCTCGAAGCCCTGCCGCGCGAAGATGTCTTCCATGCGATAGAGAGGCAGGTAATCGGCGAACTTGCTGGTCACGATATAACTGAGCAGACCCGGACCGGCCAATCCCTTGTCGATGGCCGCTTCCGGCTTGGCCGCCGTCGTGATGCGTGGGTTGTCGCCGTTGGTCTCGCAGGCCGCGCAGGCGTACTTCTTGCGCACATGATGGATGCGCTCGAAGTGGCCGGGAAAATACTCGATCTGCCAGCTCTCCTCCTGGCCAATCTCTTTGCGCTCGACGCCGCAGCACGGGCATACGCGCTCCTCCGGGCTCAGCTCGTGCACGTGCGTGGTGACAGGAAGGTTTTCAAAGTCCTGCACCCGGCGCCGCCCTTTGCGCCGACGAACCCGCCGCAGTTCTTCTTCGGGTTCCGCATGGGGTGGAAGATCGGCGGGGTTGACCGGCTTCTGGTCCAGCGTCTCGGCAAAGTTGAGCAGCAACTGCGCCAGGTCGCCCTCGGACTGAAGCCGGTCCGCGCGCGGGCCGTAATACCATTTCTTCAAACGGCCAAGCTCTACCTGCAGACGCAGATTCTCCAGATACAGACCGTCGGCCCGCTGTTGTTGCTCGCGGGCCCGCTGCGCCTGCGTTTCAGCGTGTTGCTTCTGCTGATCGCGTTCCAGCAGGAGAGCGCGCACCATCGCTTGCAACGTTTCGTTATCGTCGGGTAACTCGACTAACTCGCCGGTGGGAGTCACATAGAAGTAGATGCATCAATCGAGATAGAGTTACTTACACCGCGATCTTTTCTTCGTTGACCTCTCTGGTTCGCGCCGGCCGTTCGTAGCGCGGCGCCCGCTTCAGCTTCGTCATGTCGATGCCATCGAGGATCATCGCCAACTCACTGGCCCGCAGCTCCACCGAGCGCGCTCCATCCTTAACCCGCGGAAGTTTGAAAACTCCCACCTCAAGCCGTTTGTACCAAAGTACGAATCCGTCGCGGTCCCACAGCAGGATCTTCAATCTGTCTCCGCGGCGCGAGCGGAAGATGAACAGGCCATCGCCCATCGGGTCCTGACCTATCACCGCGCGCACCCGCTCCGCCAGACGATCAAAGCCACAGCGCATGTCGGCCGGTTCTACAGCCAGCCAGATGCGAGGCCCCTGCGCCCGATCCAGCGCACGCAAACTGGGCAGACCGATCATGCTTCCGCTTCCAATACCGCAAGCAAGGTGCGAAGATGATGGGCGTCAAACCCAGGCTCCACCATCAGGCTGCGGCCACGCGTCAGCCGGACTTCAATCGCCCTGCCGTGCGCCGCCGGCACCGGCGCTTCAGCAGACCTTACCTCCACGGCCACAAACTGCGCCGCTTCCGCCTTCCGCAAGCGCTTCTTCCACTCGTAAAACTTCCAGTCGCGAAGACCCCTTTCCCGGCAGAACACCGCTACACTCTGGCGGCTTGCAACCTGCTCCGCAACCAATCCTCGCCACTTCGCCCACTCTTCCGTTCGTTCACGCTGCATCCTTCTACACTGCGCCACGACGATGCGCCGCACAAGATGGGGTCTACATAGCGCTCACGCGGTTTTGGCGCGGACGAGTCTGACGTGG
>JAKBJA010000142.1 GCA_021836225.1 Pseudomonadota bacterium | reverse complement strand
AAGCGCGCGTCGCTGCTCGCCAGTTCGCTCTTCGTCAATCCGACGCAGTTTGGGCCGAACGAGGATTTCAGCCGCTATCCGCGCAATTTCGAGCGCGATTGCGAGATGATGCGCGACGTTCCGGTTGACGCGCTCTTCGCGCCCGCGCCGGAGGCGATGTATCCGGCGGGTTCGCAAACCTGGGTCGAAGCCACGGAGATCACGCAAGGGCTGTGCGGCGCCAGCCGGCCGGGCCATTTTCGCGGCGTGACGACCGTCGTCGCGAAATTGTTCAATATCGTCAAGCCGCACGTCGCGCTGTTCGGAGAAAAGGATTTTCAGCAACTGCGCACGATTCAGCGGATGGTTTCCGATTTGAATTTCGATCTCGAAATCGTGCCGGTTCCAACCGTGCGCGAGCGCGACGGACTCGCGATGAGTTCGCGCAACGCCTATCTGTCGCCGGTCGAACGCGAACGGGCTTTGGCCCTCAGCCGCGCTCTGGAAGCGGCCGGCCGATGCCTGGCCGAAGGGGCGCGCAGCGCCGCGCAACTGGCTTGCGCCGCGCGCTACGTGCTCGAGCGCACGCCCGGCGTCGAAATCGAATATGTCGAGGCGGTGGATTCCGCAACGCTGAAACCGATCGAACGGATCGAGCGGCCGGTGGTGGTCGCGATCGCGGCGCGCGTCGGCGCGACCCGGCTGATCGACAACATGGTGCTCGACCCGCGCCTCTGAGCGCTCGCCTGATTCCGAAACCGAGGGAGTTTTATCGATCCATGCGCATCATGCTTCGCGCGAAATTGCATCGTCTCCGCCTGACCGGCGCCGATCCCGACTACGAGGGTTCGATCGCAATCGATACGAATCTGCTGCGCGCCGCGGATATTCTTGAGAACGAGATGGTTCACGTTTGGAACGTAACCAACGGCGAGCGGCTTGAAACGTACGCGATTACCGCGCCGGCCGGTTCGGGCGAGGTCGCGCTCAACGGCGCGGCGGCGCTGCGCGGCAAGCCGGGAGACATAATTATCGTAGCGGCGTTCGCGCCGATGGACGAGGCGCGGGCGCGCCGCCATGTGCCGCGAATCGTGCACGTTGACGATCGCAACCGTATCCGCGAACGGGCGCTCTCGGCGGCTAGTTGACTGCCGGCAAGGGCGAACCGAATTGATGCTAATCATGCGGCAAGTCGCTATAATTCCAAGCATGAGGAACGCAATTCCATTGTTCCCGCACGATTCGGTCCCGCCGCCCAGGAAGCCTAAGGAACCGGACAAGTAGCTTCACGCTTCTAGCAGGGCGTTGATAAACGCCTGAATTTCACTCGCCTATAATTCGTCTGAGTGGGTAATCGTGGTTGAGGAGGAAGTGGCGGATGCGCGGTGAGGAGCGGCGGCAGCGGCCGATGCTGATGGTGCTCAATGTGGAGGAGCGGATTGCGAAGGATCATCCGCTGAGGCGCATCAAGCAAATGGCCGGCGCGGTGCTCAAGGATCTCTCGCCGGTGTTCGACCAGATGTACAGCGCGGTGGGACGGCCGTCGATTCCGCCCGAGCGGCTGCTCAAAGCCTCGCTGCTGATGGCGCTGTACACGGTGCGCAGCGAGCGCATGTTGTGCGAGCAGCTCGACTACAATCTGCTGTTTCGCTGGTTTCTGGACCTCGAAGTAGACGAAGTGAGCTTCGACCACTCGACCTTCTCGCGCAACCGCGCACGGCTGCTGGGGCACGAAGTTGCGGACGAGTTTTTCCGCGGGGTGGTGGAACAAGCGCGCGCGCTGAAGCTGCTCTCGAGCGAGCATTTCACGGTGGACGGCACGCTGATCGAAGCGTGGGCCTCGCTCAAGAGCTTCAAGCGCAAGGACCGCGGCCCTGGCGAGCCGCCGGAGGATCCCGGCAACCCGACGGTGAACTTCCACGGCGAACGCCGCAGCAACGAGACCCACCAGTCGAGCACCGATCCGGAGGCCAGACTGGCGCGCAAAGGCGCCGGCAAGGAGGCCCGGCTCTGCTACTCGGGCAACGCGCTGATGGAGAACCGCAACAGCATCCTGATTGACTTCCAAATCGAGCCGGCCGATGGGTTGGCCGAGCGGCGTGCGGCGCTCGCAATGGCCGACGAGCGGTTGCCCGGAACCCAGCGGATCACGCTCGGCGCCGACAAGGGCTACGACACTCGCGACTTCGTCGCCTCCTGTCGCGCGCTCAAGATCACTCCGCACGTGGCGCGGAACCTCGCGCGCGCGGGCGGCTCCGCGCTCGACGCTCGAACCTCGCGGCATCCGGGGTATGCCATCAGCCAAAGGATACGGAAACGAGTCGAGGAGGCGTTCGGCTGGATGAAGACCATCGGCGGTCTGCGCCAAACCCGCTACCGCGGGCGGGACCGAGTCCAGATGCATGGTTACATTGTCGCCGCGGCGTACAACCTCATCCGAATCGCGCACTTGGCGCCGGCTCCCGCCTGAAAACCACCACCGCGGACCTCCGTTCGCGACCGCTGTCGGCGAAGGCAGCCGAACCGCAACTCTGAACCCGCCGCCGCCGCACCGCCGAGAACTATGAAACTGAGTAATCAAACGCTTTCGTCAACAGCCTGCTAGGCAGCCTCCGGATGTTCGCTGATGGTGGTCAGGTTCTGCCAGCCGACCA
>JAKBJA010000095.1 GCA_021836225.1 Pseudomonadota bacterium | reverse complement strand
AAATACCGCATCTGGCGCATTTATATGGCAGGCTCAGCCTATGCCTTCGACCACGGCTGGATGGAGTTGTGGCAGGTGCTGGCGGGAAAGGCCGTCGACGGAAACCAGACAAACTATCCGTTCAAACGCGACTTCATCTATTGCAGCGAGTGAATCGCTGACCATGGCCCGACCTGCCGGACGGGCCGTCTCAGGTTCGATCCATGCGGTCCCAGTAGGGTTCGCCCGCGAGCCGTTCCGCCACAAAATCGATAAAGGCCCGCACCCGGGTAGACAGATGGCGCGTAGGCGGGTAGACCGCGTAGGCAGAGAGTTCCGGCCAGGTGTGGTCGGTCAGCACCTTCACCAGTCTGCCTGTGCGCAGGGCCTCGTCGAGATAGAAGGTGGGATGCATGATCAGGCCTTCGCCGGCGATGGCGGCGCGGATCAGGAAATCGCCGCTGCTCGCCGCAAGGCGGACCGGTACCTGCACCTGGCCGGGTTGGCCGTCCGGCCCGCGGTATGACCACAGGCCGGGATCGGCGAGATTGCTGTAGGCGAGGCAGACATGATGAGACAAGTCTGCCGCCGTCGCCGGATTGCCATGCCGCGCCAGGTAGTCCGGGCTCGCGCAGACCGCATGGCGGATCGGCGCCAGGCGCCGCGCGATCAGGCTTGAGTCCGCCAGCGTGGCAATGCGGATGGCAAGGTCGAAGCCCTCCTGAATCAGGTCGATCTGGCGGTCATTGAAATCGAGTTCGAAGCGCACCTCGGGGTGCTGGATCATGAAATCCTGGATCACCGGGGCGAGGTGCAGCAGGCCGAAGGAATGCGGCAAGGCCACCCTGAGCCGGCCCTTCAATGCCTGATGCGCCTGGGAGACGGCGGATTCGGCCTCGTCCAGATCGGCCAGAATGACGATGCAACGATCGTAATAGGCGCGACCGCTGTCGGTCAGATTGAGCCGGCGCGTGGTGCGATGGATGAGGGAAACGCCGAGGCGTGCTTCCAGCTCCGCCAGCCGCCGGCTGACAGCGGACTTGGCGATATTCAGGCGCTCGGCGGCGGCACTGATGCTGCCGGTTTCCACCACGCTGACATAGAGCTGCATGTCGGCAAAACGGTCCATATTGTTTCCAATATAAGAACAATTAATTCATATATTCGATCTTTATTCTTTAATTGGCAACCGCAACAATGATCTCACGGACGCATTTCGCGTCGCCCTTTAGCGGAGATCATTGCCATGCAAACAGTCCACCCATCTTTCGAACGCACCCCGAACCTGCGTGTGCTGCGCATCGACGCCAGCGCACGGGGCGAAGGCTCGGTCAGCCGCCAGCTTGCCGACCTGATGCTCGCCGACCTGGCCGGGCGCGCACCTGGCGTGTCGCTTGTCCGCCGTGATCTTGCCACGGGGCTGCCTTTCGTCGATGCCGCCTGGGTCGGCGCCAACCTGACCGACCCCGATGTGCGCAATGCCGCCCAGCGTCAGGCCCTGGCCAAATCGGATGAGCTGGTGGCCGAACTGATGGCGGCGGACGTGCTGATGATCGCCACCCCCATCTACAATTTCGGCGTGCCGGCCAGCCTCAAGGCCTGGATCGACCAGGTCGCACGCGCGCGGCTGACCTTCCGCTATACCGAGTACGGCCCGGAGGGTCTGCTGTCCGGCAAGAAGGCCTACATCCTGGTGGCAACCGGTGGCACCGAAGTGGGCAGCGCCATCGACTTTGCCACGCCGTGGCTGAAGTTCGTGCTGGGGTTTCTCGGCATCACCGACGTCGAGGTGATCGCGGCCGACCGCGGCATGGCGCGTGGGGACGCGGCGCGCCAGCATGCGTCCGAGCGCATCGCCGAGGTTCTGGAACGCGACTGGCCGGCATTGGCCGAGGCCGTTTGAAATCCGGCTTGACCCGGACCATCATGCACAATCAGACAAGGAGCCGATCATGAACGCACGACACATCCGCCAGCTCGTCCCCGCCTTCGAGGTGACCGAAGGCGCCGGGGTGACCGTACACCGCAGCATCGGCACGCCGGCGCTGAAGAACCTCGATCCCTTCCTGATGCTCGACCACTTCGGCAGCGACAATCCGGACGAATACGTCGCCGGTTTTCCGGAGCATCCGCATCGCGGCTTCATCACTTTCACCTACATGCTCGACGGCCATATGGAGCACCGTGACAGCATGGGCAACCGCGGCGACCTCAAGGCCGGCGGCGTGCAGTGGATGAAGGCGGCCAGTGGCGTCATCCATTCCGAAATGCCGCAGCAGACCAACGGGCTGATGCGCGGCTTCCAGCTGTGGATCAACCTGCCGGCAAACGAAAAAATGTCCGACCCCGCTTATCAGGAATTCTCCGCCTCAGCGATTCCCGAGGTGGCGCTGGCGCAGGGCAGGGTGCGGGTGCTGGCGGGGGCGTTCGAGGGCACGCGCGGCGTCATCGAGGACCCGGCCACCGATGTCCTCTATCTCGACGTCAGCCTGGATGCCCATGCCCGTTTCGAATTATCCCTGAGCGAAACGCACAATGCCTTCGTCTATGTGTTCGAGGGCGGCGCACGCCTGGCGGGCGCGGAACTGAAGCAGCACACCCTGGCGGTGCTGGGCGCGGGGGAGGGGGTGGAAATCGAGGCGGGGGACGCGGGCGCCCGCTTCATCCTGGTGGCCGGCCGGCCGCTGGGTGAGCCGGTGGTGCAGTACGGTCCCTTCGTCATGAACACGCGCGAGGAGATCGAGCAGGCCTTCGCCGATTACCGTGACGGCAAGCTGGTGCGGACCCGGGCGGCGATGAGCGGACATTGACGGGCCGTATTGGCCTTGATTGAGGCAGGGAGTCTGGGCCGGGTGCCTGCATAGTTCGAGCGTACCCAAGAAGAAGGCTGCGGCGTAGGATGCCCTATTGATGGAACAAGAATCCACAACCAGGCTTCCGGCCTCCGGGGCGCAGCCCGCCTTCCAGGGCTTGAGCGAAACCCTTGCACGCGAACGCCTGGCGGCCGAGGGGGCGAATGCATTACCCGATGGCGGACCACACGGCACGGCAGCGATGGTGCTCGAGGTGATTCGCGAGCCGATGTTTATCCTCCTCATCGCTGCGGCCGGTGTCTACCTGGTCCTGGGCGATCTGCACGAAGCCTTGATGCTGCTGTTTTTCGTGGCGGTTGTGATGGGCATCACCCTCTATCAGTCGCACAAGACCGAACGCGTGCTGCAGGCGCTGCGCGACTTGACCAGCCCCCGCGCCCTGGTGCTGCGCGATGGCGAAAAGCAGCGCATCGCCGGGCGCGAGGTGGTGCGCGGCGACATTGTGATGCTGGCCGAGGGCGACCGCGTGCCGGCGGATGCGCTGCTGCTGATGTGCGATGGCCTGCAAGTGGACGAATCGCTGCTGACGGGCGAAGCCGCGCCGGTGCGGAAGACGACAGGCGACGGGCAGCGGGTCGCGGCGCGCCCCGGCGGCGACGATTTGCCGTGGGTCTATTCCGGCACGCTGGTGGTGCAGGGCCAGGGAATCGCCCGGGTGACAGCCACCGGACCGCGTACCGAGATTGGCAGGATCGGCAAGTCGCTGCAGGCCCTGCGTCCCGAACCGAGTCCGGTGCAGCGCCAGGTGCGACGGATGATGTGGGCCTTTGCGCTGCTGGGCGCCGTTTTGTGCGGCGTGGTCGTGGTGTTGTATGGACTCACCCGCGACGCCTGGCTCGAAGCGCTGCTCGCCGGCATCACGCTCGCCATCTCCCTGCTGCCGCAGGAGTTTCTGGTGGTGCTCACGGTTTTCCTTGCACTCGGGGCGTGGCGCATCTCGCGCAGCCGGGTACTGACGCGGCGCATCCCGGCGCTGGAGACACTCGGCGCCGCCACCATTCTGTGTGCAGACAAGACCGGCACCATCACCGAGAATCGCATGACGGTGACGCAGCTGGTGACGCGCGACGCGAGCTATGCGGTTGATTACGCGCAGGCGAATACGCTTCCGGAAGCCTTTCACGAGCTGGTCGAATTCAGCGTGCTGGCCAGCCTGGTCGACCCGTTCGACCCAATGGAGAAAGCCTTTCGCCGCCTCGCCGATCACTATCTCGCTGGGACCGAACACCTGCACGATGACTGGTCGCTGGAACAGCACTATCCGCTGAGCCGCGACATGCTCGCCATGTCGCATGGCTGGAAGGCTACCCAGCGCGACGAATACGTGGTGGCCGCCAAGGGCGCGCCGGAAGCCATTGCCGATCTGTGCCACCTGTCCGCGGCGGAAACCGCGGCCATCGCCGAGCAGGCGGACCGTCTGGCGGGGCAGGGCCTGCGCGTCCTGGCCATCGCCCGGGCGACGTTCAATGGCACGGCCTGGCCGCCGCAGCAGCACGATTTCCCGTTCGTATTTCTCGGCATGATTGCGCTGGCCGATCCGGTGCGCCCGCGGGTGCCGGAGGCGATTCGCGTGGCCCGCCGCGCTGGCATGCGGGTGGCGATGATTACCGGCGACTATCCCGGCACCGCCGGGGCCGTTGCGCGCGAAGCCAGAATCGATCTCTCCGGCGGCATCCTCAGCGGCCCGGAGATCGATGCGCTCGACGATGCAGCGCTGCGGCAACGCCTCAAGACCACTCACGTATTCGCGCGCGTGGCGCCGGAACAGAAGCTGCGCCTGGTACAGGCGTTCAAGGCCAACGGCGAGGTGGTGGCGATGACCGGCGACGGCGTGAACGACGCGCCCGCGCTCAAGGCCGCGCACATCGGCATCGCCATGGGCGGGCGCGGTACCGATGTCGCCCGCGAAGCGTCCTCGCTGGTACTGCTGGATGACGACTTTGCCACCATTGTCGATGCCATCCGCCTCGGCCGGCGTATCTTCAGCAACCTGCACAAGGCGATGGCCTATGTTCTCGCGGTGCATGTGCCGATTGCCGGCATGGCGCTGCTGCCGCTGCTGCTTGGCTTGCCGCTGGTGCTCGCGCCGGTGCACATCGTGTTTCTGGAACTCATCATCGACCCTGCCTGCTCGATCGTGTTCGAAGCCGAGCCGGAAGAGCGCGACAGCATGGAGCGGCCGCCGCGCCGGGCGGAGGCGCCCCTGTTCAGCTTGCGCACCCTGCTGTTGTCGCTGCTGCAGGGTGCGACCGTGTTTCTTGCGGTGGCCGCGGTGTATGCCATCTCGCTGCAGCGCGGGCAGGGCGCGGACGAGGCGCGTGCGCTGACCTTTGCCACTTTGGTGATCGGAAATCTGTGGTTGATTCTGGCCAACCGGTCTTGGTCAGGCACCCTGCTGGCCTCGCTGCGCATGCCAAACCCGGCGCTGTGGTGGGTGATCGGCGGCACCCTCGGCTTCCTTGCTTCCGTGCTTTATGTACCCGGACTGCGCGGCGTGTTCGGCTTCACGTATCTGCACGCGAACGATGTCCTGCTGGCGCTCGTCGCAGGTGCGACGGGGATAGCCTGGTTCGAGTTTTTCAAGTGGGCGAGGGGGAAAAAAATGGCGGGAACCAGCGCCTGACTGTGCCTGTTTCAACGATCCTGTGAGGGTTGAATACATGGAGAAGGGATGGCCGTAATCCTTGCCGACGTGCTCGTGATCGTGCATCTGCTGTTCGTCGCCTTTGTCGTCGCAGGCGGATTTCTGCTGGCGCGCTGGCCGAAGCTGGGTTGGTTGCACCTGCCTGCCGCAGCGTGGGGGGCGTATATCGAATTCAGCGGCGGAATCTGTCCGCTCACGCCGCTTGAAAATCGTTTGCGCGTTCTCGGCGGGGGCAGCGCGTACAGCGGGGACTTTGTCGAACGCTATGTGTTGCCGATCCTGTATCCCGGGTATCTGACCCTGCCGTTGCAGCAGGTGCTGGGGGGGGTGGTCGTGGGGGTGAACCTCGTTGCGTATGGGCTCGCTTACGCAGCGTGGCGACGCCGGGTTGCCGGGTAGCAGGTCGCGAGGCGCTCATCCACGGAAGATGGGGGACCGCTTTAGCCGCCGGCCGACTGCTCAATGCGACCGACGATCCAGGTCCTGATCCGCCAGCGAGACAGGATCTTCCATCGGTTCCAGGTGCGTGGTGATGTGCGCGTGAGTCACGGCCCGGCGAATGTCGGCTTCGATGCGCTCTGACCAGTCATGCCCCTGCTTGATGGTCCAGGCGCCAGGTACTAGGAGATGGACAGTGATGAAGGCACGGGCGCCGGCCTGACGCGTGCGCAGGGCGTGGAATTCCAGCCCCTGCCGGCGATAGCTATCCAGTATTGTTTCGATTGCCTTGAGTTCCTCCTCCGGGATGGAGATATCCATCAGGCCTGCGGCCGAGCGCTGCAACAGCTGCCAGCCGGTCCACACGATATTCAGCGCCACCAGCAGGGCGATCACCGGGTCCAGCCACAGCCAGCCGGTCAGCCAGACCAGCCCGACGCCGAGGATGACGCCGGCAGAGGTCCAAACGTCGGTGAGCAGATGGTGGGCGTCGGCTTCCAGCGTGATGGACTTGTATTTCTTGCCGACCCCCATGAGGACGCGCGAGGTGGCCAGGTTGATGATCGAGGCAACCACCGACACCGCCAGCCCGATGCCCACCGCTTCGAGCGGCTGTGGATTGAGCAGGCGTTCGATCGCGGCATAGCCGATGGCCACGGCCGCGACAAGGATGAGGAAGCCCTCGAATGCGCTGGAGAAATACTCCGCCTTGCCGTGCCCGTGCGCATGATTTTCATCCGCAGGCATCGCCGCTAGCGTCAGCATGGCCAACGCCATCATCGCCCCCGCCAGATTGACGAAGGATTCGAGCGCGTCGGACAGCAGACCGACCGAGCCGGTGAGCCACCAGGCCCAGCCCTTGAGCAGGATGGTGGCGAGCGCGGCGGCGATGGAGAGCCAGGCATAGCGTTTGAGGGAGGCAGGCAGCATTCGGTGTTTCGCGGGGCCAGGAAGTCGGGTCGATTGTATCGCGGCGCCTGTTCATTCGCCCGCATCAGCAGGAGGTTCCGACCGCGTCTCCACGATGCCTGGGAGGCGGTTGCCGAGGAACTTGGAATCGATCAAGCTGGTGCCCCCCGCGTTTTTTAGACCATCCGTTATGGAAAATCTGTTGTACTGGGCCGGCGTGTCGGCCGTCGCGGTGAACGCGCTGACCGGCGTGCTCGACGCCGGCCGCAAACACATGGACCTGATCGGCGTGATGATGGTGGGCGCCGCTACCGCACTGGGCGGGGGCACGGTGCGCGACGTGCTGCTGCAGCGTCCGGTGTTCTGGATCAGTGACCAGGTGTATCTGGTCGTCGCCCTGGCGACCACGCTGGTCATCTTCTTTGCGGTGCGTGGCCTGCGCCTGCCGCCGCGGCTGTTCCTGGTTCCCGACGCGCTCGGCCTGGCGCTGTTCACCATCGTCGGCACCCAGATCGCCCTGGAATGGAACGCACCCTGGCTGGTGGCGAGCCTGCTCGGCGTGATCACGGGTGTCATCGGCGGCGTGCTGCGCGACGTGCTGTGCAACGAGGTTCCCCTGATATTCGTGCGGGGCGAGCTCTATGCCTCGGCAGCCTGGACGGGTGCCCTGGTGCTGGTGGGGCTGCAGGCACTCGGCGTGTCGCCGGTGATTGCGGCGTGGGCGGGGATGGCGAGCGTGCTGGGCGTTCGCCTGCTGGCGATGGCGTTCCGCATCACGCTGCCGATCTATTCGGAGCGCAAGTAGGGCGCAGAAAACGGCGCGCGCCTATATTCCTGCAGACATCCCCCATCCGAACCCATAAAATGGCGGGCATGAAAATCCTGTCTGCTCTGCTGCTGATCCTGCCCCTGACTGCGTACGCCGAATGGGGCCAGTTCGATATCGAATTCGAAAACGATAAACCCTGGGTGGAACTGTCGGCCCAGTTGCCGCCGTATCCCAAGGCTGAAAACCTGGTCGAGTTCAACGTGTCGTCGGCCACACGCCACAAGCATTTCGCCGATACGGCATCGATCAGCGTCGGCGAGGACAAGGTGGTGCGCTACACCGTGGTGATCGAAGCGGCGGGCGGGGCGAAGAACGTCTCGTTCGAGGGCATGCGCTGCGATACGGGTGAGCGCCGCCTGTATGCCTACGGCCATCCCGACGGTACCTGGTCGAAGGCGCGCAGATCCGGCTGGGAGGGCATCAAGTTCCGTTCGCTGCTGTCGTACCACAAGGCCTTGTACGAGGATCATTTCTGCCCCGACGGCATCAACGTCAAGGACGGCAAGGTGGCGGCGCAGAACCTGCGTCGCGCGGCACGCTGATGCATTCCGTGGTGCAACACGCCCGGCGCATCGTCGTCAAGGTCGGCTCCAGTCTGGTCACCGCCGAGGGGCGCGGGCTCGACCATGACGCGCTGTCGCGCTGGGCCGAGCAGATCGCCGCGCTGACCGCCCAGGGCAAGGAAGTGGTGCTGGTGTCGTCCGGTGCGATCGCCGAAGGCATCGCGCGCCTGGGCTGGAAAAAGCGCCCGAAGGCGGTCAACGAATTGCAGGCCGCCGCCGCTGTCGGTCAGATGGGGCTGGTTCAGGCGTATGAATCGATTTTCCGTACCCACGGGCTGCATGCCGCGCAGGTGCTGCTCACTCACGAGGACCTGGCCGACCGTACCCGTTATCTGAATGCGCGTTCCACCCTGCGCACGCTGCTGGAACTGCGCGTGGTGCCGATCATCAACGAAAACGACACGGTCGCCACGGACGAGATCCGCCTCGGCGACAACGACACGCTGGGCGCCCTGGTGACCAACCTGATCGAGGCCGACTGTCTGATCATCCTCACCGACCAGACTGGTCTCTTTACGGCCGATCCGCGCAAGCAACCCGACGCTACGCTGGTAATGGATGCCCATGCCGGCGACCCCGAACTCGAGCGCATGGCGGGCGGAGCGGGCAGCAACGTCGGCACCGGCGGCATGTTGACCAAGATCCTCGCGGCCAGGCGCGCGGCGAGGAGCGGCGCCCACACGGTGATCTGCAGCGGCCGCGAGGAGCGTGTGCTGCTGCGGCTGGCAGCGGGCGAGGCCATCGGCAGCCAGCTGGTGGCGCGTCAGGCGCCCCTTGCTGCACGGCGGCAGTGGCTGGCCGACCATCTGCAGCTGCGCGGCGGGGTGGTGCTCGACGACGGCGCGGTGCGCGCCCTGCGTGAAGACGGCAAGAGCCTGCTGCCGGTCGGCGTGAAAGGCGTCACCGGTGAATTCGAGCGCGGCGAGGTGGTGGCGATTGTCGACCCCTCAGGCCGTGAAATCGCGCGTGGCCTGACCAATTACAGTGCAGGCGAGACACGCCGCATCGCCGGCAAACCCAGCAGCGCGATCGAGGCGGAGCTCGGCTATATGGACGAGCCCGAGCTGATCCACCGCGACAACCTGGTGGTGCTGGGGTGATCACCACGCTTGACCTGATGCGCCATGGTGAACCTGTCGGTGGGCGCAAATATCGCGGTCAGATCGACGATCCGCTGTCTGAAAAGGGCTGGGCGCAGATGCATGCGGCGGTGGGCGAGTCGGTGCCGTGGACGCGCATCGTGTCGTCGCCCTTGTTGCGCTGTCGCGCCTTTGCCCAACTGCTGGCCGAACGACACGGCTTGCCGCTGGCGCTGGATGAACGGCTTAAGGAAGTCGGTTTCGGCGCATGGGAGGGCAAATCGGCCGCCGAGATTGAGCAGGACGGGCCCGGCACGCTGGCGCGCTTCAAGGCCGATCCCCTGAATGCGCGTCCGCAAGGCGCCGAGCCGCTGGCCGATTTTCATGCGCGGGTGGCTGCCGCGCTCGACGACCTGCTTGAACAACACGCCGGCCAGCATGTACTGCTGGTTGGACACGCCGGGGTGATGCGCATGGCGCTGGCGTGGGCGCTGCAGATTCCGCTGGAACACGCCTACCGCATCGAGGTGGCGACCGCCTCGCTGACGCGGCTGCGATTCGATGCCGGCCATGCAAGCCTGATTTTCCACGGTAGCGCGCGCGTCGATCGGTGATCTGCCGCCTCGTTTTCTGGCTGTGTCTGTTGCTGGCCGCGCCGGCACAGGCAGCCGCCATCCGCCTGGTTGACGATGCCGAGCAAACCCTCGAATTCACTCGGCCGCCGCAGCGCATCATTTCTCTCACGCCGCATCTCACCGAACTGCTGTTTGCGGTCGGTGCCGGGCCGCAACTGGTGGGCGTCGACAGTGCCAGCGATTATCCCGTGGCAGCGCGAACGCTGCCGCGTATCGGCGACTACAGCCGCATCAACTTCGAGCGCATCCTGTTGCTGAAGCCGGATCTGGTCATCGTCTGGGTAGGCGGCAACCGCGCAGCGGACATCCACGGTCTGAGAAAAATGGGCGTGCCTGTGTTGCACACGCAGGCCACCCGGCTCGACGACGTGGCGCGCCTGCTGCGCCTGATCGGGCAGGCGAGCGGACATGCTGCGGCGGGGGAGGCGGCCGCGCGGGATTATTCCGGGCGGCTGGGCGGCCTGCAGGTGAAGGCAACACAGAAACCGCCGGTGAGCGTGTTCTATCAGGTATGGGACCGTCCGCTGATGACAGTGGGCGGCAGCCACTGGATCAGCGATGCGCTGGCACTGTGCGGGGCGCGCAACGTGTTTGCCGACCTGCGTTCAGCTTCGCCGGTGGTGTCGCGTGAGGCGGTGCTGCGGCGTGCGCCTGAACTGATCGTGAGCGGCACCGATGCGCCCGACATGCGTCGCCAGTGGCAGCGTTTTGCCAGCCTGCCGGCGGTTAGTAACCGGGCGTTTGTGCGGGTGGATGCTGATTTGCTGCATCGGCCGACGCCGCGTCTGGTCGAGGGCGTGGCCGAACTGTGCAAGGCGGTGGCGCCTTACCGGTGACGGTTGTCGCCTGGCTTGCGGTTGGGGCAGTTTTCCTTGATGCAGTCGGCGTAGATCTGCAGCGAGTGGTCGTGGATCGCAAAGCCGCGTTCCTTGGCGATGCGGTTCTGTCTTTTTTCGATTTCGGCGTCGAAAAACTCTTCCACCTTGCCGCATTGCAGACAAACCAGATGGTCGTGGTGATCGCCCTGGTTGAGTTCGAACACGGCCTTGTCGCTGTCAAAGTGGTGGCGGATCAGCAGCCCGGCCTGCTCGAACTGGGTCAGCACCCGGTAGACCGTGGCAAGGCCGATATCCTGACCCTCGTCGGATAGCAAGCGATAGATCTCTTCTGCGGTCATGTGACGCTTGTCACTCTGCTCGAACAGATCGAGGATTTTCAGGCGTGGCAACGTGGCTTTGAGACCGATGCTCTTGAGGTCGGACGGATTGCTCAAACAAGGCTCCAGAACGGGAACGCGAATACGTTATGATACGTTTTTTTCCAACCGCCCCAACCCTTCCGGCTTCTTGGCTATGCGTCATTACCTGATTCCTGTTCTGCTTCTGAGCCTGATTGCCGGGTGTTCCAGCGTCAAAGTCGGCCCTCACCGTATCGACGTGCAACAAGGCAATGCACTCGACCAGGAGAACGTCTCCCGCCTGAAGCCCGGCCTCAATCGTTCGCAAGTCCGCTTCCTGCTCGGCACCCCGCTAGTGGTCGATCCCTTCCGTAACGATCGCTGGGACTACGTATACGTGTTTTACAAGGCGGGCAGGCTGGCCGAGCAAAAACGCATCACCCTGTTTTTTGAGGGCGATACCCTGGCGCGCATAGAAGGCGATTTGCCGGGGCCGATTCCGCAGCCAGCAGCCCCTGCGGTCGAGCCAAAACCCGAACTGCAACCCGCAGCGCAACCCGAACCTGCAACATCGGTGGCGCTGCCTCCCGCGGCTCTGCCGCGTGCGGCCGAGCCGGTGACACAGCCCGATACGGTTGTGCAGTCTGTGCCCGTCGAATCCCAACCGCCTGCAACGCCAGTTCCAGCACCGACACCAGTTCCAGCACCGGCACCGGTTCCAGCACCGACACCGGTTCCGGCACCGACACCAGTCCCGGCTCCGGCTCCCGTCGTCGCACCGCTTGTGCAGCAGGAAGCGCCCAAGGCTGAACAGGTCTCCCGGCCGGCGGGACCTGAAACAAGCGTTGTCCCGCCCCTGCCCAGCCCGCGAAACGTCCCGGCTTACGTCGATCCTCGCCCGTCTGCCGAGTTGAGCCTGCAGCCCGAAACCGATGTTGCAAGAATCCAGCCGGACGTGATCCCGTCCTTTCCCGAAGTCGAGTCCGCGCAAGCAGAGCGCAATGCACCGGTGCTGAAATCGTTGAATGACTGGGCGGTGGCCTGGGCACGGCGTGACAAGACGGCCTATTTTGCTGCCTATGACGACCGCTTTGTGCCGCAGGACGGAATCAGCCGGGCCGAGTGGGAGAATCGCAAGCGTCATGCGCTGGATACGGCAAAAAATATCGAGGTCAGGGTTGATTCGCCAAGGGTGGATCGGACAGAGGAAGGCACCGTTACGGTGACCTTCAACCAGTTTTATCGCTCAGGCAACTACAGCGATGCGGTGGTCAAACAGTTGCACATGGTCGAACAGGAGGGACGCTGGCTGATCGTCGAGGAAAAAGTGTTGTCGGAACTGCGCGGGATCCGGCCATGACCGTGCGGACCGCCATTGCTGGCGTGTCCGGCCGCATGGGACGTGCCCTGCTCGAAGCCGTGGCGTCCGATAAGGACTGCGCGTTATGCGCGGCCATAGATCGACCCGGCAGCCCGCTCGCGGGACAGGACGCCGGCGCCGCCTGGGGTGTTGCAAGCGGGATTCTCGTGACCGGTCAGCCGGCTGACGCCCTGCAGGGTGCGCACGTGCTGATCGATTTCACCCGGCCGGAAGCCACCTTCGGTTATCTGGACGCCTGCGTCGCGGCGAGCGTGCCAATGGTGATTGGCACCACCGGTTTCGACGAGGCAGGCCGTGCGCGCATTGCGGCAGCGGCACGGCAGATTCCCATTGTCTTCGCACCCAACATGAGCGTGGGCGTGAACCTGCTGATGAAGCTGGCCGAACTCGCCGCGCGGGTGCTGGAGAACGGCTACGACATCGAGATCATCGAGGCGCATCACCGCCATAAGATCGATGCCCCCTCGGGCACCGCGCTCGGCCTGGGGCAGGCGGTGGCGCGCGCCATCGACCGCGACCTCGCCAGCTGTGCCGTCTACGGCCGTGAGGGCGTCACCGGCGAGCGCGACCCCAAGACCATCGGTTTTGCCACCGTCCGCGGCGGCGACATCGTCGGCGACCATACGCTGCTGTTCGCCGGCATCGGCGAACGCGTCGAGTTGACCCACAAGGCCAGCAGCCGCGCCACCTTCGCCCAGGGCGCGCTGCGTGCCGCCAAGTGGCTGCAAGGACGCGCGTCGGGCCTGTACGACATGCGCGACGTATTGGGCTTGAAATAGCGATCTGAGAACCGCATCAACCAGGAAATGAACATGAACGCCGTCAAGGTCTACAGCACCGGCACCTGCCCCATCTGCGTCAAGGCCAAGGCCTTTCTCGACAAGCGCGGCATCGGCTACGACGAAGTCCGCATCGATCTCGACCGCGAGGCGATGAAGGAATTTGCCGTCGTCACCAACGGCGCGCGCACCGTGCCGCAGATCGTCGTCGACGGCACCTGCATCGGCGGTTTTACCGAGCTGACCGAGCTCGACATGGACGGCGGACTGGACCATCTCCAGCCCTGATCGGAGCGGGGAGGATCCCGACAAACATTGAAGCCGCATTCCGGATCGGCTACAATGACGGCATTCAAATTCAGGCGGGTTCGCGCGAGCGGCTCGCCTGAATTTTGTCACCTGCCTTTCGGAGTCTTCCTTGTCTCGTGCCCAACCTGCCATCCTGGTTTTAGCTGACGGCTCGGTGTTTCGCGGCCTGTCGATCGGTGCCGACGGCATCACGACCGGCGAGGTGGTATTCAATACCGCGCTGACCGGTTATCAGGAAATCCTCACCGATCCCTCGTATTCGCGTCAGATCGTGACGCTGACCTATCCGCACATCGGCAACACCGGCATCAATGCCGAGGACGTCGAAGCCGACCGCATTCACGCGGCAGGCCTGGTGGTGCGCGACGTGCCGCGCCTGCATTCGAACTTCCGCGCCGACCAGTCCTTGTCCGATTACCTGAAGAGCCAGAACATCGTGGCGATCGCCGACATCGATACGCGCCGGCTGACCCGCATCCTGCGCGAGAAAGGCGCACAGGCCGGCTGCATCATGGCGGGTGTGGTGGACGAGGCGAAAGCGCTCGAGGCCGCGCATGCCTTCCCGGGGCTGGCGGGCATGGATCTCGCCAAGGTGGTGAGCGCGCTGGCGTCCTACGAATGGACCGAGACTGAATGGAAGCTGGGGCGCGGCTATGGTCAGCAGACCGTGCCGCGCTTCCATGTGGTGGCCTTCGATTACGGCGTCAAGCGCAACATCCTGCGCATGTTGGCCGAGCGCGGCTGTCGCCTGACCGTGCTGCCCGCGACCGCCACCGCCGAGCAGGCCCTGGCGCTGAAGCCGGACGGCATTTTCCTGTCCAACGGCCCCGGCGATCCGGAGCCCTGCGATTACGCGATCCGAGCGATCGAAACCCTGGTGGCAGCGAAGATCCCGACCTTCGGAATTTGCCTCGGTCACCAGCTGCTGGCGCTCGCCTCGGGCGCCAAGACCGTCAAGATGAAGTTCGGCCACCACGGTGCCAACCATCCGGTGAAGGACCTCGACAGCGGGCGGGTGGCGATCACCAGCCAGAACCATGGCTTCGCAGTGGACGCGGCGACGCTGCCCGCCAACATCCGCAGCACCCACGTCTCGCTGTTCGACGGCTCGCTGCAGGGAATTGCACGCACCGACGCCCCCGCATTCAGCTTCCAGGGCCACCCCGAAGCCAGCCCCGGCCCGCACGACGTGAGCTATTTGTTCGACCGATTTATTAAGCTGATGGCCGACCATGCCCAAGCGCACTGACCTTAAAAGCATTCTCATCATCGGCGCCGGCCCCATCGTCATCGGGCAGGCGTGCGAGTTCGACTATTCCGGCGCGCAGG
>JAKBJA010000190.1 GCA_021836225.1 Pseudomonadota bacterium | reverse complement strand
CTGGAATATCCAATGGGGACGCGGCATGGACGGCCGGGTCGATCTCGCGCGTATCCTCCAGACCATCCGCCAGGAGGGCGATTTCGACGTCATCTGCCTGCAGGAAGTCGCGGTCAATTTTCCCGGCTTGCCGGGTAGTCGCGGTGAAGACCAGATCGCCGAGCTGTCCGCCGGCCTGCCCGGTTATACGGCCATTTATGGCGTGGCGACCGACATCCCCGATGGCCGTGGCGGCCGCAGCCGGTTCGGCAATGCCATCTTATCCCGCCTGCCCATCGGCCAGGTGTGGCGGCATCTGCTGCCGTGGCCGGCCGAGCCCGGCGCACCCAGCATGCAGCGGGTACTGGTGGAAGCCGTGGTGGCATCAGACGTCGGCCCGCTGCGGGTGATGACCACACATCTGGAGTATTACTCTCAGCGTCAGCGCGAGGTCCAGATCGCCGCCATCCGCAGCCTGCACGCCGAAGCGTGCGCCATGTCGGCGCGCATGCCTTTGCCGGAGGAGGCGGGCGGCTCGTTCGAGGTGTTTCCCCGGCCCACGCAGGCACTGCTGTGTGGCGACATGAATTTCCCTGCCTCGGCGCCCGCGCGCGCGCGCATCCTTGCGCCGTTTCCAGGCGGCGAACCCGGCTTTCGCGACGCCTGGGACGTGCTGCATCCCGGCGAACCGCATGCCCCTACCGTCGGCATCCACAAAGTCGATTTTGTCGACCGGCCCGAATGCTTCGACTTCGTCTTCGTCACCGAAGGGCTGGCGGGCCGCCTCAGGGCGCATGGCATCGATGCCGCCACCGAGGCATCGGATCACCAGCCGGTGTGGGTGGAACTGACCTGAGGCCGGGCAAAGAAAAAGCGCCTCCGGAAAACTCGGAGGCGCTTTGTCGGATATGGTGGTGGAGAGGAGGAGGATCGAACTCCCGACCTCCGCATTGCGAACGCGGCGCTCTCCCAGCTGAGCTACCCCCCCGATGCCGATACAACAAATTATAGCTTCAGCGATGCCATGCGGGAAGCATGGCGAGGTGCTTTGGCAGGTTGGGCAAGAGGCGGGCGGCGAGCCAGCCGAGCAGGACGCCGAGCGTGTTGGCGAGCGCATCGAGCGGGTCGGCCATGCGGTCCGGGGTGAGGCCTTGCAGGCCTTCGATGGCCGTGCCGAACAGCACGACTGCAAGGGCGAGCTTCCAGCGCTGCTGGATGATGAGCTGGGCCCACCACAACATCAGTACGGCATAGCCCATCAGGTGGACGAGCTTGTCGGTATGGCCGCCGCTGTCGTTGAGCGGCGGTGGCATCAGCGAAACCACGAGGGTGATGACGATGCCGAGCCAGCCGCCCGCACGCCAGAGACGCTCGATCACGCCGGGCGCTGCGCCCAGCGCAGCATGATGACGCCGGCAACGATCATCGGCAGGCTGAGCCATTGCCCCATGGAGAGTCCCAGCCCCAGCAGGCCGAGGAAACTGTCGGGTTCGCGGGCGAATTCGGCAAGGAAGCGGAAGCTGCCGTAGCCGATCAGGAACACGCCGGAGACGGCGCCGACCGGGCGCGGCTTGCTGGAAAACCACCACAGGATGATGAACAGCAGCAGGCCCTCGCCGGCGAACTGGTAAAGCTGCGAGGGGTGGCGCGCGATGCCGTCCGCCGCCTGCGGGAACACCATGCCCCACGGCAGATCGGTGGCGCGCCCCCACAGTTCGCCGTTGATGAAGTTGCCGAGGCGGCCGGCGGCGAGTCCCAGCGGCACCAGCGGGGCGATGAAGTCGGTGACCGCCAGCCAGCGCAGCTTATGGCGATGCGCGAACAGCGCCATCGCGATGATGACGCCGAGGAAGCCGCCGTGGAAGCTCATGCCGCCTTCCCACAGTTTGATGATGTCGAGCGGGTGGGCGAGGTACTCCATCGGCTTATAGAACAGCACGTAGCCCAGACGGCCACCGAGGATGACGCCGAGCACGCCGTAGAACAGCACGTCGTCGAGCATTTTTTGCGTCCAGCCCGACCACGGCCGGTGGGCGATGCACCAGCGCCCGAGCAGGATGACCTGGGCAAACGCCAGCAGGTACATGAGGCCGTACCAGTGGATGGCGACGGGCCCGAGCTGCAGGGCGACGGGATCGAATTGCGGATGGGTGAGCATGAGGTGTCCGGGTGGGGGCGGGGCAGGTAAAATGGCCGACTGATTATAGATTGAGTGAGCATCATGCCTGACTACCGTTCCTGGACTACCACCCGCGGCCGCAACATGGCCGGTGCCCGTGCGCTGTGGCGCGCCACCGGCATGAAGGATGGCGACTTCAGCAAGCCCATCATCGCGATCGCCAACTCGTTTACCCAGTTCGTGCCGGGCCACGTGCACCTGAAGGACATGGGCCAGCTGGTGGCGCGCGAGATCGAAGCGGCGGGCGGCGTGGCCAAGGAATTCAACACCATCGCGGTCGACGACGGCATCGCGATGGGCCACGGCGGCATGCTGTATTCGCTGCCTTCGCGCGACCTCATCGCCGACTCGGTCGAATACATGGTCAACGCGCACTGCGCCGATGCGCTGGTGTGCATTTCCAACTGTGACAAGATCACCCCGGGGATGCTCAACGCCGCGTTGCGCCTCAACATCCCGACGGTGTTCGTCTCCGGCGGGCCGATGGAAGCGGGCAAGGTGGTGTGGGACAAGCAGACCATCAAGCTCGATCTCGTCGACGCTATGGTGTCGGCGGCCGACAGCAAGGTCAGCGACGACAAGGTCGAGCAGCTCGAGCGCTCGGCGTGCCCGACCTGCGGCTCGTGCTCCGGCATGTTCACCGCCAACTCGATGAACTGCCTGACCGAGGCGCTCGGCCTCTCGCTGCCCGGCAACGGCTCGCTGCTGGCGACCCACGCCGACCGCAGGAACCTGTTCCTCGCCGCCGCGCGGCTGATCGTGAAGAACACCCGCCGCTTCTACGAGGAAGGCGACACCACCATGCTGCCGCGCGCGATCGCCAGCTTCGACGCCTTCGAGAATGCCATCGCGCTCGACATCGCGATGGGCGGTTCGACCAACACGGTGCTGCACCTCTTGGCCGCGGCGCACGAGGCCGGCGTCGACTTCACGATGGCCGACATCGACCGCATGAGCCGCCGCGTGCCGCATCTCTCCAAAGTTGCGCCGTCGATCCAGACCTACCACATGGAAGACGTGCACCGCGCCGGCGGCGTGATGGCGATCCTCGGCGAACTCGAGCGCGGGGGCCTCGTCCACCGCGACGTGCCGACCGTGCTGACGAAGACGCTGGGCGAGCAGATCGACACCTACGACATCCGCCGCACCACCAACAAGGACGTGAAGGACTACTTCCGCGCCGCGCCCGGCGGCGTGCCGACGCAGACCGCGTTCTCGCAGGACCGCCGCTTCGCCAGGCTGGATGACGACCGCGTGAACGGCTGCATCCACGACATCGAGCATGCCTACTCCAAGGACGGCGGGCTGGCCGTGCTGTACGGCAACCTCGCGCTGGATGGCTGCATCGTCAAGACCGCCGGCGTCGACGAGAGCATCTGGAAATTTTCCGGCCCGGCGCGCGTGTTCGAATCGCAGGACGCCGCGGTCGAGGCGATCCTCGGCGACAAGATCGTCGCCGGCGACGTGGTGGTGATCCGCTACGAGGGCCCGCGCGGCGGCCCCGGCATGCAGGAAATGCTCTATCCGACCTCGTATCTGAAATCCAAGGGCCTCGGCAAGGCCTGTGCGTTGATTACCGATGGCCGCTTCTCCGGCGGCACCTCGGGCCTGTCGATCGGCCACGCCTCGCCGGAAGCGGCGGAAGGCGGCACCATCGGCCTGGTCGAGGAGGGCGACACGATCGACATCGACATTCCCAAGCGCAGCATCAACGTGCGTCTCAGTGAATCCGAACTCGCGCGCCGCCGCGCCGCGATGGACGCCAAGGGCGCGCAAGCGTGGAAGCCGGTCAACCGTGTACGCGAAGTCTCGGCCGCGCTGCGCGCCTACGCCGCGATGGCGACCTCCGCCGCGTTTGGCGCGGTGCGCGACGTCAGCCAGGTCGAGCATCCGACCGCGGCGCAGGTTCACGCCGACCCGCTGGCGCGCTTTGCCATTCCCGGTCAGCTCGCCTTCCGCACCGGCGCCGGCGGCCTCACCTACGCCGACATCGACAACCATGGCGGCCGCGCGACGATCTGCCTGCAGGGCGCGCACGTGGTGAGCTACCGTCCCAAGTCGCAGCAGACGCCGGTGGTGTGGGTGTCCGACGCCGCCAAGTTCGCGCCGGGCAAATCCATCCGCGGCGGCGCGCCGGTGTGCTGGCCGTGGTTCGGCGCACATGACACGGAATCCGGCTACCCCGCGCACGGCTTCGCGCGCACCGTGCCGTGGACCGTGACCGGCAGCCGCAAGCGCAACGACGCCAAAACCGAGATCACCCTGCAGCTGGCCGAGAACGAGCAGACTCGCGCGCAGTGGCCGCACCCCAGCCGTGTCACGCTGACGGTGGTGGTCGGCGACAAGCTGAAGATGCAGCTCGCCACCACCAACACCGGCGATGCGCCAGTGAAGATCGGCGAGGCGCTACACACCTATTTCCACATCAGCGACATCGGCGGCGTGAGCGTCGCCGGCCTGGAGGGCTGCGACTATCACGACAAGGTCGACAACTTCGCGCGCAAGGCGCAGCGTGGCGATATCGCGTTCGAGGGCGAGGTCGACCGGGTCTACGTCAACACGCCGGCCGACTGCGTCATCGTCGACAAGGGCCTCAAGCGCCGCATCCGCATCGCCAAGACCGGTTCCCTGTCCACCATCGTGTGGACGCCGTGGACCGAGAAGGCCGAGAAGATGGGCGACATGGGTCGCGGCAAATCCGGCGCCGGCTGGCGCGAAATGGTCT
Source organism: Pseudomonadota bacterium (assembly GCA_021836225.1). The sequence continues at coordinate 10,138 of JAKBJA010000190.1, read as the reverse complement.
GCGTCGAATCGGCCAACGCGATGGACAACGTCGTCACCGTGGCGCCGGGCGAGACCCATACGCTGGCAGTGACGTACAGCGTCGAACCGCTGTAATCAAAGGGTGAGCGGCATGCGCGTGATTCTGGTGGCCAATCCCAAGGGCGGCAGCGGCAAGACCACGCTGTCGACCAACCTGGCCGGCTATCTGGCTTCAACGGGAGCGCGCGTGGCGATGCTGGATCTCGACCGCCAGAAATCCGCCACCCACTGGCTGGCGATGCGCGAGATGGCGCTGCCGGACATCGAACTGCTGCGCGAGGGACAAAAGGATGACAGCGACTGGCTGGTGATCGATTCGCCCGCCGGACTGCACGGCAAGAACCTCGAGCGTGCGCTCAAGCTCGCGCACAAGGTGGTGGTGCCGATCGCACCGTCCCTGTTCGACATCCGCGCCAGCCAGGAATTTCTGGCCGCGCTGCACGCCGAAAAGGCGGTGCGCAAGGGCCATGCCTTCGTCGGCGTAGTCGGCATGCGTGTCGACCCGCGCACCCGCGCCGGCGTCACGCTGGAGCAGTACATGCTTCAGCAGGACCTGCCGGTGCTGGCGTTCCTGCGCAACACCCAGCATTACGTCAACGCCGCGTTCGAGGGTAAGAGCCTGTTCGACCTGCCGCACCATATCGCCGAGCGCGATATCGAGCAGTGGCAGGGGCTGATTGACTGGCTGGAACGTTAGACGTCCCGGCCAGCCCGCGCATCAGTGCGTGGTTGGCTTCATCAGATTGACCACCTGCGGCTTGACCACGCTCTTGGTCGACGAGCACGAGCCGTCTTCCTGCACGCCCAGTTGGCGCTCGGCTTCGGTCAAGAGGTTGATCACGTCCACGTAGAACTTGTCGTTCGCCATCAGGCGCGCAGTGCGGCCCCCCTCGTTGGTGGCGAGTACGTCGGCGCCGGCGTTGATCAGCCATTCCACCACCGGGGCGTCGCCGCCGCCGGCGGCCAGCATCAGCGGCGTGATGCCGAAGAAGATGCGATCGTCAAGCGAGGCGCCCGCCTCGTGCAGGATTTCGATGACCTCGACGTAGCCGCGCTCGGTCTCGCCGTTGTAAGCGGCCTTCGCCACAGCGGTCCAGCCCTGCGGCGACTGGGCGTTGACGTCGGCGCCGGCCGCGATCAGCACCGCGACCGCCGCGACGTGTCCGCCATGGGCCGCATGCATCAGCGCGGTCTCGCCGGCCTCGTCGGCAGCAGCATGGTCGGCGCCGGCTTCAAGCAATTTCTTGATCTGTGCGGCATCGCCCGACTGGGCGGCAGCAAGTAATTCCTGGGACATAGGGCACTCCTGCGTTTTTTCTGAATTGCGACAAGCGTACAATTGTTGACTGATTTAATCAACTATTATGCAATCATGCTCAATCGTTTAGCCGCCGAATCCAGCCCCTACCTGCTGCAGCACGCCGACAACCCGGTCGACTGGTACCCGTGGGGCGAGGAAGCGCTGGAAAAGGCGCGCCGCGAGGACAAGCCCATCCTGCTGTCGATCGGCTACTCGGCCTGCCACTGGTGCCATGTGATGGCGCACGACTGCTTCGAGGATGCCGAGGTGGCGGCGGTGATGAACCGGCTGTTCGTGAATATAAAAGTCGACCGCGAGGAACGACCCGACCTCGACCAGATCTATCAGGCCGCACATCAATTGCTGGCCCAGCGCGGCGGCGGCTGGCCGCTGACTGTCTTTTTGGCGCCCGACCAGACGCCGTTCTTCGCCGGCACCTACTTCCCCAAGACACCGCGCTATCAGCTGCCGGGTTTCATCGACCTGATGCAGAACGTCGCCCGTGCCTGGCACGAGCGGCGCGGCGAAGTGCTGGCGCAGAACCAGGCGCTGCGCGACGCGATGGCGCAACAGCAGCCGGCGGCCGGCAGCCGGGCGGCCTTGTCCGACGCGCCGCTCGTCCAGGCAGTGCGCGACATGGCGCAGGCCTTCGATCCGGTGTGGGGCGGTTTTTCGCGCGCGCCCAAGTTCCCGCGCCCGGGCGAACTCTTCTTCCTGCTGCGCGAAGCGCACCGCAGCGGCAATACGCAGGCGCGCGAGATGGCGCGGTTCACCCTGACAAAAATGGCATCAGGCGGAGTGGTCGACCAGCTGGGCGGTGGCTTCTGCCGCTATTCCGTGGATGAACAGTGGGCGATCCCGCACTTCGAGAAGATGCTCTACGACAATGGCCCGCTGCTGCAGCTCTATGCCGACGCCTGGGCGCTGACCGGCGACCCGCTGTTTGCGGACACCGCCGCGGGCATCGTCAGCTGGACGCTGCGCGAGATGCGCGCGCCGGAGGGCGGCTTCTATTCCGCGCTCGACGCCGACAGCGAGGGCCACGAAGGCAAGTTTTATGTGTGGACACCCGAAGAAGTGCGTGCGCTGCTGAGCGAGGAGGAATACGCGGTGGCGGCGCCGGTATACGGTTTCGACTTGCCGCCCAATTTCGAAAATACGAGCTGGAATCCCATTCTCGCCAAGCCGCTGAACGAAATCGCGGCCGCGCTGGGGCTGACGGAGGAGGACGCGGCGGCGCGGCTGGCGCGCGCCCGCACCAAACTCTTCGCCGCGCGTGCAAGCCGAGTGCGCCCCGGGTGCGACGACAAGCAGCTCACCAGCTGGAACGCGCTGATGATCGCCGGACTATCGCATGCCGGACGGGTAATGAATCGTCCGGACTGGGTCGCCGAGGTGCACGCAGCGCTCGATTTCCTGCACCGGCATCTGTGGCGCGAGGGCCGGCTGTTCGCCAGCCACAAGCACGACGAGGCGCGCCTCAATGCCTATCTTGACGACTACGCTTTCCTGCTCGACGCGCTTTTGGAAACGCTGCAGGCAGGCTACCGCGAACAGGACCTGATCTGGGCGCGCGAACTTGCCGACGCCCTGCTGGCGCATTTCGAGGACACGGAAGCGGGCGGCTTCTTCTTCACCAGCCACGACCACGAAGCGCTGCTTACCCGTCCCAAGCCCGGTTACGACAACGCCACCCCTTCCGGCAATGGCGTCGCCGCGTTCGCCCTGCAGCGGCTCGGGCATCTGCTGGGCGAGCCCCGCTACCTGGAGGCCAGTGCGCGCTGCCTGCATCTGTTTCATGCGCACCTGACCCAGCAGCCGATCGCCTATCCCACATTGCTTGCCGTGCTCGACGAGGCGCTGGTGCCGCCGCGCGTGATCCTGCTGCGCGGTCCGGCGGCGGCACTGCGCGAGTGGGCGGCGGCGCTGGGGCCGAAACTTGCCGCGCGCGACTGCCTGCTGGTTTTGCCCAATGGTGTCGGTTTGCCCGGGGCGCTAGCCAGGCCCGAGCCGGATCGCCCCGTTGCCTGGATCTGCAGCGGCACGGCGTGTCAGCCTCCCGTCAGCGACCTGTCGGCGTTGCTGGCGTGAATCGGTGCATCAGTATTTGCTATTAGGAACCTGCGGCGGCGCCTGCTATCAAAAAAAGAGGCTGTTTGCATGAGGAGCGATTATGAGCACACATACTGAACATCCTGTTTTCCATCCCCAGGCGGCCCGCATGGATTTGCCAGGCATCCGCAGCGTAACGATCGACCAACCGTTTCACTGGCTGCGCGAAGGGGCAAATGACCTGATCAAGGCGTGGCCGCTGAGCCTGTTCTACGGCGTTGTAATTGCCCTGCTTGGGTACGGACTGATGCAGGCTGCGGCGGACCGGCCGCACTTGGCGATGGCGCTGACCTCGGGCTTCCTGTTCGTCGCGCCGGTCCTGGCCACCGTGTTCTATTGTCTGAGCCACCGGCTGGAGCATCACCACAAGCTGCCCAAACTGTTCGTTCCCCTGCTGTCGTGGCGCGCCAATCCCGGTTCGCTGGGGCTTTTCACGGTGATGCTGCTGTTCGTGCTGATTTCGTGGGAGCGCATTTCGGCGATTCTGGTCGGGCTGTTTCTCAACGGCACGGGTATCGCCGGCCTGTCCGACCTGCTGAGCGTCAGCGCGGTGCAGCAGCACACCGACTTCGTGCTGGCCTACCTGGCATTCGGCGCCGTGCTGGCGCTGATGGTATTCAGCCTCTCGGTGGTGTCGCTGCCGATGATGCTGCATCGCAAGGTCGATTTCGCGACTGCGCTGGTGACCAGTTTCATGGCGACCAAGCTCAATTTTCCGGTGATGCTGCTGTGGGGCGTATTGATCGCTATGCTGGTGGCGGTCGGCATGGCGACCAACTTCATTGCCATGGCCGTCATTTTCCCCTGGCTGGGCCATGCCAGCTGGCATGCCTACCGTGATCTGGTCGAGCGGGAATAACAATGTGTTACCGGGGTTGGTAGCAAATAACCAGCATTCCAACTTGCGCAGGGAGGGTTTTCCCTTAATATTGCAAGCGTGCAGAAATGCCTGATTAACCGATCCCCGGAGATAGATATTGTGATGAAGAAACTGATGATGACCGCGGCTTCCGCTGCACTGCTGGCACTGTCTGGCGCAGCTTCGGCCGACCAGGCGCTGGCACAGAAGAACGCCTGCATGTCCTGCCACGGCGTCGACAAGAAAATCGTCGGTCCCGCCTTCAAGGAAGTGGCCAAGAAGTACGCAGGCGACGCAACCGCGCACGACAAGCTGGTTGCCAAGGTGAAAACCGGCGGCAAGGGCGTGTGGGGCCAGATTCCCATGCCGCCGAGCCCGCAGGTCAAGCCGGAAGATGCCAGCAAGATCATCGAGTGGGTGCTGAGCCTGAAATAATTCAGTTCTGCTCCATGAGAGTGACACAAGGCCGACGCATGCGTCGGCCTTGTGTTTTCTAGCCTCGCGGAAAGCCGGGCACGGCAGGCTTTGTGGTATAAATCCCGCGTTTCAGTTTGATTGCGGGGAAGTCCAAGATGACGGGTCACACTCTACGTTGGGCAGTAGTGGCAGTAGCGGCGCTTGTTGCAGGATGCGGCGACAAGCCGCAGCAGAATGGCGACAATCAGGTGGTGTTGATCGGCCAGGCTTCTCCGCTTACCGGCCCGCAGGCGCATCTGGGCAAGGACAACGAGAACGGCGCCCGACTGGCGCTGGACGAAATCAACGCCGCCGGCCTCACGCTGGGCGGCAAGAAAGTCGTGCTTGAGCTGAAGAGCGAGGACGACGCAGCCGACCCCAAAACGGCCACCACGGTGGCGCAAAAGCTGGTGGACGAAGGCGTGGTGGGGGTCATCGGCCATCTCAATTCGGGCGCCACCATCCCGGCGTCCAAAATCTATTCCGATAACACGATTCCGCAGATTTCACCCTCGGCCACCGCGGTGGCCTACACCGCATCCGGCTTCAAGACGGCGTATCGCGTGATGACCAACGACGCGCAGCAGGGCACCGTGCTGGGGAATTACGCCGTGACCAAACTGGGTGCGAAGAAAATCGCCATCATCGACGACCGCACTGCCTACGGGCAGGGACTGGCCGACGAAGTGGAAAAGGCGGCCAAGGCTGCGGGCGGCGAAGTGGTGGCGCGCGAATACACGTCCGACCGCTCGACCGACTTCATGGCGATCCTCACCTCGATCAAGGGCAAGGCGCCCGACCTGGTGTTCTTCGGCGGCATGGATCCGCAGGCCGCGCCCATGATCAAGCAGATGAAGCAGCTCGGCATGCAGGCGAAATTCCTCGGCGGCGACGGCGCGCAGACGCCCAAGCTGATCGAACTGGCTGGCGCCGACGCCGAGGGCGCGCTGGCCTCCAACCCGGGTCTGCCGCTCGATGCGATGCCGGGCGGCAGCGCGTTCAAGGCCAAGTTCGAATCCAAGTACGGCAAGATCCAGAATTATTCCCCCTACGCCTACGACGCCATGAAGGTGCTGATCGACGCCATGAAACGCGCCGACTCCAGCGATCCCGCCAAATACCTGGCCGAGCTGCCCAAGACAGATTACCAGGGGGTGACCGGACGCATTCGTTTCGATGCCAAGGGCGACATCACCGGCGGCGCGGTCACGCTGTACCAGGTGAAGGACGGCAAGTGGCAGACCCTCGAAACCGTGCAAAGCGGCAACTAAGCTGAGCTGAATTCAACCGGGTTGGCGCACGCGCACGAGCCCGGATATTTCACAAATTAACGCGTGCCCTCGCTGGTCTTTTCTTTCGTATGGAAATTTTGCTCAGTCGGGCGTATGAATAACTACGCCGCTCCTTCACAAAATCCCCCTACAAAACAAAATACTGCGCGATCATCACGCGAATTCATGAAACATCCGGGCTAATGGACATCTTCCTGCAACAACTCATCAACGGCCTGGTGCTGGGCAGCGTGTATGCGCTGGTGGCGCTGGGCTACACCATGGTGTACGGCATCCTCGAACTCATCAATTTCGCGCATGGCGAAATCACCATGATGGGGGCGATGGTGGCACTGGCGGTGACCGGCGCACTGGCGCTGGCGGCGCCCGGCCTGCCGGGCGTGCTGGTGCTGGGGGCGGGGCTGGCGGTGGCGATTCCGGTGTGCATGGCGCTGGGCCTGCTGATCGAGCGCGTCGCCTACCGGCCGCTGCGTCACGCGCCGCGGCTGGCGCCGCTGATCACGGCGATCGGCGTGTCGATCATCCTGCAGAACGTCGCCATGCTGATCTGGGGCAAGCAGTACATCCCCTTTCCCGCGATCCTGCCGCAGGGCCGGCACGAGATTCTGGGCGCAACCATCAGCGACGTGCAGATCGCCATCCTCGTGCTGGCCGTGCTCATCATGCTGGCGCTGATCCTGGTGGTGCAGAAAACCCGGTTGGGCCGCGCCATGCGCGCCACCGCGCAATCGCGGCAGGTGGCGAGCCTGATGGGGGTGGACGTGAATCGGGTGATCGCGTCCACCTTCGTGATCGGCTCGGCGCTGGCGGCAGTGGCGGGTGTGATGGTGAGCGCCTATTACGGCCTGGCGCACTACTACATGGGTTTCCTGCTCGGGCTCAAGGCTTTCTCGGCGGCGGTGCTGGGCGGCATCGGCAACCTGGGCGGCGCGATGCTGGGCGGCCTGCTGCTGGGGCTGATCGAGTCGTTCGGCGCGGGCTACATCGGCGACCTCACCGGAGGCTTCCTCGGCAGCCATTACCAGGACGTGTTCGCGTTTTTCGTGCTGATCGCGGTGCTGGTGTTCCGCCCGTCGGGCTTGCTGGGGGCGCGCGTTGTCGAGCGTGCTTAGCTTGAACAAAACACGGCCGCGCTGGCTCGTCTTCGGACTGCTGGCGCTGGGGCTGGCACTGCTGCCGTTTTTGGTGGATGCGGGGTTGGGACGTTCCTGGGTGCGGCTGCTCGATCTGGCGCTGCTGTATGTGATGCTGGCGCTGGGGCTGAACATCGTCGTCGGCTACGCTGGCCTGCTCGATCTGGGTTACGTCGCGTTTTATGCCCTCGGGGCCTACGTCTACGCCTGGCTTGCCAGCCCGCATTTCGGCCTGCATCTGCCGCTCTGGGCGATCCTGCCGCTGGGCGCGGCGCTGGCCGGCCTGTTCGGCGTTTTGCTGGGGACGCCGACCTTGCGGCTGCGCGGCGACTACCTTGCCATCGTCACCCTCGGCTTTGGCGAGATCATCCGCATTTTCATGAACAACCTGAATGCGCCGGTCAACATCACCAACGGCCCGCAGGGCATCAACCTGATCGACCCGGTACGCCTCGGTGGCTTCAGCCTGAGCCAGCCGCATGAACTCTTCGGTTACACCTTTACCGGTGTTCACCTCACTTATTACCTGTTTCTGCTGCTGGTGCTGGCGGTGATTTTCATTTCGATGCGGCTGGAAGATTCGCGCATCGGCCGCGCCTGGGTGGCCATCCGCGAGGACGAGATCGCCGCCGCCGCCACCGGCATTAACACACGCAATCTCAAGCTGCTGGCATTCGCCATGGGCGCCACTTTCGGTGGGCTGGCGGGCGGCCTGTTCGCCAGCTTTCAGGGCTTCATCAGCCCCGAGTCGTTCAACCTGATGGAGTCGATCATGATCCTGTGCATGATCGTGCTCGGCGGCATGGGGCATATCCCCGGCGTGATTTTCGGCGCGCTGCTGCTGACGCTGCTGCCTGAGGCGCTGCGCTACACCGGCGACTGGCAGCGCAACCTGTTCGGCCAGATCTACATCGACCCGGCGGATCTGCGCATGCTGCTGTTCGGGGTGGCGCTGGTTGCGGTCATGCTGTATCGCCCCGCTGGGCTGATTCCGTCGACACGCCGCCGCCAGGAATTCGCCGACGCCAAAGGATGAGCGCACCAAAGGTAGGCAATCTCCTATCGAGCAAGCTCGATGCAGAGTTGACACCGCTGCTGACCGTTTCCGGCGTGAGCAAGGCGTTTGGCGGCCTGCAGGCACTGTCCGACATTTCGCTGCAGGTCCACGCGGGCGAAATTTTCGGACTGATCGGTCCCAACGGCGCGGGCAAGACCACCCTGTTCAACGCGCTCACCGGGCTGTATTCAATAGACCGCGGCGAGGTCCGCCTCAACGCCACCCGCCTCGACGGACAAAAGCCGCACCAAGTGCTGCAGGCGGGACTTGCGCGCACCTTCCAGAACATCCGCCTGTTCGCCGAGATGACCGCACTCGAAAACGTGCTGGTGGGGCGCCACGCGCGCACCGCCAGCGGCGTCGTCGGGGCGGTGCTGCGCCTGCCCGCCACGCGCCGCGAAGAAGCCGATTCGCGCGAGCGTGCCCATGCCCTGCTGCACCGCATGGGCCTCTCCCAGCACGCCCATCGTCTTGCCAAGAATTTGCCCTACGGCGACCAGCGTCGGCTCGAAATTGCCCGCTCCCTGGCAACCGAACCGAGCCTGCTGGCGCTCGATGAACCTGCCGCCGGGATGAACAAGGCCGAACGCGCGGCGTTGCGCGAGCTGCTGCTGCAACTGCAGGCCGACGGGCTGACCCTGCTGCTGATCGAACACGACGTGAAGCTGGTGATGGGGTTGTGTACCCGGTTGGCCGTGCTCGACTATGGCGTGAAAATTGCAGAAGGCACCCCCGATGTGGTCAGCCGCGACCCCAAGGTCATCGCGGCGTACCTGGGGGACGAGGCGCTATGAGCGCACTGCTCGAAGTCAGCCAGTTGTCGGTGGCGTATGGCGGGATCCAGGCGGTGCGCGAGCTCAGCCTGGAGGTTGCGCCGGGCGAAATGGTCTGCCTCATCGGCGCCAACGGCGCAGGCAAGACAACGACCCTCAAGGCCATCAGCGGGCTGATCGCACCGCAGGCGGGCAGCGTGCAGTTCGATGGGAAGGCGCTCACCCGGCTGCCCGCGCACGAGGTGGCGCGGCGCGGACTCGCGCTGGTGCCCGAGGGGCGCGGTGTGTTCCCGCGCATGTCGGTAGCCGAGAACCTGATGATGGGCGCCTACATCCGCAACGACCGCGCGGCGATCGCCCGCGACCTCGATCAGGTCTACGCGCTGCTGCCGCGCCTGACCGAACGCCGTACGCAACTCGCCGGCCTGTTGTCCGGCGGCGAGCAGCAGATGCTGGCGCTGGGACGCGCAATGATGGCGCGTCCGCGCCTGCTGTTGCTGGACGAGCCGAGCATGGGGCTGGCCCCGCTGATGGTGCAGGCGGTGTTCGACATCATTCGCCAGATCGCGGCGGGCGGCGTGGCGGTATTGCTGATCGAGCAGAACGCCCATCTGGCGCTGAAAACCTGCGCACGCGGCTACGTGCTGGAAAACGGCGTCGTCACACTCAGCGGACTGTCTGCCGAGCTCGCAGCCAATCCCGCCGTGCGTCAGGCCTATCTGGGCGAATGAACTACAGGCACTAGGGGTGGTTTGAGTTGAAGCGGTACAACTGGCGTTCGGTCAGCACCGCATCGAGCGGCATGTCCCACGGTTCGTGCGGCAGCGCGTCCACCCGCTGGCATTCGTAGGCGATTCCCACCAGGCGCGGCTTGCGCCACAGACGCCGGTGCTGCATGAACGCCAGCGTCGCGTCGTAGAAGCCGCCGCCCATCCCCAGCCGGTAACCTTCGCGGTCGAACCCCACCAACGGCATCAGAAGCAGGTCCAGCTGGCGCGCGCGCAGGGGGCGCGCATCCAACGGTTCGGGAATGCCGTAGCGATTCTTCGTCATGCGCGTGTTGCGGCCCACGCGCCCGAAACGCATCATCCGCCCGCGGCGCGGCAGCACCGGCAGGTAGCATTCGCGCTGCATGC
>JAKBJA010000064.1 GCA_021836225.1 Pseudomonadota bacterium | reverse complement strand
TAGCTATTGCTCCGTTTGTACGCGTTAACGCATAAGTTCTCATCGGCGGGACGGGGCGAGGGCGTGGGGGGGCGGTCGGAGCTTGGGCCGTCCCGGTGATGAGAACGATCGATGAACTGAACCGCGGGGCTGGAGGATTGGAACTATGGGTTTTGCTCGGGCGGGAGGGGGCTCGGGGCGGAGCAGGACGAGTGTGCTGGCGCGGTGGTTGGTGCTGCGGCCGGGGAGCCGGCGGGGCTGGGGAAGGCTTGAGCCTCTGGGATTGTGGGCCGCGGCGTCCCCGTTTGGCAGGGATTTGGGGCTTTGGACACACTTCGGGCTGCGGCCCGGAGCCGGGTCGCGTTGGGGCGGGCGGACGGACGGGAAGACCTCATGAGGAGTCGATCTCCCGGAGGTGGCAGCGGCGCGGCGGCAGGAGTTCGACTCGCTGCATTTGTCCTGTCCCACAGGCCGGGCAGCGGAGAAACGGCGCCAGGAGATCCTGCTCCCTGGCGGGTTGAGCGGGCAGCGGAAGGGACGAGCCTGGCGGCAGCGTCTGGGACAGCAATTGGCGGCAGTGGGCCAGGTTGGCCTGCTTCTGCCGGCTGGCCAACAGGCCGTAGTGGCGGATGCGCTGAAAGCCGGGCGGGAGGGTGTGGAGCAGGAAGCGGCGGATGAACTCTCCGGCAGCCAGGGTCATGGTGCGATGCTTGTCTTTGTTCTTGGCGCGGTAGTTTTTGTAGCGGAATCGCACCTGGTCGCCGTCCATGCCGAGCAGGCGGTTGTTGGAGATGGCCACGCGGTGCGTGTAGCGGCCGAGGTAGTCCAGCACCTGCGCGGGCCCGCCAAAGGGTGGCTTGGCATAGACGACCCACTCGCGTTTTGACAGCCGGGCGAGGAGTGTTTTCAGTTCGCCGGGCTCCTCCAGTTGGCCCTTGTCGAAGGCGCGCTGGAGGGCTTCGAGAAACAGGCGCCGGAAGAGGCGCGAGAGCACGCGCACGCTGAGAAAGAAGCCTGGGCGGCAGCCGATCCAGCGCTGGCGGTCCGGGCTGAGTCCGCCGCCGGTGACAACCGAGTGCACGTGTGGATGCAGCAGCAGGTTCTGGCCCCAGGTGTGGAGGATGGAGAAGAAGCCGATGCGGGCGCCGAGATGGCGCGGGTCGCCGGCGATGGTGAGGAGGGTTTGGGCACTGGCTTGAAACAGGATGCCGTAGACGGCGGCCTGGTTGCGCAAGGCGAGCGCGTGGAGTTGCTCCGGGATGGTAAAGACGACGTGGAAATAGGGGACGGGCAACAGTTCGGACTGCCTGCGCTCCAGCCAGCGGCTGCGCTCCAGGTTCTGGCACTTCGGGCAGTGGCGGTTGCGGCAGGAGTTGTAGCTGATGCGTTGGTGGGGACAGTGGCTGCAGCGCTCCACGTGGCCGCCGAGGGCGGCGGTGCGGCACGACTCGATGGCCCGCATCAGGCGCAGTTGCTGCAGGGGCAATCGATGCCGGGCGCGATACCGTTCGCCGTGGCGGCGGAAGATGTCAGCCACCTCCAGAGATGGCCGGCCCACGGCTTCAGCCCTGCGGCTCCGGCGCGGGGTTCTTGCGCGGGCGGCCGCGTTTGCGTTTGGGCGGCTTGGGCGGTGCTGGTGCGGGCAACTGATCGAGAGGGCTGATCAGACGGGACACGGATTGGGGCGAAACGGCGGTGTAGCGAGCGGTGGTGTCGAGGCGCTGATGACCCAGCACGACCTGGATGGCGCGCGTGTCGGTGCCGTTCTCCAGGAGATGCGTGGCGAAGCTGTGGCGCAGCAGGTGCGGAGTGACGCGTTTGGTGAGGCCGGCCATCTGCGCCGCCTGGTGGCAGACTTCGCGCACGGTGGCCGGCTGGAGGTGCGTGCCGGCCTTGGTGCCGGGGAAGAACCAGTCGACGGGCCGCTGCAGCTTCCAGTAGGCGCGGAGCAGCGTGAGCAGGCGGGCGCTGAGCACGGTGTAGCGGTCCTTGGCGCCCTTGCCCTGCTCGACGCGGATGAGCATGCGGTGCGAGTCGATGTGGGCGGCTTTCAGTGCGACGGCCTCCGAGATGCGGAGCCCGGAGCCGTAGCAAAGCATGAGCACGGCGCGGTGCTTGAGGATGTGGATGTGGCTAAACAGGGCGGCGACTTCGTCGAGGCTGAGCACCTCGGGCAGCTTCTGGGGCACCTTCATGCGGGGGAACTGGGCCTTGCTCCACGGCATGTCGAGGGTGACGGTGTAGAGAAACTGGGCGGCGGAGAGGAAGGCGTTGATGGATTCGGGCGATAGCTGGCGCTGCTCGACGAGGAAGAGTTGGTAGCTGCGGATGTCGTCCAGCCCCAGCTTTTCGGGGCTGAGGCCGAAATGGCTTGCAAAACCGGCGACGTAGTGGATATAACTACGCTGGGTCTCGGCGGACAGGTTCCGCAGGCGCATGTCTTCGAGCATGCGCTGGCGCAATGGGGTCATCGGGAACTCCTTGGATCGAGGGATTCGGTTGCCGGTAGCAACTGAATCGAGTGTGACTCCAGTGCCCGATCCGCCGGGACCCGGATGAAGCCGCGAGCGCGCGGGGAGGCCTGTTCGGAATACCGCGTTAGCGGTTTAGTTCACCGCATAAGTTCTCATCGGCGAATCGGGCAGGCACAGA
>JAKBJA010000086.1 GCA_021836225.1 Pseudomonadota bacterium | reverse complement strand
GCCGGACGACCAGCGCGCCTATATCGCGCTCAACGCGCAGCTCGCCAAGGAGTGGAAGGTCATCATCGAGAGCAAGGACCCGCTGCCCGACGCCGACGAATGGGCCGGCGTCAAGGACAAGCTCAAGTACCTGGAGCGCTGAGCCCCTTGAAAATCCCGGGCGGCCTGCCGCACGCCGTCGCCCGCACCCTGCTCGATCACCATGCCGACCGCCTGCCCGACCTGTCCGGGCTGACAGTGCTCGTCCCCAACCACCGCGCAGGACAGGACTTTGCCCGCGCGCTGGCGCAGGCGGCCGGCCGCCCCGTGCTAATCCCGCCGCGCATCACGCCGCTGAAAAGCTGGGCTGAAGGCGTGGCCGGCGATCGCGCCGAACCGCAGGCCCAGCGCCTGGCACGCCTGCATGGCGTGCTCCGCCGCGAGGACTGGCTGGGCAAAATCGACAAGTGGGCGCTCGCCAATGAACTGCTGGGGCTGGCGGACGAGCTGTCTGCCGCGCGCCTGGGCGGCGAAATCGGGTCGCAAATACGCGCGCTGCATGCCGATGCCCTGGACCGTGAAACGGCGCTGATCGAGGCGGTGTGGCAGGCGCTCAACACCGGCGGCCATGACCCGCAGGCGCGCTATGCGCGCGCGCTGGACAGGCTGCTCGAGCAGATCCAGTCCGCGCCTCAACCGATCTATGGCTACGCATTGGGCACGCTGACCGCGGTCGAACGGCAGTTTCTCGAGCGCTGCGCCGAACTCACCCCGGTCACCTTGTTCGAACTGACGGCCGATGCCGCTGACGGCGTGGCGTTCACCCTGAATCAGGCCTGGCAGCAGACCGCGCCGCCGTTGCACGATCGCGCCGCCCGCGTCGCCAGCGCGTTTCCCGTATCGACTTTGAAGGCCCGCTTCACGCTGTGCCCGGCACCGCACCTGGAAGCCGAAGCGCGCGCCGTCGCCGCCTGGGTGGCCGAACAACTGCACGCCGGCAAGCGCGGCATGGCGCTTATCGCACTCGACCGCGAGACCGCGCGCCGGGTGCGCGCGCTGCTCGAACGCATGGACGTGCTGGTGGCCGACGAAACCGGCTGGACGCTGTCGACCACCGCTGCCGCCGCCGTGATCGACCGCTGGCTCGAATGCGTGGCGGCCGACTTCCCGCACGTCGAATTGCTCGACTTGCTGAAATCGCCGTTCCTGCTGGGGGAGCTTGCCGGGCGACAGGATCAGGTGCTGCAACTCGAACTCGCGCTGCGGCGGCAGGGGGTCGCGCAAGGCACGTCCGATATTCAGCGGCTCGCGTACGCCCAGTTCGGCACGCAGCCGCCATGGCTGGCTGCGCTGTTCAGCGCCCGGCAACGCTTCGCCCAGAATCGCGCGCCGTTGTCGATGTGGCTCGCACGGCTGGCCGACAGCCTTGTCCAGCTCGACGCGATGGCGCCACTGCAGGCCGATGCCGCCGGCGCCAGCGTGCTCGACACGATCGAGACCCTGCGCCGCGATCTGGCGGACGATCCCGAAAAATACAGCTTCGGCGAATGGCGGCGCTGGCTCAATCTGGCGCTGGAATCCTCCAGCTTCATCGACGCCAGCGTCGCCAGCCCCATCGTGCTGACCTCGCTACCCGCCGCGCGCGGGCGCCTGTTCGACGCCGTCGCGGTGATCGGTGCCGACGCCCGCCACCTGCCGGCATGCCCCGCACCCGGCCTCTTCAGTCAGGCAACCCGCGCGCAGCTGGGCCTGTCCACCGCGAGCGCTGAGGCCGAAGCCGCCACCACCGACCTGATGCAGCTGCTGGTCCAGGGACCGGCGCTGCTGAGTTGGCAGGCCTGGAACGACGACGAGCCCAATCCCGCCTCGCCGCTGGTGCTGCGGCTACAGGCACTGCATCAGGCCGCGTGGGGCAGCGCCCTGCCGACGCAGGCCATTGGCGAGCCGCCCGCCCAATTCAGCCCGCTTCCTGGAGCCAGCATGCAGCCGGCACCGAGTGTGACGGCTGCGCAGCTGCCGCGCCGCTATTCGCCCACCGCGTACCAGACCCTGCTCGATTGTCCGTATCGGTTTTTCGTCACCCGTGTGCTCGGCATCCGCGAACTCGACGAGGCAGACGAGACACTCGACAAGAGCGATTACGGCAATGCACTGCATCGCATCCTCAAAGCCTTTCACGACAGCGCGCCGCCACCCGAGCACGACACCGCGCTGGCCCGGTTGCAGGAAATATCCGCCGCCGAATTCGCCGCGCTGCCCGCGTGGACTGCCGCCGCTTGGCGCAGCCGCTGGGAAAAAATCCAGCCCGCCTATGTCGATACCTGGCTGGATTGGGTCGCCCAGGGCTGGCATTACCAGTCGGGCGAAGCCGATTTCGCCGTGCCGTTCAGCGTCGCCGGACTCGGTGAAGTCACCCTGCATGGACGCGTCGACCGCGTCGATGAAAAACATGACGCCCGCACCGTCATTGACTACAAAACCGGTGCCGCACAAAGTCTGAAAAAGAAACTCAAAGCGCCCGACGAGGCGATCCAGCTGCCGTTCTACGCCTGGCTCGCAGAGGCCGCTGCTGCCTACCTGCCGATCAACGAAACCCCCGTCGCTGCGCTCGAACTCGACGGGGAAACCGACGTCGACGCCATCAGCCGCCGCCTGCCCGAACTCCTCGAAGCGCTCGCCGCGGGGGCCGCGCTTCCCGCATCGGGCATCGACGCCGTTTGCCAGTTTTGCGAAGCACGCGGACTGTGCCGCAAGGGAATGTGGCATGCATAAGTTGCTGGATATCGGGATCGCGCTTTCGCCTGCCCGCTCTGCCGTGGTCGAGGCCTGTGCCGGCAGCGGCAAGACCTGGCTGCTGGTGTCGCGCATGCTGCGCCTGCTGCTGGGGGGTGCGGCGCCCTCCGAGCTGCTGGCAATCACCTTCACGCGCAAGGCGGCGCAGGAAATGACCGATCGCCTGCACGACTGGCTGCGGGTGCTGGCGTTGGCGGACGACGCGACGGTGCGTGAATTTCTGCGTGAGCGCAAAGTGCCGGAGGACGAGATCGACGCGCTGCTGCCGCGCGCGCGCGGGTTGCTGGAGACGGTGCTGAACGCACAGCCGGGGCCAACGGTGACGACTTTCCACGGCTGGTTTCTCGACCTGTTGAAACGCGCGCCGCTGGAGGCGGGGCTGCCGTGGGGGGCGCCGCTGCTGGAACGCACCCGCCAGCTGCAGGACGAGGTGCGCGACCGGCTGCTTGCGCAATGGGCGGCCTCACCCGAATCGCCGGAAGGTCGCGCGCTGCTGGCCCTGCTGGCCGACATCGGCGAGCACAGCCTGCGCGCGCTGCTGCGGCATTTTCTCGATGCCCGCGCGGAGTGGTGGGCCTACACCGAAGGCGAGGCCGATCCGGTGGCCCATGCGCTGGAACAGCTGCGCGCCGGCCTGCATCCAGATCTGGAGAACGACCCGGTGACGGCGTTCTGGGCCGACGATCTGATGGTCGCCCGCGTGAAGCGGATGGGCCTTGCGCTGGAAAAGGGCAGCGACACCGAACGCCGGAAGGGCGTCGCGATCCAGCAGGCGCTCGCCGAAACGGATTTCGAGGCACTGCGCAGGAAGCTCCTCAAGGCGGACGGCGGACGGCTCGCCAGCAAGGCGACCAAGGGCCTGCTTGCTGCGCTCGGCGCCGACGCGGACACTTACCTGCGCGACTACGACACGCTGGAGACCGCGCTGGAAAACGTCGCCGCAATTGAAACCGACCAGCGCATCTGGGCATTGAACCGCCATGGCCTGCTGCTCGGTCATGCGATGCTCGCGGCCTATCAGGACACCAAGGCGCAGCAGGGGGTGATCGACTTTGCCGACGCCGAATGGCTGGCCTGTTGGCTGTTGCAGAGCGAGGAGCACGCGGCCGGGCTGGCGCTGAAGCTGGACGCGCGCTACTGCCATCTGCTGCTCGACGAATTCCAGGACACCAATCCGCTGCAATGGCGGGCGCTGTCTACCTGGCTGGCCGAAGCACACGCGGCGGACAGCGACATGACCGTGTTCATGGTGGGCGACCCGAAGCAGGCGATTTACCGCTTCCGCCGCGGCGAAGCGCGGGTGTTCAGCGCAGCTGCGGAGTTTCTGCGCACGCATTTCGACGCAGCGTGTTTCAGCGCCGACATGACACGGCGCTTGGCGCCGGCGGTAGTGAAGGCGATCAATCCGGTGTTCGCCGGCGTGGCGGGCTTTGCCGAGCACACGCATGCGCCGGCAAACGAAAGCCGCCCCGGCGCGCTGCGCTGCCTGCCGGTGCTGGTGGAAAAAACAGAATCCGCGGCTGCCGACGGACTGCGCAACCCGCTCACCACGCCGCAGCCGGAAGCCGACGACCGCGCGGTGCACGCGGAAGCCCGGCTGTTTGCCCGGGTGTTGCGCGACGAGGTGCTGGGCCACTGGGGCGTGACGGACAAGGATGGCCAGCGCCCCACACGCCCCGGCGACGTGATGGCGCTGGTGCGGAAGCGCACGCATCTGCACCTGTACGAGCGCGAGCTGGAAGCCGCCGGCATCCCCTTCATCACCTCGCGCCGCGGCGGTCTGCTGCACGCATTGGAGGCGCGGGACATGATCGCGCTGTTCGAAACCCTGCTGCTGCCGCACGCCGACCTGAAGCTGGCGCACGTCCTGAAAAGCCCGATCTTCGGCTGCAGCGACGACGACCTGTTGTGGGTGTTCGCGCCCAGCGCTGCGGACGGCACGCGCGGCTGGGAGCGCCTGATTGCAGTGGCCGGGCAACCGGATCCATCGCCGATGCTGGCACGCGCCGCGCGCCTGCTGATCCGCTGGCGCGCCCACTGCGGCACGCTGCCGGTGCACGACCTGCTCGACCGCATTTATTTCGAGGGCGACGTCGAAGCGCGCTATGCGGCTGCCGTGCCTGCGGCGCTGCGGCCGCAGGTCGCCACCAACCTGCGCGCCTTCATGCAGCTGGCATTGACGCAGGACGCCGGGCGCTACCCGACGCTGGCCGGCTTCATCCGCGAACTGGTGTCGCTCACCGACGACGCCGACGCCGCGCCCGGCGAGGGGCTGGCGGCCGACGGCGAGAACGCGGTGCGCCTGCTGACCATCCACGGATCCAAGGGGCTGGAGGCACCGATCGTCTGGCTCCTGGGCGGCAGCGACCACCCGAAGGGCGACAGCTACGCCGTGCTGGCGCCGTGGCCGCCCGAGGCGCCGCGGCCCGAGCACTTCTCCCTGTTCGGCAAGCAGGATGATCGCGGCACGAGCCGCCAGCCCTGGTTCGATGAAGAAGAGGTCCTGGCGAAGCGCGAATCCGACAACCTGCTGTACGTGGCGCTCACCCGCGCCGAACAGGGACTGATCGTGAGCGGCGCTGCCGACAAGAGCGCCTGGCTGCAACGGGTCGAGGCGGCGTGGCAGGGCATGGCGCTGCCAGCCGATCTGCCGCCAGCCCAAACTGCCGACACCAACCCGGAAGTGGCCGTAACGCCGCGCATCACCGCGCCTGCCATCGGGCAACGGCTTGCGCCCGCGCCCGTCAACCTGGCCACCGCACGCGGCGAACTGTTCCACGCCTGCCTTGAACGTCATGCGCCGCCAGGTGCGCCGCGCGACCTGCCGGCGCTGGCGACGCGCCTGGGCGTGGCGGCCGAGCTGAACGAGATCGAAGCCGGCGCCCGGGCGCTGCTTTCGCTGCCACATCTGGCGCGCTTCTTCGACCCCGCGCAGTATCGGCGCGCGCACAACGAGCTGGTGCTGCTGGATGCCAATGGGCGCGTGCAGCGGCTTGATCGCGTGGTGGAATTCGACGATGCGGTGTGGCTGGTCGACTATAAAACCGGTGACGACAACTGCAGCCTGCCGGATGCACAATTGGCCGAGCGCCATCGGTCGCAGCTGGCCGGCTACCGGATGCTGCTGGCTGGTCTGTACCCCGATAAACCGGTGCATGCCGCGTTGCTGCTGGCCGACGGCCGGCTGGTCGACCTCACGGCGGCGTAAGCGCGACCCCGTTCAATCCAGGGAGACACCATGTCCCGTACCCTTGTCCTGTTTTATTACTCGCCGCCCTGCTCGTGGGCTGCATTTCCTTCAACTCAGGCGAATCGCCCGCGCCCGATTACGCCGGGTGAAGGACTGGAATACCAGTGCCAATGCAAGAAGCCGGGGGGGCGACTTTGACCGACAAGCCGTTTGCTGAATCCTGTGCACAGAACCGCGAGCCGATCATTGCGGTGCTGCGCGACGTGTTCGCCGAATGCCGCCGGGTGCTGGAAATCGGCAGCGGCACCGGCCAGCACGCTGTCTATTTCGCGCCCGACCTGCCGCATCTCGTGTGGCAGACAGCCGACGTGCCGCAGCACCATCCCGGCATCCGGCTGTGGCTCGCCGAAGCCGCACTGCCCAACGTGCTGCATCCGCTGGCGCTCGACGTCAACGACACGGCCTGGCACAGCGGCCGCTATGACGCGGTGTTTTCGGCCAACACCCTGCACATCATGAGCTGGCTCGAGGTGGAGCGATTTTTCGAAGGCGTGGGCGCCGTGCTCGAGTCCGGCGGTGTGCTGGCCGTATACGGGCCATTCAATTACAACGGCACGTTCACCTCTGACAGCAACGCCCGCTTCGACGCCTGGCTGAAGGCACGCGACCCTGCTTCCGGGGTGCGCGACTTCGAGACAGTGGACGCACTGGCGCGCGCGCAGGGCCTGATCCTGCAGCAGGATATTGCGATGCCTGCGAACAATCGCACGCTCGTGTGGCGCAGGGCATAGGAGAAAAATACCTTTCTGCCTGCTTTGCCTTGCGGGTGGCTTTGCTATAACGAAACCATCGTGAAGCAGGGAATCCCCATGCGCATTGCCGAACTGATCCAACGCTGGAGCAAGGAGGGACATGCACGTACGGATGTGCGTGCCTACACCGTCCATTTGCCGCTGCGCGACGCCGCCCGCGTCGAAGCCCTGCATGTGATGTACCCCGGCCGCAGCGATTCCCAGCTGATGGCCGATCTGATCCGTGCTGCCCTCGACGAGCTGGAGGTGGCCATGCCCTACATCCCCGGCAATCGCATCATTGCCGAAGACGATTACGGCGACCCCATCTACGAAGACCTCGGCCCCACTCCGCAGTTTTACTCGCTGTCGCACGAAATCCTGCGCAGGCTCGCCGCCGTGCCGGCGGATAAATAATTGTCGAATTAATTTACATCTCACGCCTCGCCACGTGGCGCAAACACGCCATCAGTTTGTTTTTGCTTGCATTTGTTCTCCTGGCATGAGGATTGCTCGTTCTCCGCTACACTCCCTTCAACTGCGGATACCATGTACCTTGGCCCGGCTTTCCTCTTTGCAGCATTTGCCAGTCTGTTTTACGTACCTGGCTTTCTGGACATGCCCCTCGGCATGCTCACGCCGCGCCAGCTCGTTTCGCAACTGCTGTTCGCCGTGTTCGCGCTGATTTCGCTGGCATCGCTGGCGCGCTCGATCGAGCTCGACCCGGTGTGGCCGTGGCGGCCCGGATTCCGCCGCGCGATGAACTGGCTGCTGGGCCGCACGCAGTAATACTCCCGCCCACCGTTTGCCGGCACCCGGCATAAAATAACGGCTTTCCATTCCGGTCTGCCGTCATGCCCGTCAACCTCACCGCCCCCGATCCCGCCTCCCTGCTGCCGGTTGCCGGCGTCCGTCTCGGCATTGCCTCAGCAGGCATCAAGAAGCCCGGGCGGCGCGACATCACCCTGATCGAGTTGGTGCCGGGTTCGCGGGTCGCGGGCGTGTTCACGCAGAACCGCTTCTGCGCGGCGCCGGTGACGGTTTGCAAACAGCACCTCGGCCAGATTGATCAGAGCGGCGGCGCCATCCGCGCACTGGTGATCAACACCGGCAACGCCAACGCCGGCACCGGCGAGGAAGGCCTCGATCGCGCGCGCCGCACCTGCGAAGCGGTGGCCGAGCTGTTCGGTTGCAAGGCCGACAACGTGCTGCCTTTTTCCACCGGCGTCATCCTCGAGCCGCTGCCGATCGACAAGATCCTGCCGGCGCTGCCCGCGGCGAAGGCGGACTTGTCCCCAGCTCACTGGAGCGAAGCCGCGAACGCGATCATGACCACCGACATCGTCGCCAAGGGCGCGTCGCGCCAGGCGCAGGTCGGCGGCAAGACGGTGACGGTGACCGGTATCGCCAAGGGCTCCGGCATGATTCATCCCAACATGGCAACCATGCTCGGCTATGTAGCGACCGACGCCGCGATCGCACCGGCGCTGATGCAACAGCTGGTGAAGGCGGTGGCCGACATCTCGTTCAACTGCGTCACCGTCGACGGCGACACCTCCACCAACGACAGCTTCATCCTCATCGCCACCGGTCAGGCCTGCAACACTGAAATAGGCGACGCTGCCGGCGCAGATTATGCCGCGCTCAAGACTGCACTCAGCGAGGTCGCGATCGAGCTCGCGCAGGCGATGGCGCGCGACGGCGAAGGCGCAACCAAGTTCATGACCGTGAGCGTCGAGGGCGGCCGCGACCACGCCGAATGCAAGCAGATCGCCTACGCCATCGCGCGTTCGCCGCTGGTGAAGACTGCCTTCTTCGCGTCCGACCCCAATCTCGGCCGCATCCTCGCCGCCATCGGCTATGCGGGCGTGACGGACCTGGATGTGAATGCATTGAAGGTGTATCTGGGCGACGTGCTCGTGGCGGAAAACGGCGGCCGCGCCGCGAGCTACACCGAAGCGCAGGGCGCGGCGGTGATGAAGGAGGCCGAAATCACCGTGCGCGTGGTGCTCAATCGCGGCATGGTCAACGCCACAGTGTGGACCTGCGATTTTTCCTACGACTACGTGAAGATCAACGCGGAATACCGCACCTGATTTCTATCCCCGGGCCTCGCCCAACACCTGCCGCATCGCGCGGAAGCGCTTGCGGTACTGTGCCGGCGTGAGCATGACCTTGCGCCGGAACAGGCGGGCAAAGAAGGCGGCGTCCTCGTAACCCACCTCGTTGGCGATCGCCTCGATCGGGGCATCGCCGGATTCGAGCATCTGCTTCGCCTCCTCGATGCGCAGGGTGTGCACGTACTCCAGTGGCGACATGCCGGTGGCCGCGGCAAAGCGCCGCTTGAACGAGCGCTCGGGCAGGCCGGATAGCTTCACCAGGGCGGCCACGGGCGCGGGTTCCATGTAGTGGTCGGCGATCCAGGCCTGGCAGCGCGCGATGACGGCGTCGTCGACCTGGCGGGTGCGGGCGAGGCGGGCGAAGGGCTGCTGGCCGATCTGGTGCCAGTCGATGAGGTTGAGCCGCGCAACCTGCATGGCGGCGTCGACACCGGCACTGCGGGCGATGAGGTAGAGCGCGAGGTCGAGCCAGCTGGTGCCGCCACCGGCCATGACCAGCCGTCCGCCAACGCCTGCGACCACCAGCGCACGCTGCGCATGGACGCTGACGCCGGGGTAGTCGCGCGCGAGCGCGTCGCACCACGCCCAGTGCGTGGTGGCGTCGCAGCCCGCGAGCAGCCCGGCTTCGGCGAGCAGCATGGCGCCGGAGCAGGCGGTGGCGACTGTGGCGCCGCGCACGTGGCAGGCGCGCAGCCAGTCGATTTCCTCGCGGAAGCGTTCGGCGAGCGGGGTGCCGGGCGGCAGGTTCACTTCGGGCACGCAGACAAGATCGGCTGCGGGGCAGTCGGCGAAGCTATGCTCGACGACAATGGGCACGCCGTTGCCGACGATGACCGGGCCGGCGTTTCGCCCGACCAGCAGGGGCTGGAACAGCTGCGGCCCCGGTTCGCCTGCGACGACAAATTGCCAGTCGCGCCCGGCGCTGGCGAACAGGTCGAGCATGCCGTAGACCACCGAGGCGGAGGTCTCGGGGAAGACGAGGATGGCAATGGGGGCGGGCGGAGGCATGGCCGATTCGTCAGGTTCCTTGCCGGAATGGCTTTGGTCTCGAAAGGCGGTCGGGATTATTGTGCAGCATCGTCCTTTGCAGGATAGTCCAGCCTTGGCGCGGCCGGGCGAATCCGCCCTTTACAAGGAGACCGACCATGAGCCCTTACCGCACCCGTCTGCCCCAGCTCGGTGACCGACTCTTTCTTGCCGACAGCGGCATGGAAACCACATTGATATTTCACGACGGCATCGACCTGCCGTATTTCGCGTCCTTCGTGCTGCTGGAAGACGCGGCGGGCCGTGCGCGGCTGCGCGAGTATTTCGAGCAGCATATCCAGATCGCACGCGCCGCCGGCACCGGCATCGTGCTGGAAACGCCGACCTGGCGCGCCAATGCCGACTGGGGGGCCAAGCTCGGTTACGACGCCGCGCGGCTTGCCGCGATCAATCGCGCAGCGGTCGAACAGCTCGCGGAACTGCGCGACCAACTCGAAACCCCGGCCACGCCCATCGTCATCAGCGGCAACCTCGGCCCGCGCGGCGACGGCTACGTGGCCGACCGCACGATGAGCGTCGTCGAGGCGCAGGCCTACCACGCGCCCCAGATCGACACCTTTGCCGCCACCGCCGCCGACCTGGTCTCGGTGTTCACCATGAACTACGTCGAGGAAGCCATCGGCGTCGCCCGCGCGGCGCAGGCCGCCGGCATGCCTGTCGCCGTCTCGTTCACGCTGGAGACCGACGGCCGTCTGCCGTCCGGCATGCCGCTTTCCGAAGCCATCGAGGCGACCGACGCCGCCAGCGACGCGCACCCGGCCTACTACATGATCAACTGCGCGCATCCCAGCCACTTTGCGCACGTGCTGCACGACGCCGGCCCCTGGCGCGACCGCCTGCGCGGCATCCGCGCCAACGCTTCGAAGCGCAGCCACGCCGAGCTCGACGAGGCGACCGAGCTGGATGAAGGCGACCCGGCCGAACTCGCGGACGAATACCGCGCGCTGCGCACGCTGCTGCCCAGGCTTGCCGTCGTCGGCGGCTGCTGCGGCACCGACCACCGCCACGTCGGGGCGATTTGCGCGGGGCTGGTCGCGACGGCTGCCTGATGTGCGCAACGGGCGCTAGAATGGGGCTTTCAGGAGCCCCGCGCATGTCCGTTTCGCCCACCACCTTCGCCACCGCATCCTCCGCGCCGCAGCCGGCAGGCTGCGTGTTGGCCGGGCGGATGTCACAGCGGATCCGGGCTCGTTGCGACGGAACCCGCCGATGCCGATGCCCCTAATTCTCACCCCGGAGCAGGTCGCGTTCCTGCACGGCACGCTGTCGATGAACATTGGCGCGGTGGGACGCGACGGCTGGCCGTGCGTATGCCGGGCACAGGGCTGCGTGGTGGCACGCGACCGGCGCGCGCTGACGGTGCTGCTGTCTGCCTCGCGCGGGCGGGCGGTGCTGGAGGCGCTGGACGCGGGCAGTGCCATCACGCTGGTGGCGAGCCGCCCGGCAACGCACGCGACGCTGCAATTGAAGGCTTCGCATGCCACACGGGCAGGGGTGAGCGCGGCGCACCGCGCGGCGAGCGCACGCTGCGTGGCGGCGTTCGGCGCCGAACTGGAGGAGCTGGGCTACGCGCAAGGGCTGAAATCCACGCTGGCAAAGGTTCTGCCGACCGACGACCTGGTGGCGCTGCGCTTGATGCCGGAAATCGTGTTCGACCAAACCCCCGGGCCGGACGCCGGTCGCGTGCTGGCACACACATGAAAATTCTCCTGGAATCGCTGCGGCCCTGTCTCGACGGCGCCATCCCGGCGGTGGTGGCGACCGCATCGCCCGACGGCACGCCCAACGTGGCCTATGCCTCGCAGGTGCATTACGTGGATCCGGAGCACGTGGCGCTGTCGTTCCAGTTTTTCAGCAAGACACGCGAGAACGTGCTCGCCCATCCCTACGCGCAGGTGCAGGTGATCGAGCCGAAAAGCTTCCGCCACTTCCGCTTGAAGCTGCATTACCTGCGCACCGAAACGTCCGGCCCGCTGTTCGAATATATGAAGGCGCAGCTCGCGGGCATCGCGGCGCGTACCGGCATGGCCAAGGTGTTTGCGCTGCGCGGCGCGGACGTTTACCGCGTGCTCGACATCGAGAACGTCGATCCGCGCCTGCAGCCCGCACCGGCACCACCCGACGCACTGTTGAAACTGCGCGGAACGCTCGACCATCTCGGCGCATGCGACGATCTGGCGGGCCTGGCGGACCGCGCGCTCGCCGCGCTGGGACGGGGCTTCGGCATCCGCCACGCGCTGCTGACCATGCTCGACGAAAGCGGCGGCACGCTCTATACGCTGGCGAGCCTGGGCTACCCGGCTTCCGGCGTCGGCGCCGAGGTGGCGCTGGGCGAAGGCCTCATCGGCGTCGCTGCGCGCGAGGCCATTCCGGTGCGCATCAACCACCACACCGGTGACTACACCTACCACGCCGCGCTCCACGTGGCCGACCCGGCGTCCCCGCGCATCCCGCTTCCTGTGCTGGCCAATCCACACAGCCAGATCGCGGTGCCGCTGATGCACGGCACGCGCCTGGTCGGCGTGTTCTATGCGGAAAGCGAGCAGAACGCCTTTTTCAGCCATGCCGACGAGGACGCACTGGTCGTCTACGGCCGCCACCTTGCCGCGCTGATCGTCCAGCTCGCCGCGCTGCCGGACGACGCCGAACCCGCACTCGCCGTACCCGCGCCCCAGCCTTCCGGCGCGCCGCTCGCGGTGCGCTACTTCGCCCACGACCACAGCGTGTTCATCGACAACGACTACCTGATCAAGGGCGTGGCCGGCAGCATCCTGTGGACGCTGCTCAACGAACACGCGGCGAGCGGCCGGCGCGATTTCTGCAACCGCGAGCTGCGCCGCGACCCGCGCCTGCCGCTGCCGGACTTCGGCGACAACCTGGAGACGCGGCTGATCCTGCTGCAGCGCCGGCTCGCCGAACGCTGTCCGCAGATCGCGCTGGCGAAGACCGGTCGCGGGCGCTTCCGGCTGGAACTTGCGCGGCCGTTGCGGCTCAACGCCGCGCAACCCGGCAGCTAGCGCTGCATGCCCCCGCCCGCCAGCCAGCGCGCGCACGCCGCGCCCAGTTCGCGTTCGGCGCGCGCCTCGTAGTCGGCGCTGTCCTCGCGCGTCAGGGTGTCGGCCCAGCGGCCGTTGACGCCCTTGTGGATGAAGGTTTCCGCGCCGCCGTCCCAGAACGCACCGCCGAGCGGCACGCTTTGCGTCGCGTTCCGCTTCATCCAGTCGAAGCTGCAGTATTCGACGATCGCCGGCCAGCGCGCCTCGTCGATGTCGATGTCGAGGAAGGCCGCGATGCGCCGCATCTGCCCCGGCATGTCGCGCTTGAGGTCGGCGAAATGCAGCAGCATCACGTTCGGCAGGTGGCGGATCGCCCACCAGCTCCTGACGTGCTCCCAGAACGGCCAGAAGGGGTGGCCATCGCGGTCCAGCCAGTCTCGCCAGTACTGGCGGATGTCGGCGGGCGGCGGCTCGATCGCTGCGCCGACGCGCCCCGGCGTGTCGTTCAGCGCCGCGTACCAGGCTGAATTGGCATTGGCGTGATGGTTGTACATGCTCCACACCACGTCGCGGCCGTCGCGCGCGATGTAGAGGTATTTCGCGCGCGGTGAAAACACCAGCGCGTCGACCGGCAGGTGCGTCTTGAGGATGCGGCGATGCGTCTGCGCCTCGACCGCTTCCAGCTTGACGGCCTTGGGCGGCACACGCAGGTCGAGCCAGGGCGACATTGCCGCCACCGCCAGCGTCGGATCGCCGCCGAACAGCATCTGCGCGACGATCTGCTGCGTCCAGGTGGTGCCGGATTTGGCATAGGTGGCGATGACGATGTCGTCGCCGCGGAAGGCGAAATCGTTCCAGATGGTGGAATCGAAATGATGGTTGTGCAGTTCGCGGGCCTTGCGCGGCCAGATGATTTCGGGTGCGTTCATGTCGGTCTCCTGCAAGTTCGGATGTTCACTTGCGCGCCACCGCAGGCAGGTTCTTCGGCGTCAGATCGAAATACGGCGTCGCCACCTTGCCCCCCGGCGGCACGTAGGCTGGCGCCACCTGGCCTTTCGGGGCGAGACTCTTCACGTAGCGATAGATCGCCCTCAGATCGTCGTCGCTCATCGCCCGCAGGCTGGGCGACGGCATCGGCGGGCGCATCGGCAGGCGCGCACGCGCAAGCCAGGTTTTCTCGTCGATCTGCCGGAACAGCAAGCGCAGATTGGCCGGGTAGGTCGTGCCCCACGGGCCCTGCCAGCCCATCGCGTCGCCGGTCAGCCAGTCGGCCTCCGGCACCTGGCCGTCCTTCTGCATGTAACCGGGGGTATGGCAGTCGTTGCAGCCGGACGTCTGGATCAGATAGCGACCGTGGCGGATGTCGTCCGCCTGGCCGGCCCAGGCCAGGCTCGTCGATCCCGCGAGCAAAAGCGCGGCGATTTTCAGGGATGTGTTCATGTCCTCTCCTCGTTCGTCAGCGGGCGCACCCTGCACCCGAATGACCGAAAGCTTAGGCGCGTCGATGCCGGCGCGTTGCTAAGTCTTTGCTAGGCGGAGCCTAAATTTTTCTTAAGCGCGGGAGGGTCGGGCACGCGCGCGCCATCCGCTAGAATCACGGCATGACCGATCTCGCCGCCCTGCTGCCGCGCCTCGCGCACCTGCTCGACCGTCTCGACGCCCCGGCCGCCGCCGTGACGGACTGGAGAACCGTCCGCGCCGCGCGCTGGTCGGCGCAGGCGGGCGGGCTGAAGCCGATTCTGCATCCGCAGCGGGTGGCGCTGAAGGATCTGCTGGCGATCGACGAGCAGAAGCAGCGGGTCGACGCCAACACGCGCCAGTTCGTCGCCGGCCGCCCGGCCAACAACGTGCTGCTGACCGGCGCACGCGGCTGTGGCAAGTCCTCGCTGGTGAAGGCCGTGCACGCCAAGTACGCGCCCAAGGGGCTGCGGCTGATCGAGGTCGACAAGGCCGGGCTGCCGAGCCTGCCCGATCTGTTCGACTTGCTGGCGGACGCCGATTACCGCTTCATCGTCTTCATCGACGACCTCAGCTTCGCCGAGCACGAGCCCGGCTACGCCAGCCTGAAGGCCGCGCTCGACGGCTCGCTGGCGGGGCCCTCCGACAATGTGCTGATCTATGCCACCAGC
>JAKBJA010000009.1 GCA_021836225.1 Pseudomonadota bacterium | reverse complement strand
GCCGACGTGTTCGGGATAGATGTTCATGAAGAGGTGGTGCATCGCCGTGTTGCCGACGAGGACCACTTCCAGGATTTCCTCGGGGCTCAGTTCCACTCGCTCGGTCGAGTTCTTCGCGATACTGTTCAGGCCCTCGATGATAGCCGCGTTGAGCTTCGCCAGGCCGTCGTCGTGCGACATCGCGTAGCTGATGCGCGACATCACGTCCTCCCCGAAGGACACCTGTGGGTTCATTATCGCTTCGGTCGCGAGCACCTCGCCGCTCTTCAGATCGCACAGGTAGCCGGCGACCGTCGTCGTGCCGACGTCCACGGCCAGTCCGATGGAGCGGTCCACCAGACCCGGCTCCACGCGGATGACCTCGCGATTGTTCCAGAGCGTCACAGTCACCTTCCAGTCGCCGGTGCGCAGGACCCGCGACAGATCGAGCAGCGCGCGGTAGTCGATCGACAACTGGTCCAGGTGGAACACCTTGCGCATCGTCTCGCTCAGGCGCTCCCAGTCGCCGAGCGGGTCCTGGAGGCTCGGCGGCCGCAGCTCGACATAAACCTTGCGGATCGCCGGCTTGACGTCGATCGCGCGCTCTGTGGCCGTCTTGCGAACGACCTGCTTGACGGCGCGGCTTTCCTCCGGCACGAAGACGACGACGCTGCCCTGGATACGTGTGGCACACGCCAGCCGATAGCCGGCTTCCAATTGCGCGCCGAGGTGCTCGCGCTCTTTCTCGATGACCCTGGAGAGATGCTCGCGGCTCGACTCGACGCCGTAGCGTTGAAACTGCCCCTCCTCGATGCGCACCTTGCATTTGCCGCACGTGCGCATCTTACCGCAGATCGTTTCGAGCTCCACGCCGAGCTCGTGCGCCGCGTCGAGGAGCCAGGTGCCCTCCTCGAAGTAGCCACGCCGGCCCGATGGTTGGAAGACGACGAAATGTTTCGGTTTCTCGACTGTCTCGTCCAAGTGGCCTCACCTACGTCTCAAAATGTATTGCAACATTCTTTCAAGGCTACACGATGCCACTTAGGTTTATCTTCGGTCTCAGGGGGTTTTCGTGCGCGATAGGAGTTCCGTGTAGAGACGGGCGGTTTCGGCGGATGGGGCGCGGTCCTCCGACTGGCGCAACAGCCTTTCACAGAGGTTGTACTGCCGCACGAGATCGCGGCGGCGGCCTGCCCGCTGGAGGGCTCGCATTACGAAGCAGTGGGCTTCTTCGCAACAGTTATCCTGGACGAGCGCCTTCCGCGCGTAATAAAGGCTCAGGCGGTCGTCCCCCTTCTGTTCGTGGTACTCCGCCAGTTTCAGCAGGACAGCCTGGTAAATGCTCTTCAGCCGAAAGCGCCGCCACTGGCACCAGTCCTCGTCGTAGTGCTCGGTATAGCGTCGCTCGATGCCAGCCATGTAATCGCCCTGATACAGAGCCTCCGCCAGCTTGTACTGGCGGGCGGCAAAATCCTTCTTTCCCTGTTCCTCCGCCCGCTGGGCCTGGCGATAGTGCACCTCGAAGGCGATAGCGTCCACCCAGTAGCCCAGCGACGGGTGCATCTGGTAATAGCCGTCCCGATAGGCGACAAACCGCGATTCCTCGCCGCGTTTGAGACCTGGCTCCAGAGCCTGGCGCAAGTAATGAAGCGTGGCGAAAAAGCGGCTGTCGACACTCTCCTCATTGGAATTGTTAGGCCACAACAGCTCGCAAATCTCATCCTTGCACGCTCCGCGCGGCACGTTCGCCACGAGATATGCCAGGAACGCCTTGATCTTAAGCGTCGCGCCTTTGGCCCGGCCCCATTCGGCTTCGGCGATTTTCTTGCCATTGCGGTACACTCGAAGCGGCCCGAGACAGAAAACGTAAAGCTGTGATGGTGGGCCCTCGAGGCTCGGCATCAACCGGTTGCCGGCAAAGCGCAGCCCAACGCGCGTCCATGCGGAAGCGTCCATAGCCTCGAAGACCTCGGGCTCGAGTTCCTGATAACGCGAGCAGATCTGCGCCCCCTGGTGGAAGAGTAGACAGGGGTATTCCGAGCAATCGCGGCTGCAGTACGGCACGTCCTTCGCCCCCGCACAGCGCAGGATCAGGCAGTTCGAATGCGAGATCCGGTCTGGCGTGGAAAGGTTGCCAGCCTGGCACCCCTCGCACACCCCGTAGCTGTGGAGCCGGCACACGCTGCACGCGAGACCGCACGCGCCAATGTGAGTTCCGTTAGGCGACGCGCCATGTTCGCCCGAGTCCTGATCCATTATGACTTCCTCACGATAGCCGTGTCATCCGGCGCATCTGTCGACAATGTTAGCACGCTCAGGGAAAGGCAGCAAGGATAAACTGGTTCACGGGTGGTGGCGACCGGCGCAGATCAGCCTATCGCTGATAGCCATCGCTTACCTCCGCAAATGACAAAGCCGCCAGCCCTGGGCATAACGCCCGAAAGACTGGCGGCATACACCGCACGTTGAGTTATTCGGTTGGTAGTATTATAGCAAGCTAGCGATGGTTGTCAATAATCCAGACCAACATCATCTCGGAATTGCCGTATCGCCTTCCAGCCGGAAGTGCCGCTCAAGTTGCAGCACAAGGTTCGAGTACTCGGCGACCAGGTTGAGCAACTCACGCGGTCCCGTGATGTCGATCTGATACCCGCAGGTCAGACA
>JAKBJA010000121.1 GCA_021836225.1 Pseudomonadota bacterium | reverse complement strand
GTTGGGCACAACAATCCAGTAACCGGTATGCCTTTTCGACACAGCCGTAGAGTTCAAGGACACAAGATGAGGAGACAGACATGAACACGAAGGTCAGAAACGAGAGCGCGGGCAAGTGCCCGTTCAGCCACATCGCCGGCGTCGGCCGGACCAACCGCGACTGGTGGCCGAACCAGCTGCGGCTGGAACTGCTGCACCAGCATTCCCCGAAGTCCGACCCGATGGGCAAGGGCTTCAACTACGCGAAGGAGTTCAAGAGCCTCGACTACAAGGCGCTCAAGAAGGACCTGGTCAAGCTGATGGCCGACTCGCAGGACTGGTGGCCGGCGGACTTCGGCCACTACGGCCCGCTCTTCATCCGCATGGCGTGGCACAGCGCCGGAACCTACCGGGTCACGGACGGCCGCGGCGGCGGCGGCCGCGGCCAGCAGCGCTTCGCGCCCCTCGACAGTTGGCCCGACAACGTCAACCTCGACAAGGCGCGCCGGCTGCTGTGGCCGATCAAGCAGAAGTACGGCAGGAAGATATCCTGGGCCGACCTGATTATCCTTGCAGGCAACGTCGCGCTGGAGTCGATGGGCTTCAGGACCTTCGGCTTCGGCGGCGGCCGCGCGGACGTGTGGGAGACGGACGAGGATGTGAACTGGGGCGAGGAAATCGCGTGGCTGGGCGTCGACAAGCGCTTCAGCGGCGATGGGGATTTGGGACCGTTCGGCGCCACCCACATGGGCCTGATATACGTCAACCCGGAAGGCCCGAACGCGAGCGGCGACTATATGGCCGCCGCCAAGGACATCCGCGCCACTTTCGGCCGCATGGCGATGAACGACGAGGAGACCGTCGCCCTCATCGCCGGCGGCCACACCTTTGGCAAGTGCCATGGCGCCGCCCCGGAATCGCACAAGGGCCCGGATCCGGAAGCCGCGCCGCTGGAAACGCAGGGCCTGGGCTGGATGAGCGACTACGGCACCGGATGCGGCGCCGACACGATTTCGAGCGGCCTCGAGGTCACCTGGACCAAAACGCCGGCGCTGTGGAGCAACAACTTCTTCGAGAACCTGTTCAAGTACGAATGGGAGCAGGTCAAGTCGCCGGCCGGCGCCAAGCAATGGGTGGCCAAGAACGCGCCGGCGATCATTCCCGACGCGCACATCCCGGGCAAGTTCCACAAGCCCACTATGCTGACCACCGACCTGACGCTGCGCTTCGATCCTGAGTTCGGCAAGATCTCGCGCAGGTTCTACGAGGACCCCCAGGCCTTCGCCGATGCCTTCGCGCGCGCCTGGTTCAAGCTGACGCACCGCGACATGGGCCCGCGCGCCCGCTACCTGGGACCGGAAGTGCCGAAGGAAGAGCTGATCTGGCAGGACCCGATTCCCGCGGTCAACCACAACCTGATCGGCGAGAAGGAGATCGCCGACCTCAAGAAGAAGGTCCTCGCCTCGAAGCTGTCCATCGCGCAGATGGTGTCGACCGCCTGGGCGTCGGCGTCCACCTTCCGCGGCTCCGACAAGCGCGGCGGCGCCAACGGCGCGCGCATCCGCCTTGCGCCGCAGAATGATTGGGAAGTCAACCAGCCCGCACAGCTTGCGAAAGTGCTGAAGATGCTCGAAGGCATCCGGGCCGACTTCAACAAGAAGTCCAAGGGCGGCAAGAAGGTGTCGCTCGCCGACCTGATCGTGCTGTCGGGTTGCGCGGGCGTCGAGCAGGCCGCGAGGAAGGCCAGCGTCGCCGTGAAGGTACCGTTCAACCCCGGACGCATGGATGCGAGGCAGGACCAGACGGACGTCGAGTCCTTCGCGGTGCTCGAGCCGATCGCCGACGGCTTCCGCAATTACCTGAAAGGCAAGTACACGGTCACCGCCGAGGCCATGCTGGTCGACAAGGCGCAGCTCCTGACGCTCACCGCGCCTGAGATGACGGTTCTGGTCGGCGGCATGCGCATGCTGGGAACCAACGTCGGCGACGCGAAGCACGGGGGCTTCACCAAGAAGCCCGAGACGCTCTCCAACGACTTCTTCGTCAACCTGCTCGACATGGGCATCGAGTGGAAGCCGACCTCGGAGGCGAGGGAGGTGTTCGAAGGGCGCGACCGCAAGACGGGCAAGGTCAAGTGGACCGGCACGCGCGTCGACCTCGTCTTCCGCTCCAACTCCCAACTGCGGGCCATTGCGGAGGTCTACGGCTGCGCCGACGCGAAGGAGAAGTTCGTGAAGGACTTCGTGGCGGCGTGGACCAAGGTGATGAACCTGGACCGCTTCGACCTTGCCTGATCGTGGCATGATCGTCTTCGAGGGCTTCACAGGGCGGCAAAAACGGTCAGCTAACAACCGGTTCCAGCGGACGGCGCTGCGCGCCGCCGCTGAAGCGGGGCGTTATGCCTTTGAGAGTAGTTGAATATTTTAGAAGAAATTTTATATTTTAGCTAAGTTAATTTAAGGAGAAGTAATAATGACAACAAAAGAAAGAGTTAAAAGACAAATAGATAAAATGCCGAATGATTTAATAGAAAAGGTCATTAGTGTCCAACTATAAGTCGAATAAATTCAATTGGTTATCGAGATGGTGCTGTTGAAATTCGGGTCGTGTATCTGTAAGTGCTTGAGAAACAGGTGTTTTCTCAAACAGGGTAATGCTTAAAAT
>JAKBJA010000012.1 GCA_021836225.1 Pseudomonadota bacterium | reverse complement strand
ATACCGAGCGCAGGATCTTCTTGTGCGGGATGCCCAGCAGCTCCACCTCGAGCGGCGCCGTGATGCGCGTTTCCACCTCTTCCGGCGTCATGCCGGGGGCCTTCATGATGACCTTGACCTGGGTGGATGAGACATCGGGAAAGGCGTCGATCGGCAGGTAGTTGAATGCCAGTACACCGGCAGCGATGAGCACCACGGTGGTAAAGAGCACCGCCACCCGCTGGGTGAGGGCGAATTCGATTGCGCGCGTCAGCATTTATTCGCCCCCTGCCGCTAGTCCCTGCCATACCGCCTTGAGCGAAACCGTGCCGCGCACCGCGATGCGCTCGTCGTCCTTGAGGTCGCCGCCTATCGTGCTGCCCGCGGCCGTTTCCCCCATCACACGGACGGGCTGGACGCGGAATCCGGACGGGGTTTGCACGAACACATATGCCTGGTCGCGTGCGCGAATCAGCGCCGTGTTCGGCACGCGCCACGATTTGCCGTTGCCGCCTGCCACCACCGCCTCGACGAGCTGCCCCGGGCGCAGATTTTCCGCTCCCTGGCGAACTTCCGCCCGTATCGTCACGGTCTGGCTGCCTTCCTCGACAGCGCGGCCGAGCTGCAGCACCTTGCCCGTAGCCTGGTAAGCCGGCACGCTGACTTCCGCGCCGGCCTGCAGGCCGCCGATCGTTGCGACCGGCGCCTGGATTTCCAGCCACAAGGGAGTCAATTGCGCCACCTTGTACAAGGGCATCGCCGCCTCGACGCGCTGGCCGGCCACGGCCATCCTTTCCAGCACCACGCCGCTGATCGGCGCGGGAATATCGATAGTGCCGGACAGTCTGTAATTCTTTTCCAGATTCCGGATTGCCGCCTCGCTCATTCCGGCCAGGCGCAGAGCCTGACGCCGCTCGGAAAGCGCAGCCGCGGCCTCGGCGTCATGGCCCTTTGCCGACCGGTAGCGGCTTTCGGCGATAATCCCTTCCTTAAACAGCGTCTCGTCACGCTTCAGGGTCTCGCGCGCCAACTGTGCCTGGGTCGTTGCCTGCAGGAGTCCGCGCTGGATTTCCACCAGGCCGGGGCTTTGCAGGCGCGCAAGGAGCTGCCCCTTTTTCACCGCCTGGCCGGGTGCCGCCGCAATCGTTTCCACCAGGCCGGCCACTGGGGCGCTGACAATCTGCAACTGGTTGTTCGGGATCGTCACCCGCGCCGGCAAGCTCTTGCTGGCAGCCGCACCCGGCGATCCGAGGGGGGCGGTTTCGACTCCCATCGCCTGCGCCTGGCTGGCAGTCAGCTTGATTTCATTGCCTGCATCAGCATAAAGCGGCGCAGCGACAGCAAGGCCACAAAGCAATAAAACCGTCCGGCAGGCGCGCGGCCCCTGGGATTTCCACATATCCATCTCCTTGCAAAATTCGACACCCGGCCGCGTCCCAACAGAAGCGGCAGGCCGATTCTCCAACCTTTAACTTAAGAAATGCCTAAGAACCCGCAGGTGGCGCTTGAGAGGGTGGCGCCCCGAAAAAGAAAGGGCTTTGTGGAAGTATAGACGGGGCGTGAAAGGTGGAAAGAACAAGCGCCTGCCGAGGCTGGATCCGCCAGTAAGGAGATGACGACAGCAAAGCGACATCATCACTCGCCGAATCGCGCTTGAACTCGGTGGCAGCGCCCACCACCGGGAAGTCGGACGAATCGGACCTCAATTCAGATGGATGCGCCGAGAGGCCCGGAGCGGGCACATCGATATGGATATGCACATGAGATGATGCGTGCAAACCGCCGGCATGGGCGTGCAGGAATGGCACCAGACATTGCAGGAATGTCAGAGCCAGGAGCAGGTAAAATTTTCCCGAACGGTTTTTCATGTAGACTTATTCTAAACTGCAATTATTCATGGCAGCAAGCTTAACTTTTAGAAAAAAAGCTTGATCTTACATGCAGTGCAAGATCAAGTCTTAAACTTGACCAGCAGCGCACCCATTGACACGCTCACCAACAATGCACATAATAATGTACATATTTGTACAGGAGGCTCTATGCGGGAAACTACGTTCACCGAGTTGCGCAATCACGCCAAGGACTATTTTGACGCCGTCGAAGGTGGAGATACGGTACGCGTCTTCCGCAACGGCAAACCCATCGCCGAAATCGTGCCTGTCCGTTCCGGGGCTCCGTCGTGGAAGAGACAAGCCACACCACTAACGGTTAAAGGCTTGTCGTTGAGCCGAGAGATACTGAGCGATCGGGAAGAGTCGGCGTGAAGGTGTTTCTGGATACCTCGGCTATTGCGAAGCGTTATGTTGCGGAGCCGGGATCGGACAAGGTTATTGCATTGTGCCAACAGGCAGATAGTCTCGTCGTTAGTCTCATTTACCTGCCGGAACTGATCTCCACGTTGTCCCGCCTCGTACGGGAAAAGAAACTGACCAAAGCGGATTACCGGAAATTGAAGGGTGACGCGATGGCGGATTTGGCGGATGCCGATATCTGCCAAATCACTCCGGACGTTCTGGTCTCAGTTGTTTCTCTGCTGGAGTCGCATCCACTCCGGGCGATGGATGCCCTTCATGTGGCCTGTGCGCTCGCCGTCGAGCCTGATATCTTTGTTTCGGCCGACCATCGGCAACTTTCGGCAGCAAGAAAGGCTGGGCTCAAGATCGTTGACGTGTCGTGATCAGCCGCCACAACTGACAGGCGACGGTCGGTCGAGCGCTGACTGCCACGACCACAGCAACGTGCCGCATATGGCCCTTCCGTCCTGTTTTCAGCGATGTGATCGCATCCATTCCATACATTGTTTTGACCTCGGTGCTACTGGTGCTGAGGCAGAATTTTCACGTCCACCGTCATGCCGAGCTTGAAGGGGCTGTGGTCAGCCAGCACGATTTTCACCTGCACTACCTTGAGGGCCAGGTTGACTGCGGGGTTGCTCGGTTTGACCCGTCTTGCACCGGCATAGTCGGCGATCTGCTGCACGAGGCCGTTGAACCTAGAAAAAGCATTTCACCACAGAGACACAGAGGCACAGAGTTGATTCAAAAGAGAAAAACAAACTCAGGCATGTCACCCGCTGGGTGAGTTGGTCAACAATCGTAACTATCTGTTTTCTCTGTGTCTCTGTGCCTCTGTGGTAAATGAACTGCGGTTTTTAGGTTGAACACCTTGCCGGGATAGGCGTCCGAGGTGACGCTGGCGCGGTCGCCCACATGGACCCTGCCGGCGTCCGTTTCGTCCACCTCGGCGTTGATCCAGATGCGACCGGTGTCGGCGATGGCGACGATGGGAATCTCAGGCGTGATGCCTTCGCCATCGTCGAGATAGCGCCGGATTACCGTGCCGGCAATAGGCGTCCTGACCCTCGTTTTCTGCTTGGGGCGCAAGCAGGCGAGGATTTGGACAAAGGCCGCCGGCAGCGGCCCGGGGGCTAGCGACTCTTTGCCGACGGGCACATGAACCGGCAGATACGCCAGCACTCGCGATGCCTGGAAGACGACGGCGGGTGCGGGATAACGCAATCGTTTGCCGAACTTCACGGCGGCTAGCATGGGGAATTTCTCCTTAGGTCTTTTTTCCCCGACCACCTTGTTCCAATGCCTGACTACACATGCGCGATCTCGCTGCGCGCCAGCAGATAGTCCAGCCAGATATCCGTCAAGTGCTCGGCCATCGAGTTTTGTGCCAGGCGGGCATCGAGATTGTCCAGGTCGATGAACTGCAAGGGCTGGTCCTGCCCGGCACAGGAGAACACCGCTCGGGTGCGTTTCCCCGTAGCCGGATCGATATGCCATTGCAGGCATTGCGCGCATACGCCCTGCAACATGCACTGCATGGGGCTGGGGACGGAACCGATGGCAGTGACGTTGCTGCGGAATTTGTCCCGCAAGCAATGTTGCATCGCATCGCGCATGATGCGCAGCAAGCGGCGTGTGCCGATGGCGAGCACGCGGTCGACGCTGGTCAGCGGGATCGCAGGCGCCTCGCCCTCCGGCTCGAATTCGCCCTCGGCATAGCGCCGCAGGATATCCATATAATCACCCGTCAGGCTGCGGTCTTGCGGACGGCGCGGCACAATGGGGCGGCCGCTTGCCGTGCACCACACGATCACATCGGCGGCGGCCTCCAGCCGCTCCTGCCGATACACCTCATCCGCAGTGCGAAAACCCGCAAAGTACAGTACGCGGTTGCCGCGGCCGCGCAGCGCCGGGCCAAGCATACCCATCACTGCCGCACCGCGCCGGCCCGCCGCCACCAGGACGGTCTGGTTCTCCGGCAGTTCGGTCGCCTTGCCGGTCGGCCCCATCAGCACCACCGGGTCACCTGCCTGAAGCGTGGCGCAAAGTCTCGAACTGGTCCCGACTTCCAGCACCATCAGCGTGACCAGACCGGCTTCCGCTTCCACTTTGGCGCCGCTCAAGGCCAGGGCTTCGGTCTGTAGTCTTGAACCCTCGAACAGCGGACTTGAGGTTTCAAAATTTTGCAGACGGAAAAACTGGCCGGGACGGAAGTTGCGTGCGGCCATAGGCGCGCGTATGAGCAATTCGATCACGCTCGGGCTGAGTCGCTGCACCTGCATCACGCGCGGCTGCAGCAGGTCTGTCATGCGCGCACGGAATTCAGCATACTCATCCGGGTTGACGGAAACCTCGCCAGCCATTCCGAGCGCCGTCATGATCTGCGGATAGCCGCGTGTCGCCGAGGCGATGGCCTTGACCACGCCGCCATGGAACACCGGATGGGTATCGCCGATGAAGCTGACGCGGTGTCCGTCCCGCTGATAGGAGGTGAATGGACCGGCCATTTCGACTTTGCAGTGCTCAGCCACAGTCACCTGGTTCAGGTTGCCGTCTTCCTCGACATGCGGCAGAAAATGGTCTTCCTGCATAGCAAAGGTGCCGGGATGCTCGCGCTCGTAGATGGTATTGGGTACCGCCCCCGCCGCGACAAAAATAGCACGTGCGGGCAAGGAGAAAAATACGCCCGCTTTCTCCCATTTTCCGTCCCGGGTACGCTGCAAGCGCTCGCATTCCAGCGACTCCACATATGCGAAGCGATCCAGATTTGCCCGCAACGGCTGCACCCCTTCAGCGTAGAAAATGCCCTCCTCCAGGGCTTTCGCCACTTCTTCGTGATTGCGGACATAAGCGGGTGATTCATTCATGCCGCGGCGATACACCACCGTAACGCCGCCCCAGGCGCGCAACAGGGGTATGAAGTCGGTCTTTTCGCCGGCATTTTCCGCACGCATACGCTCTTGGCGCACGGCACGGCCATGTTCGATAAACTCCTCGAGGATGCCGATCGATTCTTCATCGAGTTGCTCGCGCACCCTTGCCTCGCCAAGGGTGCTTGCCAGCCGCTCGTAACGCAACAGGGTTTTCTCCACCTGGGCGATGTAATAGGCTTGCACTTCGGTGGCGGTATCGATGGCGGTCAGGCCGCCGCCAATCACGACAGCCGGCATGCGCACCTGAAGGCTGGCGAGGCTGCTGGCCTTGGCTGCACCGGTGAGCTGCAGGGCCATGAGAAAATCATTGGACTGGCGCATGCCGCGCGCCAGGCTGTTTTCGATCGGCACTGTGCGCGGCAAGCCGGCCCCGGTGGCGATGCTGACATGATCGAACCCCAGCGCCCAGGCATCCTCCAACGTCAAGGTGCCGCCCAGACGCACGCCGCCGAACACCTGAAACAGACTGCGACGTGCCAGACTGAGGTAAATCAGTTTGAGGAAGTTCTTGTCCCAACGCACCGTGATGCCGTATTCAGCCACACCGCCGAAGCCCGCCATGACGCGCGTATCGAGCGCCTCTTCCAGTTCCTGGTAAGCGCGCACCGCGCCGTGCTGCAGCACATCGGGCAGAGGTTCGATTTTCAGCCCGTCGATGCCCACCACGGCGCAGCCTTCCATCGTCAGGTGATGCGCCATGGTGAAGCCTGCCGGCCCCATGCCCGCGATCAGCACCTTCCTGCCGTTGCAGGGCTTGGGCAAGTATTGGCGGGCGCGCAACGGATTCCAGCGCGTCAGCAGATCGTAAATCTCCACCCCCCATGGCAATCCCAGCACATCGGTAAGCACGCGCGTCTCGATCTGCGGGATGTCGACTGGATCCTGCTTCTGATAGATACACGCCTTCATGCAGTCGTTGCAGATGCGATGGCCTGTGGCGGGGATCATGGGATTGTCCACCATCGCCATGGCGAGCGCGGCAATGCCGAGGCCGTCGCGCTTCAAGGCATGCATTTCGGAAATTTTTTCCTCCAGCGGACAGCCGGTCAGCGTCACCCCCAGGGGATTGATCTTGAAGCCGCGCTCCAGGTCGCCTTTCTTTTCGGGGAAGCCCTTGGAGCAGAAATCGCCGTCGTGTCCGTGACAATAGATGCAGTACTCGATCTCGCCCTGAACCTCGCGCGCGCTCATGCGCGCATCGGTCAGTTTGAAACCGTCGCGGTTGCGCAGCTTTTCCGGCAACGCCGCGATACGCCCGGCAGGGTCACCGGCCACGGCCTGGTTAGGCACCAGATGTTGATGATCGACGCCTTGCGGCAACTTAAAGCTCGTCCAGCCGCTCACCGCCACCTGGCCTTGCGCATCACTGATCGCAAGCACGCACCAGCGCGTGAGCTGCTCTATGGCCCCGGCCTGTGCCGCCTCATCACGCAGCAGAATAGCCGCGAAGCGCGCAACCGCCAGCTCCCGATCTGCGTCCTCAATCAACCCCGCCTGTTGCAATTCTCCGCTCAACCAAGCGTCGAGTTCAGCAAACCGTTCGGTTACATCCTTCTTGAATACCCGCTTGCGCGCCCGCTTCTGCACAAAGAGTTTCTTGAAATTCAAAACAATATCATGCGAAAGCGCATCCACCCGCAAGGCCGCGGCCTCTTCGTCGATGGCAAACAGTTCAGCAATAAAAGTTTCCAGCAGCGGCGCGCAGTCCAGCAGCAACTGGCTGATCTGTCGCGGCGCAAACGGCGTTTCTGCGTGACGGTAGTGCAGCAGGCGCGCATGCATATCCGCATCGTGTTCATGAATACGATGCAAATACGCCTTGTCGAGCTTCTGCAAGCCTTCCAGGCGAAAGAGGTCGGGAAAGGCGAGTCCCTCAAGTCTGAGTGACGGGTGGGACGACAACGAAGGGGGCATGCAATCTCCATGAATAATAGTGTCGTTGGATTAAGAGCGGATAGGGTGGGTGGGCAGAATCCGCGCATCTTACCCCAGCTTTAGCAGTCTGTTGAAGTACTCGACAAATTTGATGTTGTTTTCATCTGGTTTTCAGAAGGGGCCCTCAGCGTGATTTCTGCTGCTCTTTGGCCTGCTTTACTCCTCTCAGCTTCGCCCGGTTTTTTTCCCTGAAAACCGGATGGAGCCGGCATAGACGATCAGGCGATTTCCCTCGCCGCATCGGTCCAGTCACTGGATGCAGAATCGCGCTTGCGCCCTGCGCTGTTCCGCTTGGGGCGCAAGCGGGCGAGGGTTTGGGCAAAGTACCCGCGCAGCGCCGCGATTTCCGGCTTATTGCCGGTGCCATAGCGCCCCACCTCAAGCGCCTGCACCAGCCGCGCCAGTTGCTCCGGCGCCTCCATCCGCTCTTCCAGCCTGACTAGCCACTGCCCCAATGTCGCGCCGCCGGGCGCTCCATGGCCGTCGTCGAAGGCCAGCAGCGCACGCGTCAGCGCCTCGGCGCTGTCCGCTGTCCCCACCCGCGCCAGCGCGGCGTGCCTGATGCGCATCCGCTTCCACCGCCGCATGCCGATGTACGCAAGCATGCCCGCAAGCAGCGTGCCGCCGAGCAGCAGGCCCGCGACGATGATGCGTTGCCGCACCGGGTCCACGACCTCTACCGGGGCGCCGGTCAATTGTGCCAGCACAATACGGCCGGCGGCCTGGTCAAAATAGGGCAGCCGCACATCGGGCAGACGGATTTCGCCTCCCGCCAGGGGCATGACGGGGATGGCGACGTCGAAGGTTTGTGCTGCAGCGGCATCGCCGGGGGTTGCCGGGCGCCCGCTTACTTGCGCGGCATAGGCACGCAGCCCGGCGCGATCAGGCATGTCCGCCAGCAGGCGCGACAGGCCCTCGGCGGTGATGCCGGCCCCGCTCACCGTGAATGTCCAGTTGACCGGCCGGCCGACGACCCACCCGGCCGGCAACGGCCCGGGAGCAAGCGACACTTTGCCGACGGGCACATGAACCGGCAGATAGGCCGGCACCGGCGACGCCTCGAAGCCGACGGCGGGTGCGGGATAACGCAGGCGCTTGCCGAACTTCACGGCGGCTAGCGTGGGGAATTTCACCTCCAGGCTGCCCTCGCGCAGCGGGGTCAATGCCCAGTGATAGCGGTGCACGGTGTAGGCCGTTCCCTCTAGCGTGGCTTCCGCCTGGCGTTCGCCGAGGTAGCGCAAGTGCATATCCGGCGCCCGCAGTTCGCCGGGCGGGGACCACTGCAGGCTGCCGTCGTCGTGCAGGTCGAGCGTGAGCAGCACGGCCTCGCGCACAGTAACGTGAACGTCGCGAAGCGACACTTCATCACTCTCCCCCTCTGGGGGAGAGGTAGGAGAGAGGGAACGGACACGGCGGTCGCGACGTTCATCATTCGGGTTGGCGCGGCCGCCATGTCCGTTCGGGTGTATGCGATCGAGGTAGGCGCGCGCGAACACACGGGGCACGTCCGGCCCCGACGTCTCGACCCGGACCGGCACCGCCCGGCTCGTTTTCCCCGCCAGCGCCAGGGGCGCCAGGGACAGATCTCCGCTGCGCAGGGGATAGAGCGTGACGCTCATCACCTGCGTGCTGCGCCCGCGCTGTTCCGTGGTCGACGTGGATGCCGTGTACACCTCGAAGTCCCGCCGCCAGGGAGCAATGATCGATTCGTCCAGCCTTGCGCCCAGGCCGGACGCACGAATTTCGGCGCTCAGCGGCTCGCCCATGGCCAGCGATTTCGGCTCCACGCGCACCTCGAGCGAGGCCGCCGCCGCAGCGCAGGTCCAGACCAGCATCAGCCATGGAACCAACCGGCGCAGCAGCTTCACCATGGCGCCATCCCTGGCGGCGGTTCGCTCGCCCGGTCGCGCTTCATCACTTCCTTCTGCAGCAGCGCAGGGCGGTCCTGGACGATTTCCAGCTTCTTCAGCGCCGCGCGATAGGCCACCCCATCCTGACCGCCGCCCGCCGCGCCAGAGCCGGCTTGCGCCGGCCTGCGCCGCCGTGCCGTCTCGGCCGCCTGCTGTTCATCGCGGATAAGCTCCGGCCCGGTCTTCTCCTTGCCCAGCTCCGGTTCGGGAGGCTCCTCGTACGTATCCTCATCCTGCCGGCCTTCCGTCTGCCGCCCCCGCCGCATCATCTCTTCGCTGTAGGGGTCCGGCTTGCGGCTGGCCGCGAGTTTGCCCGCCGCAAGCGCCAGATTGTTGCCGGCGTCGCGATAGTCCGGGCGCAGGGTGAGCACGCCCTGGAAGGCATCGGCCGCCGCTCCGTAGTTGCCGGCCTGATAGTAGCTGTTGCCCAAATTGAACAAGGCCGCAGCCCGCTGCCCGTCGCTGTCGGCCTGGAGCAACGCCGCGGTAAACTGGCG
This sequence comes from Pseudomonadota bacterium, assembly GCA_021836225.1. Next base: position 5,556 of record JAKBJA010000012.1, on the reverse strand, counting down.
TACGGCGTACAGATAATCCTGACGCCGGTAGGCGGCTGCCCCCTCGCCCATGCGCGCCGCATGCCCGCGCAGGCGCGCATAATAGGCCTGCGCGGCGGCAAACTGGCGCTGCCGGTATGCCTCGTGCGCGTCCCTTTCCGTCTCGCTGACCGCTGCGTGCACGGGTGCTGGCAGCATGCCTGCCGCCAGCGCCCCGGCCAGCACCAGCACGCCAGCCGCGCCGGCGCCGCCGCGCGTGATCGACGGCAGCCGCGCCAAGAGCCACAGCAACAGGCCCGGCGCCAGACACCAGGCAAACAGTTCGCGCCAGGCCTGCACGGCCTCCTCAGGCGGCTTGTCTCCGGGCAGCGTCAATATTCCCTGCTCGTACAGGGCGCGCCAGTCGCCGTCGCCGTCCTCGACCGCATGGAAGAGCCCGCCCGCGGCACGGGCCAGATCGGCGAAGCCCGCTTCATCCATGCGGCTCACGACTGCCACGCCGTCCTGTTCGATACGGCCTCCGTCCGGGAGCGGAATGATCGCGCCCTGTTTCGACCCTATGCCCAGCACAAACAGCGGGATCCCCGCGCTCTTCATCTGCTTCACGGCCTCCAACGCCTGACCGCCGCCGGTTCCGGAGAGCGCGCCGGCTTCGGCATCCGTCACCAGCAACACGGCCTTGTAGCCGGCGCGTGGCGGCAATGCGGCGCGGGCCAGATCGAGCGCCGCGCCCAGCGCCGTGCCCGGCGTCTCGAACAAGTCGGGCGAGGCCAGATCGAGGTAATGGCGGAAAGCGTCATAGTCCTGCCCCAAGGGCATGAGGATGCCTGACGCACCGGAGAAGGCGATGAGGCCGAGACGCTCGCCGCGCAAACGCGGCAGGAGGTCGAGAAGCTTCAGCTTTGCCCGTTCCAGCCGTCCCGGCGACACGTCTTGCGCGCGCATGGAGGGCGAGACATCCAGCACCACCATCAAGTCGATGGCGTGGCGCTCGCGCAGGGAAGCTGCATTTGCCTGCGCGGGATCGAGTTGCAGCGGAATGCGCGGGCCCGCGGCGGCAGCCGCGAACAGCAGCCAGGCCGCCATTCCGGCGGCGTGGCGCCACCGCCCTTGTGCCACGGGAAGCGTGCCGCGCAAGGCCCACGGATGCAAATGGGCATCGGCATAATGCAGTATCCGCTGGCGCCGCGCGCGGCGCCACACTGCGAGCAGGACGGGCTGCGCGGCAATCAGCCACAGCCAGGGCTGGTGCCACGCCAACTGCGACCATGCCGTGTCCCACGCCATCAACAGGCCCTCAGCATCATGCGCACGCTGCTCGCCGTGAACAACAACACCCCCAGCAGCAGCGGCACCCAGTACCACTCCAGGACGGCACGGCGCGTGGCCGGGCGGTGCACCGTCTGCTCCCGCTTGCCGATATCGGCGATCACGGCCTGCAGGGCGCCGCTGTCGCCGGCCTCGTAGTATCGCCCGCCGGTCCGGGCGGCCATCTCGCGCAGTCCGGGCTGCTCGGCGCCTGACGGCTGGGGACGGTCGAAGATATCCGCCCCGACCTGCACGCTATAAACGGGCACCCCCATGCCCCGCGCCAGCGTGACTGCTTCCGCGGGCGTGATGTCGCCTGCCGTGTTGTCGCCGTCGGTAAACAGGATGAGCGCCGGGCGCAAGCGGGCTCCCTGCTGCAACTGTTTCAGCGCCAGACCGATCGCGTCGCCGATCGCGGTATCGTCGCCGGCAATGCCGACCTGGACGCGCCGGATCATCTCCGTGACCAGTTGCCGGTCGAACGTGGGCGGCACCAGCGTCGCCGCCGTCGTGCCGAAGGCAATCACACCCAGACGATCGCCGCGCCGCCCCTCCACGAAGCGGTTGACCAGTGATTTCAGCACGGTGATGCGTTCGACGGGCTTGCCGTCCAATTCGAAATCGTTGATGCTCATGGTCTTCGAGGTATCGATCAGTATGGCTATCTCGCGGCCTTCGGGCGCCTCGGGAATCCAGTCTCCGATCCACTGGGGCTGCGCCAGGGCCAGCACCAGCAGGGCAGCGCCGCCGCCATTGAGCCATGCATGGACGCGCCGGTCGCTGCGGGCGTAATCCTGATCGGCGGGCAATGGCGCCAGATTGGGGTGAACCAGCAGCAGTCCGGCCTGCTGCGCGGCATCGGACATGTGGCTGCGCCTGCGTCCGGCGAGCGCCGCGCCCAGCAGCAACAGGGGCAGCAGCGCCAGCCAGACGGGCTGAGCCAGCGTCAGCACCGCGCCTCCGGCCGCCGCAGCCATGTTTCCGCCTGATCGAACAAGGCCGCCGGCGCGGGCGTTGCGGCCGAGGTGCCGGGGGCGTAGCGCAAGGCGTCCAGCGCCTGCACCAGTTGCGCCCACTCGGACCCGGCACCGGCCTTTGCGGTCCCGGCAGGCGCGCAATCGGACGCCAGGCGGGCGAGGCCCAGGCCGCGCCTGAGCTCGCGCGCGACGGCATATCCCGCTTCCCGGGGGGAGAGTTCGCCGGCGGCAAAGCGGGCGCGCATCTGGCGCAAGCGCCGTATCGCGGCGCGTGCCCGGCGCCGGCGATGCCAGCGCAGCGTAAACAGCACGCCCAGCATCAACGCCACCGCCACCGCCAGCGCGGCCCAGGCGTAAGCATCTTGCGGCGGCGGCGCCAGCGGTTCGACGATGTCGCGCAGCGCCTGGGTATCGTGCAGTGCCGGGGCCGGCTCACTCATGGGCGGCAATCTGTGCAAAGAGTTCGACCGGGTCATCCCCGGTCGTGCAACGGTAATAAGCCGCGCCCGCATCCCGCAGCCAGGCGCTGCGCCGCTCGATCAGCCCGAGCGCCTCGCGCGCATACGCCTCCCGCACCTGCCGGCTGCCGGCGTCGAGTTGGCGCGCCTTGCCCGTGGCCAGATCGAGAAAGCGCACCATGCCGAGTTCGGGCAGCGCGGTTTCCACCGCATCCAGCACCTGCACGGCATAAGTGCGGTGGCGCGCGGCGAGCCGCGCCAGCAGCGGACGGTCGGTCTCCTGCAGCAAGCTGAAATCGCTGATGAGCACCAGCTTCGAGCCGGGCGGCAGAAGCGCATCGAGATGGCGCAGACGCACCCCGTAGCCGGCACGATCCGCTTCGCCCGGATGAACGATGGGCGGGCAGGGCGCCGCGGCTGCCCGCACCAGCGCGGCGGCGCCTTCTTCCCCGTGGCGGCAGGGCAATACCAGCGGCTCCGGCTGCAGCACGGTGCCCCCGACGCAGGTGTTCTCCGCGGCAAAGGCGAATACCGCCGCGATGCGGGCGGCCTGCGTCGCCTTGAGGCGCGCGCGGGTGCCGAAACGCATGCTCGCCCCGCGGTCGACCACCACATGCAAGGCGGGATGATGCTCTTCCCGGTAGATCTTCAGATAGGCCTTGCCGGTCCGGGCGGTGGTGCGCCAGTCCATGTCGCGCGTGTCGTCGCCCGGCTGGTAGGGGCGCACCTCCTCGAAGTCCAGGCCGCGGCCGAGATAGGCGGAGCGGAAATCGCCGATGTGGCGATGGTGAACCTGCAGCCCGTGGCGGGATGCCAGCCGGAGCGCCTGAACTCGGCGCGCCAGGTCGGCAATCTCGCGCTCCGTCAGCAGCGGCGCCGTGATGTCGCCAGGCGGTACCTTCTCGCGTCCAATCCGCAAGCGCTCCGCCAGCCGCATGATGATGTTGCGTGAATACAAGTCATGCATGAGTGAAACCCCGGACTATCAGGGCACCGGAACCGTTTCGAGCAGCATGCGTATCAGGCTGTCCGCGCTCATCTTCTCCATCCGCGCAGCGATGCTGGTGATGATGCGGTGGCGCAGACAGTCCGGCGCAATGGCAATGATGTCGTCGGGCGTGACGAAATCCCTGTTGCGGAGATAGGCGTAGGCGCTGGCCGCGTGGGCAATGGCCAGGGAAGCGCGCGGGGACGCGCCCACTTCGACCATGCCTTCCATCTCCGGCAGCCATGCGCCGATATTGCGGGTGGCGCGAACCAGCTCCACGATATAGCGTTCCAGCATCTCGTCCAGGTGAACGCGCTTTACTTCCTCGCGCGCGGCCAGCACGGTCGGCACGTCCACCATCGGCGGCGCGGCGGATGCCCGCTCGAACTGCCCGCTGCGGTCGCGCTTCAGAATCTCCAGCTCCTCGTCCGGCGAGGGATAGCCGAGCGAAACATGGAGCAGAAAGCGGTCCAGTTGGGCCTCCGGCAGCGGATAGGTGCCGGCCTGTTCGAGCGGATTCTGGGTCGCCATCACCATGAACAGCTTGGGCAGGGCGCGCGTTTCGCCTCCCACGGTGATCTGGCGCTCCTGCATGGCTTCCAGCAGCGCCGACTGCACCTTGGCGGGGGCGCGATTGATTTCGTCCGCGAGTATGATCTCGTGAAACAGCGGCCCCTCCACGAAACAGAAGCTGCCCTCCCGGGGATTGTAGACGTCCGAGCCGGTAAGATCGCCGGGCAGCAGGTCAGGGGTGAACTGTATGCGCTTGAAGCCCGCATGCACCCCCGCAGCCAACGCCTTGATCGCGGTGGTCTTGGCGAGTCCGGGCAAGCCCTCCACCAGGGTGTGGCCGCCCGTGAGCAGCCCCAGCACCAGCCGGTCCAGCAGGGCCGACTGGCCGACAATGACGGCTTCCAGTCCGGCGCGCATGGCAGCGATGCTTGCCTGTTTTTCCATGTTCACAGCTCTCCCTCCAGCAGGACGCTTTCGGCCAGCACATCCACCCCGTGACGGGGCGTAATGGCGCGCGCCGGGATATCGGTGCCGGCGCGCCAGCTCGTCACCGCTTCACGCTTGCTTGCACCCGTTACAAGAAACAGCACCTGCTTCGACCGGCTGAGGCGCCTGGCGCTCAAGCTCACCCGCTCCGGCGGAGGCTTGGGTGCATCGAACACCGCCAGTGCCGCGGGAGCATTCTTCTTGCTGCCCCAATTCTGGCCCGGAAACAGGCTGGCGGTATGACCATCCTCGCCCAGGCCAAGCAGCACCAGATCGAATTCGCCAACCTCGCGCAAGGTAGCGCAATACTCGGCGGCAGCGGCTTTCGCGCCCATTTCGGCCGGGATAGTGTGTATCTGCCCGTGGGGGATAGCGACGTGGGCAAGCCAGGCATCCTGTGCCATGCGGCTGTTGCGTTCGGGATGGTCGGCGGGCAGGCAGCGTTCGTCGCCGAAATAGACATGCCATGCGCCCCAGTCGGTTTTCAATCCTCGCAGCCGCTCATAGAGCTGGCGGGGCGTGTTGCCGCCGGCGAGCACCACGCAGAAGGCGCCGGAGCCGGCAATCGCCTGCTCGGCGGCGCGGGCGACCATGATGGCGGCCCCCGCCTGCAGGGCCTGAGCCGATGAAAAGAGATGCCAGCGGCAAAGTTGCGGGCCTGTCATAGCTTCACCACGGCAAGGCGAGCCGGAATTGATTTCGTCAGGAACCCGCTAGAGTTCATTGCGCCACTCCTGGTCCTCGCTGTCGAAAAGCCGGTTGGCCTCGTGCAGGCCCCAGCTCCCGGCCGGGTAGGTGTGGATGAAATCGCGTTCCTGCTCCCAGTACTTGAGGATGGGATCGACCA
>JAKBJA010000056.1 GCA_021836225.1 Pseudomonadota bacterium | reverse complement strand
TCTATCTCGACACCATGCAGACCGTGATGAATAACACCAGCAAAATCTTGGTGGACCAGAAAGGCGGCAACAGCCTCTTGTACCTGCCGCTCGACAAGTTGCAGCAGATTGTCAGCCAGCCATACAGCGGCGCGCCGGATGTCCTGTCTCAAGCGCCGGCTCCGATATCGACCGCGCCGATGGATGCGCGTACGCGGGATGCTCTTCGCAGTCGTGACCGGGAGGATCGGCCATGAACAAGAGCATCGGATCGTTGTTGATCGGCCTGCTGGTCGTCGTGGTCGTGCTGAGCGCCAGCATGTTCACGGTGGACCAGCGACAGAACGCCCTGGTGTTCCAGCTGGGCGAAGTGGTGTCGGTGAAGACCAAGCCGGGCCTGTATTTCAAGCTGCCGCTGGTGCAGAACGTGCGCTTTTTCGATACGCGCATCCTGACGCTGGATTCGGCCGACCCCGAGCGTTTCATCACCTCGGAAAAGAAGAACGTGCTGGTCGACTCCTTCATCAAGTGGCGCGTGATCGATGCGCGGCAGTTTTACGTGTCGGTCGGCGGTGACGAAACGCGGGCCCAGATCCGCCTCAACCAGACGGTCAACGACGGCCTGCGCGCCGAATTCGGCAAGCGCACCATCAACGAGGTGGTGTCGGGCCGGCGCGAGGAAATCATGAACATCATCCGCACCAAGGCCGATAGCGATGCCCGCAAGATCGGCGTGCAGGTGGTGGACGTGCGGATCAAGCGGGTCGACCTGCCGGAAACCGTGTCGGAAAACGTCTACCGGCGGATGGAGGCTGAGCGCAAGCAGGTGGCCAACGAACTGCGTTCGACCGGTGCGGCCGAGGCGGAAAAGATCAGGGCCGATGCCGACAAGCAGAAGGACGTGATCGTCGCCGAGGCCTACCGCGATGCCCAGCGCGTCAAGGGCGAGGGCGATGCCAAGGCTTCTGCGGTGTACGCTGGTGCCTACGGCAAGAACGCCGAGTTTTATGCGTTTTACCGGTCGATGCAGGCGTATCGCGAGAGCTTCAAGAGCAAGAGCGACGTGATGGTGCTCGACCCCAGCGCCGACTTCTTCAAGTACATGAAGAATCCGCGTGCAGCCGGTGGTCAATGACCGGTTCTGACTGGCTTGCGGCAATCGGACTGTTGCTGGTGATTGAAGGTATCCTGCCGTTTGCCGCGCCTGCAATGTGGCGCGAGGGCTTCAGCAGGATGCTGGAGCTCAAGGATGGCCAATTGCGTTTTATCGGCGCTGCCTCGATAGTAGGCGGCGTTTTTTTGTTGCTGATGCTGAACTGACATGACTGCCTGGTTATTGCCTGAAAACGTCGAGGATGTGCTGCCGCCGCAGGCTTGGCGCATGGAGGACATGCGGCGCGCGCTGCTCGACCTGTTCCGCAGCCGCGGCTATCAGCTGGTGATCCCGCCGCTGATGGAATACGTCGAGTCGCTGCTGACCGGCGTGGGCGCCGATCTCGATCTCAAGACCTTCAAGCTGGTCGACCAGCTGACCGGGCGGCTGATGGGCGTGCGCGCCGACATCACCCCGCAGGTGGCGCGCATCGACGCCCACCTGCTGGCCGCCAATGCGGTCAACCGCCTGTGCTACGCGGGCAGCGTGCTGCATACCCAGTCCGACGGCTTCCATCGTTCGCGCGAACCGATCCAGATCGGCGCCGAGCTGTACGGCGAAGCCGGCGCCGACGCGGACCTCGAAATCCTCACGCTGATGTTGCAGGGCTTGGCTACGTGCGGCGTCAAAACCCTGCAGCTCGACATCGGCCACGTCGGCGTCTATCGTGCGCTGGCGCAGGAGGCGGGCCTCTCCGGCGAGATCGAACACCAGTTGTTCGGCGCACTGCAGGCCAAGGACAGCAGCGCCGTGGCGGTCCTCACCGCCGGGCTGCCGATCGCCCTGCGTGACGCCTTCGCCGCGCTGCCGCAGCTGTATGGCGACCGCAGCGTGCTGGCCGAGGCGCGTGCGTGCCTGCCGCAGTTGGCGGCGGTTGAAGCCGCACTGGACACGCTGGAGATGATCGACCAGGGGCTGGCCAATGGCGAGGTCGCCTATGATCTGGCCGAGCTGCGCGGCTACGGTTACCACAGCGGCGTCGTGTTCGCCGCCTACACCGGCGGGCGCAGCCATGCGATCGCGCAGGGCGGGCGTTACGACGAAGTGGGGCGGGTATTCGGCCGGGCGCGTCCGGCCACCGGTTTCAGTCTGGATTTGCGCGAGCTGGTCATCGCCGGCTCGGACACACAATAAAGGGAGACTTCACCATGGCAGCAAAAAACGTCGTCGTCATCGGCACCCAGTGGGGCGATGAAGGCAAGGGCAAAATCGTCGACTGGCTGACCGACCGCGCACAGGGCGTGGTGCGCTTCCAGGGCGGCCACAACGCGGGCCACACCCTGGTGGTGGGCGGCAAGAAGACGGTGCTGCACCTGATTCCATCCGGCATCCTGCGCGACAACGTCACCTGCTACATCGGCAACGGCGTAGTGCTGTCGCCGACCGCGCTGCTGGAAGAAATGGACATGCTGATCGCCGCCGGCGTCGACGTCGCCAGCCGCCTGAAGCTCAGCGAAGCCTGCCCGCTCATCATGCCGCACCACGTGGCGCTCGATCAGGCGCGCGAGATCGCCAAGGGCGCCGGCAAGATCGGCACCACCGGCCGCGGCATCGGACCCGCCTACGAAGACAAGGTGGCGCGCCGCGCGCTGCGCCTGCAGGACATGTTCCACCGCGAACGCTTTGCCGCCAAGCTGGGCGAAGTGCTCGACCACCACAACTTCATGCTGAAGAACTACTACAAGACCGAGGTGGTGAGCTTCAACCAGACGCTCGACAGCATGATGGCGATGGCCGAACGCCTGAAGCCGATGGTGGCCGACGTGCCGCGCAGCCTGTACGAAGTCAACAAGGCGGGCGGCAACCTGCTGTTCGAGGGCGCGCAAGGCACCCTGCTCGACATCGACCACGGCACCTATCCCTTCGTCACCTCGTCCAATTGCACCGCCGGCGGTGCCGCCACCGGCGCCGGCGTGGGCCCGAATACGCTGCATTACGTGCTGGGCATCACCAAGGCCTACACCACGCGCGTCGGCTCCGGGCCGTTCCCGACCGAGCTGTTCGACGACGTCGGCCAGTATCTCGGTGAAAAGGGTCACGAATTCGGCGCCACCACCGGACGCGCGCGCCGCTGCGGCTGGTTCGACGCCGCTGCGCTCAAGCGTTCGATCCAGATCAACGGCGTGACGGGTCTGTGCGTGACCAAGCTCGACGTGCTGGACGGCCTGGAAACCGTACGCGTGTGCGTCGGCTACAGGATCGACGGCGAGACCTGCGACATCCTGCCGGTGGGCGCCGAATCGATCACCAACGTCGAGCCTATCTACGAGGATCTGCCGGGCTGGAGCGATACCACCTTGGGCGTGCAGGAATTCGACAAACTGCCGCAAAAGGCGCAGACCTACCTGAAGCGGATGGAAGCACTGTGCGAAGTGCCGGTGGACGTGGTGTCGACCGGACCGGACCGGGTGGAGACGATCGTGCGTCGTCACCCCTACGAGGCTTAATGTCTAAAATAAGTCTTACAAAAGCAAAAAGCCGACACGAGGTCGGCTTTTTGCTTGCAGCGTTTGGTGCCCAGAAGAGGACTCGAACCTCCACAGTGTTGCCACCGCTAGGACCTGAACCTAGTGCGTCTACCAATTCCGCCATCTGGGCAGTGAAGGCGCGCATTCTAGAGAGCCATAAATAAATTGTCAACGAAGATGCCTGCAAAAAAATCCCGCAGCCGCGCAAGCAAACACAAAATTCCTGCGATCCGGCTGGCCGATCCGTTCTACGAACGTGAAATCGAGCGCTACGAATCGCCGCTGCCGAGCCGCGAATATGTCCTGCAGCTGCTGACCGAGGCCGGCTGCCCGGTCGATGCTGACGCCTTTGCCGAGCAGCTGCATATCACCGAGGCCGAGCGCGACCTGTTCCAGCGCCGTCTCGGTGCGATGCAGCGCGACGGCCAGCTGATGATCAACCGCAAGCGCCAGCTGTGCCTGCCGGAAAAGCTCGACCTCATCAAGGGCCGTGTCGAGGGCCATCCTGACGGCTTCGGTTTCGTGGTGCCGGAAGAGGGCGGCGACGACCTGTTCCTGTCGCCCAAGGAAATGCACCGCGTGCTGCACGGCGACAAGGTGCTGGTGCGCGTGGCCGGCTTCGACCGGCGCGGCCGCCGCGAGGCGAAGATCGTCGAGGTGCTGGAGCACGTCAACAAATACGTCGTCGGCCGCTACTACCTCGAAGGCGGCGTCGGCTTCCTGATCGCGGAGAACCGCCGCATCAACCAGGACATCCTGGTGCCGACCGAGAACGCTGGCAATGCAAAGTCCGGCCAGGTGGTGACGGTTGAAATCGTCACCCAGCCCGGCGCGCACAACGAGGCGGTCGGCCGCGTCAGTGAAATCCTCGGCAGCTTCACCGGCCCCGGCATGGAAATCGAGATCGCGCTACGCAAGCACGACCTGCCCTATGTGTTCCCGCCCGATGTCGAAGCCCAGGCGTCCAAGCTGCCGAGCAAGGTGCTGAAAAAGGACATGGCCGGGCGCGAGGACATCCGCCATCTGCCCCTCGTCACCATTGACGGCGAGACCGCGCGCGACTTCGACGACGCCGTGTACTGCGAGCCGCTCGGACGCAGCGGCTTCCGCCTGGTGGTGGCGATCGCCGACGTCAGCCATTACGTGCAGCCCAGGGATGCGCTCGACAGCGAAGGCTTCAACCGCGGCAACTCGGTATATTTTCCGCGCCGCGTCATCCCGATGCTGCCCGAGGCCTTGTCGAACGGCCTCTGTTCGCTGAATCCGGAAGTCGACCGCTTGTCCATGGTGTGCGACATGCAGATCAGCAGCACCGGCAGCATCAAGGAATACCGCTTCTATCCGGCCGTGATCTATTCGCACGCGCGCCTCACCTACAATCAGGTGTGGGACTGGCTCTCCGGCGCCGGCAAGCCGGAGAAGAAGCACGCCGGGCTGATGTCGCATCTGGAAGCGCTCGACAAGCTGTTCCGCGTCATGCTGAAAGCGCGCGCCAAGCGCGGCGCGATCGACTTCGGTTCGACCGAGACGCAGATCATTTTCGACGACCAGGGCAAGATCAGGGAGATCGTGCCGGTGATCCGCAACGATGCCCACCGCATCATCGAGGAATGCATGCTCGCGGCCAACGTCTGCGCCTCGGATTACCTGCACGAGAACAAGCAGCCTGCGCTGTTCCGCGTGCACGAAGGCCCGACGCCGGAGAAACTCGCCGCGCTGCGCGGCTTCCTTGCCGAATTCGGCCTCGACCTCGGCGGCGGCGACAAGCCGCACGCCAAGGACTACGCCGCGCTGCTGGAAAAGATCAAGGATCGCCCGGACCACGGCCTGCTGCAGACCGTGATGCTGCGCTCGCTCCGGCAGGCCATCTACAGCCCCGACAACAAGGGTCACTTCGGCCTGGCCTATGAGGCCTACACCCACTTCACCTCGCCGATCCGCCGCTATCCCGACCTCATGGTGCACCGCGGCATCAAGGCGGTGCTGAACGGCGAGAAGCTGCCCGCCAAGGGCCTGGACGAAATCGGCGCGCACTGCTCGATGACGGAGCGCCGCGCCGACGACGCCACCCGCGACGTCGACGCCTGGCTGAAGACCTACTTCATGCAGGACCGCATCGGCGACGAATACAGCGGCACCGTCAGCGCGGTGACCAGCTTCGGCATGTTCGTCGCGATCGACGACATCTTCATCGAGGGCCTGGTTCACGTGTCCGAACTCGGCCAGGACTACTTCCACTACGACCAGGCCAAGCACATGATGCTCGGCGAGCGGACCGGCAAGCGGTATCGCCTGGGCGACCGCGTGCGCATCAAGGTGATACGTGCCGACATCGAAACCAGCAAGATCGACTTCAGCCTGATTGAAGTGGTCGAGTTCGCGGAGGAAATCGCCGCGCCGAAAAAGAAGGCTGCCAAGGCCAGAAGCGGTAGCAAGCAGAAATGAGCGAGAAGTCCGCCGAAAAACACGCCGCAGAAAAACTCATCTACGGCTTTCACCCCGTCCTGGCCCGCCTGCGCCAGGACCCCGCGGGCATATTCGAAATCTACCTCGACCTGACCCGGCGCGACGCGCGTGCGCGCGACCTGGTGCATCAGGCCAAGGACAACGGCGTCAAGCTCGCGCAGGTCGAAGCCGACCGCCTGACCCGGTTGGTCGGCAAGGCCGCCAAGCACCAGGGCGTGGTCGCCCGCGTCAGGCCGGTCGCGCTCACGCATTCGCTCGACGAGGTGCTGGAAAGCATCAAGGGCCCGGCGCTGCTGGTCATCCTCGACGGCGTCACCGACCCGCACAACCTTGGCGCCATCATGCGCTCGGCCGACGCCTTCGGCGCCCACGCCGTCATCGCGCCGAAGGACAACGCCGTCGGCATCAACGCCACGGTGGAAAAAGTCGCGTCGGGCGCTGCGGAGACCGTGCCCTACATCATGGTCACCAACCTCGCGCGCACCATCGAGGATTTGAAGGAGCACAACATCTGGATCATCGCCGCCGACATGGACGGCGAGCAGCCGCTGTCTGGAATCGACGCCAAAACCGGCATCGCCTGGGTGCTCGGCGCCGAGGGCGCCGGCATCCGCCGCCTGGTCAAGCAGAGCTGCGACCAGGTCGCGCGCATCCCCATCGGCGGCACGGTGGAAAGCCTCAACGTGTCGGTGTCGGCGGCGCTGTGCTTGTATGAGACGGTGCGTCAGCGCAGCGCATGAGCTATTTCTGTTAGGCCGCCAGTTGCCAGCCGACTAACTGATTAGTGCCATCACATGAAACACCTTACTTGCTTGCTCCTGCTTGCCGTTACTCCGCAACTGGTATTGGCTGATTGGGGAATCACGGGCGCTGCCACGCGGTGCGATAAGAAAGGTAAAGCCTTTGTGATTGCACCAGTAGTAGAGCTTAGCTCTCCCGATCCAGGGGCTATTGATGTTGAGCCAGGCTTCAATCGTCTGCACACAGGACCGAATGAATTATCGTGTCGTCTAGGAACGTCTACTCTCAGAGCAGATATCCGAGTCTTCGGCCCTTCAGCAACCGGAATGAGTATGGGCGCAGGTTATGTAGAAATTCGGCTTCTTCAGCTTGGGGAAAAGCAAATATTCGATGGCCCGCTACCATTCAATTGGGACGGGTCAAGCCCAATCCTGATGAGGGTCACTGTTGATTTCGATACGTCGAACGCACCCCAAATAGAGACTTGTACTGCCAAAAGCTGGGAGTGGGGAACCGGCTTCAAAGGGGTTACTTGCGAGCAGAAACCATTGCGCTAAATATGGATTTCCCTCAATAGCCAACGTGTCCACACAAATACGTGGACATTCGCTAAAAAGGTTGGGCTCTAACCCGACAGTGGCGATTCACACCAGTTCCTGCAATCGCAACAAACGCGCAGCCTCTTCCTCGCGTGCGTCGTCGATCTCCCGCATCACCCCCTCCAGGTCGACCGGCGGCATCGCGCATTCGAACAAGCCGGTGAGTTCGACCTCGGGATGCAGTCCGCCGTGTTCATACAGCGCCCAGATTTCCTGTGCGTATTGCGTGGCCAACAGCGACGGCGCGAACTGGCCGAAATACGTTCTCAGATTATTCACGTCGCGCGCCAGCATCGCTTGCGCGTGATTGTTGCCGGCGGCGTCGACCGCTTGCGGCAGGTCGATGATCACCGGGCCGCCGGCGCTGACGAGGATGTTGAATTCGGACAGGTCGCCGTGGACGACGCCGGCGCACAGCATGCGCACCACTTCCCCGATCAGGGTGCGGTGGTGGGCGAGGGCTTCGTCTTCGGTGAACGACACGTCGTTGAGGCGGGGTGCGGCATTGCCGTCCAAGTCGGCCACCAGTTCCATCAGCAGCACGCCCTCGTGGAAGTTGTACGGCGTGGGCACGCGCACGCCGGCGGCAGCCAGCCGGTACAGCGCATCGACTTCGGCGCTTTGCCAGGCGGCTTCCTGCATCTCGCGGCCGTACTTGCTGCCCTTGGCCATCGCGCGCGCCTGGCGGCTGTTCTTGGTCTTGCGGTTTTCGGTGTAGTCGACGGCCTGGCGGAAGCTGCGCTGGTTGGCTTCCTTGTAGACCTTGGCGCAGCGGATGTCGTCGCCGCAAACGACGACGAAGACCATGGCCTCCTTGCCGCTCATGAGCTGGCGCACGACGCCGTCGATCAGGCCGTCTTCGAGCAGGGGCTCGAGCCGCTTGGGGATTTTCATCGGCTGCGGTGCTAGCCGCGCACCTTGCGGTACGCCTCCAGCAGGCGCTGGTGGATCATGCTGCCTTCGAAGTCGCTGCCCAGTTTCGTCAGCCCGAAGAAGCGCTCGTCCTGGTTGAACAGCGCGAACGCCTGCTGCAGCGTCTCGCGGCTGTACATCAGCGCGAGCGCGGGTTCGAAAGGGCTGGGGTCGTCGAGTTGGACGAGGTCAGCGATGCAGCGGTAGACCTTCAGGCGAGCCTCGCTGCGCTGGCCGTACTGGGCGATCCAGGTGCAGCCTTCGCGGATCGCCTCGTCGTCGCCGAGTGCGAGTGCGAGCAGCAGCTTGATCTCGCCGACGCGAATGTCGGTCCATGGCGAATCGGCGTCGGGCGCGAGGCCGATCAGCACCGTGACCAGGCGGTCGTCGGCCAGTTCGAGTTCGACGATGAGGTCCAGCAGCTCGGCGCATTCGTCGTCGCTCAGTTCGGGCAGGCGCGCGAGCGCCGGGCGGATCAGGTTGCCGACGCTGTTGTTCTCGAATTCGAGTTCCTCGACCGGGTAGATCTCCGACACGCCCGGCACCAGGATGCGGCAGGCGTAGACGCCGAGGTGGGTGAAGTCGGCGATGTAGAGCTCATGCCCTTCGGCGTGCAGTGCGTCGACCGACCACGCGTAGTCCTCCTCGGTGGTGGTGCCGAAGTTCCAGTCTACGAATTCGTAATCCGGCGTGTCGCGCAGGAACTGCCAGGAAATCACGCCGCTGGAATCGACGAAGTGGATTTCCAGGTTCTGCGGGTCGGCGATTTCGGCCTGGTCGAAGCCGGGGGCGGGGAAGCCGGCCAGGGAATCGAGCGCGCGGCCCTGCAGCAGCTCGGTCAGCGCGCGCTCTAGTGCGACTTCGAAGCGCGGATGCGCGCCGAAGCTGGCGAAGCAGCCCTGGTCCTGCGGGTGCAGCAGCGTGACGTTCATCACCGGGTACTGGCCGCCGAGCGAGGCGTCCTTCACCAGGATGCCGAAGCCGGCTTCGCGCAGGCCGCGGATGCCGGCGGCGATGTGCGGATAGCGGTCGATGACGGCTTCGGGCACGTCGGGCAGGCAGAGGCCTTCCTCGATGATGCGGAACTTGATGTGGCGCTCGAAGATTTCGGCCAGCGCCTGGGTGCGCGCCTCCTTCAGCGTATTGCCGGCCGACATGCCGTTGCTGACGTAGAGGTTGCCGATCAGGTTCACCGGGAAGTACGCGGTGTGGCCGTCGGAGAGGCGCTGGTAGGGGATGGCGCAGATGCCGCGTTCGGCGTTGCCGGAGTTGAGGTCGATCAGCTGGTCGGCGCGCACGCCTTCGTCCGGGTTGTACAGGTCATGCAGATCGGGCGTGAGCAGGCCTTGCGGCCAGGCGTCGTCACCGCCGTCGAGGGCGAACCAGCGCTCGTCGGGGTGGTGGACGTAGCTGCGCTTGGCGATCGTCTCGCCCAGATAGAAGTGGGTCCAGAAATAGTTGGTCGACAGCCGCTCGAAATACTCGCCCAGCGCGCTCGCCCGCGCGGCCAGCTCCGAGGCCCCCTTGCCGTTGGTGAACAGGAGCGGGCAGTCGCGGTCGCGGATGTGCACCGACCACACGCCTTCCACCGGGTTGAGCCAGGAGCGTTCCTCGATGTGGAAGCCGATGGCTTCGAGCTTGGACTGCAGGGTGGCGATCGACGCTTCGAGCGAGGCGTCCTTGCCGGGGATGAAGTGTTCGTTTGCTTGCATGGGGGAGAACCGGGGGAAAGAACAGACAGCATACGCGATGCGTCAAGCGAAGCCGGGCGCAAGCAGGGAATAGAGGCCCGATGGGGCCATAAGGTTCAACCCCGGATGGGTTCGAATTCCGCCACCGCCTGCCGCAGGCGGCTGGCTTCCTGCTCCGGCCGCATCAGCCCGCGGCGCTGGCGGGCGTGGCTGACCAGCGCGGCATAAAAACCCGGATCGTTCTCGGCCTTCGACAAGAGCCTGGCCAGCCGCCGCTCGTCGCCCACCGGGAAATAGCCGGGGTAGTCCTCGCCCAGCATGCCGACGTTGCCGGGCATGTGCGAGGCCAGCACCGGCACATCGGCCGCCAGCGCCTCGCAAATGACGTTGGCGCCACCCTCCATCACCGAGCTGATGACCATCAGGTGGGCGCGCGCCAGCCGCTTCAGCACCGCCCTGTGCGGCACCTCGCCGCCCCAGTGCCAGCGCGGCAGCTTGCGCTGCGCCATCTCCGCCGTTTCGGCCATGTCCTCGGAGAGGGCGCCGCCCAGATGCGTCACCCGGATCTTCGATTGCTGGGGCAGATAGGCCGTCGCCAGCGCTGTCCGGAAGGGGTCCTTTTCGGTGCGCAGGTGGCCGATCACCAGCACCTCGAAGGTATCGGCGGGCGAGGGGTGGCGTGCGACATCGGGCGCCGACTGATAGATCACCCGCGTCTTGGCGGCCAGATGTGGGGCCAACTCGTCGGGGCCGCGCTCCTGCAGCACGATGATGCGGTGCGCGAGTTCCAGCGCCTGCTGGGCGTCGCTGTCCTCGTGGATGTCGCGGTAGAGGTCGGTGCCGGTCAGCGTGACGAGCAGCGGGCGGGTGGGGAAGCGCTCGGCGAAGGCGCGGATCGAGGCAAAGCTGCGCCGCGCGTGCAGCGCCAGCATCAGGTCGGTGCCGCGGCCATCCCACTCCACCTGCGTTCGCACCGTGTGCCCGGCCTCGCGCAGGAAGCGCGCCCAGCGCGCGGCGGTGTGCCAGTTGCCATTGCGGTGCTCGCGGCCGTAGGGGGTGATGAGGGCGATGCGCATGGCGCCAGTGTACGCCTGCGACCATGAATCGCGGATAATCGGCCGATGACCGAAACCGCCATTTCCTCGCGCGACAACCCGATTTTCAAGCGGCTGAAAAAGCTCGCCGAATCGGCGCGCGCACGGCGCGAAGCGCGCATGACCCTGCTTGATGGCGAGCATCTGCTCACCGCCTATCTGGAGGCCGGAGGCCAGCCGCACACCCTGGCGCGCGCGGCTTCGTTCGATGCCGGCCGGTTCGCGCACCTGGCTGCGCGCTGCCCGCAGGCCAAAGCCATCGTGCTTCCCGACGCGCTGTTCGCCGAACTGTCGCCGGTCGCCACGCCCACCGGTGTACTCGCCGAGGCCGCCTGGCTTGCGCCGCCTGCCAGTGAGGCTACGCCGCTTGTCATCGTGCTGGAAGACATCCAGGACCCCGGCAACCTCGGCGCCATGCTGCGCACCGGCGCGGCGGCCGGGGCCACGCTGGCGGTGCTGTCCAAGGGCTGCCACGACCCGTGGTCGCCCAAGGCGCTACGCGGCGGGCAGGGCGCGCAGTTCGTGCTGCCGATGCAGCAGGGCGCCGATCTGGTGACGTGGCTACAGGGTTTTTCCGGCCGCAGCGTTGCGCTCGCCCTGGCCGAGGACAGCGATTTCTATGCGCTCGACCTCGGCGGTCCGCTCGCCCTCATCGCAGGCAACGAAGGCGCGGGATTGTCCGCGGCAGTGTGCGAGGCGGCGACGCTGAGCGCGCACATCCCGATGGCAGGCAGGATCGAGTCCTTGAATGCGTCGGCGGCGCTGGCGGTGGCCGTGTTCGAGGCGGTGCGGCAGCGCAGGGGATAGCTTGGGGGGCGCCTGGGCTAGGGATGTCGCAGGCGCGCCGCGATTTCCTCAACCGACATGCGGGTGGTGTCGATGACTGGAATCGCGTGATGCTTAAACAAGCGCTCGGCGGCTACGAGTTCTGAACGGCATTGTTCCGGACTTGCGTAGCGGCTGTCGGGGTAGCGTGCCTGGCGGATGGCTGCGAGGCGGTCGGGTGACTGGGTCAGGGCCCGCAGCCGGGGCAGTTGGGCAAGCAGGACACTGGGCAGGCTGTCTTGTGCCAGGTCGTCCGGGGTCAAGGGATAGTTGGCGACGCGCAGGCCGTATTGCAGGGCGAGATAGAGTGCGCTGGGGGTTTTGCCGACGCGCGAGACGCCGATCAGGATCAGGTCGGCCTGACCGAGGCGTTCGGGGTTGAGGCCGTCGTCCAGATTGAGCGAGAAATTGACCGCGTCCATGCGCGCCTCGTAACCAAGGTCCATGCCATGAATGCGCCCGCCGCTGGGAATGGCAGCCTGGCCGAGCGAGGCTTCGACTGCGGGCGCGATCAGCTCGAACACATCGAACAGCCTGAGGCCGGCTTGGCGGAACGGTGCGCGCAGCGCAGGGTCGGTCAGGCTGGAAAATACCAGTGCGGCGGGGGCGGCGGCGATGTGCGCGGCGGCGGCCTGTGCCTTGTCCGCGCTGTCGATGAAGGGCAGTGTAATCAGGCTACACTCAAGCTGCGGGAATTGTGACAGAACGCTTTTGGCAACGGCTTCGACCGTCACACCGGTGTGGTCGGACACGCAAAATACGCTGTAATCATTCATGGAGTTCACCTATGTCTGCTGACTATATTGTGCCGCTGGATGCCCTGTCGATGTCGGACGTGCCGCGCGTCGGAGGCAAGAATGCCTCGCTGGGCGAGATGATCGGCAATCTGTCGCATATGGGGGTCAAGGTGCCGGGCGGTTTCGCCACCACGGCGCAGGCGTTCTGGGACTTCCTCGATCACAACAACTTGCGGGCGCGCATCAATGCCCGGCTGGCGCCGCTCGACGTGGCTGACGTAACGGCGCTGGCCGCGGCGGGGGCGGAAATCCGTGCCTGGGTTGAGGCCGCTGCCTTGCCATCCGCGCTGGAGACAGGCCTGCGCAAGGCCTATGCCGCGCTCGGCGATGAAGTATCGGTGGCGGTGCGCTCGTCGGCCACCGCCGAGGACCTGCCCGACGCCTCGTTCGCCGGCCAGCAGGAAACCTATCTGCACGTGCGCGGCGCCGACGACCTGCTGCTGTACGTGAAGAAGGTCTTCGCCTCGCTCTACAACGACCGCGCCATCGCCTACCGCGTACATCACGGCTTTGCGCATGCCGAGGTGGCACTGTCGGCCGGCGTGCAGCGCATGGTGCGTTCCGACATCGCGTGCTCCGGCGTGCTGTTTACACTCGATACCGAATCCGGCTTTCGCGACGTGGTGTTCATCACCGCCGCCTTCGGCCTGGGTGAAACCGTGGTGCAGGGCTCGGTCAATCCGGACGAGTTCTACGTCCACAAGCCCAAGCTGGCCGAGGGCTTTCCCGCCGTGGTGCGGCGCGAACTGGGTGGCAAGGCCGTCCGCATGGTGTGGCGCGATGGCAAGAACGTGGTCGAGGACACGCCGCCCGACCTGCGCCGGCAGTTTTCGCTGACTGACGCCGAGGTGCTGGAACTGGCGCGCCAGGCGGTCACCATCGAAAAACACTACGGCCGCCCGATGGACGTCGAGTGGGCGAAGGACGGCGAGACCGGCGAACTCTTCATCGTGCAGGCGCGGCCCGAGACGGTGAAGGCGCGCGGCAACGGCGGCGGCGAACGCTACGTGCTGGAGGCGACCGGCGAGGTGCGCATCACCGGCCGCGCCATCGGTCAGAAGATCGGCGCGGGCGAAGTGCGGCTGATCGCCAGCCCGGCCGAAATGAACCGGGTGCAGCCGGGCGACATCCTGGTCACCGACATGACCGACCCCGACTGGGAGCCGGTGATGAAGCGCGCGGCGGCGATCGTCACCAACCGCGGCGGGCGCACCTGCCACGCCGCCATCGTCGCACGCGAGCTGGGCATTCCCGCGGTGGTGGGTACCGGCGAGGCGACTGCGGTGTTGAAGGACGGCGAGACGGTGACGGTGTCGTGCGCCGAGGGCGACACCGGCAGGGTGTATGCAGGCAAGCTGGCCTTCACAGTGGAAACGCTGGCAAGCGAAGCCCTGGCCCAGCCGCCGGTGAAGCTGATGATGAACGTCGGCAATCCCGAGCGCGCCTTCGAGTTCGCGCAGATCCCCAACCACGGCATTGGCCTCGCGCGCCTGGAGTTCATCATTGCGCGCATGATCGGCGTGCATCCGCTGGCGCTGCTCGACTATGCCGGCCAGCCGGCGGATCTGCGTGCCGAGATCGATGCGCGCAGCGCGGGCTATAAAGATCCGGTGTCGTTTTACGTCGACAAGCTGGCCGAGGGCATCGCCACCCTGGCCGCCGCGTTCTGGCCGCAGCCGGTGATCGTGCGGCTGTCGGATTTCAAGTCCAACGAATACGCCAACCTGGTGGGCGGCGAGCGCTACGAGCCGAAGGAGGAAAACCCCATGCTGGGGCTGCGCGGCGCGGCGCGCTACGTGTCGGCGCAGTTCCGCCCGGCGTTCGAACTGGAGTGCCGGGCGCTGAAACAGGTGCGGGAGACCCTGGGCTTGTCCAACGTCGAGATGATGATCCCGTTCGTGCGCACGGTGGAGGAATGCGCGGCGGTGGTCGACCTGCTGGCGGCCAATGGCCTCAGGCGCGGCGAGAACGGCCTGCGCCTTATCATGATGTGCGAGATTCCTTCCAACGTGCTGCTGGCGGACGACTTCTTGCAACTGGTCGACGGCTTTTCCATCGGCAGCAACGACCTGACCCAGCTGACGCTGGGAATCGACCGCGATTCCGGGCTGGTGGCCGAAAGCTTCGACGAGCGCAATCCGGCGGTGAAAAAGCTGCTGGCCGAGGCGATCGCCGCCTGCAAGCGGCACGGCAAGTACATCGGCATCTGCGGCCAGGGGCCGAGCGATCATCCTGACCTGGCGGAATGGCTGGTGGAACAGGGTATCGGCTCGATTTCCCTGAATCCCGATACGGTGGTGGCGACTTGGCGGCTGCTGCTGCGTCATTGAGCCGGCTGTCATTGAGCCATCATCGGGGATGGAGTAGAATCCACCATCACCCGCCCCCGCTCATAACATGACGAAGTATGTGTTTGTCACTGGTGGGGTGGTTTCTTCCCTCGGGAAAGGGATCGCCTCCGCTTCACTCGCTGCGCTGCTCGAATCGCGCGGTATCCGTGTCACCCTGTTAAAGCTCGATCCGTACATCAACGTCGATCCCGGCACCATGAG
>JAKBJA010000196.1 GCA_021836225.1 Pseudomonadota bacterium | reverse complement strand
GAGGGCGGAGACGACGAGATCCATGGCGATGGCGACGTGGTGGCCGGGCCGCCGGAGAGCGAGGTGGTGGACCTGGCATTGCTCGGGGATCTCGGGCGCAAGTTCTTCACCACTCGGCTGGGGGCGGATGAACTCGCCCACCAGGACTGGTTGACGCTGCTAAACATGACCACCACGTTGCTGATGCGGAACGCGCCCGTCACCTCGAAGGAGCTGCTTGGCCAGTGGGCGACCCCCGAGAGCGTACGGGGTGCCGATCTGATCGCTGACCTGGGAAAGATATTCGGCACAGCACTCACAGGCGATGACGGGGGATGGGCGCTCTCCAATGTGCGGCTCGATCTCTTCTGGATCGATGAGGCGCTGGTCGCCCTGGCCACTGCGCGGGATCCGGAGCTGATCGCGGCCCTATCCGACTTCTTTGTCGACAAGTTCGATCCGGGATCGCTTGCCTACCTTCTCAGGCTTGGCGCGATGGATCCTCGGATGCGAAGCGCAGACGCGCTGGGGCTGGAACGGCTTGCGGTGCGTGTGCTCGGGGAGGCGGTGGATCTGCTCGGGCCGAACGCCAGCGGGAAGCTCGCGGAGAATCTCGCGCTGGTCGCCTCGGCAACAGGCAAAGGCTGAGGCCGATGATGAATCGGTCACGGGGAGCACGAGTTGAAGGTGACGTGCTCCTGCCGCTGGCGCTGGCGGGCGGGGCCGTCCTGGGCGCGGTCCTGGACATGAAGGCCACGAGCGCGCTCTGGGGGCCGGCGCAGCTGACCTTGGCCCAGTTCCTCGTCACCGCGATCCACTGGCATGCAACCCGGGTATGGCACACGCGCACAGCTCTTGCCCACCCGCTCCTCTGGCACTGGAGCGCCGCGCTATTCGGAGGAGCCATTCTCGGCGCCTTGATGGGGGCGATTTCGCTCGCCTGGCACCTCGGGCAGTCCTCGGGTTGGGCGCAGCGACTCTTGGGTGCCGGGGGTGAGGCCCCGGC
Organism: Pseudomonadota bacterium; assembly: GCA_021836225.1. The sequence continues at coordinate 1,702 of JAKBJA010000196.1, read as the reverse complement.
GAAGCGATCCGCAAATCCCGCCAAGTGGCTGCCCTTCGCCCCGGAAAAGTTCGCCAGCTTTACCCCTGCCGCGGTCGTGGCGCGCGACCGGGTGAGGCCGAGCTTGACGGCCATTGCGAAACAGCAGCGGCGGCTCGATGACTACGGCTTTGTCATCGGCTATGCCGCCAACAAGCGGCGCTACCCGATAGCCATCTCCTCAGAGCTCTCGGTGCTGGTGGCCGGTGAGCCGCGTTCGGGCAAGACGGCGGGATTCGTCATTCCCTGGGTGGCGGGATGGCAGGGGCCGGTGGTGAATACCTCCACCCGCAACGAGGTGTTGCGGGCCACGCTGGTCGCGCGTAAGCGGGTCTCCAAGCAGATTCACGTCCTCACCTTGCCGGGCATTGATATTCCCGAGGGGGTGGATCCGATCAGCTATGACATCTGCTGGTTCTACGACGATGAGCTCGACGCGCTGATCGAATCCGCCGAGCGGCGGGCGAGTGTGTTTTCCGAGGTGGCGTCCGACAAGGGCCAGCCGATCTGGGAGAACGCCACCAAGCAAATCTTTGCTTGTCTCCTGCTCATCGGTTTCGCCTGGAGGCGAGCCCAGATGCATTTCTTGGGCGAGGACGACGCTTCGGCCAAGCCGTCGCTGGATTCCATTGATCCGAAGACCAACCACATCGACGTGCTCAAGCACTTCGCCACCCTGGAGTGGACGCGCACCCCCGAGGGGGTAGCGGCGGTACGGACGTTTCTGGCTGCGAACATTCCGGCCGGCAAGGGTGCCTACGTTGCCTCCTATGTCGCAAGCGTGGTGCGCACCTTCTCAGGAGGAAGCGGGACCACCGAGTTCGCACAGACCGTCGCAGGCATGATCGCAGTCGGTCTGGGCAAGCTCAATGACCCCCAGGTGGCGGCGGTGTTCTCCACACCATGGGACAAGCCGCTCTTCGATCCCGAGGAGTTTCTCGCCACTTCGGGGACGCTCTACCTCATCTCCCGGAGCGAGGATTCCCGCGACCTTGCCAAGTTCTTCAGCCTCGTCGTCAATGAAGTTGCTGCAGCCGCGCGGCGCCGTGCGGCGCGACTGGGGCGCTGCGATCCGGGCCTGGCGCTGATCCTGGACGAGATCGCCAATATTGCGCCCCTGCCGAATCTGAAGTCCTACATGTCGGAAGGAGGCGGCAATGGGATCACGACCGTCGCGGTGGTGCAGAATCTGCGTCAGTTGGTCTCGGCGTACGGCCAGGAGCGGGCCGACGAGATCACCTCGAGCGCGAACGTGCTGGCCGCCTTCGGGGGGTCCAAGGCCAAGGAGGACCTGGCGATGTACGCGGACCTGGCAGGGAGCCGTACGGTGCAGATGTCCAGCTTCGACCGGCGCGGCAACGTCACCGGGCGGTCGGAATCCACCCAGGCGGCGCTGGATGCCAATCAGATCGGCAACATGCCAGAGGGCTGGGTCTATCTCAAACTTCCGGGCTGCGATCCGATCATCGCCAAGACGGTCTATTACTGGTGCCGCCCGAGCAGCTGGGCGTGGAGGCGGGAATGGGGGCCGGGCTTTGCCCCGGACATCGCGAGTTACCCCTTCCACGGCACCAGGCGCGCCCTCAGCTGGAGGGCCCTCTACGACCTGGCGCTCGAATCCGACCGGGTACCCATGGTGCGCTTCGCGGTGGAGATCGAAACGGAGAGTGGGGATGCATCGCGC
>JAKBJA010000179.1 GCA_021836225.1 Pseudomonadota bacterium | reverse complement strand
CTGCGTCAGGATGGTTTCAGTGCCGCCGTCGGCGCGGCCGCCGCACGCTACGGCCGCCGACGCATCGGCGTGCTGCTCGGCACCAGCACCTCCGGCATCCTGCAGACCGAGCAGGCCTACCGCCGCCGCGATCCGGTGACAGGCGCCCTGCCGGACGACTTCCACTATCGCACCACCCACAACACCTATTCGGTGGCCGACTTCGTGCGCACCGCCTTCAACCTGGAGGGCCCGGCCGCGGTGGTCTCCACCGCCTGCTCGTCGAGCGCCAAGGTGTTCGCCTCGGCGTCACGGATGATCGCGGCCGGCCTGATCGACGCCGCCATCGTCGGCGGCGTCGACTCGCTGTGCCTGACTACCCTGTACGGCTTCAACTCGCTGGAGCTGCTTTCGCCCGAACCCTGCCGGCCCTACGACGGGGATCGCAACGGCCTGTCCATCGGCGAGGCGGCCGCCTTCGTGCTGCTCGAGCGCCCGGCCGACAGCCTCGACACCGATGCCGTGCTGCTGCTGGGCGCGGGCGAATCGAGCGACGCCCACCACATGTCGTCGCCGCACCCGGAAGGCCTGGGCGCACACATGGCGATGAGCGCCGCGCTGAAAGCGGCGGGCCTCAAGCCGGCCGACATCGACTACATCAACCTGCACGGCACCGCGACGCCGAGCAACGACGCCGCCGAGGGCCGCGCGGTGGCTGCGCTGTTCGGCAACGCCGTGCCGTGCAGTTCCACCAAGGGCGCGACCGGCCACACCCTGGGCGCGGCCGGCGGTCTCGAGGCGGTCATCAGCGCGCTGGCGCTGCAGCAGGGCTTCCTGCCGGGCGGGATCAACACGCGCCGCATCGACCCGGGCATTCCCGTCCAGTACCTGACCGCGAACCGGCTGGCCGCGCCCAGCCGGGTGCTGAGCAACGCCTTCGGTTTCGGCGGCACCAATTGCAGCCTGATCCTGGGGCGCGCGCAATGAAGCTCGCCGCCTACCTCGACGGCATCGGCCTGATCGGGCCGGGGCTCGACAACTGGCTCGCGGCGCAGCCCATCCTCGCAGGCGCCGCCCCCTACGAAGCGCGCCCCCTTACGGTGCCCGCGCCGCAGGCGCTGCCGCCTGCCGAGCGCCGCCGCACCGGCCTCGCGATCAAGGTCGCGCTGGCGGTGGGACAGGAGGCCTGCGCCAACGGACAGCTCGATGCCAGACAGCTGGCCACGGTGTTTTCGTCCTCCGGCGCCGACAACGACAATTGCGATGCCCTCTGCAAGGTGCTGGCCTCCGACGACCGCCACATCTCGCCGACCCGTTTTCACAACTCGGTGCACAACGCCCCGGCGGGCTACTGGGGCATCGCCTCCGGCGCCATGACCCCGGCCACGGTGCTGTGCGCCCACGACGGCAGTTTCGGCGCCGGCCTGCTGGAGGCCATGGCGCAGGTCGCGGTCGCGGGTGACGGCACGCTGCTGATCACCTACGACATGCCCTATCCCGAGCCCATGCACGCCAAGCGTCCGCTTCCCGGGGCCTTCGGCATTGCGCTGGCGCTGATGCCGGCGCAGAGTGCGCGCTCGCTGGCTCGGATCGAGGTCAGCCTCGCCGACGCCGAGCCCGACAGGTTGGCCGAGCCCGAACTCGAAGCGCTGCGCCGCGCCATTCCCTGCGCGCGCGGGTTGCCGCTGCTGCAGGCCGTGGCGCGGGGGACAAGCAAACAGGTCATGCTGGATTACCTGGCGCCGCTGCGTCTGGCGGTGGCGGTCGCACCATGCCGCTAGACCACGCCTGGCTGCTCGCCCACCTGCCGCACCAGGGCAGCATGTGCCTGCTCGACACGGTCAGCGAGTGGGATGCCCAGCGCATCCGCTGTACGGCGTCGAGCCACCGCGATGCCGCCAACCCGCTGAGAGCGCATGACCGCCTGGGTGCGGCCTGCGGCATCGAGTACGCGGCGCAGGCGATGGCCGCCCACGGCGCGCTGCTGGCGGCGGCCGACGGTGCGCCGCGTGCCGGCTACCTGGCCAGCGTGCGCGGCATCGATCTGCATGTCATGCGGCTGGACGACATCGCCGCCGACCTCGCCGTCGAGGCGGAGCGTCTGTCCGGCGATGGCAACACGATCCTGTACGGCTTTCGCGTCAGCGCCGCCGGGCACGAACTGCTCAGCGGCCGCGCCGCCGTGGTGATGGACGCCGACAAACTGGGAGACCCGACATGAAGTGCGCGCTGGTCACCGGCGGCAGCGGCGGCATCGGCTCGGCGATCAGCCGCCGCCTCGCCGCCGACGGCTGTTACGTCTACATCCACGCCAACCGCAACCTGGCTAAAGCGCAGGCGCTGGCTGACGAAATCAGGCAGGGTGGCGGACAGGCCGAAGCCATCGCCTTCGACGTCACCGACGCCGACGCCAGCCGCGCCGCGCTGGAGGCACTGGTCGCCGACACGCCGATCCAAGTGCTGGTGAACAACGCCGGCATCCACGACGACGCCGTCTTCCCCGGCATGAGCGCGGCGCAGTGGCACCGCGTACTTGATGTCTCGCTCAGCGGCTTCTTCAACGTCACCCAGCCGCTGACGATGCCGATGCTGCGCAGCCGCTGGGGGCGCATCGTCAACATCACTTCCATCGCCGGCCTCACCGGCAACCGCGGCCAGGTCAACTATGCCGCCGCCAAGGGGGCGCTGCACGCCGCCACCAAGTCGCTGTCGCTGGAACTCGCCAGCCGCGGGGTGACGGTCAACGCCGTGGCGCCGGGCATCATCCAGACCGGGATGATAGCCGGCGTGTTCGACGCCAAGGCCATCGAGAGCCTGGTGCCGATGAAGCGCGCCGGGCGGACGGACGAGGTGGCGAACCTGGTGAGCTTCCTCGCCTCGGAGCAGGCGAGCTACATCAGCGGCCAGATCATCTCGGTCAATGGAGGGATGATTTGAGCACCTCCGCCCATACCCTCGCGGTCCACCAGACCGAGGCGCTGCTGTTCTTCACCCTGCTGCAGCTGATGGTGATTGTCCTGGCCGCCCGCCTCGGCGGCGAACTGGCGCAGCGCGTCGGCCAGTCGCCGGCAGTGGGCGAAATCATCGTCGGCATCCTGCTCGGCCCGTCGCTGTTCGGCCTGCTCGCGCCCGATCTTTTTCAAACTGTTTTTCATTCGACGCCGGCGGCGCCGATGCAGATGCTGTCGCAGATCGGCCTCATCCTGCTGATGTTCCAGATCGGCCTGGAATTCGACTTCGCCCACCTGACCGAGCGCAACAACCGCCGCGCCGTCACCGCCATCGCCAGCGCCAGCATGGTCGCGCCCTTCGCGCTCGGTTTCGGCTTCGGCTGGTTCAGCGCGCCGCTGCTGTCGCCCGGCGTCGACCCGCTCGCCTCGGCGCTGTTCATCGCCACCGCCTTCTCGATCACCGCCTTGCCCATCCTCGGCCGCATCATGATCGAGTTCAAGATCACCCGCCTGCCCATCGGCGTCATCGCCATCAGCGCCGCCGCCATCAACGACGTCATCGGCTGGCTGCTGCTCGCGCTGATCACCGCGCTCGCCCTGGCCCAGTTCAGCGCCGCCGCCTTCGCTTTCAAGGTGGCGCTGGTCGGGGTATTTTTCCTCACCTGGTGGTTCGTCGTGCGGCCGCTGATGAAGCGCGTGATCCATGCAAGCCAGGCCAAGCCAGTGCCGGTGGGCGAGAAGGCCGGACGCGGCAAGCTCACCCACAACCTGCTCGGCATCCTGCTCGCCGCCATCTTCGTCTCGGCGATGACCACCTATCAGCTCGGCATCTTCGCCATCTTCGGCGGCTTCATGATGGGCGTGATCCTGCATGACGAGCACGAACTCATCGAGGCCTGGAAGGAACGCATCGGCCATTTCGTCATGGTCTTCTTCCTGCCCATCTTCTTCACCTACACCGGGCTGCGCACCAACGTCGGCGGCCTCGATTCCGCCGCCGCCTGGGGCTGGTGCCTGCTGCTGATCGCCTTGGCCACCCTGGGAAAATTCGGCGCCAGTTACGTCGCCGCGCGCTGGGCCGGCATGTCGCACCACGAGGGCAAGGTGATCGGCATCATGATGAACACCCGCGCGCTGATGGAGCTCATCGTCATCAACGTCGGCTACGACCTCGGCGTGATCTCGCAGCAAATGTTCACCATGCTGGTGCTGATGGCGATTTTCAGCACGGTGATCACGACGCCGGGATTGCGGCGCTGGCTGCCGAAGATGGGGGTGGCGGTTGCGGGCCGGCACTGAGACGCATCCGCTTCATCATTGCGCGCAAAGCAAGCGTGCGACCCAGCCCGCTAGACGATCAATCGAACTGCCAAACCATCCCAAGATTGAGGCCTAAAACATCGATCCCTGGGTTGGGAGCGGTCATACCCAGATTGGAGTGGTGCGTGAAATATCCGGCTGCCGTGAATGCCTGTTTCTTGTCGAACTGATAACGCAGCCCTAGCTGGCTGAACCAGTTGAACGTGAGGTCCTGTCCTTGCCCACCGGGTATGTCGGTTGAATCGGTGAGCCCCGCGCCGCCGCCGATTTCAAAGAACAGCGCGGTCTTTTGATCGGCCGACCACAACTCGAAGCTGGGCGCACCGGCAAAAGCGAAATAATAGTCCTCGGCGCCCTCCAGATAGGTCTCGTAAATGACCGCGATCCGGTTGCGCACGGTCAGGCGTGCGCCGCTTTCCCCATTCCACAGATCGAACAGTGCAGGCGAGCGCCAGGCCACTTGCAGGGGTGCGATGACGTAGTCCAGCGGGGAGTTGTTTCTGACTTTTTCCAGATAACCCGCTTCGATCGCGACTTCCCAACGGTCAGCGGGATGACTCTGGGCATGGGCCGGACTGGACAACAGGGCAAGCAGGGATAAAACCGCGCCGGGCAGCGTAGACCGAATGGGTAGAAACAGATCACTCATGAAGTTTTCTCAGGAATGCCGATGGGTTCAAATTATTGCACCTGGCTTGCCTGGACGCTCAGCCCGGCTTGACCGCCTGGTACTCGGCCAGGATCGACAGCGCCCGCGTTTCGATATGCCGACGCACCCCTGTGAAGCCGGCGCTCTCCAGCGTATCGATCACCCCGCTCGGCGGCACGCAGGCTTCGATGGTGTCCCAGTAATAGCGCCACAGCCTGGCCGATTCGGCGCTGCTGCCGATCATTCGGGCCAGCACCGGCACTACGCCACGCATGTAGACCTTGAGCAGCGCCTGGCTCCAGGCGCGTTCAGGCTTGGTGATCTCGAGCAGGCACAGGCGGCCGCCGGGCTTGAGGACGCGATGGAATTCGCTGAAGGCGGCCGACAGGTCGCCGATGTGGCGTAGCGCGTAACCCATGCTGAGGAAATCGAAGCTGGCATCCGGAAACGGGATCGCCTCCGCCCGCCCCTCGACGAGCTGGACGCCCGGCAGGTGCGCGCAGGCCATCATGCCGGCGCTGGGATCGACGCCCACCACCAGGGCAGTATCACCGACCAGTGTCACCGCTTCGCACGCCACCAGGCCGGTGCCAACGCCGATGTCGACGATGCGCATGCCGGGTTTCAGGCCCGCCCGCTGCAGCGCCTGGTTGCGGTACCAGGGGCCGCTGCCCAGGGCCAGCAGGCGATCGATGCGGTCGTAGTCGGAGGCGGTGTTGTCGAACAGCTTGCCGACGAAGCCGCGCCGCTCCTGTTCGCTGGCGTAGTAGCCGGTGAGGGGCGGATGTGGAGCATGCACCGCGTGCGCGGACGGATTGCGGGTGTTTTTCATGGGGTGTTTGACCGGTGAGTGTTCCGGCGTCGCAGCAGCAGAAGCGGCAGGCGCAGCAGGAAGCCCAGCATCAGCCGGAGATGCATCCAGGTGAGCAGGGTGTTGTCGCGCAGGTAGTTGAAGTGGGACACGCCGCCTTCGTCGGCGCGCAGGTATTTCACCGGCGCGGGCAGGTTGATCGGGCGCACGCCGCGCCAGCACAGGCGTACCACGGCTTCAGGGTCGAAGTCGAAGCGGCGCATCCAGCGCTGGCCGCGCATCACCTGGCGCAAGGGGTCGATCGGATAGACGCGAAAACCGTAAAGCGAATCGCCGATGCCCGCCCACAGGGTCTCCAGATTGGCCCAGCCGTTGGACACCTTGCGCCCCTGCACGCGCAGCGCGGGGGCGTCGGCATCGAATACCGGCTTGCCGAGGACCATCGCGCCGGGCGCCTGTTGCGAGGCCGCCATGAAGGCCGGGATGAGGTCGGCCGGGTGCTGGCCGTCGGAGTCCATCGTCAGGGCGTGAGTAAACCCCGCTTGCGCAGCGAGGTCCAGACCGTGCAGCACGGCGGCGCCTTTGCCCTGGTTCTGCGACAGCACCAGAACCTTCAGTTGGGGGTCATTCGCCGCCATGTCCTGCAGGCCTTCGGCGGTGCCGTCGGTGCTGCCGTCCACCACCACCCACACCGGCGCCCAGCGGGCACGGGCAGCGCGCACCGTGTCGTAGACCTGCGCCCCCGGGTTATAGCTGGGGATCAGCACCAGGTGGCTGGCTGAAACGTTCGTGTCAGGCGACATCAGACAAGCCGGGGGCCCGGCATTCAGTAGCCTGCGGGGCGTCGGGCGGAAGGAAATGAGGCGCATCGCGCAGTTCATCGATGAAGTAGCGCTCCAGTTCCTCGGTAAAGGTCCCGGCCTTTTCCGGCGGATCAAAGCGACGGCCGAGGCGGATGCGATAGGTGATCGGCATCGCCGGCCGGCGGAACAGCGGCCAGCCCTTGCTGAGGTAGGGCGAATCGGTCTCGATGAAGACAGTCTGGACCGGCACCCGGGCACGGCTGGCGATGAGCGCAGTGGTGCCCTTGCAGGCGTTGACCGGCCAGCGGGTGGTGCGGGTGCCTTCGGGGAAGATCAGCAGGTGGCTGCCGTTTTTCAGATCGGCCACGGCCTGCTTGATCATGCTCAGCTGCGCGTCGTTGCGGATGTAGCCGGCGAGGCGGGCGCCGGCGCCGAGAAAGACGTTGTCGATGATATCGGCTTTCATGATGCAGGTCATGTTGGGCAGGCGCGAGATGACCATCACGGCGTCGAGCAGACAGGGGTGATTGGGGGCGATGACCAGCGGGCCTTCGGCGCGCAGGGCATCGAGCGCGCTGAGGTCGAAGCGGCAGGCTCCGATGAGAGACAGCGCGCCGAGATAGCTGCGAAAACCGGTGGTGATGGCCCAGCGTCCGAGCGGCCTGGCCCAGCGCTTGGGCAGGACGTAATAGAGCGGCACGGACAGCGTCGACCAGGTCAGCGAAATCGCGCCGAGCAGCACCAGGCCGAACCACAGGGCGAAATATTCGTAGAGCCGATGCAGCCAGCGCCGCGGCAGGCTGGGCAGCGAAGCCAGGTGCGCGTTCACTCGACCGCCTCGACGCGGGTGGACGATTCGCCGAGGATCCAGGCGATGCCGACACCGGCGGCAAAATAGCTCTCCTGCCGGACCAGCGGGCTGTCGTCGAATGCGGCGCCCTTGAGGCTGTCCCAGCGCGCAAACGCGCCCACCCAGTATTTCGGATAGCGCTTCGACACCGTCAGCATGAACTGGCTGCCGGCGTAACCTCCCTCGGCCTCGAAGGCCGGGCGGTCGGCGGTGGCATAGTGCGGCGCCACCGAATAGAAATAGTCATGGTTGCGCTCCGACCCCATCACGGGTCCGGCGAGCAGCCCCAGATTCCATCCCGCAAGCCCTCCGACGTCGACGATGCCGAGGTTGAGGCGCGGCGAGAACACCCAGCCGATGTCGTGCATGCCGTTTGCCACGGTGACGGCGGTGCGGACCGGCAGGCGCAGGTCCAGTGTGGTGCGCCGGTCGTGGGTGCGCCACAGATTGAGGTCGAGCGAAGGTCCGATCTCCACCGTCGGATGCAGGTCGGGCATGCCCTGCCGGGCCTGGTTGTCGTCGCTGTTCACCGGCAACGAGGCGCCGACGCTGACACTGAGTTCGATGCGGTCGCTGTCGAACAAGGTGCCACGGATGCCGTTCCGGTCTGCCTTCAGGAAGGTGCCGCGATAGACCAGGTAGGGGAAGGGAATGGCATAGAGGCTGGATTGGTCCGAACCGCGATAGTCAGGAAAAGACAGGGCACTCATGCCGATGCCCAGTTCCCACAGGGGTTTCACAGCAGCGCAGGCGTGGCCGGCTGAAATGCCGGCGAGCAACAGCACGGCGAGGGTCAGGCGACGGTGGAAAGACATGGCATGTTCCGAATGAAAACCCCGTTTAAGCGGGACCGATTGCATGGCCGCCCGAGGCCTCGATTTCAACCAGCAGGTCGGCGCGGCACACATCGGCCTGCAGGAAGACCGCCGACACCGCACCGCCAATGAACTGCGCCATTTCGCGACGGACCGTGTCCACATTTTCAGGATGTCGGACATAGACCTTGTAGGCAAGCGTATCGAGGCGAAAACCGGCGCCCGTCGCCAGGCGGTTGGCCTCGGCGACGATGGCCGCGATGTTGTTCATGCATTCCCGCGTCTGCGCCGACACATCGCCGTGGTGCAGCGTCTGGTGACCGACGATGCTGGCTGTGCCGGAGATGAACAGCATGTCGCGCCCCCCCAGCTTGACCAGGCCTGCGCGCGCGAAGGTCGGGCTGCGCGGCCCGTACTGGCTGGGGTAGTGGTAGGCACTGACCTGGCGCGGGTTCTCGACGCCAATCACGTCCGCCCGCGCCGCGAGAAAGGCAATGTGCAGGCCGCCGGCGGCGGAGCCAAGGGCGCAGGCGGCGGGCACCTTGTCGACGACCGAGCGGCCGTGGGCCAGGAAGGCATCCTGGCGGCCGATGTTGAACTGGCGGTAGCGCTCCATGCTGTGGCTTTCCCGGTTGATCGCGGGGAAATAGTTCCAGAAGCGCAGGATGGCGTGATAACCGCGGGCATCGAGCAACGCGAAAATGGCCTGGTAGGCGGATTCCGTCGCGGCCTGCAGAGGCGCACGCGCATCGTTGAGGGCCGCCACGGCGGATTCGTCCAGGCTCAGGCAGCCGAACAGCAGCGTGTCGCCATGGCGATAGCGGATAGGACCATGCTGGCCGGATTGCAGCGCTTCATGGCTATGCCAGACCTCACAGATCGGCTCTTCACCGGGCGGCAGGGCCATGTCCACGGCCAGGACAGGAAAATCCCCGATATCGGGCGGGCAGGCCGGATGCGAAAAGCAGGCGCCGCCCAGCACCCCGCCGCGTTCGTCGCCGCCCAGTCGGACAAGGCGGGACGCGGGCAGAACCTCCAGCCGCAGCATCGCTTCCGCGTGCTTCATCGGCTGCCGGCCCCTTCCGCATCTTCAACATAGCGGATATTCAACTTGCGCCGCTTCCACGCCCCGATCGTGCGTTTCAGGTTGGTCAGTGAGGCCAGGTAATAGATCACCTTGAAAACCAGCAGCGAACGCCAGATCGGCGTCCTGCCGAAGATGTCACCGGCCAGCACCGACAGCAGCGCTTCCTTCACCCGGAAAACATTGCGTGGCGACATGAACAGGTCGCGCATGGTGGGGTTGGTGACACGGTAGATGAACCAGGAGAATTCCTTCGGCCCGTGCTTCATCATGCGGTCGAAATGCTTGAGTGCCCTCGCCGCTTTTTCCGGCTGGCGCAGGCAGGCATCCACCGCATCGGCGCCGACGAAGGCGCTGTTCATGGCGAGCATGACGCCGGACGAGAAGACCGGATCGATGAAGGCGTAGGCATCGCCCAGAAGCAGGTAGTTGGGACCGTGGCTGCGGTCGCAGGCATAGGAAAAGTTACCGGTGGCCTCGATTTCCGAAACGAGTTCTGCATCCTTCAGCCGCGCCGCCAGGGCCGGGCACTGGGCGATGAGGTCGAAGAAGAAGTCCTGCACCGGCTTCTTGCGGGTCTTCAGATAGGTCGGCCAGGTCACTGCGCCGATGCTGGTGGTGCCGTCGGCGAGCGGGATGAACCAGAACCAGCCATGCTCGAACCAGAAGATGGTGATGTGGCCTTCCTTCTTGCCCGTGTGCCGCTGGGCGCCCCTGAAGTGGCCATAGAGCGCGGCGCTGTTGTGCCTGGGGTTGCGCTGCTTGGCCTGGAAACGGTTGCCGAGGAAGGTGTCGCGGCCCGAGGCGTCGACGAGGAACCGGCATTGCCAGGTCACGCTGCGACCGTCGTCGTGCTCTGCACGGACGTTGGCGCCTTCGTCGTTCGGCAGGAATTCCACGTCGCGCACGCGGCAGCCTTCGATGACCTCGGCGCCTTTGCGCGCGGCATTGCGGATCAGGATCTCGTCGAACTCGGAGCGGCGCACCTGGTAGGCGCGCGGCATCGACTTGTCCCAGGCGTCGGCAAACTCGAAGCTCTGCTGGTGCTCGTGCCAGGGCGAGACGAATTCCGCCCCCCATTTCTCCATGCCGATGGCCTCCACCTCGGCGCGCACGCCCAGTTTCTCGAACAGCGGCAGGTTGGCCGGCAGCAGGGATTCGCCGATGTGGAAACGCGGGTGATGCGCCTTCTCCAGCAGGGTGACCCGGTGGCCTTTTTGCGCCAGCAGCGTGGCGGCAGTCGAGCCGGCGGGGCCGCCGCCAACCACCAGGACATCACAATGGTGGTCGGCAGGACCGGAAGGCATGGAATCGTACGACATGAGACTTTCCTCGGATGACGGCAGCACGGCGAAAGGCTCTGTCCGCTTAGACTGAAAAACAGGGCAATTTTACCCAAACAACCCGCATTGCTGGTAGCGCATGCCCCTGCTAGGCCGGCAAAAACAACGCCAGCAGATCGTTCAGGAAATGCTGCCCCTGCAGCGTCGGCCGAAGCCGGCTCGCATCGCGCGCCAGCAAGCCCAGGCCGCGCGCCTTCTCGAGCGCAGCCGCGCAGACGATCAGCGGCAGGCCCGTGCGTTCCTCGAACAGCGCGGCGGGCACGCCTTCGGTCAGCCGCAGCGCATTCATCATGAATTCGAACGGCAGGTCGGCGCGCGTGAGGCTGCGGGTGTCGGCAATGTGGGTGCCCGCTTTCACCGCATCCATATACTGCTGCGGATGCTTCACCCGCATCTGCCGCACGATGCGGTCGTGGAAGCTGAGCTTGGAATGCGCGCCGGCACCGATGCCGAGGTAATCGCCGAACTGCCAGTAGTTGAGGTTGTGGCGGCTGGCATGACCGGGCCGCGCGTAGGCCGAGGTTTCATAGTGCTGCATGCCGGCTTCGCCGAGGCGCGCCTCGATCGCCAGTTGCATGTCGGCAGCCAGGTCGTCGTCCGGCAGGTTGGGCGGCGCGCTGTGGCCGAACGGCGTATTGGGTTCCAGCGTGAGGTGGTAGGCCGACAGGTGCAGCGGCCGGAATGTCAGCGCGGTGTCGATATCCGCCATCGCCTCGGCCAGCGCCTGCCCCGGCAGCGCATACATCAGGTCGAGGTTGAAGGTGTCGAAATGGGTGGCGGCGAGCTCGGCGGCGCGGCGCGCTTCGCTGTCGTCATGGATGCGCCCGAGTGCCTGCAGATGGCGCGGGTTGAAGCTCTGGATGCCGAGCGACACCCGGGTCACCCCCGCCTCGCGGAAGCCGGCGAATTTGGCGGCCTCCACCGTCCCGGGGTTGGCTTCCAAAGTGATCTCGGCGCCCGGGATCAATTGGGTGAGCGTACGCACGCCGGTCAGGATGCGGTCGATGCCCTCCGCCGAAAACAGGCTGGGCGTGCCGCCGCCGAAGAACACGGTATGAATCCTGCGTCCCCAGATGTCGGGCAGCGCGCGTTCCAGATCGAGCAGCAGCGCGTCGACGTAGGCCGCTTCGGGAACGCCCTGCGCCGCGTGCGAGTTGAAGTCGCAGTACGGGCACTTCCTCACGCACCACGGCAGGTGGATGTAGAGCGACAGCGGCGGCTGGACTGTCAGGCCGCCGCTGAAAACGCGGATAACCGACTCAGCCAAGCCGCTTCAGCTTGTCGGCCAGTTCGCGCAAGGCCTGGCCGCGATGCGAGACGGCGTTCTTCTCGTCCTCGCCGAGCTCGGCGCCGGTTTTTCCAAACTGGGGAACGAGGAAATACGGGTCGTAGCCGAAGCCGTTCTCGCCACGCGGAGTGTCGATGATCTCGCCGAACCAGCGGCCCTCGGCGATCAGCGGCTCGGGGTCGTCGGCATAGTGCACCAGCACCATCACGCAGTAATAGTGCGCACGACGGTTGGGCTGCCCCGCAAGGGCGGCGATGAGCTTGTCGTTATTGCGCGCATCGGATTTCGGCTCGCCGGCATAGCGCGCGGAATACACGCCGGGTGCGCCGTTCAGGGCCTCGACGCAGATGCCGGAATCGTCGGCCAGCGCCGGCAGGCCGGTGTGGGCGCTGGCGTGGCGCGCCTTGGCGAGGCAGTTCTCGACGAAGGTGACGTGCGGCTCGGGGCATTCGGGGACGCCGAAATCGGACTGCGGCGCGGCGACGATGTCGAGCGGTTCGAGGATGCGCGCAATCTCGCGCAGCTTGCCCGGATTGCCGGAGGCGATGACGAGTTTCTTCATGCTGCCAGCGCCTTGTGCTGGGCCGCGGTGATCTGGCCGATGCCGGCAGTCGCCAGGTCAAGCAGTGCCTCGAGCGTCGCGCGCGAGAACGGCGTGCCTTCGGCGGTGCCCTGCACCTCGACGATGCCGCCGCTGCCGGTCATCACCACGTTCATGTCGGTGTCGCAGTCCGAATCCTCGATGTAATCGAGGTCGAGCACCGGCTGGCCCTGATAGACGCCGACGGAGACGGCGGCGATGCTGCCGGTAAGCGGGGTTTCGGCAAGCTTGCCCTCGGCGAGCAGGCCGGCGATGGCGTCGGCAACGGCCACCCAGGCACCGCAGATGCTGGCGCAACGGGTGCCGCCGTCGGCCTGAAGCACGTCGCAGTCGAGATGGATCGTGCGCTCACCGAGCTTTTTCAGGTCGACCACGGCGCGCAGGCTGCGCCCGATCAGGCGCTGGATTTCCTGGGTGCGGCCCGACTGCTTGCCGCGCGCGGCTTCGCGGTCGGTGCGGGTGTGGGTGGAACGCGGCAGCATGCCGTATTCGGCCGTCACCCAGCCTTCTCCGCTGCCTTTCTTGTGCGGCGGCACCTTGTCCAGCACGCTGGCGGTGCACAGCACGCGGGTGTCGCCCATGGCGACGAGCACCGAACCTTCGGCGTGCTTGGTGAACTTGCGGGTGAACGACAGGGTGCGCAGCGCGTCGGGCGCGCGGCCGCTGGGACGGAAAATGACAGACATGGCAACGGTCAGGTAAGGGAAAGCGCAATTTTACCGCGCCCGCCCCTGCCATCGCGTGTTCTTACTTGGCGGAGATTTTCTGGATGGCCTGCTGGATTTCGGCGATGGCGCGTTCGATCTCGTCGTCCGACACCGCCTGGGAACCGGGCAGCGGGCGCAGTGCGTTGATCTGCGTGGTGACGCCGCCGTCCGGCAGCGCCAGGGTGGAGATGGAGTCCTTGCTCGGCATGCGCGCCTCGCCCCAGGTCATGGCGATGAGACTGAGGTTGTCGCCGTGCTCGCCGCCGCGGAATTCGGCATGATCCATCAGGTGCCGTACCGCATCCTCCAGCGTGTAGGCATGCAGCAGCGCCGCCACTTCGGGAATGCTGATCATGCCCCAGATGCCGTCGGTGCACAGCAGCATGGTATCGGCATCGTGCAGCGGGATCGGCGGACTGCATTCCACCTGTGGGGTGACATAGCCACCCAGGCAGTTGGACACCTTGTTGCGTTCCGGGTGGTGGCCCGCCTCTTCCTCGCTGATGATGCCGTTGCGCACCAGCTGGGCCACCGCGGTATGGTCCTCGGTACGCGCGATCAGGCTGCCGTCGCTGAACAGATACAGCCGCGAATCGCCCACATGCGACCAGTAGGCGGTGTTGTCCTGCACCACGGCGGCAACGACGGTGGTATGGGGAATTTCCAGCAGATCCTGGTCGACCGCGTAATCGTTGATCGCATAGTGCGCGCGCGTGGTCGCGTCGGACAGGAAAGCCATGGGGTCGTCGAGACGCGGCTTGGCCAGCTTCTGGAACTGGTCGGTGAGCGTCTGCACCGCGATCTGCGCGGCAATTTCGCCGTGCATGTGGCCGCCCATGCCGTCCGCCACCACCATCAGCAGCGCTTCACGGCTGTAGGAATAGGCAACCCGATCCTGGTTGTTCTTGCGCCCGCCCTGGCGGGACGCCTGATAGATGGTGAATTTCATTTCGACAGGCGGTATTTCGTAGCGTTGGAAGCGGTCAACTGAAGTGTCCAGGTTCCATACTTTAAAACAATTCCTTGCTCAGCGAGCGCTTGATGGTACTCAAAAGCGAAGAACGCGGCGGCACCATCGCGCTGCGGTCCATCAACACCTTTTGCAGGCTGAACACGCTTTGCGGACGCTCCATGTAGTTGAGCTTGAGACACTGATCGATGGTTTCCAGCAGCTGGTCGGAATAGGCGCCACGCCAGTTCTGGGTCGCCGGCACCAGCTTGTCGTTGAGCAGGCGCGCATCGGCCGATTGCGGCGGGTAGCCCGCCAGGCAGGCATAAAGGCTGGCGCCCACGCTGTAGACATCGGTCCACGGACCCAGCCGCTCGCGGTTATGGTATTGCTCAGGGGCAGCGAAGCCGGGCGTGTACATGGGCTGCAGCTTGCTTTCTTCCTGGCTGAGCGTCTGCCGCGCGGCGCCGAAGTCGATCAGCACCGGCGAGCCGTCCAGGCGGATGTACAGGTTGGACGGCTTGATATCGAGATGCAGCAGCTTGTGCGTATGCACCTCGCGCAGGCCGTTCATCAGCTGTGCGAAGACGCGGCGGATGAAGCTTTCGCGGATGGTGCCGCGATTGGCCTGGATGTGCTGCTGCAGGGTCTTGCCGCGCTCGAAGCGCATCACCATGTAGACGGTGTCGTTGGCGCGGAAGAAGTTGGTCACCCGGATGACGTTGGGATGGTCGATGCGCGCCAGCGCCCGGCCCTCCTCGAAAAAGCACTTCATGCCGTGGCGGAAGATGTTGTTGTTCTCGGTCGAATTGGCCTGCACGATGACCGAGCCTTCGGTGCGCAGCACCAGCGCGCCCGGCAGGTATTCCTTGATCGCCACCGACTGGTTGTCGTCGTCGCGCGCCAGATAGACCATGCTGAAGCCGCCGCCGCCGATCTTGCGCACGATGGTGTATTCGTTCAGCCGGTATCCGTTGGGAAGCGCCTGGTTGGGTTGAGTCGCCATAGTCGAACGTCTATTATCTTTGCCTGTTATCCCGCTGTGCCGAAAAAGCCCACGCCGGCACCGAACCGGCATTTGCCATTTATAACCCTAATTCTGAAAACTCATGACAGCCAGCATGACCGGGTTCGCCGCCCGCAGCCTCAACCTCGACCATGCCAGTGTCACGGTAGACCTGCGTAGCGTCAACCAGCGCTATCTCGAACTGCACTTCCGCCTGGCCGACGAA
>JAKBJA010000033.1 GCA_021836225.1 Pseudomonadota bacterium | reverse complement strand
TTGGTGTAGATGCCGAACTGCCTGGCGCCCATCAGGCGAGCGAACACGACCTGGGCCAGATAGCCGGTTGCCCTTGCACCTCCGAGCACGGCAACCATTACGGCGGCGCGGCCTCCCAGACGCGTCTCTTGGGCATTCCTGGCAGGCATTGCCGGGAGGATGGGATCCGCTTGTTTGTGGAGGGGCGACGACAACAGACCTGCGATGACGGCCAAGGCCGACGCGCACCAGGCTTTTACGGGCCGGCAGGGCGGCTGTCGGCAACTTGAGCCGGCGGCGTGCCCGCGGTCGGATCGGCCGGCGCAGCGAGCCAAGCGCCGTCGGGCCTGCTCCATGCCAGGTACCAGTTGAGGAGCAGGCGGCGCATTGTCTCCTCCCGCTCGGAGCCGAGAAGCTTCAGGTACGGCCCCGGCATCGGGTCGGAAAACAGGTATGACGGCAAAGCTGCGGCATTGACGTGGCCGCCCTCAGGACGGGAAGCCGCGGCTAACGCCCGCCACTTGGCATTCCTGGCACGCTCGCCCCAGGCGGCGGGCAGCTTGGCCAACAGGTTATATGTCAACTCCTGCAGCGAGGGGCATGCCGACAGGTAGCCCGCGGGAAGCCGTCTGAGCCAGCCTGTCGACTCGCGCAGCGCGCGCCGCAACATGCTGCGCTTGCCGCTTAGAGCGGCAGCTCTAAGCCGGGCCGATTCCTCCGGTTCGAGCGAGCGCACCTCGGGAAGCCCGAGCACCTGCGCATGCCAATCGAACAGTTGCCGCCAACTCAAATGCGGGTCATCGGCCAGGTTGTAAACGCCGGGAGGTACCCGGCTCTCCAGCAGGGCGGCCACGGCGTCGGCGACCCGGTCAACCCGAATCGCGTTGGACAGGTTGGCGCCAGCAAACGGCAGCCTGAATTCATCTGAGAGCGCCCAGAGCGCGACGCTTTTCGACAGCCACTGGCCGGGACCGTAGACGTGCCCCAGCCTTAGCACGAACCATTGGCGGCCGTGGCCGGCAAATGCGCGCGCTACCTCGCGCTCGCAGAGCAGCTTTTCCCGGCCGTAGAATTTCCCCGGCCTGGGGTCGTCGAAACGATCGGCCCGGCGGTCGATACAGTCGCCGTACGCGGCCACCGAGCTAAGGTAGATAAAGCGGCGAACCTCAGGCACCGCGGCGATCGCCCGGATCATGGCAAGGTTCTGGCGCAAGCTTTCGCGCGGAAGCCCCCCAGCGCGAGCACAGTGAGCGACCGCCTCGCAGCCGCTGAGCGTCTGCCGCGCCGAGGCCGGATCGAGGATTGAGCCGACGCGAAGCTTGCACCGCGCGTGGCCGATCAGCCCGGCGTTAAACGCGTTTCTGCAAACCGCCACCACTTCGGCCGGCTGAAAGCCGGCGTTGAGAAGTTCGACCACCCAGGATCCTACCTGGCCGGATGCCCCGGTTACCGCAACTCGCATCCTACCGAGCCTCGCCTGGCACCTGGTCCGGCGGCGGCGCCAGGCGGTAGCAACTGTCGATGACCTTGGTGGTCAACAGCGCGGAGTCCGCGCTCACCCGGCTCGGTCCGCGCACGCGGCACTGGACCAGGAACTCGCCCCACTCGGCATGAAAGGCAGGGTACATCTGGTCGCTCGGAGCTGCTCGGCGCGCGCCTGGCGCGTCAACCGCCGCAACCGTTGCGCCGCCTGGAGCGCACAGGCGCACCGAATCGCTCGGTCCGATTCCGGCGCGCAATTCCGCATCATCGAACACCACCACTATCTGGTTGGCGAGATCACGAAGCTGGCTCACTGCGATGCCCATCTCGCACCGCGACCCGTCGGCCAACTCGACGATGCCCTTGAGCCGCGCCTCGTGCTCGATCTCCCCACGGTACTCCAGCACGCAGGCGCTGACGGCGAAATCCGCGGCGCCGACCCCATAAAGCGCCTGGTCCACGGTGTGGCATCCCAACTCGATGAGCGCTCCTCCTCCGGCCAGTGCCCGCCGCGTTCGGTACCAGTTCTGGTCACGGCCGCTTCTGTGCAGACGCGATCCCTCGCTCGCCCACACCTTGCGCACCGGGCCAAACAGGCGATGACTCACTATCGTCCTCAACAGGCCAACTGCCGGGTAAAAGCGCCGCATGAAGCCAACGCCCACGCTCACCGAAACCTCGCACGCCCTGCGCAGGATCGACTGATGCTCGGCGATGTCGGCAGCCAGCGGCTTCTCACAGAAGACGTGCCAGCGGCGGCCAAACGCTTCTTTCCAGATTTCGTCGCGCTGCCCGACCGGAACGGCGATCAGTATGGCGTCCACGTCGCGGCAGTCGGCGAGCCGGGACGACGCCTGGCCAATCCGATAAGCCCGGGCGAGGCGGGCCGCCTTGTCGCGGTCGAGATCGCAAATCCAGGCGATATTGACATCGTTGCGAACGCTGAGCACGGGCAGGTGATGGTTCTCTATCACCCGACCAGCGCCCACGATGCCCAAGGTAAACGGCTTTTCTGACACCATATTGACCGCCCCGCGCAGCAGACCTAGCCACCACAGCGGCCGCGGTTGTCGGCTGCCCTCGTGAAGCTTAAGCTGGCCCGGCAGCGGCCCGCAATCCTCTGCCGGCGCGCCTCAGATCACTTCCCGGACCAGGTAATAACGCTCGGCGAACTCGACGCCGATCTCCCGGCCCCTCAGGCGTGCCAGGTCGCGAACTCCGCCCGACGAAATGAGATGGTAACCCGGCC
>JAKBJA010000170.1 GCA_021836225.1 Pseudomonadota bacterium | reverse complement strand
TTGGCATTGCGCTCGTTGCGCGAATACTGGCTCATGCCGTTGGTCACCACGCAGTTCGGTTCGGAGGTGGCCGCCACCACCGTGCCGCCGGGGCACATGCAGAAGCTGTAGACCGAACGGCCGTTCTTGGCATGATGCACCAGCTTGTAGTCCGCCGCACCGATCAGCGGATTGCCGGCGCTGGGGCCCAGCCGCGCCTTGTCGATCAGCGACTGTGGATGCTCGATGCGAAAGCCGATGGAAAACGGCTTGGCTTCCATGTACACGCCACGCTTGTGCAGCATCTCGAAAGTGTCGCGGGCGCTGTGGCCGAGCGCGAGGATGACGTGATTGCTGCGCAAGGTTTCGCCGCTGGCGAGCGTCACCCCACGGATATTTTTGCCATAGGGCCCGTCCTCGATCACTACATCGGTGACGCGCTGCTGGAAGCGGATCTCGCCGCCCAGTTTCTCGATTTCGTGGCGCATGGTTTCAACCATGCCGACCAGGCGGAAGGTGCCAATGTGCGGCTTCGATACGTACAGAATTTCTTCGGGCGCGCCCGCCTTGACGAACTCGGTCAGCACCTTGCGCCCCAGGTGCTTGGGATCCTTGATCTGGCTGTAGAGCTTGCCGTCGGAGAAGGTCCCCGCCCCGCCCTCGCCGAACTGCACGTTGGATTCCGGGTTGAGCACGTGCTTGCGCCACAGCCCCCAGGTGTCCTGAGTGCGCTCGCGCACCGCCTTGCCGCGCTCGAGTACGATGGGCCTGAAGCCCATCTGCGCCAGCACCAGCGCGGCGAAAATGCCGCAGGGACCGAAGCCGACGACAATCGGGCGCTCGCTCAGGTTCTCCGGCGCGTGACCGACGAAGCGGTATTCCATGTCGGGCGTCGGTGCGAGATGACGGTCATTGCGGAATTTCTTCAGCAGCGCCGCCTCGTTCCTGACCTCGACGTCGACCGCGTACACCAGCAGCAGCGCGTGCTTTTTGCGCGCGTCGTAGCTGCGCTTGAAGATGCTGAAGCCGACGAGGTCATCGTCCACCAGATCAAGATGCTTCAGGATCGCCGCGCGCAGGGCCTCGGGCGGATGATCGAGCGGAAGTTTGAGTTCAGTCAGTCGCAGCATGGTGTGTCTTCATGTAATTCAATGCGCCCCGACCCGCGGCGCGGCCGCTGGCGAAGCAGGCCGTCAGCAGGTAGCCGCCAGTGGGGGCTTCCCAGTCGAGCATCTCGCCCGCGCAGAACACGCCAGGCAGCGAGCGCAGCATCAGGTGTTCATCGAGCGTCTCGAAGCGCACGCCGCCGGCGCTGCTGATCGCCTCGTCGAGCGGGCGTGGAGCCGCCAGGGAAATCGGCAGCGATTTTATCGCGTGGGCGAGCCGCACTGCGTCGTTCAGTTGATCGGGCGACAGGACTTCGCGCAGCAGCGCCATTTTCACGCCCTTGATCCCGGCGCGGCTTTGCAGATGGCTGGACAGCGACCGCGCGCCGCGCGGGTGGGCGACTTCGGCAATGACCCGATCGAGCGTTTTATCCGGCGCCAGGTCGAGCTGCACGGTCACCGCCCCCTGCGCCGCAATCGCGTCACGCAGCGGCGCCGACAGGGCATACACCAGGCTGCCCTCGATACCGCTACCGGAAAGCATCAGCTCGCCACGGCGTACATGCGTCTGTCCGGCCGCATCCGTGAAACGCAGCGCCACCGTTTTCAGCGGCTGGCCGGCGAAGCGGCTCTTCAGATGTTCGCTCCAGCCGTTCGCCACATCGAAGCCGCAGTTCGACGGCAGCAAGGGTGCGACCTCGACCCCGCGCTGCGCCAGCAGCGGCAGCCACGCACCATCCGATCCCAGCTTCGCCCAGCTGCCGCCGCCGAGCGCCAGCACCAACGCGTCCACGTGCACGGCCATTTCGTTTTGTGGTGTCGCAAAGCGCAGCGCACCATCTTCGCGCCAACCCAGCCAGCGATGCCGCACATGAAAGCGCACCCCTGCTTCGCGCAGCCTATGCAGCCAGGCGCGCAGCAGCGGTGCGGCTTTCATGTCCTTGGGAAACACGCGGCCGGACGAACCGACGAAGGTCTCGACCTCCAGCCCGTGAATCCATTCGCGCAGCGCGGGAGGGGGAAAGGCTTCGAGCAGCGGCTTGATGAATTCGGACCGCGCGCCGTAGCGCGCCAAGAACGCATCGAAAGATTCGGAATGGGTGATGTTCATGCCGCCCACGCCAGCCAGCAGGAACTTGCGTCCGACCGAGGGCATGGCGTCGTAGAGGTCGACCTGGACGCCGCCTCGCGCCAGAGTCTCGGCTGCCATCAAGCCGGCCGGGCCGCCGCCGATGACTGCCGCAACTGGCATTACCCGATTATTCCCACTCGATGATTTCCGAATACAGAAGACCCGCATAAACACTGGATTTCTTTGTCTTTGTCATCACGCTTTACCGTCATTTCTACCGTCAAAAAACGAGCGCTTTTGCCAGCGCGGGAGATGGGCTCGGTTCGACGGGCGGCTACTCCAGCCTATCAATCGTCAACTATCGCAGCGAACCGGCAAGCCTGATTCTTTGAATTATTTCCAATTATCGTAGCACAACTACGACTAACGCGCCCAAACAAAGCTTGGCAATCACTTATAAAAGTGCTAAATATCGTAACATGGCTACGACTGAAAGAACCAAGTTAAATTCCCTCTACCGGCAGTGGGCGCCTGGAACCCCCCTGACATCGGGGGACTTGGCGGCATTGGG
>JAKBJA010000141.1 GCA_021836225.1 Pseudomonadota bacterium | reverse complement strand
GCCGGGGCTGTAAAGCCGCTAACGCGGCAACAGCCCCGCTCTCGCTGCTTCGCGGCAGACACCCGCCCAAACGCACCATCGGGTGCGTCCAACTGCGGTTTCTAGGTTCATGCGCCGACTGACGCTCCGCCAATTCCGGGTATTTGAGGCCGTCGCCCGCCACCTGTCGTTTTCCCGCGCGGCCGAGGAACTGCACCTGTCGCAGCCCGCGGTCTCCATGCAGGTGCGCGGGATCGAGGTCATCCTCGGCCTGCCGCTCACCGAACAGCTGGGCAAGAAGATCTTCCTGACCGAGGCCGGACGCGAGGTGCTGCACGCCAGCCGCGCCATCACCGCGCGGCTCGACGACCTGCAGGCCAACCTCACGCAGCTGCAGGGCATCGACAGCGGCCGCCTCAACCTTGCCGTGACCTCGACCGTGAACGCCGTCGCCACCGGCATCCTGGTCCGCTTCCGCGGCCGCCATCCCGGGGTGTCGATCCATCTGGGCGTGTCCAACCGCGAGTCGGTGCTCGATCAGCTCGCCGCCAACCGCATCGACCTCGCCATCATGGGCCAGGTGCCGGACGGGCTGGAATTGGAGGCCACCCGCTTCATGGACAACCCGCTGGTGGCGATCGCCCCACCCGACCATCCGCTGGTCCGCAAGAAAAGCATTTCCATCGAAGATCTGGCCGCCGAATCCTTCCTGGTACGCGAAGCCGGCTCCGGTACCCGCGGCGCGATGGAGCGTTTCTTCGCTGCCCGCGGACTGGAAATCCAGAGCAGCATGGAAATGAGCAGCAACGAAGCGATCAAGCAGGCGGTGCAAGCGGGCCTCGGCTTGGGCATCCTGTCGCTGCAGACGCTGGAAATGGAACTGGCGCTGAAGCGGCTCGCCATACTCAAGGTCGAGGGCTTTCCCATCATGCGCCACTGGTACATCGTGCACCGCGCCGACAAACGGCTATCGCCGGTGGCGCTGGCGTTCAAGAGCTTCCTGCTCGACGAGGCGACCACCGTGCTGTCATTGCAGGCCCAGTCGTAAGTCCGTCAGGTTTCACATAACTCGGGCCGACCCTTTTGCAGGGGGTCCGCCAGGCTGCCGTAGCGCTCATCCATCGCCTTGAGCGCCTGCTCCTTGGTCTTGAAGATGTGGTCGGCCGGAATGGCGCCTGCAAGTTCGCCCTTTTCGAAGGCCGCCATGACCTGCCGCTTGAGGCTGCTGAAATACAGCTCCACGCCCGCCTCACGGAGCTGCTGCGTCAGGGCCCGCAGCATTTCCCCTCCGGACACATCGAGATCGTTGATGCCGTTGCCGATTACGAGAATCGCTTTCGCCTCGGGAAAGCGCCCTAGGGCCTGCAGCACCACCTCCTCGAAATAGGCCACGTTGACGAAATTCAGCGAGCCGTCAAAGCGCAGCACGACATAGCGATCGCTGATGGCCGGGAGGCGGTAGCTATCGATCCCGCCCAGCACCCCGTCCGGATGCCGGCCGAGGATTTCTGCCCGCGGGCGCATGTTGCGGCTTAGATAAAGCCCGATCGTCAGCACCACGCCGAGCAGGATGCCGTTGGCCAGGGCTGGCGCCATGGCGAGCGTCGCCAGGAAGGTCGCGATGCCGATCGCCGCATCCGCGCGATTCACTTTCCAGGCCTGGACCATGGGCCGGATCCGCACCAGACCGAACACCGCGCACATGATGATCACCGCCAGCACCGCCTGCGGCAGGTGATACAACAGCGGCGTGAAATACAGGATCACCAGCATCACCCCGAGGGCGCTGACGATGGCGAACAGCCCGGTCCTGGCGCCCTCCCGGGCAGCCACGGCCGAGCGTGAGAAGGAGCCGCTGACGACGTAGGCGTGAAAGAAGCTGCCTACGATGTTCGCCAGACCCTGCTCCGATCTCTCGCGGTTGGTATCGATGCGCTGCCCGGTCTTCGCGCTGATGGCCTTGGAAATCGAGGTCGCCTCCATGAAACCGAGCAGGGCCATGATCAGCGCCGCCGGCAGCAGCGGCAGCACCAGTTTCCAGTCGATTTGCGGCACCTGGAACCCGGGCAGACCCGAGGGAATCGTTCCGACCACCTCGCCGCCACCGGTCAGCCTGACCTGGTCGCCGTCGATATTGCCGAAACGCCAGTGCCCGACCCCCACCGGTTCGCCTCCGGCAATCCGCCCGGCGACGACGTAATGCACCTCGCCGTCGGGCTGGGGCTGGCGGGTGATGTCGACCAGATGCAGCTGGATGCGCAGATCCATCTGTTCCCGGGTCAGCTTTTTGATCGCGAGCTTGCGGCGCTCGATCTCAGATCTGACGTCCAGCTGTTCGTTCAGGGTGGCCTCGCCGCGCTCCTCGAGTGTCGAGAATTGCGCCTGCAGGTGGCTCATTTCCTCTCCGTTGCGCTTGATCTCGCCAGCGATTTCGCCAAGACGGACGATCTGCGCGCGCAGACCCTCATCCCGGATGGCGTCGAGATCGGTCTTCACGTTGCGCTCGAAACTCACGGCATAGCTGGCGATGGTGGTGATCACGATGGCGATCAGCACGCTGGGCAGCCGCGGCGCACGCTTTTGCAGGAAGAAGATGATGGCGAAGGCGGCGAGGCCGAACATCAGGGTCGGCCAGTGGGTATTGCCCAGCTGCTGCAGCACGACCCACAGATCGCCGAGGAAGAACTCGGTGCGCGGCATCGGCACATTGATCAATTTGTTGAGCAGCGACAGGCCGATGATCAGCGCGGCGGCATTAGTGAAACCGATGATCACAGGGTGCGACAGGAAATTCACCACCAGCCCCAGACGGAACAATCCCATAGCGAGCCGCAGGATGCCGACCATCAGCGCCAGCATGATGGAAAGCGTAATGAAGTCCTCGCTGCCCACGGCAACGTAGGGAATCAGCGCCGCGGCCGACATCAGCGAGAGCATGGCGGTCGGCCCGGTGTGCAGTTGGCGCAGCGAGCCCCACAGGGACGCGACGATCACCGGCAGGAAGGCGGCATACAGGCCGTATACGACCGGCAGGCCTGCCAGTTGCGCATAGGCCATGCTCTGCGGCACCAGGATCAGGGTAACAGTGATACCCACCAGGATGTCGGCGCGCACGCTCTGGCGCGTCATCGGAAACCACGACAAAAACGGGAATATCCGTTTCAGGTAAGGCGTCGTGCGTGTATTCATGGGTTTCTCCGTCATGCCAGTCACACAGGGCCCGCCATCCCGGCTTCACCGGAGCGGGCGTCCAGCCGTTCCGGTGTGCTGCCTTTTTCAGGACGACAAGCCCCCTGAGCTCGTCAAACGAGCCCTTTCAACCCACTGCATTGATTCCCTTCCTGCCCTGCGCCCCGGCGAGCCGTACAGCGGTCGTCTGCTATCCGTCAGCGACCGATCCGTCAGCGACCGATCCGGGAGCGGGCGCTCAGGGCGCTAGTCCGGCCAGACGCGTTGCGGATGCTGGACCGAACCGGCGCCGCTGCGGGCAGCCTGTTTCGCGGGCACGTCCACGCCGCTATCTCGCGTGACACGTGTTCCGCCACCGGAACGTGACGGCTTTGCCGCCGCGGGTGCTTCAGCCTGCTGCGCCTTCACCTTGCGCACCCCGGCTGCCAACTTGCTGGATACCTTGTTCATACGCTCAGTACCTCCTTGATGATTGATTCGACGTCGCTCACCGCACTTTTGCCGCGCGCACCCAGACGGTAGACGCTGCCGCCTTCCAGTGCCGCGTTGCGGAATGCCGCACGGCGCGCCAGTCCGTTTTCCAGCGCCAACACCTCGAACTCGGCCAGCGCCTGGTGCATCGAGCGCGACAGCGCGTTGCGGCTGTCGAGCTGGTTGAACACCATGTATGCCCGCAGGCGCGGGTTGCCGGATCGCGCATCCTTTACCGCGGCAGCCATGTCGATGCTCGCCCACAGATCGAGCGGCGAGGGCTGGACCGGAATCAGCACCAGGTCCACCGCCCCCAGCACCTGGCCCAGCGCCACCGACTGCAGGTGCGGCGGGCAGTCGACCAGCACGAACCGGCTTGCTGCGGCGAATTGCGCGATGCGCGTCCTGGCCTCGTCGGCAGTCACCTCATGCAGCGGCGGCAGGTCGCTGTCCGTGCCGCCGATACGCACCCAGTCACGCGCCGAACCCTGCGGATCGGTATCCAGCAGCACGGTTTTGCCGCGACGGTGGAAGCCGGCTGCGAGATTGACCGTCAGCGTGGTCTTCCCGGTCCCGCCCTTCTGATTCGCCACGGCGATCCGCAACGCGGTCATGTCCGGGCTATCCCGCGTTTGTCGCCAGCGCGTCGATCTTCTGCGCCAGCGACACGATGTCGGGGGTGAGTTTCTTGCCGTCGGCGTCGAGGGTGACGCTGACGTAGGTCTTGCCGAAGCTCAGGTTGGGGTAGTACTGCGCTGCTTCAGCGAGGCTGGCGACACCGTCGAGAAAACGCCGGGTCTCCGGATAGCTCTCGAACTCGAAACGCCGGCTCAGCGTCGGCGGCAGGTCCTGCCGCTGCCAGCCCGGGATCGGATTGCCGTCTTCAACCATAGCTTCGCTCCTTTTCATGCAGGGCTGCCCCCATCGTGTCCAGTTCATCCAGATGCTGCAGTTCGTCGCGAAGTATCTGCGCGAACAGCGCGTTATGAGAGAAATCGCGCGCCCGTGTGCAATAGGCCGCCGCTTCCTCGTAGAGACGAACCGCCTCGACTTCCAGCACGCGGTCGATTTCGATCATTTCCTCCAGCGTGCGCCCCAGTCGCACCGGGGACAGCTGTGTGGCATGCGGCGTCACACCGAGCTTGAGCAGCGCGCCCATCAGGCTTTCCACGTGCCCCAGTTCTTCGATGACGTCCTTGCGGAAATGGCTGCAGTACTCGGCCATACCCCACAGGTCGCACAGTTTGGACTGGGCCATGTACTGCTGAACCGCTGCCATTTCATGGCCCAGTGCCCGGTTGAGATAACCCAGTAGTCGTGGATCCATTGCCATGCCCTGCTCCTCGTAAAGCGGTGCGTCATCGCCTAGGCGAAGACGCACGCCACCTCACCATCGCGGCCACCTCCCGCTGCGCTCGGCTCGGTGGGCAGGATGCCCTCCACCTCGCCGTGCACGCGGGCGATGATGTGGGCGGCGACCAGGCCGTCGCCCACACGCTCACAGGCATCCGCGCCGGCACGCACCGCCGCGTTGACTGCGCCGGTTTCACCTCGAACGAGGACGGTGACATAACCGCCGCCGACGAACTGGCGGCCGATCAGCCGCACCTCCGCCGCCTTGGTCATTGCATCCGCCGCCTCGATCGCGGGAACCAGACCGCGGGTTTCAATCATGCCCAATGCAATGCCAGTCATTCCGGTAGCCATTTCAGATCTCCTTAAAAGTACGTTTCAATCAAAATCAAGCTGCTTCAGCGGTGGGAAGAATGTTCTCCACTTCGCTGTGAACACGCGCGATGATGTGTGCCGCCACCAGGCCGTCACCCACCCGTTCGCAGGCGTCGGCCCCCGCACGCACCGCCGCGTTGACCGCACCGGTTTCGCCGCGCACCAGCACGGTCACATACCCGCCACCAACGAACTGGCGTCCGATCAGCCGCACTTCGGCCGCCTTGGTCATGGCATCCGCCGCCTCGATGGCGGGAACCAGACCACGTGTTTCAATCATTCCGAGGGCGATGCCCGTCATTGCGCTTGCCATGATGTTTCTCCTTTACACGGTTGATAAAACTGCCTTGCCTGCTGCCTGCTCGCGGAGGCCTTCCTCCGCATTCCACTGATCGATGATCCCGAGGATCGTCAGATCGGTAAGAACCTTGTAATCGCCGGCGCCGTAGCGGGCGGCCGAGCCGCCGGCGGTAAAAACCCATTTGCCTTCCGGCACGCCCACGGGGTCGACCGCCACCGAAAGCCTGCCCTTCTCGTCCGCCAGCACCCTCAGCGAGGCGCTGTACAAGCCCGGAATACGCCGGGTGCACACCAGGTCGGACACCACGCGCAGGATTTCCATTTCAGTGCTCCTGCCAGTGGTCGATGATGCCGACGATGGTCAGGTCGCTCGGAAAATCCTTGGCACCCGCCGCCTCGCGCGCAGCCGAACTGCCGACGCAAATCACCCAGTCGCCCGGGATGCAGCCCACCGCATCCACCGCCACCTGACGCCCAGCGCCTGCCTTTTCGCGCACTACCAGCAGCGGGCGGTGGCCCATTTCCCGGACGCGGTTGGTCGAAACCAGCGTCTTTTCCACTTGCATGATCTTCATCGCTTCACCTCAATGCCCGTGCATGCCAACGGTGTTCACTTCAATCTCTTCCAGGGGGCTGCCCGCCTGGCTCGCCTGGACCGTCATGCCGCACACCAGCAGGCCCTCCCTGACCAGCGACGGGCAACGGTTTTCGATCGCCGCATTCACCCGGCGGCAGCGCTCGACACTGCGTTCGCGCGCCCCCGGCACCTGGCTGTCGTAGCGGTAGTGGATCGCCACCGGGATCGGCAAACCGTGCGCCACGTTGAGGCGGCTGAAGATGCGGATGCCCACATCGATATCCGCCGCGCCTTCTTCCACCGTGTGCAGGTGACCGAAGTAGGCCAGGTTGCGCAGGTGCACCTCGTCGAAGCCGTCGCCGATGCTGATGAAGCGCTCGGCGTGACCGACGTCGGCATAGCGGCCCTGATGCTGCGCACAGACGTAGTCGATCTGCGACAGGTTGTTTTCCAGCAGGCGCTCGATCAGGCGACGCATGCCCGGTTCCGGCACACTGCGGCCATGCAGGCGTGCAGCCTCCTCGACGCTGGCGCCCAGCCGCCAGCGCGCATCGGATGCGTTGCGGCCGGATGTCGCCTGGAACAGCGCCATGTTGTCGACGTGGCAATCGAGGTTCATGTTGCCCTGCGCATCCGGCACGTGCACCCGGATGGCATCGTTGTCGGTATCCACACCGATCAGCAATGTCGCCACCGAAGCGCCGCAGCAGAAACCGTTTTCGATCACGGTGCCAAAGGCATTCAGCCGGTCCAGCGCTGCCTGGGCTGCACGACGGTCGTCGCTGCCGTGGGCCGCACAGCCTTCGTGATGTGGGTCCGAACTGCTGAAGTGGTACACCGCGATCTTCAGGTAGCGCGTACCCGCGTCCGGCAGCGTCGGCAGGCCTTCGCGGAATCGGCGCAGCTCGGTCTCGGTCCACTGCTTCACATTCGCCTCGACATCGAACAGGGTGCCGGCGTAGGACTTGTGCCGGCGCACTGCTTGTTGCGGCAGGCGCAGGATGTAGTGCAGCAGGCCCTTGAGGCGGCCATCGGCGCAGGCGCTCACATCCACTTCATGGAAGCCGCATTCGATGAAGAAGCGCATCATCGCTGCCGCCTCGGCTGCGCCGTTGTGCGGCTGCGCCCAGGCATCCCGCACCAGGTCACGGAAGGTGTGGAGCACGCTGTGGCCATACAGCTTGCGCATGTCCAGCGTGGTGACCCAGGCATCTGCCAGCACATCGGCGGGCAACTCGAAGCCCAGCTGCTCGCGTGCGATCGCCTGCGCCTGCATCTCGAACCCGGCTTCATGCTGCAGCGCTGCGATCTGCCTGAGCACCGGAACAATGGCGTCGAAACGTGCCCGCACCGCCCGTTCGTAGTCCGCCAGTTGCGCGTTCTGCACCGGGTCGGCGAGCGGGTGCGCACGCGGTGCGCACGACGCGCGCACGCATTCGTCCCGGCCCTCCGCACCGTTGCAGGGCGGGCAGAAGCTCGGCCGCTGCGGCCAGTTCGGCACCGCGGCCGGGGCGGCGGCCGGTTGGGGGCGCATCGCCATGCCCACCGGGGCGGCATGAGCCGTCTGGTGCAAGCGTTCACGGCGTTTGCGGGTATCCATCATCGTTTACCGTCGTGTCGTTGATTTAGCCGCGTGCACCGCCGGACAGGGTCACGGCTGCGCCCCCCTGGCTGTTGCCGCTGCTGCCCGTGATACGGCTCGTGGCTGCTGCGGGTTGCACCGCTTCGCGGGGAACGCGGGGGCTCACGCCGTTGCCACGCGGATCGCCACGCTGGGTCGGGTTGCGACCCGCTGCGGAGCGCCCCTCGGTGCCCGTCACGCGCCCGCCGCGGTCCCAGGCGTCGCCCGTGACGCTGCGCTCGCGGCCTTCTCCGGTGATGCGCTCGGGAACCGGACGGGACACTTCAACAGGCTTGTCTGCCACCGGTTCGCTGCCATCGCGATAACGGAATTCGGGCGTTCCGGACACCAGACCGGTGGCGCGTGCGAGCGATCCGGTAATGCGCCCGGCGCCACCGAAGGCACTGCCGGTAATCCGACGGGTTTCGCTGTCCCGCGCCGTGCGGGCAGGCGAGGCCACCGAGAAATCACCCGGCTGGCGACCGCTTGGCGCGTCCATCGCGTTGCCGGTGATGCCGGCGACAGGCGTCGCGCCTTCCGGCGCACGGGCACGGTAATGGCTTGCCATCGGCGGACGACCGCAGGCGCTCGCTTGCTGAACTTCGCCCACATAAGGGGTGCCGCTCACGTCCTGGCACTCGCCTCGCGCATTGCCGGTCAACTTGGCATCCGGGCCGGGCTGAATACCGGTCAGTTCGGCGCTGCGTCCAAGACGCGCACGGTTGATGGCTTCAGCCGCGGCCCGGATGGCGCAGAATTCGGCGTACTGGTCTGCCCCGATGTAGGACGTGCCCGTCACCGGCTTGCAGGCGCCATACTCGTCCCCCGTCACGCTGGCCGAGCGCCCGACCTGGGTGCCGGAAACATCCTGGCCCTTCAAGGTGCGCGACACGCCCACCTTGGCCGGCGGCTGGAAAGGCTCCGCACGGCAAAAGGATGCGAATTCCTCGGCGCTGATGTAATCAGAACCCGTCACACGCTTGCAGGCGCCGGACTCATCGCCGGTAACTTTCGACGACCGACCCACCAGGGTGCCGCTCACCTCGCTGCCAGCGCTCGTATGACGGGTTTCCACCTTTTTTGGCGCTTCTCCCGGCCCACTGCGAAACGGGGCTGCATCCATATAGGCGCTTCCGGTAATCGTGCGATTTGCGCCGGACTCACCGCCTGTGACATCGACCTTGCGGGCGAGATCGTCGCCGCTGATCGGGTTTTTCCTGGCCGTCATGCCAAAAGCGGATTTTTGCGGATGCGGCTCAGGCGACGTTCCACAAAATTCGTCAGCCTGCTCGGCAGCGATATATTCGGTTCCGGTCACGCGCTTGCAGGTACCGGTCTCGTCGCCGGTCACCTTGCTGCTGCGTCCAACTTCGGTCCCCGTCACACGACCGCCACGACTCGTGCTGCTGGCTCCCACCTTGGCCGGTGACGCGGCAGGCAGCGAACCGCAAAACTCGCCAAACTGCTCGGCGCCGACATATTCAGTGCCGGTAATGCTGCGGCAGGTACCGGATTCATTGCCGGTCACGCGCTGGGTGCGCTCGACCTGGTTGCCGGTCACCGTGCTGCCGGACAGGGTGGTGCCCAGCTCGACCTTTTGCGGTTCGGGGCGCACCCGACCGCACGGACGACAGGGCGGGACATCGCCACGACCTTTCAGCGACTGCTCGATGCGCCGCTGGCGTGCAGCCGAGATAGGCTCCGGGGTATAGGTCGAACCGGCGTATTCAACCCGTGCGGACAAGGTTTCATCGTGTTGACAGCCACAGCGGGTTGCAGGCGTGCCTGCGCCCGTCGCGCTCTGGATGATTGCCGGCGCAGGTGCGGCGTTTCCCTTGCGGGCAGCAAGGCGCGCTTCGGTCGCGCTGCTGATCCCCGGGGCATTGGCGCCGGACAGCGCGGCTTTCCCGTAGCGGGACAATGCCTGCCGACGGGCGATTGCGGCCTCTCTGCCGCTCAGCCGCGCTTCTGGGGTGCTTGTGGTCGCGTCGCTCATGGATGCCTTCCTTTGCTTCAGCTGTTGATCGTTGGGTCGGGCGCGCTCGGGTTTCGCGCTTGAGGTGAATATACGGACGTCGATGCATAATTTATAATGAATAATATTTATTGTTATCATTCACCAAAATGAATGCTTTTCACGCCGGGTAACCGAGGGGATCGACCATGAATGTGACGTTTCGCCAGTTGCGGCTGCTGGAAGCCGTGGCGCGCAATTCCAGCTTCACCCGCGCTTCCGAGGAACTGCACCTGACGCAACCGGCAGTCTCGACGCAGATCAAGCAACTTGAGCAGGAAGTCGGCCTGCCGCTATTCGAGCAGATGGGAAAGAAGATCTACCTGACCGAGGCAGGCAAGGAGGTGTATGCCTTCAGCCGCACCATCGCGCAGCAGTTCCGCGACGTCGAGTCGGTGCTGGATGACATGAAGGGGGTCAAGCGCGGCGCCCTGTCGCTGACCGTGACGAGCACCGGCAAGTATTTCGCCCCCTACCTGCTGGCGGAATTCATCAAGCACCATCCGGGCACGCAGGTGCACCTCGAAGTCACCAACCGCGAGGAACTGGTTGCGCAGCTGCAGGAAAACATTCCCGACATGGTGATCATGGGCACGCCACCGGACAACATCGAGTTGACCGCGCAGGCTTTCATGCAGAATCCGCTGGTGATCATCGCCCGCCCGGATCACCCGCTGGCGCAGATGAACCGCATCCCCCTCGGTCAACTGGCGGAGGAGAATTTCATCCTGCGCGAGCGGGGCTCGGGAACGCGCAATGCCGTGGAAAAATTTTTCTCGCAACGCGGGATCAAGCTCAATACCTCGATGGAAATGAGCCGCAACGAGGCGACCAAGCACGCGGTGATGGCCGGCCTGGGCCTGGGCATCGTCTCCCTGCACACGCTGGAGTTCGAACTGGCGCTGAACCGCATCGCCATTCTCAGCGTGGAAGGCTTTCCGATCATGAAGGAGTGGTATCTGGTGCACCGCAGCGGCAAGCGCATGTCGCCGATTGCGCAGGCCTTCCACGATTTCGTGCTGAACGAGGCCAACCGGGTGATCGCCCTGCCGCAGCCGAAACTTCGGCCCGCCGCCCGGTCGGCCCGCCGCGTCACCCGATCATGAGTCGTGGACGACCCACATCGCGTCCGACACCAGACAGACACCGCCGTAGCGCTTGAGAATGGGCCGGATGGCCTCGATCACCTGGTTGGCCTGCCGCTCGTCGCAGGCAATGGTCATCAGGACGTTGCCCAGCCCCTGCACGCTTTCGCAGCGCACCCCGCGCTCGCCACGACCGACGGCACGCGGCACGATGGTGTAGCCGACCACGCCGATTCGATCGAGTTCGCCAATGACGTTTTCGAGCTCGATTTCCTCGATGACGATTTCGATGCGCTTGACCGGTTTCATGAGCTTCCTTGCAGATTAATGGGCGATCCACTGGGCTGCGCTGAAGTATAGCGGGATGCCCACGATGATATTGAAGGGGAAGGTCACGCCTAGCGATAGCGTAAGGAACAACGCCGGGCTGGCCTCGGGGATTGCCAGGCGCATGGCGGGCGGCACCGCGATGTAGGAGGCGCTCGCCGCCAGCACGGCAACCAGCAGCGTGCCGCCCACCCCGAACCCCAGTAGCCAGTGGCCTACAGCCAGGCCGACCATGCCGCCGATCAGCGGCATTGCGATGCCAAACACCAGCAAGGATGGGCCGACCTTCTTGAAATCCCCGATCCGGCGCGAAGCCTCCATCCCCATATCGAGCAGGAACAGGGACAGCACGCCCATGAACATCGTTTCGTAAAAGGGCATGATCTTGTTCAGCCCGGCAGGCTGGGCGATCGCGCCGATCAGCATGCTGCCCAGCAGCAGCACGACACTGCCGTTGGTAAAGGCATCATGCACCAGTTCGCGGCTGACCCGCTTCTGGTGGCCGTTGCCATCCCCCTTGCGCGCCATGTTGGCGAGCGCGAGCCCGATGATGATGGCCGGCGACTCCATGATGGCGAGCATGATCACCGGATGGCTTTCGTAGGGCACCTTCAGTGAATCGAGAAATGCGATCGCAGTGACGAAGGTGCCGGCGCTGACCGATCCGTAGTGGGCCGCGATGGCGGCGGCATTGAGGCGCTCGACACGAACGATATGCGAAAGAATGAGATAGGCGACGATGGGCAGCCCGAAACCCAGCCCCAATGCCGCGACAATCGCACCGATGGCATCGATGGCATCGATCTTGGCCAATTCCATTCCGCCATGCAGGCCAATGCCCACCAGCAGGTAAATTGAAAGCGCCTTGGCCAGATCGGGGGGGAACTTTAGATCCGAGCGCATCAATTGCGCCAGGAAACCCAGCGCAAAAAACAGGATGGCCGGGATCAGCATATTGGACAGGCTGAACATGGTTGACCTTTGCAAAGACTGCACACATTGGGAACCGCCAGCACATCCTAAAAACAAACATCCATAAACAACAATATTGTTTATTAATGGAAATCATTCATTATAATTAATGGTTATTGAGTTCGGGTTATGTAGATACAAGAGCCCGGTACTTTGTTGACGCCCATCACCGCCCACGACGATAATGCGCCGCAGTCGGGGCACCAGCCCCCGGCGTCTGGATGACTCATCCGCAAGACGGTGTCCCGTCCAAGCCTGGTTTTTATCCTTTGACTTGGAGCATTTTTCTTGGACACCGACCCCACCACCGCACCCACGCGCCCCACCCTCGGCGAAGCGTTCAAATACTGGCTCAAACTCGGCTTCATCAGCTTCGGCGGCCCCGCCGGGCAGATTGCGATGATGCACCAGGAGTTGGTCGAGAAACGCCGCTGGATTTCCGAACACCGCTACCTGCACGCGCTCAACTACTGCATGCTGCTGCCCGGCCCCGAGGCGACCCAGCTGGCGATCTACATCAGCTGGCTGATGCACGGCATACGAGGTGGAGTGATCGCCGGCGTGCTGTTTTTCCTGCCCTCCTTTCTGCTGCTGTCGCTCCTGGCCGGCCTTTACCTGGCGTGGGGCGACGTGCCGCTGGTGCAGGGCATTTTCTACGGCATCAAGCCGGCAGTGGTGGCGGTGGTGCTGTTCGCCGCCTGGCGCATCGGCAGCCGCGCGCTGAAGAACGAAGTGCTGTGGGGCATGGGCGCGCTCGCCTTCATCGGCACCTTCGTGTTCGACATCGGCTTTCCGTGGATCGTGCTGGCCGCCGGCCTGCTGGGCGCGCTCGGCGGCAAGTTCGCGCCGCACTAGTTCAAGGCGGGGGGCGGGCACGGCGCCAGCCACAGGCAGTTCGGCCCGGCGATCATCGACGACGACACGCCGCCGCCTGCGCACGCGCGCTTCACGTGGAGCCGGCTCGCGGCCACCAGCGGCATTTTCGTGCTGATCTGGCTGGGCGCAATGCTG
Organism: Pseudomonadota bacterium; assembly: GCA_021836225.1. The sequence goes on along the minus strand of JAKBJA010000141.1, from coordinate 2,310 downwards.
GCGATCCGCGGCGTGCCCGATCTCTACAGGATGGGCGAGTTCTTCACCAAGGCGGCCTTCCTCACCATCGGCGGCGCCTATGCCGTGTTGCCCTACGTGTACCAGGGCGCGGTGGAACACCATGGCTGGCTGACCGGCGCGCAGAAGATGGACGGCCTGGCGCTGGGCGAGACCACGCCGGGGCCGCTCATCATGGTCGTCACCTGGGTCGGCTATCTCGGCGGCGTATCGAAGGACGTGTTCGGCAACCCTGCGGCCGCCGGGTTTGCCGGTGCGGCGGTGGCGACCTTCTTCACCTTCCTGCCCTCGTTCTTCTTCATCCTGGCGGGCGCGCCGCTGGTCGAGGCCACCCGCGGCGAACTCAGATTCACCGCACCGCTGACCGGCATCACCGCGGCGGTGGTCGGCGTCATCCTCAACCTCGCGGTATTCTTCGCCTGGCACGCCTTCTGGCCGCAGGGCACGGCAGACGCGCCGTTCGCCGGGACCTTCGACGGGTTTCCGGTCATCGTCGCCGTTGCCGCCTTCGTCGCCCTGTGGAAATACAAGGCCGACATCATGAAGGTGATCGGCGTATGCGCCCTGCTCGGGCTGGCTTATTCGTTATCGATGTGAGGACACCATGGAACCCAAGACCCAACCCCTCAAGCGCTGCGGCTGCGGCAGCCCCACCGACAAATGCCCTGACCTGCCGCGCACCATACAGCCCGCCAAGCTGAACCCGGACACCACGCTGGTGTTCGACGTGCGGCGCGAAGCCGACTTCGCCGCATCGAACGAGATCATCCCCGGCGCACTGTGGAAAAACCCGGACAAGATCGACGCCTGGATCGGCGCCCTGCCGCTCACCCAGGACGTGGTGATCTACTGCGTGCGCGGCGGCGCCGTGTCGAACACGGTGGTCGACCGCCTGCAGGCCGCCGGCGTCAAGGCGCGCTACATCGAGGGCGGCCTCGATGCGTACAAGGCGGCAGGCGGCAAAATCGCCCGCAAATAACAGGCACCTGATGCGCACCCCGTAATCACCCTGCAATCTCTCTGCAGACCCTCCCGCGATGCTCGCCCTGCGCATCCTCTCCATCGTCTTCCCGGTCTTCGCGATCATCGGCATCGGCTGGTGGTACGGCCGGGTCAAGCGTCCCGACATCGGCGTCACCAGCCAGATCAGCATGGACGTGCTGGTGCCGGCGCTGGTCTTCGCGGCGCTGGCCTCCAAATCCTTCGACTTCGCGCACTACTGGCAGTTGGCGCTCGCAGGCGCGCTGGTGATCCTCGGCTCGGGCCTGCTCGCCTGGCTTTTGGCGCGGCTGCTGAAGGTGGACGCCAAGACCTTCGTACCGCCGATGATGTTCAACAACTCCGGCAACATGGGCATCCCGCTGATCGTGCTGGCCTTCGGCGAGGCGGCGCTGGGGGCGGCAATCATCCTGTTTTTGGTGGAGATGGTGCTGCACTTCTCGATGGGGCCCTACATGCTGGCCCACCGCATGCGCCTGCTGCAGCTGCTGAAGACCCCGGTGATGGCGGCGACCGTGCTGGGCGTGGCAGTGAGCCTGTCCGGCACGAGCCTGCCGACGCCGCTCTACACCGCGATCAAGATGCTCGGCGACGCCTCGATCCCCATGCTGCTGTTCGCGCTGGGGGTGCGGCTGAACCAGGTGTCGTTCGAGGACTGGCACATCGGCCTGGCGGGCGGCATCGTGTCGCCGGCCACCGGCATCGTCATGGTGCTGCTGGTCTCCCCGTTCCTCGACCTCGATCCGGTGCAGCAATCGATCCTGCTGGTGTTCGGCGCGCTGCCGCCCGCGGTGCTGAACTACCTGATGGCGGAGCAGTACCGCCAGGAACCGGAGCGGGTGGCGTCCATCGTGCTGCTCGGCAACCTGGCCGCGCTTGCCGTCATGCCGGTTGTCCTGGCATTCGCCCTGCGCTGACCGACTGGTTTCCCCTGGGCGCTCACCGTAGCCGTGAAAATCGAATACCCACATCAGGCAAATGGTTGACTGATTTACTAGGTTATTCTATTGTGCGCCATCGCAATTTTTAATGAACGCAAGGACTGCATCATGGAACGTGAAATCAACGGCAAAATGGTCGAAACCGACCCCGAAGGCTATCTGGTCAACCTGGAAGACTGGTCCGAGGAACTGGCTGTCGAACTGGCCAAGGAAGACAAACTGGAGCTGGGCGAGAACCACTGGAAGGTCATCCACTACATGCGCGACCAGTTCGCCCAGAACGGCACCGCCCCCAACCTGCGCTTCCTGCAGAAGGGCCTGAAGGAAGAGTTCGGCGACGAATGGGGCGACA
>JAKBJA010000129.1 GCA_021836225.1 Pseudomonadota bacterium | reverse complement strand
GGGGCATGGGCTGGCTCGAATCGCTGAAGATGCTGTCCCGCCATCAGAAGGCGTTCGAGGTGGCCGCCGGGATTACGTTGATTTTGACGGGGCTGTACCTGCTTAATGAATACTTCTTTATCATCCGGTATTAAGACTGAATCGGTGACGGGACAAGATGGACAAGAATAACAACAGGCTGCGTATCGGCGACATCGCCCGGACGCTGGGGCTGAGCGTCGACACGCTGCGCTACTATGAAAAAATCGGGTTGCTGCCTCGCGTGGGGCGGAACGAATCGGGAATCCGCGCTTATTGCGAGCGCGACATCTCCCGCCTGCGATTCATCCAACGGGCACAGAAAATGGGGTTCAGCCTGGCTGAAATCTCCATGCTGCTCACCATGCGCGAAAATCCGCAACGCGCCCGCGAGCATGTGCGCACGCTCACCGCCGCCAAGCTGGAAGAAGTCGATGCACGCCTCAAGGAACTCGCGTTGCTGCGAAACGAGCTGCAATTGCTGCTCAACCTGTGCCGGGGCGCTAAGGACGGCTGCCCGATCATAGAGAATATGGATCAAAAGCCGCGTGGTAATACTTAACTAAGCCCGCGCAGACACGTACAAGGGCGTCTTTTTCCGCCGTCAGCTTGATAAAACCGCGCGTGTCAAAGTTGGCAGGCGCGCGAGGAACGTTGTCGAGGGTATCAGCAGATACGCAAAGAGGCGATCAGCGGGCAGAAAACCTTGCTTTCCTGCGCCTGGCAGGCCTCCACCAACCCCTGCAAGGCAGCCTCTATCCGCCGCAGATCTTCCAGCTTGGCACGCACGTCCGCGAGCTTGTGCTCGGCAATTTCACGCGCCACGGCGCAATGGGTTCCGTCGTCCAGCCTCAGCAACAGACCGATTTCATCCAGGGTGAAACCGAGACGCTGGGCTGACTTGATGAAGCGCACCCGGGCGACATCCCCCTGGCTGTAGCGGCGCACGCTGCCGAGCGGTTTTGGCGGCTCCGGCAAAAGCCCGCGCCGCTGGTAGAAGCGGATGGTTTCCACATTGACGCCGGCCTGCCTGGCGATCGTTCCTATCGTCAGCTCCTGGTCTTTCATCATGACTCTCATTCAAAAAATATCTTGACTCCGTACTCTAGTACGGAGTTTATGCTTGCGCAAGATCAAACTGCAAGGAGCATCATCATGTCCCAGGAAAAAGTCGTCCGCTGGCCGCTGGTGGGCGGCGTGCTCGCCGCCATCGCTGCTTCCCTGTGTTGCATCGGGCCGCTGGTGCTGGTGATGCTCGGCATCGGCGGGGCCTGGGTCGCCCATCTTTCCATGCTGGAGCCGTTCCGCCCCTATTTCCTCGGCGCTGCGGTCATCTTCCTGTTCCTCGCCTGGAAAAAGATCTACCGCGCCCCGGCGGCCGAGGCCTGCACGCCAGGCTCCCTGTGCGCCCTGCCGCAGACCAACCGGATTTACCGGATGCTGTTCTGGGTCGTCGCCATCCTGATCGCTCTGGCCGTCTCTTTCCCCTATATCGCCCCGCTGTTCTATTAACCTAAATTCCTCAACGCAAAGGCGCAAAGGGCGCAAAGAACAAGTAGTTACCTCTCAAACCGCCAGCACCCGATGGGTGAGCCAGTAAACCCAGGCAACCCATTGTTTTAACTTTGCGTTCTTTGCGTCTTTGCGTTGGAAAAGAGGTTTTTAAGATTAACCAAGGAGTCTTGTCATGAAAAAACTGAAGTTTGCCACACCCCTGATTCTTGCCTTTACCATTACGTGGGCCGACGCCGCGCTCGCCGCCATGCAGACCGCGACGCTCTCCGTTCCCGGCATGTATTGCGCGGTGTGCCCGATCACCGTGAAGAAGGCCCTGGAAAAAGTGCCCGGCGTCACCAGGGCCACCGCCTCGCTGGAGAAAAAAGAAGCTGTGGTCACCTATGATGACGCCAAAACCAGCGTCAACAAGCTGCTGGATGCCACCTTTGAAGCCGGCTACCTTGCCGAAGTAAAAGGAGCGAAAGCAAAATGAAGGTTTATTCCCTGCGTGTCACCGGGATGACCTGCGACCATTGCTCCGCCGCGGTGGAGAAGGCCATCATGGGCGTCAACGGGGTCGTCAAGGCAGAAGTCTCCCACAAGGAAAGCACAGCCCGCGTGGAAACTTCCACCGACCTTCCCGTCTCGGCTTTGCTCGAAGCGGTGAGAGCGCAAGGCTACGGTGCGGAATCCGCCGCCGGGATCCGGGTCGCCATCATCGGCACCGGGTCGGCCGCCTTCGCCGCCGCCATCCGCGCCGCCGAGGAAGGCGCGGAAGTGACCGTGATCGAGGCAGGCACCACCGGCGGCACCTGCGTCAACGTGGGCTGCGTGCCCTCCAAGATTTTCATCCGCGCGGCGCATGTCGCGCACTTGCAATCCGATCACCCCTTCGCCGGCCTCGGCAAGCACCCGGCGCGGGTAGACCGCAAGGCACTGCTGGCGCAACAGCAGGCACGCGTGGAAGAGCTCCGCCATGCCAAGTATGAAAGCATACTGGCGGCCAACCCGCGCATCAGCCTGGTGCGCGGCTTTGCGCGCTTCCAGGATGCCCATACCCTGATCGTCAAACAGGCCGGCGGCGGCGAAAAAACATTGGCGACTGACCGCATCCTGATCGCCACCGGACGCTCGCCGCGCATTCCCGATACGCCGGGGCTGAAGGATACGCCTTACTGGACCTCCACCGAGGCGCTGGCCGCCGACGAAATCCCGGCGCATCTCGTCGTCTACGGCGGCTCCGTCGTCGCCCTGGAACTGGCGCAGGCCTACCGGCGGCTGGGCGCAGAAGTGACCCTGATCACGCGCGGACGGCTGCTCTCGAAGGAAGACCATACCCTGGGAGAAGGATTGAATACTGCGCTGGAAGGCGAAGGCATGCGCATCCTGACCGATACCGGCGTGAAAGGGGTTAGCTTCGACGGGAAACGATTTCAGCTTGATACCGGCACCGAATTCGTCAGCGGCGACCGGCTGCTGGTCGCCACCGGGCGCAGGCCGAACACCGCAGGCCTCGACCTGGCCAGGGCCGGAATCGAGACCGACCCGAGCGGCGCCGTGATCGTGGACGACCATCTGCGCACCAGCGCACCCCACATCTACGCCGCGGGGGATTGCACCGATGCGCCGCAATTCGTGTACGTGGCCGCCGCCGCCGGCACTCGCGCGGCGATCAATATGACGGGGGGCGACGCGGCCCTGGATTTGTCGGTGGTGCCCGCCGTGGTGTTCACCGATCCGCAGGTCGCCAGTGTGGGACTGACCGAAGCTCAGGCCCAGGCGCAAGGGATAGAAACCGACAGCCGCACCCTCACGCTGGACAATGTGCCGCGGGCATTGGCCAACTTCGACACGCGCGGCTTCATCAAGCTGGTGGCGGAAAAAGGCTCCGGCCATCTGCTCGGCGCGCAGGTGCTGGCGGCCGAAGGGGGCGAAATCATCCAGTCGGCGGCGCTGGCCATCCGCAACCGCATGACCGTGGCCGAACTGGCAGGACAGATGTTCCCTTACCTCACCATGGTGGAAGGCTTGAAACTCTGCGCCCAGACCTTCACCAGGGATGTGAAGCAACTATCATGCTGCGCGGGTTAGATCCCACAAAAGCCGGAAATAGAATTGCAATTGACCTTTTTGCCCAGGCAAAGTAGAATTCGCAGCTCTTCGGGGTGTAGCGTAGCCTGGTAGCGCGCCTGGTTTGGGACCAGGATGTCGGGAGTTCGAATCTCTCCACCCCGACCAGGATTTGTCCGACAATCTGCCCGTAGCTCAACCGGATAGAGCACCAGCCTTCTAAGCTGGGGGTTACAGGTTCGATTCCTGTCGGGCAGGCCATAAATGCCTTGGCAACATGCACTGGCAGGAAATGCAAGTTTTAATGGTGGCTGTAGCTCAGTTGGTAGAGTCCCGGATTGTGATTCCGGTTGTCGTGGGTTCGAGCCCCATCAGCCACCCCAACAAAATTCTTTAAAAAAACCGCCACTTGGGCGGTTTTTTTATTTGTCACCACCCGTCCCTATCTAACACTATCCGCCACTATTTGGCGCACTCGGTGTGCCATAATTGTGCCAAGGGTTCCCCAAAAGTTGAGCGAGAGAATGCGGTGTTATGCTGGTGATGGGCAAATGTCCCGCCCTCGGGAAGCTCCGGCCTAGGTACGCCAGACTCAAGGCTTGCGAAGACACTCTGGACAGGGCCGTCTTGCCTGAACCATTGAAACCGTAGATCAGGTTGTACTGAAGGAACTGTGGTGCGTCGGCAACCCTACAATCCTTGAATACGCCAAGGTTCTTGATTGGTGCAAGCAGTTGAATGATTGTGGAAGCAGGCACAATAAATTTGTTTGGTTTAGCTAAACCATTTTCGCAAGAACTGAGGCTAGAGCCCCATCAATGCCAGATTGGCCGTAATTATGCAGCAACTGCATAAAGCCCTTATGCGGCTGGGCTGTCAGGGGCGAAGTACAGTTTTTTCCATCGCCCATAGATCCCTGCGCATCACAAACCGCACTGCGGATTCAATGTCCTGTGGTGGCACGCCTTCCTCCGCGAATATCCTTGGCCATAGCGATAGCGTTTCAGCGATAAGGTCAATTTCCCGTTGAGCCGCCGCTTCCGAAAGGCCAAATCTTGCGCAGTCTGACATGGCATTCTCAATGGAGGACTCCATACCGTTCTCCCCCACCCCCAGCTGCTGATACCCGAGCCCCTGCAACTGAGGAGATACATCGAAGGCAGGAGCCAGGTTCCAGTGGGCGCCGTCAAACAGGAAACCATGGTTTTTCTCGTGATCGTCTGTATTGTCCAGCAGGATGTTGAATACCATGCGCCGGAAAAGCTGCAGGCAGTCCCGCCCTGTATCATTGGCGTGCTTGCGGACAATCTCCGCAAGAGAAGGATAGGAAAACTCATCCTTCGCGTAACCTTCCGCGATCAGCATGCTCCTGGCACTCAGATAAGGGATTCTGCCTCCGTCGGGAAGGCGGTCGAACCGCTCCACCAGCATCACGTACCTCTTGCCGACAGGAACCAGGCGCGACGCAGGGATAGCAATGCCGCACTTTCCGGCAAGCGACAGCGAGGCATGTTCCATCGCGCAAACCCCGAAGGTATCCATAATCGAGGGAAACTTCGCAATCCAGGCTTTCCCTCCGTCCTCCAGGATGGTTTTAGGACGTATCCCACCCAGGCTGGTACCTTGTTTCAGTAGCCGCCTGAATCTTTCTTCCAGCGGTAGATTGGCTTCCAGACAATGCGCCGCTTCCAATAAATCCGCAAGCTGGTCGGTGTGGAAGGCATGCGACTTGGCAAGCGGCTGATAATGTCCTTGAGAGCTGGAAAAGCCCAGTGCCCCGACACGATCCTCCCCCGAATACCAGAGATAGTCGATCTCAGAACGGCGAGGCGGATTCTCCTCTCGCTCGATCACCATCCGGCCCCATTTGTCCGGGCCGGCATCATCGAACACGGGGTACAGGCTCTCCCCATCGGGCGGCATGAATTCGCCTTTGTGCATGGGGAGATCGGGCGACAAGGGAAACGCCCCCGGCAACGCCAGGTAATCATCCAGATACCGAAACGACACCCTGCGGTTGCCGGGCAGAAGCGACAAAATTCCACAGGGACTCGGCTCTGCAGCGCCCAGGAGATAAATCCAAACATACAGCGTCCGGCCAATCATCGTCCACCACCTTTTGACAGTCCGCGAATCTCCAGCAGCAACGCATCGGCATCGACTTGGGGATTTGCAATCTCCCCGAGGAAACGCTCCCGCCCGATCAGCCACAGCGCGGCGGCGTAAACCACGATACTGACGGACGGATCGCCGGCCTCCATTTTTCGCAACGTCGGCACGGACACCATCATCCTGGCGGAAAACGACACAAGGCTCTCCTTGCGCCGCTTTCGCGCAATATGAAGATGCTCCCCTAATTGCTTAATGGCCCGCTCAACGGGTCTGGGGACGGATGCAACGATACTTGGTTTTCTTGGCATGAAATAATAATAGTCGTTTTTTAAAAAAACAGAAACTATTATTTCATTTTTTATCTTTGTGCAGTTGCTATATATAATTCCGGAATTGCCATACCCTGGCGGTGTCCCATACCCTGGCGGTGTCGCTCCATGACATGTTGTGATACTCGCCTTTTTTCCTGATTGTCACCATTTTCGCCCCGCACTGTGCCAGATTTGTGCCAAAAATCACTATTTGGCGTTCTATGTCCAGCTGTATAGCTGGTTAATGCTTGTTATATATGAAGCTAGTGTAGTGTTGCACGCTAATAGAATCATATGAAACCCAGTATCTATGCTGGGTTTCCCGCCTATTTTAAGTTCCATCAAGAGTGCAGCACTACACTAGAATTTCGGATTGTGATTCCGGTTATCGTGGGTTCGAGCCCCATCGTCAACCCCATAAATTCAATAGCTTAGGCTGAGAAAGCGGCCTTTGTTTCTCGGGCACCGGGTTACCCCCCTCCAGTGTCCCCGGAATATCCCGCCACCCGCAACGATACGCCCCGCAAGGTGCAACGCTCCTCGACCCTGAGGCCTGAGCCAAACATCAACCGTGAATATGAATTATATTGAAAGCAGGCGAAGGGCAATTTCCGGCATCGTATTGCCCATAACAGCGAGGGCCACCAGAATATGACAATGCGAACCCGCGAAGCCGCATTTGGTTTGGTGCTGGCGCTGCTGCTTCTTGCTCCTGGCTGGCTGATGGCAGCTTCGCCGCCGGTGGTGATGCTGAAGATCGAAGGGGCGATCGGCCCCGCGACAGAGGACTACGTCGTGCGCGGCCTGGCGCATGCTGACGGGCACAAGGCGCAACTGGCGGTGCTGCAGATGGACACGCCGGGCGGCCTTGATCCCTCGATGCGGAAGATCATCAAGGCGATCCTCGGCTCGCCCGTGCCGGTGGCGGCCTATGTTGCGCCGAGCGGCGCGCGCGCCGCCAGCGCCGGCACCTACATCCTCTACGCCAGCCACGTCGCCGCGATGGCGCCGGGCACCAACCTGGGGGCCGCCACCCCGGTGCAGATCGGCCCGCCCGATTTTCCCGAGCCTGGGAAGCCCGCGCCAAGGCCAGCCGGGGACGAAGCGAAGCCCGATGACGCCCAGGCTCCGGTCGGCACCTCCAGACAGGACATGAGCCGGAAGCAGGTCAGCGATGCCGCCGCCTATATCCGCAGCCTGGCACAAATGCGCGGCCGCAACGCGGAATGGGCGGAGCAGGCGGTGCGCGAGGCGGTCAGCCTGTCGGCCGAGGATGCGCTGAAGCTCAAGGTGATCGATTACGTCGCCGCCGATCTGCCGCAGCTGTTGCAGCAACTCGACGGCAGAAAGGTGAACACGCTCGACCGGGAAGTCCTGCTGTCAACCGCGGACGCGCCGCTGCTCGTCTACGAGCCGGACTGGCGCGCCAGGCTGCTGGCGGTGATCACCGACCCCGGCATCGCGCTGATCCTGATGATGATCGGCGTCTACGGGCTGTTCTTCGAGTTCACCTCGCCCGGTTTCGGCGTGGCCGGAGTGCTCGGCGGGATCTGCCTGCTGCTGGCGCTGTATGCCCTGCAACTGTTGCCGGTGAACTACGCCGGACTGGCGCTGATCCTGCTGGGCATTTCGTTCATGTTCGCCGAGGCGTTTTTTCCCGGCTTCGGCGTGCTCGGCATCGGCGGCATTGTCGCTTTCGTGGTTGGCGGGGTGATCCTGATCGACACCGAACTGCCGGGCTTCGGTATTCCGCTCGAACTGATCGTCGCCATCGCCGTGGTGAGCGCGCTCCTGCTCGGGCTGGTCGGCGGCATGACGCTCAAGGCACGGCGGCGCCGGGTGGTAAGCGGCGACGAGGAGCTGGTCGGCAGCGTCGGCGAGATGCTGGAGGATGCCGAAACTGAGGGATGGGCGCGGGTGCACGGCGAGAACTGGCGCGTGCAAACACCATCCCCCTTGCAGCGCGGGCAGAAAGTCCGTGTTCTGGCCCGCGACGGCCTGGTGCTCCGGGTCGAGGCGGTTGAATAAACCTGAAAACGGCATTTCACCGCAAAGGACGCGAAGGTTCGCAAGGTACCAAAAGTAGGCGCCTCTAGGCGAAACAATGGGTTAATGAATTGTAATGCATTACCCATCGGGTAAACAGATTAAGTTGTTTAAGTCTTTGAATTCCTTCGCGTCCCTTGCGTCCTTTGCGGTTCAACTGCTTTTTATAGCTTTTAAGGAGAGTAATCATGTTCGAGTTCGGGTTCGGCGGCATCACATTGGTGATTGTCGCGCTGGTTGCCGCATCGTTTCGCATCCTGCGCGAATACGAGCGCGGCGTGGTGTTCATGCTCGGCCGCTTCTGGAAGGTCAAGGGGCCGGGCCTGGTGATCGTGGTTCCCGGCATCCAGCAGATGGTGCGCGTCGATCTGCGCACGGTGGTGCTCGATGTGCCGACCCAGGACGTGATTTCGCGCGACAACGTCTCGGTCAAGGTCAACGCGGTGGTGTATTTGCGCGTGATCGATCCGCAGAAGGCGATCATCGAGGTCGAAAACTTCCTCAATGCCACCAGCCAGTTCGCGCAGACAACGCTGCGGGCGGTGCTCGGCAAGCACGAGCTGGATGAAATGCTGGCCGAGCGCGAGCGGCTCAACCTGGACATCCAGCAGGTGCTGGACACGCAAACCGATGCCTGGGGGATCAAGGTGGCCAATGTGGAAATCAAGCACGTCGACATCGACGAATCGATGGTGCGCGCCATTGCCAGGCAGGCCGAAGCGGAGCGGGAGCGGCGCGCCAAGGTGATCCACGCCGAAGGCGAACTGCAGGCCTCGGAAAAGCTGCTGCAGGCCGCGCAAATGCTGGCGCGCCAGCCGGAGGCGATGCAGCTGCGTTATCTGCAGACGCTCGCCGGCATTGCTGGCGACAAAACCAACACCATCGTTTTTCCGGTGCCGGGGGATTTCATGGAATTGCTGGCCCGCCAGAAACCATCGGGCGGCGGGGGTTAAGCCACCAGACATCAGTGAATCCGGCGCAATGCGCTTCGCCCTTCGACTACGCTCAGGACAGGCTTTTGACGCCCTACGTTCACTGCGGACAATTTTTCCAGGATGATTTGCCACGGAGGAGAACCTCATGCAAGCCCTCACCCCTATCGTCGCCGCCACCGACTTTTCCGCCGCTGCCGGGCAGGCGGTGCGGCGCGCCGCCCTGATCGCGCAACGGCTCGGCGCGGAAATGCACCTGCTGCACGTGGTGCATCCTCTGGATCTGTATCCGGGGCCGGACCCCGGAGCCGATTTTCGGATGAACCATGAGCAGGCATTGCAGGCGGCGGGCAAAAACCGGCTCGATGCCCTGGCCGCCAGACTGCGCAAGGATTTCGCCATCCCGGTGGTGGCCGCCACGCGCATCGGCCGCGCCCACACGGAGATCGCCGACTATGCTGCGGCCAAAGCCGCCGGCCTGGTGGTGGCCGGCGCGCGCGGCGAGAACACCCTGCTCGACCTGCTGATGGGCTCCACCGCCTCCCGCCTGTTGCGGCTGGCGACCTGCCCGGTGCTGATCGTCAAGAACGCGAAGGTGGAACCCTATCGAAGCGCCATCGCCGCGGTGGATTTTTCGCCGGGATCGATCCATGCTCTGGAACTCGCCCGCGCCGTCGCCTCGGGTGCGCGGATCGAGGTGCTGCACGTTTACGATACCGAGCATGACGACCGGATGCGCCAGGCGGGGATGGACGAGGCGTTCATCCGGGATCGTCAGGCACGCGTCCTGAAGGATGCGGAAAATCGGCTGGATATCAAGCTGGCGGGACTGAACGACGGCAACATCACGCGACACGTCATGGCGGCCTATCCCGCCGCCGCCATCTGCGACCGCGCCAGGACCCTGCGCGCCGACCTGATCGTCCTTGGCCGCCACGGCAAGAGCGGCATGCAGGAGTTGCTGCTGGGCAGCGTCAGCAAGGACATCGCCAGCGCGACGGACTGCGACGTGCTGTTGTGCTACTGACGGACAGGGTGCGAAGCAGAATGAAAAAAAACATGATCTGGCACGAGGTCATCCAGGTGCGGCAGGACGTTTCGGCGTGACGGAAAGAATGGCGAAAGGAGTCTGATTAATGTTCACAATGAAGCGGATAGTGACGGGCACCGACCTGTCCTGGTACGCGAGCCGGGCCGAAGCACGGGCCGCCATGCTGGTGCGCGAACTGGGTGGCGAGGAGCTGTACCTGCTGCACGTCATCGGCGGCGTGGCGCTGGAATCGCTGCGCCATCTGCTCAGCCAGCCCTCTCAGGAAACCGAGCGGCGGCTGGTCGATTCGGCCAAGGGGCAACTGGCCCGGCACGCGCGCGAGTTTGCCGAGCAGCGCCGCATTCCGGTTACGCCTGTCATCGAGATCGGGAGCGCTCACGCCGAAATCGTGGCCCACGCCGACGCTCTCAATGCCGGCCTGGTTGTGCTGGGCGCGCATGGCGGCAGCTTCGTGCGCGAGCTGTTTCTCGGCAGCACCGCCGAGAAGGTGCTGCGCAAGCTGTCCTGCCCGGTGCTGATCGTCAAGCGCGAGCCGCGCGGCCCTTACGAGAAGGTGCTGGTGCCGGTGGACTTTTCCGAGTCTTCCCGGCGAGCGGCAGAGATCGCCCTGCACATCGCCCCGCAGGCCGACATCACCCTGCTGCACGCGTTCGAGGTGCCTTTCGAGGGCAAGCTGCATTTTGCCGGGGTAAGCGACGAAGCCATTCACGCCTACCGCGCCGAGGCGCGCGAACAGGCGAACCAGGCCATGAAGCTATTCGTTTCCGCATTGGGGGCCAACGGCCGAGTGTCTCACCGGGTCGAATTCGGCCATGCGCCCAGCGTGATCCGGGAGCAGGCGGATGCCATCGAGCCCGACCTGATCGTCATGGGCAAGCACGGCCAGTCCGAGTGGGAAGAACTGCTGCTTGGCAGCGTCACCAAGCACGTGCTGCGCGAAGCCAGCTGCGACGTGCTGGTGGTCAGCCCTGACCGCTTGAAAGGGGCCTGACGTGCAGCCTGAAGACACCCTGCAGTTCGACGCCGCCGGCGGGGCGGCGGGATGAGCGCGAATCTCAGTCCCGTCCTCGCCGGCCTCGCCCGCTTCGGCCGGCGCCCCGCCATCCTGGCGCTGAGCCCCGAAGGCGCCGTCACCTGGAGCTACGCCGAACTCGCCTCCCATGTCGAGGCGCTAGCGGGCGGGCTCGCCCAGGCCGGCCTTATGCACGGCGAGGCCGTGGCCCTGTTCGCGCCCGACAGCCCGCCGTGGATCGCCGCGGCGCTGGCGGTCATCCGCGCCGGCGGCGCCGTGCTGCCGGTGGACGCGCAACTGGGCGATGAAGTGCTGGCGCATGTGCTGGCCGACAGCGGCGCGCGCATCATTTTCACCGCATCCGACCGCGTGGAGCGGCTGGTGCGCCTGGAACCTGCGCTGAGGCTCGTCCTGCTGGATGCGGGCGACGACGATGCGCGCGGCTGGCAGGCCCTGCAGGCGCCTCATGCGGTCGCGCTGCCGCAGCCGGACGCAGCCGACCCGGCCGCCCTTTTTTACACCTCTGGCACCACCGGCCGCCCCAAGGGCGTGCCGCTCTCACACGCCAATCTTGCCTTTCAGCTTGGCGCCTTGGCAGCCACCGGCCTGCTCACCCCCTCCGACCGGGTCGCCCTGCCACTGCCGCTGCACCACGTCTATCCCTTCGTGCTGGGGCTGCTGGCGCCGCTGGCCCTGGGGCTGCCGCTGATCCTGCCGCAGGCGCTCACCGGCCCGCAGGTGCTGCGGGCGCTGAAGGAGAGCGAGGCCACGGTCATGGTGGGGGTGCCGCGCCTGTACGCCGCCATGCTGGCCGGCATCGAGACGCGGGTGGCGGCGCGCGGCGGCATCGCCGCCGTCCTGATGCGCGTGTTGATGGCCTGGTCGCTTTTTCTCAACCGCCTGGGGCTGGACGCCGGCCGCGTGCTGTTCGGCCACCTGCTGCACGCCAGGCTCGCCCCCAAACTGCGGCTGCTGGCCTGCGGCGGCGCGGCGCTGGAAACAGAGCTTGCCGCCAGGCTCAGGGCCCTGGGCTGGCAGGTGGGGATCGGCTATGGCCTGACCGAGACCGCGCCGCTCGTCACCCTCAATCCGCCGCGGGGCCGCCTGGGCAGCGTCGGCCGCCCGCTGCCGGGGGTGGAGGTACGCATCGATGCGGACGGCGAGATCCAGGTGCGCGGCCCCAATGTCTTCAAGGGCTACCGCAAACTGCCGGAAAAGACGCAAGAAGCCTTCACCGCCGACGGCTGGTTCCGCACCGGCGACCTGGGGCGGCTGGACGCCGATGGCTATCTGTTCGTCACCGGCCGCGCCAAGGAACTCATCGTCACCGCCGGCGGCGAGAACGTCCAGCCAGAGGAAGTGGAGACGGCCTATCAGCGCCATCCCTACATCCGCGAATTCGCCCTGCTGGAAGACCGCGGCCGCCTGCTCGGCCTGGTGCTGCCCGATCCGGGCGCCATCCGCCGCGCCGGGCAGACCGACATCGCCGCCGCCGTGCGCCGGGCGGTGGCGGAGGTGAGCGCAAGCCTGCCCTCCTATCAGCGCGTCGCCGAAATCGCGCTCACCCGCGACCCCTTGCCGCGCACCCGCCTGGGCAAGCTGCGCCGCCATCTGCTGGCCGCGGCCTGGCAGGCCGCCAGCAGCGGCGAGACGCAGCCCGCGCGGGCCGAACCCCTGCCTCCAGACGAATGGCCTGAGGCCGACCGGGCACTGCTTGCACAGCCCGCGGCGAACCAGACCTGGGCGTGGCTAGTGCGCCGCTTTCCCGGCCACCGCCTGACTCCCGACACCAGTCTGCGCCTGGATCTGCAGGTGGATTCGCTGGCCTGGCTGGATTTGGCGCTGGATCTGCAACGCGTCGTCGGCGTGGAGCTCACCGAGGCCGCCATCGCCCGCATCGAAACCGTGCGCGACCTGTTGCGCGAAATGGACGAGGCGAAGGCCGGCGAGGCCTGCGCCGCCGCCTGGGATCAGCCCGAGCGGGTGCTGAGCGCGGCCGACCGGCGCTGGCTGGCGCCCACCGGGGCGCTCGCGCGCGGCGCTGCCTGGGGCTTCGTCCGGCTCCTGCAACCGCTCGCCCGGCTTGCCTTTCAGCTTCGCGTGGAGGGCCGCGAACACCTGCCGACGCAGGAGCAGGTCATTTATGTCGCCAACCACGCCAGCTTCCTCGACCCCTTCCTCATGGCCGCCGCCATGGGGCCGGCGCGGGTGGCGCGCACACGCTGGACGGGCTACACCGGCATTGCCTTCGCCAACCCGGTCACGCGCTTTCTCAGCCGCATCGCCCGCACCCTGCCGGTGGCGGCGGAGCGCGGCGCGACCACCGCCCTGGCGCTCTCCGCCGCAGCCATTCAGCAGGGCGACAGCCTGGCCTGGTTCCCCGAGGGGCAGCGCGCCCCGGATGGGCGCCTGCACGACTTTCGTCCCGGCGTCGGGCGGCTGCTGGCGCGCTTTCCGTTGCGCGTCATTCCGGTGCACATCGCCGGCGGCTTCGCCGCCATGCCGACCGGCAAACACTGGCCGCGCCTCGCCCCCATCGCCATCCGCTTCGGCGCACCCATTGATCCGCGGGCGCTGGTTTCGGACCTGGCCGCCCCGGATACCCCGGAACGACTCGCCCTGGCCCTGCACGATGCGGTAGCCGGCCTCGAAGCGCCGCGGTAAAAGCCGCCTGAGGACACCCCATGAAACGCCTGCACGCCCTGCTTGCCGTCACCTGCCTTTCCGCCCTTTCGCGCCATGACGCGCGAGAGCGGCGTCCGGCTGGATAGCGCGTGGCCTCGCCGGTGGCGTGGCCGGGGCCGGCGACGTAGATCACATTGAGGCCGTTTGCCCTGATTACGCGGTTGAGATACAGGTAAATGAAATTGAGGCCGGGCGTGCTACCCCAGTGGCCGAGCAGCCTCGGTTTGACGTGTTCCAGCTTCAGGGGTTGTTTGAGCAGCGGGTTGTCGAGCAGGTAGATCTGCCCCACCGAGAGATAATTGGCCGCGCGCCAATAAGCATGCAGCTTGCGAAGTTACTCGGCAGAAAGGGGCTCAACCGGGGGTTGCACCGTCGCGTTCTGCAGATTCATCGTTTGCTCCTCCAATATTCTTTACCCTATATCATGTCAAGCGCCTCCTGCGCCAGCACCGCCGCTTCATCGACGGGGATCACCCATATCGAAACCCGGCTGTCCGGACGACTGATGCGGCTTTCCACGCCAACTGCGGCGGCATTCGCTGCGGGGTCGGGCTTGATTCCCGCCCAGTCCATGCCGTCCAATATGTGCGCCCGTACGGGCGCTGCGTTTTCGCCTACGCCGCCGCCGAAGATGATGGCATCTGCGCCCCCCAGCACCGCGAGGCAGGCCCCCAGGTACTTGCGCGCCCGGTAGCAATACAAGTCCACAGCCAGGCGCGCGCGGACATCCGTCGAATCCAGCAACTGGCGCATGTCCGGGCTGATGCCAGACACCCCCAGCAGGCCGGATGCCTTGTTGAGCAGGTGATCCGTCTGTTCCGGCGTCAGTCCTTCGCGCCGCTGCAAAAAAGTGACCAGGCCGGGGTCGATATCGCCCGCACGCGTCGCCATCATCAAGCCCTCCAGCGGCGAAAAGCCCATCGAGGTGTCAAGCGCTTTTCCGTCCCTGACCGCAGTGACCGAACAACCGGCGCCGAGCTGGAAAGAAATCATCCGTCCGCGCCCGGCAAATTCAGCCTGCAACTCGCGCCAGCGCTGAAACATGGCCCGGTGCGCCAGGCCGTGAAAACCGTAGCGGCGCAGTCCGTATTTGTCGGCAAGCGTGTGCGGAATGGCGTAGGTGCGCGCAACTTGCGGCAAACCGGCATAGAACGCGGTGTCGAATACCGCAACCTGGGGGACGCCTGCGCCCAGCATCCCGCGCGCCGCCCGTATCCATTTGAGCGCGTTTGGATTGTGCAGCGGCGCAAGCGGAATCAGCCGTTCGATCTCCTGCTCCACTTCCGGGGTGAGCAGACTGGGCGCAGCAAGCCGCGCGCCACCATGAACCACGCGATGCCCTATTGTTTTTATAGGCGGCAATGCGTGCTGTTGCAAGAATTGCAACAGCAACTCGCCCGGCTCTCCTGCGTCGAGCGCATGGTGCGCGCTCCCCAGCCTTTTTAATTTGCCCCCGTCATCGGGCTGAAATATATCCAGCCGAACCGATGAGCTCCCGGTGTTCACGGTCAGTATGGCCATTTCCGTTCTCCTCCTGCTTCTGGCTGGCGCCACTGCTATTTTGCTGCTCCCGGCTGCCGCAGCGGCGCCAGGGATCGCCCCTGCAGGGTGAGAACTCAGAACCAGAACGACGTATCCTTGAGCAGAAACTCAACATAGGGCATGTAGTGCGATCCATCGCAGGAGAAGGTCAGGCTGACCATGCCGTTAAAAATGTTGATCGAGGCCGTACGCAGATAGAAGGTCGGATCGGTGAGGCGCAGGGATTGCATGGTGTTCAGAATCCGCTTGATGTCGACCTGCTGGATCGCCGCATCGGCCGGGTAGGGGCGCGACGGGAATACAAGGCAGATGTCCGGATCGTTCAATGCCTCGTGATCCAGCATGCGGTAGCGGAACGGATCGTCCACGGTCCAGATTGTCGCCTGGCTGCTGGAAAAGTGCATCTGGCACTGAAAAACGCCGCGCTGCG
>JAKBJA010000024.1 GCA_021836225.1 Pseudomonadota bacterium | reverse complement strand
ACCCGACACTTCATGTTGAAGCCACGTCAGCCCGTTCTGCCTGCCAGCGTCACGCACAAGGCAGGGTGAAGCCGCTACAATGCGCGGCGTGGAAGCGTGGCCGAGCGGTTTAAGGCACCGGTCTTGAAAACCGGCGATGGTGCAAGCCATCCGTGAGTTCGAATCTCACCGCTTCCGCCAAAACACCAATAAAAACAATAACTTAAAAGTGTAGTGCGGGAAAACCCACCAGCAAACCCACCACTAGCCGCACGCTTGAAAAACGTGCTATTCGGGTAGCAGGTTCCCCGGTGTAAGCCCCCGCGCCTGCAGTATCCGGCGCAGTTTTCGCAGCGCCAGCCATTCGATGCGGCGCACTTCCTGAACCGAAACCGGCCGCCCTTCCTCCGCGGACAATGCGGCCGCGATTTCTTCTTCCGTTGCGGTATCGATCGCCTCGGGCTGGTCTACCATCACTGCCCCACTGCGCTGGCCACGTCCGGCGCGCGCTCCGGCGCGAGTTCACCCGGCCGCCACCAGAAGTCTTGCCCCCAGTCCTCCTGCGCGCGGTCGCGCATGCGGCTCAAATAGCCGGGGGAGAGCATTTCCTGCAGATCCTGCAGGCCCGCATGATCGAGCGCGGACTTGGCATACCACAGGTTGACGAATGGCATGTGCGAGCGGGCGAAGCGCACGGCCTCGGCGCCGGCGTGGGTGTCCTCTCCACGGATAGCCTGGCCGACGTTGCCGACCGTCAAATCCACAGCTTCGAAGCCACTGCCGATCAGCGGGCCGGCAAGGTTCATCCAGTTGGGCACGCCCGCGCGGTTCTGGCCGCCCATGCCGGTGTAAAGGAAGTCGCCGAAGATGCCCACCCCGCCGCCTTGGGCGAAAGCCGCGCCCCAAAACTTGGGCGTGGTCATGTCGCGCGGGTCTTTGCCGTTCACCATGTCCTTGAGTTCGACCGCCAGCGCGCCAAAGATCGTCAGGGCGGTGCTGAGCCCCGCGCCGTAGGCCACGGATGAGGCCTTGTCGCCGGTACGCCACTGCTCGGCCATGCGTCCCCAATGCCGCGAAATCATTGCCATGGGGAAACCCTTGAACAGGGCGATGGAGCGCAGGAATTCGCCTTCGATGGTGCCTTTCTTGGTGCCACGGGTGACGGCCGCGCGGGTTTGCAAATCCTGCGACAGCGAGGCGAATTCGGATTCGTCGGCAATCGTGCCCAGCAGCCGGGAGACCGCCCTGTCCTGGTCGCGCAGCGACAGCCCCGCGGCCGTCAAGTCGGCTTCCGGGATCGCGCGCACGGCCTGCAGGGTCAGCATCTGGCTGCCGCGCCAGCTTTCCGGATGGGCCATCCGCCACACCTTGAAGTCGGTTTCGGTCACGCCCTTGGCGACCAGGCGCGCGCGGTCGCCCGCGTCGAGCGCCTGCCAGTCGGCGCGGGACATTTTGCCGAGCGCGCCCATCATGGTGACGGAGAACCCGCGCCGCACGGCATCCGTCCAGGCTTCCAGCAGGCTGGCCTTCATCGTGGCGTTTGCCAGCTTGCCCGTCCACCCCTTGCCGACGTTGGCTTCCGCCCAGCGGTTCATGTCGGAAATCACGCTTTCCGCCACCAGGCCGGCGCGGTTGGCGTAGTCCGCCGAATCCTTGCCGAAGGCGCGCACCAGGTTGATGAGGGAATCGGCCACGCCCAGGCGGTTGAATCCCGTGGTGACGAAGTAGGTCGGCACGTCGGTGATGCTGGAAATCAGCGCCGAGCCGAGCTTGCCGAATACCTCAACATTGCGCGCGCCCTGGGCGACTTCGGCCAGCCTCACATTCGCCACCGTGCCGGTGTTGCCGTTGAGCACGTCCCACATGTTCTGCGTGCTGACCAGCCACGGGCCGACCATATCGGACGCACCCGTCCGCAGCGCGGTGTCGTGCAGGTAGCCCCACTGGGTGAGCGGGTTCGGGCCGAATTCCTCGACCAGGGCGATGTCGCGGGCAAGGCGCGAGACGTGCCCCTGCATCGCGGACAGGACGCCGCCCCGGTTGTAGTTCGCGGCATAGGTCAGATAGCTTTCAGCGTCCTTGAAGTGGATCGCCCGGTGCGCGCTGCCACGGTTCGCGCGCATGCCGGTTGTCTGGCCGGGCTCCGTCTTGTTCATGCCGCCGGTGGTGATGGTCTCCCATGCGCGGCTGAGCAGGTCGGTCATCTGCGCATCGTCGAGCCGTGCGCCGTTTTCGTCGACGTAGCGCGAGCGATCCAGCAGCGGCAGGATGTCGCCCACCCACTTGGACTGCCCCTCCTTGAGCACGCGCACGTCGTCGTGCGGCTGGGGCAGGTAACCGTAGTCGAGCTTCCCCACGTCGCCGCCGGATGCGTTGAACCGCTGCCGCATGGCCTCGACCGTGTTCAGCCACGCCTTGGCAGCCTTGGCCGCCAGCGGGTTGCCGGTCTGCTCGCCGAAAACCTCGCGCACCAGGTCGGCGGCCTGCCGCGCATCCTCCACCATGCCGAGGAACTTCGGGTTCACGGCGTTGAGAGTATCGATCAGGCCGGTAAAGTATTCGTTGGAAACCCCGCGCACGAAGCGGTGCGCATCGTCCAGCACGCGCGCCACCGCGTGGAACGGCTTCAGGCCGTCCGCCACCAGCGCGCTGTAGCGGTTCATCACCCGGTCATGCGCCAGGATCGTCAGAGCCGTGCGCTGCTTGGCCTTGCCGGCTTCGTGCAGCAGGGCCTTGCCGGCTTCATCGGCGGCGGCGTTGAGCCTCGCCTCGCGGCTCATCTGCTGCCAGGCGGCGGGATCCTTGCGCGCCAGCTGCTTCATGCTGTCCACGATGCGGCCTTCGATGTTCTGGGCTTCCTGCTGGGTGACGCTGCGGCCGATGGCTTGCGCCACCGCCTGGATGCATTCGCTTCTCATACTGGGAACCTCAAGGCGCAATTGACGGCCGCTTTGAATGCGGCGGTTTCGGTTCTGGCTTGGGCCTCGACCGTATCGGCGTGCTGGATCAGGTCGGCCATGCGCACGTCGGTGCCATCGTCCAGGCGGACAACGGCGTCGGGTGTGCGGGTTGCGATGTCGAGGGCGCGCACCTGTTCAGGGGTGGCGGGCTTGGCATCCGCCTGGCGCGCTGCCGGGTCTTGCCCGAGCATGCGCGTCATCACCTCGCGCACCTGCTCGACGATCCTGTCCGGGATGCCGTCATCCGGCTGCAAAGCGGGTGTGGCGGGGCCGCCAGCGTCGGGCGGGGCCATCACCTCGGGCGGCGGGTTTAAGTCCATCCGGGTGGCTTCCAGCGCGTCGGGGGCCTCGCGTGCCACGGTCTCGCGCACACGCTGCGCGATGGTGCCGAGCTGGGCCGGGTCGGCGTCCACCCGGTGGGCCACGTTGACCACCTCGCCGGCGTCCATCTGCTGGCGCGCGAGGATCTGCGCATCGTGTGCCTTGCCGGCCGCTGGCAGGTCTCCGGTACGCACCAGGGCGTCGCCGTCGCGCACCCGCACTTCGTTCATGGTCAGCAGGGCGGCGTGTTCGTCGGGGGACAGGCTCGCCGACTTGCCACGGTGGAACGCGCCGCCGAACGCCGCACCGGTCAGCGCGGCAATGGTGAGATTCACCGGGTCGAAGGGCTGGTACTGCGCCGCGATCTTGTCGTAATCCGCATGCTGCAGCAGCGCATGGATGCCGCCCACTTCCGCCACGGTCAGGGCCGGGTTCACCGCGCCGCCAATGGCCGCGCTCTGCAGTCGGGTCGCGCCCATCGCAGCGGGCAGGCGCATGCCCACGGCGGCGGACACCGCCGAGACCGTGCCGGCCAGTGCGGCGGTCTGGCCGTCCACGCCCTGGTCGCTCAATTCCTGCGCGCGGTTGATGCCCACATCCGCGCCGAACAGCACAGGCCCGGCAGGGCCAGCGGTCGAGTAGCCCACCGCCTTGCTGACGGTGGACAGCACGCCATGCGCGATCTGCCCGGCGATGCCGACCGCTTCCGGGTCGGGCGCGTAGTCCCTGGCCTTTTCCCGGAAGCCTCGCGCTACCGGGCTATTTCCCATCTGCTCGATCGTTTCGCGCTGCACCTTGCGCATATCCGGCGCGGGCTGCCCGTTGACGGCGGCCACCAGGGGCACGTCGCGGAATGCTGCCGCCTTGCCGTAGGCGTCGAGGATGGCCGACCACGCGCTGGCCGTGGTGTATCCGGCATGCGGCAGCGAGTCCACCAGTGCGCTGCCGAAGCCCTGGAAGGTGCCCGGCGCGGGCTCCGGTTCGGGCGGGCGCTGCACCGACTGCGCGAGGGAGTTGTCGCGTTCTACGGGATAGAGTTCGTCGAACATTACGGCGCCACCTTGAGCACGAAGGGTGCCCCCGTTGCATCGCGCACCACGTCGCTGCCGGTGCGGATCAGGTAGCTGCCCTGCCCGAAGGTCTGCAGCCGCGCGGCGGGGATGAACTTAGCCAGGTCGGCGCCGCTCAGCGCGACCCCGCCCGCGATGAACTTGCCGCCCTGTGCGGACAGGCGGGCGGGCACGGTCGAGCGCAGCGCATCGGCGAAGCGGCTGTCCGACCAGCCGTAGGGCTTGGCGATCCTGCCGCCGTTGTGCTCCACGATGCCGCCGGTGGCGATGTTCACTGCCTGCGCAACGTCGCCCCCGCCGTCCGCCCTGAACTTGGCGTAAATCCCGAAAGCCGCTTCGGCGGCGGCATCGCGCCCCTGCGGGGTCTGGTAGACGCCTTCGAGGGCCTTGTAAATTTCCGCCTTGGTGCCGTACTCCTTCGCCTCGTCGATCTTGGCGCGCTTCTGCTCGATCGCTTCCTTGCCCTGCAGATAGAGCAACGCGGCATTGCTGCCCTCGGTTGTACGGTGCGCCGAGAGCATCGCCGCCACGGCAAGGGTGCCGTGTTTGTCGTTGAGCTGGGTGGACAGCGACTGCACCCCGGCTGGCCCCGCCGCCGTGAAAACCTGCCCCAGCACGCGGGCCTTGTCCACGGCCTGAAGGCTGCCGAGGTACTGCCCGAAGGCGTCGGCCTCGGGGTCGGACATGATCGTCAGGCGAGTGCCGTAATCGACGGCCATCTGGCGCGCAGCACCGGCGCGTCGCGCGAGTTCCTGCGTCAGTCCCTTTGGGTCGTCGAACCGTTGCAACGGCTTGATGCCGTAGCTGCCTACGGCCATCGCGTAGCCCACCGGGTCGGTGGCGCGCGCCTGCTTCACCTGGTCAACGGCCTTGACCAGGATTTCATAGTTCTGCTGCCGCGCGGCGAAGCCCTCGCCGGGCGTCGGCTTGGCCGTTTCCAGCATATCGACCAGCGCGGCGGCGGGGAGGGTCTTGACCTGCTGCAGCGTCTGCCCCAGCTGGGCCACGCCCTTGAATTCCGCGAAGCGCTTCACGCCGTCCGCCTGCCCGTATGCCTGGATGAATTCGCCCTCGCTCGGCGCGTCGGGTGCGAAACCGTTGGTCAGGTAGGCGGACGACGCATCCCGCACCCGGCTGCGCAGCGCATCGCGCGCTTCGGCCATGCCCTGGTTCGACTGCGCGCGGGCCAGCTGCATGACGTGCAGCCGCCAGTCGGCGGGCAAGGCATCCAGCATGGGGAATCCGGTTGCGGCCGTGGGGTCGCGTTGGGGACTGGCCGCCGTAGACGTGGGAATGGGTGTGCCTTCGGTCGCTGCGGCCAGCCCCGACGTGATCTGCTGGTCGGTGTACGGCTGCTGGCCGTTCTCGACGCGAATCATGGCGCGGGTCAGTTTGGTGAGGGTGGCGGTGTCGCGCAGGTTGAGCGGGTCGCCGGGCTTGACGCCCATTTCCTTCGCCACTGTGGTGGCATAGGCCACCGTGTTGTTCTCGGTCGCCGGTGCCCAGCGGGCGATGATGCCCTCCACGGTGTCAATGCCGTGCTTGTCCTGGTAGGTGAGCAGCGTCTTGCCCATGGCGCGGATACCTGCCTCGGGCGAGGAAAACGTCACGTAGCGCGGGTCGTTGCCCTGCACTTCGCCTTTCCAGCTGTCTCCCCCCTTCATCACGTTGCCGGGGTTGTTGTTGCGGATACCGCGCGGCTGCGAAGCGTCGCCGGGCGCCGAGGGCACGACACCCACCCCGCCGGCCTGGTTGAGCTGTGCCGCCAGCGCGGGCGCGGCGGCCTGGAAGAGCTGGCGGCCGATCTGCTCGCGCTTCAGTGGGCTGATCTGCTCGGCGTTGCGCTGGAAGTGGGCGAAAGCGCCCACCGGGTCTTTCATGCGCCATGCCTCGTAGCGCATTTCAAAGCCCGCATCCCGGTACTTGGTCGCCTGCAGCTGCGCGGTGGCATCGTCCCAGCCGTTGAGCTTGGCGAGGGTCGCGGTTTCCTCCTGAGCCACCCCCACGGCCTGGGCGAAGCGCTGGTCGTCAGTGTAGTTGAACGCGGCATCCTGAATGCTCACGATGGCGCGCGAGTCGGCGGCCTGAATCTGGTATTTGCGCGATTCCTGCCCGGCGTGGCGGTTGACCGCATCCAGGGCGTTCTGCAAGCGGGCATTGACGACCGGCTCGACCATCTGGCGAACTGCCGGGTTCTGCACGCCGTCCAGCGCCTTCCGCTTGATGTCGTCGAAGCCCTTTATCACGGCTTCCGATCCGAGCACGGCGTCCTTGCCCTGCCGGATCATGAACCCGCTTTCCGGGTTGTAGAGCCGGTCGTTCAACCCCGCCGTCACCTGCGTGTCGATGTCCTTCGCCGCAGTGGCGTTGGCCTCGCGCTGCATGTCCACCGCGATGGCGCCGATGTGCTGGCCTAGATCGCTCAACCCCTTGCCGAGTTGCTGCGCCTGCGCGCCCGCCACGTCCGGCATGTTGGGCGCGGTCAGGCGGGATTGCGGCAGGCTGTTGGGGGTGGCCTGGAAGCCGTTGTACTGCGGTACGGTAGGCACTTGGGTTACTCCTTGACGTGAATGCTGCGGATGCCGTGTTTTTGCATCAGGCGCTGGACGGATCGCTCTGTCGCGCCCAATGTCCGGGCGATCTTTGCCACGCCGACGCCCTGCGCGGCCATGGTCCGCACCTGTTCCAGTTCGGCATCGTCTACGCGGTAAACGGTCCTTCCCTCATGTGTCGCCCAGGTGAGTCCGATTGCGATGGATCTGGCGGTCTTGTGGTCAATGCCGAAGATGGCGCCCAGCTCGCGGTAGGGCAAACCCCTTTGCTGCCGAAGGCGGCGCAGTTCCTCGACCTTCTCGGGGTTCATCTTCGCGCGTGCATTGCTGGTGCCGTAGGCCTTGCCAGCGGGTGTAGTCGCTGCGGCTTCCATCTATCGCACGCTGGGCTTGTTCATCGCATACCAGGATGAAGCCACTTGGCCCGCCCCGGTCAGCATCGACGATGCGCCGGCCATGAATGGGCTGATGCCTGCTGCGGTGCCGCGCTTAGTGATGGCCTCGCTCTGGTAGTTGGCGCCTTGCGTACGCAAACCCCACGCGCTACGCACGGCGTTGGCTTCCAGCGTGTTCTTGTCGATCGCTTTCATGATGTCCGTGCTGGCCTGCAATTCGGCGGCGTTGCCCTCTCCAAGGTCGATTCCGTTTGCCGCCATCGACGCGCGCTGCCGGCTCTTGAGCTGGCCGGCTTGCAAGGTGAGCGCGCCGACCTGCTGCTGGCCGTTGAGCAGTTCCTGTTGCGCACCGAGTTCCGAGATGCGCGCGTTGATGTCGGCCATCGCCGCGTCGAACTGCAACTGGCGCTTGGTCGATTTGGCCGCGTAGAAACCGCCGATGGCGCCTGAGACTGCGCCTGCGGCCTGCATGCCGAGTGAGAGAGCTGCGAACATGGGTTCTCCTTCAGCGGTGGCAGCCTTGCCGCTCGGCCATGCCGTAGAGCACGTCCAGGTGGTCGGGCTGGTAGATGAGTTGCAGCGAGTAGACCGCCTGGCGCAGCTGCTCGTCGGGATGCCGCGCAAGCCAGCGGCGCACCACGGCGCGCTTTGATCTGGCGGCCATGTCCTGCATCTCCGGTGTGAGCGGCAGACCGTATTTCAGGCGGATGCGCATGCTCTGTTCGCTAGCCATTGCCGCCGTCCGTCAGGCCCGCGGCTTCGGCAACGCGGTGCAGGGCGGCCAAGGCGTCCGCGCTGCACTGATCCGCAGCCTGGGCGATAGATCCCGGCGAGTCGGGGCAGTATCGGGTGAAGTTGAGAGAAATATTTCGGTGGGTGCTGAATCCTTGGGTTGCCCAATCGACGTTGTCGGCGAGCGCGTTACCGATCCCGTCTGACACGGACCCCAAACCTTCGATATAAGGCTGCGCGTGGGCGAAGCTACCCTTTGTGAGCCGGTAAAACCTAACCGCGTGGGCGCGCATCTTGGCATTAATGCCCACCCATTCCCGCATGGCCTCGGTCAAAGCGGCAAACGCCTTATCGAGGTCCACAGCAGTCTTCATCCGCTGGCCCGCCAGTTGGTCGACCTTCTTCAGCAGGGCGTCTGCCTCGCGCTTCCGGGCTTGGTTTTCCTCGTTCCGTTTCGCCTCCTCCGCATGGCTCCGCGCATCGCGCAGCAGCAGTGCATCCCCGCGCAGGTCGGCCAGGTGCAGCGATGCCGCCCGCGCCTTGCGGATGGCCGAATCGTCGTGCGGTGCCGATGCCAGGGCAAGAGACGCCGCCGCGTTGGCCTGCTCGGCGCGCTCGATGTCAATTTCCAGTTCTTCGAGGCGCTGGTTGAGTTCGTTCAAGGTGCTCATGGTGTCCCCCTATCAGGCTACTGAGAAACCGGAGGGGTAATACGCGCCGGTGTTGATGCTGTGGTCAGTCAGGTGGCAGGTGAACTTGCCGGCGGTCAGCGGCCCAGTGGCGACGACATAGCGCATGCCGACGTAGCGATGGCCGGCGGGCATGTCGCTAAACGTAGTCTTGATGGGGATGGGCGCGCGTCCAGCCCCCAGGTCAGCCTTCGGGACCGCGCCGGATGATGCGAGCACGGTCGGGCTGGACAGGTCGGAGGCGGCCGAAGAGACAATCTCGAACGCCACGGTGGCAGCACCAGCAGCAGCGACGGACTCGTCCACCGTGACAACGGCTGCCATCGGGTTACTGGCGCCGGGCGGCGGGGGGCCCATGTCGATATTGTTGACGGACATCGCCGTGGCGGTCACGGCCTGTGCATTGGACAGTTGCAGATTTGCGTCGAGAATCATGGTGGGCCTCTCCCGTTGAAAATGCCCCCATGCTCACGCGCGTTGCGCAGGGTGTGAATAGCCGTACAGGCTCGGTACAGGCTACAGGTGGAATTCGATTCGCCGGGTGATGGGCGGCGGGGTGATCGAGCCATCGCGCCCCACCTTGATGGCGCCGATGTAGCCGGCGAGGTCAAAGCATCCCGTCGCGTCCTTCACCCACTCGATAGCGGTTTTCAGGCGGCCGTGCAGGGCGTTGCCACTGCTGCCGAAGTCCGAGGCATGCAGCACACTGCCGGCAGTCGCGCCGTGCAGCAGGATCGCCCAGGCTTCATCAATGCCGGGGTGGCCGGGATGGGCGCAGGCCTGCTCAAATCCCTTGTTGCCTATCCATACGTAATCAGCGCGCCACCCCGCGTGGGCGAACGCCGTACCCGAAGTCAGCAGCGAGCCGCCAGCAGGGTCGCCACCCCGCGCGGCGAGGGGCTGCAGCATGGCGAACACCAAGGGCGTGCGCTGCTCGGCGATACCCATGCGCTTCCAGGCTTCCTCTCGCAAGTTGCCCAGGTGGTCGCGCTGGGTTGAATCCTGCGCAGCGTTGGCGGCGTTGCGCAGTGCCGTGTGGGTTTGTCGGTAGAACTCCAGGTCATCCATTTGGGGGCCTTTCTGTGCGTCCTGTGGTGGGTAGGCTGGCGGGTACGGCAGCGGCGCGGCGTGCGAAGCCTTGGCGGGGCTGACTATCTGGCGGAGTGGGTATCCGCATCGCGCCTAGACCAGGTCGCTCACGTCGCCAGGGTCCGCCGGTCTCTGGCGTGCGGCGCGCACGTAGTAGCTGGCATCGATGATCTGCGTTTGCTCGGCTTCCCGTTGCTTAAACCGGGCGCGCAGTTCCTGCCGGCGTTGCTCGCGCTCGGCTGCGCGGCGCTCTTCCAGCTGGCGCAGCTTCTCGGCCCGCGCCTTCGCTCTTGCCTCGATCTGCTCCTTGGTCTTCCAGTAGGCTGGCGGCGGGGCCTTGACTTCGAGTTCAGCCAGCAGGGTTTCGAAGTTCTCGAAGCGACCACGCAGCACCCGCAGTGCCTCCTGGATCAGCGGCCAGCGTTTGAAGCGGATGTGATCGTTCGAAATCACCCACAGCAGGTAGGCGGTGCTCATGGCTTCCACCGGCTGGCCCTTGTGTGCGCCCATCGGCATTTTCATGCGTTGCTCCTTGTATCGCCCACATCACGCGCGTGATGTGTACGGATCTGTATCACCCACGTGCTCGCACGTACTGCGGCAAAACCCTTTTTCAGGTGTCAAAATCTGGCGCGCCACCCTCTTTGCAAAATCCTGCGGGTTCATCCACACACCGCCACGCAAACCCCCATGCCACACGCCACACCCCCTAAAGGGTGGTGTGGCAGATGTGGCATAAAAACGGGGTTTTGCCACATGCCTCATGCGGCCACATGTGGCGCTTGTGTGGCGTGTGGCATCGTTACCTTGTCGTCCAGCACGTGAAAAAATGCAGATTTGCTAAGGGACTCGATAGCCCGCTTGGCGCATTCGCGTCGTCGATCACGTCCCCCCGCTGGATCGTGAGGCATGGTCCGCACCACGTTGTCGATGATCGCGCCGACAGTAAGCGGCTCGTCTCCCAGCCCGGCCAGCTCGTGCACCATCTGTAGCACCGCCTTTTCCCATGCGCCCTTCGGCTCACGGGCGGGCGGCGGGGCTTCGTTCTGGTACTCGACCACGCACGACACGATGGCCTCGCCGTCTTCATCCTCGCCCACGCGCACCGGCAGCAGGCCGAAGGCAAAGACCGCGCCGTCCTCGCCGTCCTTCTGCTTGGTGATGCGGGCGGCGCGGGCATCGGCCAAGCGCGTTATCTCAATCTCGGCATCAACGGCGGCCCGGATTCCCGACCATCCGCGCGCCCCCTTGGTAGCGTCCTTGCCCGAGTGGTGGATCAGCACCACCAGGGCGCCCGTAGCGGCGTGCAGGCGCTTGCAGCGGGCCAGCACCTTGCTCATGTCCTCGCCGGCGTTCTCATTCGCCCCTGGTGTGCTTTGCGCCAAGGTGTCGACCACCACGATGGAGGCCCCGCCCGCCAGCTCGATCGCCTGGGCGAGCGCCTTGTCGTCGTCGGTAAGCAAGTTGGGGGCGCTGGCTACCACGCCCAGCGGCAGCGCGGCCAGGTCGATCTCGTGCGCCAGTGCATAAGCCGCCAGCCGCTTGCGGAATCCGCCGGCACCCTCGGCGGCGACGTAAACCACCGCGCCCTGTCGAACCCTGCAGCCGCGCCACTCGATACCGCGCGCGACGGCGGCCACCAGGTCAAGGGCAAAGAAGGATTTACCGCTCGCCGACTCGCCGTAGATGACGGCGATCTCGGCGAGCGGTAGCACTCCCTTGACGATCCACGACGGCGGGGTGCCTGCGGCGAACTCTGCAGCGGGGATAACTTCGAACTTGGGGCGCTCGGCGGCAAGCGGTGCCCCCAGCAGGTCGGATATGTCCTCAATAAAAGAGAAGTCATTCTCTACCGCCTTATGCACAACGGGCATCCAAGCTGCCTCCGCCGCTGCCTGGTCCCCGTTGTGGTCAAGCACCACGTAGGCCGTCCAGGCATCGAACGTGCCGCACAGCGGATCGCTGGCGTGGTCCGACTGCCACAGGCCATCTTTGTCCGGTATTTCGCGGACACCCGGCAAGCCGGTGGCAGTTGGCGGGGCAAACCGCACACCGTCGCCGACATAGTCATGGCGTCCAAGGATTTCCAGCACGTTGTTCAATGCATTGAATCCCTCGCGCAGTGCCGACTTGAAAGCCAGGGTCTTGCCGTCTGATCCACTGACGGCCTTGAACGCCTTGATACCGAGAATCTCGCCAGCGCGCTGCTGCTGCCCGCGCTTGAACTCAAGGTCGGTGGACATGCGCAGCCACCATGCAAGAAAATCGGCGGGCAGGTCCGGGGCTTCGTCCAGGCGCAAATCGGATGCATAGCGCTGGGTGCAAATCTCGCCATGCTTGTCTGCGTAGATGAGGCCCGGAATTGCGTCCTGCAGGTTGGCCGAGTGCGCCCGCAGCTCCAGCACCGTCCCGACATCCTTGAACGAGAACACCACCTTGCGCAGGCCCAGGTCGGCTTTGAAGGCCGAGCGCCCCCCGCTTCCCGCTCGTGTGCTGATCGATCGCACGCCGGCATTCAACAGGTCGTCAAGGTCGAAACCAAAGCCCGCCAGCATCTTCGCGGAAAGCTCGGCGTTGTCAGGATCGACCGAGCACAGCCCATTCGTTGCGAGCATGACGCCGTATCCGGTGGCCTCATGGTCGAACTGCTGAACAGGGCGGTGGTTCCAGTTGTCGCCCTCCGGCCGCTTGGTGTTCGGCTGCAGCTTGCACAGGGCAAAACCGCTCTTGAACAGGCGGTGTGCTTCCGACAGGTCGGGGGTGTTGCTTATTTTTTGTGCTGCTATACTGGCGTCTGCTAGTTGTATTTCCTTTGTCGCCTCGGTTGCCGCCGGGGCGTTTGTTTTTTGGATCATTGGCCGCCCTCCTGTGGCTTGCGTGCTGGCAGATAGCCCCACGCTGAGCGGATACCCTCGGCTTGAGCATTGATGACATCCTGGACAGATTCCTGGCGATAGAACCAGTGCCATTTGCCGTCCTTGTGCACCGTGTAGTCGGGCGGCCCAAAGGTCTTGATCGTGGTCTCGGGCAGGTGCACCTTCTTGGCGAATTCCTCAAGGGTGTAGTCGGTCGGGGCGCGCTTCATGCCTGCCCCCGGCTTGCTGCCACGCGCTGCTTAATCCAGTTGTCGATTTCCTCAGCGACCCAACCAGTTGCGCGGACGCCCAGCTTGATGGGCGGCGGCATTTCTCCTTTTTTCACCTTCAGGAATACCGAGGACCGGGAAAGCCCTGTGCGGGACATCACATCAGGCAAGCGGATGATGTTAACCATCTTTAAGACTCCATAAATTTAAGGGAGTCCAAAGACTATTTACGATTTTCCGAGGTACGCGCACCCCTCCCGGAAAGCCAGCAACGGCGCGGGTTTGTCCAAATTCGTCTCGCATGACGCTAAATAAAAAAGCCACCCGGAGGTGGCTTTTGCTCGTTCGCGCCAATCACAGCGCGGGAAGTGGCATGTCACGCACGAGGTCTTCGCACTCTTCCGAGAGCCGCAAGCACGCGAAGAAATAGGCGACCCGCGGCCCGGTATCCATGTCCTGTAGGCCGCCGCCACCTGCGGCGCACATCAGTAGGGCCGACAACTGGCCGAGGCGGGCGCACAGTTCGTCGGCGGCATCGTGCATGGCCTGCACGTCGGATTTACCTTCAACAGTCTTGAGTTTTTGAGCTACAGTTTGCAAAGCCAAGGTGCATCTCCTTATCAGGTGCTTCGTGGTCAGGGCGGGGTGGGTGTTATCGGCACCCATCCTGCCCGCTTTTGCCTGAGACCGTCAGGCGGCGGTAATACCCTTCTCGATCACGTCTGAAACCCAAGCATTCAGGCTCTTGCCATGCGACTCTGCCACCATGGCGGCGCGAGCATGAAGCTCCGGGGCAAGCCTCAATCGGAATTGCCCAGAGTAAGGGCGACTCGGCTCTCTGCCCACCTTCCTGCAGGTCTCCAGATAGTCCTCGACGGCCTCCTCGAAAGCGGCCTTCAACTCGGCAACGCTCTCGCCGTGGAAACCGATCACATCCTGTACGCCGGCAATGTGGCCGATGAAGCAGCCGTCCTCTTCGCTGTATTCGACCCGGGCAGCGAACCCTTTATGTGTCATCGTGCTCATGGCTTTACTCCAAGATTTTCCAGGAACTGCCTTGCATCGCGCACCTGGTAGGGCTTCGCCTCCTTGGCGGGGTGTGGCCGGTGAAAGGTGGCGATATGGCCCGCCTTCTCAAAGCGAACGCGGGACCCGTTGCCCTCGATCACCTGGCAGCCAACAGCCACCAGCAATGCCTCGATGCGACGCCACTCAAGCGTTTTGGAGACCGGGTCGGTAAAGACGGCGGCCAGTGTCTTGCGGTGGCTGGCATTCATGTTTGAATGGTATCAAATAATGGAACCATGTAAAGCATTATTTTTGAGCGTCCTGTTTTTGCCCGAGACCGTCAGGCGGCAGTCTTACTCATCAGCGTCACCACGTTGCCGGCCTTCTTCGGCTCGCACCACGCGGCCCAGTCGGCCATCAGCTGGCGCCGCTTCTCGAACATATCGCCGCGCCGGTAAGCCGCTTCCACCTTGTTGCCGACGACGTGCGCCAGCGCCATTTCCACCATGTCACGGTCGTAATGCGTGGTCTCAGCGGCCCAATCCCGGAAAGATGAGCGAAACCCATGAGGCACGATCGCCCTGCCGGATTGCGCGTCCACCCACTTTTCCAAGCCCTCTTTTACCCTGTGCGCGTTCATCCGCTTCAACGGCTGACCAAGGCCGCCACTGTCCACGGGTTCGCCAATGATCCTGCCGGGGAAGACGTATTCCCCTTGGCATATCTGCTTCGCTTTGGCGAGCACAGCCAGTGCGGCAGCCGAGAGCGGCACCCTGTGTTCCCTGCGCGCCTTCATCCTATCCGCCGGGATGGTCCACACGCCCTTTTCCATGTCTATCTCGTTCCACTTCGCCTCACTGGCTTCGCTGCAGCGCGATGCTGTAAGAATCAGGAACTCCAGGCAAAGCAAGGTAGCGCCCTCATGCTGGCGCAGCTTGCCCATGAACTCGCGCATCTGAGTGTACGGCAGGGCAGGCTGGGGCTCGTGTCGCCCGATCTTGGGCAGCACGTTGTCGAGGTGGCCGCGCCACGCGGCGGGGTTCTCGCCCTGCCGGTAGCCCTTCACCTTGGCGTATGAGAGCACCCGCTCGATCCTGCCGCGCAGCCGCGTGGCTGTTTCCGTCTTGATAATCCAAATCGGGTTGAGCACTTCCAGCACCATGGCGGTGTCAATCTCGCCGACCGGCGTGTCACCGATGACGGGGTAAGCGTAGGTGGCAAGAGTGTTTTCCCACTGGCTGACGTGCTTGACGTTCTTCCAGCCGGCCCGGTTGGCCTCGATGTACTCTAGTGACACCTTTTTGAAGGTGATGGCCCCCGCGGCGATCTGCGCCGCGCGAGCTGCTGCTTCACTGGCTTGCTGCTTGCGGTATTCCAGCGGGTCGATCTTGTTGTGCACCAGGGCGCGGGCCTCGGCAGCGCGCCGCCGGGCATCCTTCGCGCTCACGTCGACCAGTGAGCCCAAGCCCATCTCGCGGCGCTTGCCGTTCAGCTGAAATCGGTAGATCCACGACTTCGCCCCCGACTGGCTGACCTGAAGGTACAGCCCATCACCGTCAAGCCAATAGCCAGGCTTGGCGTGTTTTATCTTCAGCTCAGTAAGCATGTTCGCACCTCCGCCACACCAGATTTACCCACCACTGTACCCACCATTATTGTGCTGGATTTTCTTAAACGAAGTCAAACTGTAGTGAACTTAAATTTTCAGAAAGCCGCGCCCTTGCTGGCTCTGGCGTTGCTGGTTTTGAACTTGGTTGAACTGTAGTACACTACAGACAGGCGGACACCGCTTCCGCCAGGCTTACGTCTCGCTGTCCTCGCCACGATGCCCGCTGTCCCGCAGCGGCCCGACCTCAAGGCGGGCGTTCTCCAGAAGCACGGAAAATGTCTCGCTCCTTAACGCCCGGTATT
>JAKBJA010000150.1 GCA_021836225.1 Pseudomonadota bacterium | reverse complement strand
CCTGGCCGGCGATCGGCTGCCAGGCGCCGATCGCGGCGACGTCGCCGGAGGCAAGGACCTGCGGCATCTCGTTGGTCTTGGCGTTGACCAGGGTGACGTCCGATTCCTTCATGCCGGCCTTCTTGAGCCCATCGAGCAGCAGCAGGTGCTCGACCAGGCCCTCTTCGACGGCGACCTTCTTGCCCTTGAGTTCCTCCAGCGACTTGATGCCGGGCTTGGCGACGATCATATCGTTGCCGTTGGAATAGTCGGTCAGCATGATCATGACGCTCTTGCCGCCGGCCGCGCCGGTGACCAGGGCATCGCCGTTGGTCATGAGCACCGCATCGATCTTGCCGGCCGAGAAGGCGTCCATGGAGGCCGAATAGTCGAACCACTCGAAGTCGACCGGGACCCCGGCTTCCTTGAACCAGCCCTTGTCGATCGCCACCTGCCAGGCGACCCAGCCCGGCCAGTCGCTGTAACCGATCTTGAGGGGTTGGGCGGCATGGGCCGAAATGGACATGGCCGCGGCGGCGGGGATTACCAGCCGGGTGAACAGCGTCTTCAGGGTGCTTCTGATGTGCTTCACATTCATGGTGGGCTCCTTGATATGAGGTATTACTGAAGTGAATATTCGTAATATTCAATGGCTCATCAGCAACACCCGTGCCACGGTTCACATGCCAGGCTATCCACATGAATACAAAGCACTAAAAGCATTAATCAATAACGCTTGACGATTCTGCCCGCGTAAAGCTGGCATTCTTTTAGTGCGCGAATGCACCGTTTTGAAGTTGATAAAGGCAAAGGGGCCGGGCGCAGGATTCATCAGGGGCGGCCGTCGTCCAAGCTGAACGCGAGCAGGCTCTCTATACGCGCGGAATCATTGGCGAACACGTCCAATGAACCCTGGCGGGTCATCAAGCCTTGCCGTGATAGTCAATGATCGCCCGTGCCCAGCTCATCGAGATGCTTCAAGGGCGCGCCATTGGACGAAGGGTGTCGTGGTCACCCCTGGCCCCCTGGATCCCTGCGTTGTAAAGAGGGGCGGACGTGTGGGCCCATCGGATCTTGCGCCAAAGAGGCGTCAGCGGAGCGGGGGCGTTGTTACGGTGACTTACCCGGGCAGAAGATGTACACGGGCGCCCCCTCATGTGTCGGGCTTGCTATTTTTCCTTGGCGACCCGCAGGAAAAACCGCCAGGTGCTTAGGTTTTACCCAACATCATCCGCCGCGCGCCCAGCCGAGTAGGCTGCCAGTCCAACTTGTCGTAGAAGGCCAGCGCCGGCGCGTTGTCGAGGTCGGCGAGCAGTTGCGCGCGCACCGCGCCCTGGCGACGCGCCCAGGCCAGCACGGCGTCGAGCAGCACGCGACCGAGGCCCTGTCCGCGCCAGTCCTCCCGCACGACCACGTCCTCGACCCACGCTGACGGTGCACCTTCGGCGGTGGAGATCACCAGTTGCGCCGTGGCCATGCCGACCGCGCGCGCATTGGCGTCGCGGGCGATCGCGACGTGGCCCGTCGGCGAGGCGAGCAGGGCAGCAAGGCCGCGCTGCTGCTTGTCGGGGGCTGGCGTGAAGTCCTGTTCGATGGCGAACAGCACGCCGAGCAGGTCGATCAGTTCGGGAATGTCGGTTTCATTGGCCGACGTGATGGTCACGTTCTTCATGTCTGCACCGGCGTGGGATAGACGATGGTGGCGAGGAAGCGGATCGGCAGTTCGATCAGCTTTTCCGGGCCGTGCGGCACTTCCCCGCGGAAGGTCAACGCGTCGCCCGGGGTGAGCAGATAGGTGTGCTGGCCGTGGCGGTATTCCATGCGGCCTTCCAGCATGTAGAGGAACTCGGTGCCAGGGTGCTCGAACACCGGGAAGGTGGCGTCGGGCGAATCGATGGTGATGAGGAAGGGTTCGAACAGCTTGGTCGGGCCCTGCTCGTGCGCCAGCAGGTGATAGGTGTGGCCGCGCTTGGTGCCGCGCCGCACGACTTCCATGCCCTCGCCCTTCTTCACCAGCTGCGCGCTGCCTTCGGGCACGTCGTAGTTGCGGAACAGGGTGGACAGCGAGACGCCGAGCGCCTGCGCCAGGCGGTGCAGGGCGTCGAGGCTGGTCGCGGTCTGCGCGTTCTCGATCTTCGACAGCATGCCGCGGCTGATGCCGGCACGGTCCGCCACGTCGGCGATGGTCAGGCCGTGGCGCTGGCGCAGGTCGCGGATCGCGTTGCCGAGATAGCGCTCCAGCATGCCGGCCGCCGCTTCCGGCACATCGGTTTCCAGGGTGTCGGGTGGGGTGCTCATGGGCGAATTATGGCATGGCCGGAAAATTCACACAAAGAAAAATAGTTGACTTGTGTTAATCGCGTGATGCATGATACGAACAAATGTTTCCTTGTGAGAAAACCTGATGGTCGCCGCCCGCCGCTACACCCTGACGCTGTCCTGCCCCGACCGGGTCGGCATCGTCGCGGCGGTCAGCGGGCTGATCGCGCAGCATCAAGGCTGGATCGTCGAGGCCAGCCACCACGCCGACGCCCTTGCGCAGCGCTTTTTCATGCGCCAGGAAATCCTCGCCGATTCGCTGCCCTTCGACCTCGCCACGCTGAAGGAAAAATTCGCGCCGATTGCCGCCGAGTACGCCATGGACTGGCGCATCAGCGACTCGGCGGTGAAGAAGCGGGTGGTGGTGCTGGTGTCGAAGCAGGAGCACTGCCTGTACGACCTGCTGGCCCGCTGGCAGTCGCATGAACTCGACATCGAGATTCCCTGCGTGATCTCGAACCACGACACCTTCCGCGGCTTCGTCGAATGGCACGGCATCCCCTTCCATCACGTGCCGGTGACGCCCGACACCAAATCTGCCGCCTACGCAGAGGTGCAGCGCCTGTTCGAGGAATGCCGTGGCGACACGCTGGTGCTCGCCCGCTACATGCAGATCCTGTCGCCCGACCTGTGCCGCGCCTATCCGGGGCGGATCCTCAACATCCACCACAGCTTCCTGCCCAGCTTCGTCGGTGCGCGGCCCTATCACCAGGCCTTCGAGCGCGGCGTCAAGCTGATCGGCGCGACCTGCCACTACGTCACCGAAGCGCTCGACCAGGGGCCGATCATCGAGCAGGACGTGATCCGCATCGACCATTCGGATTCGCCCGAGGACATGGTGCGCTACGGCAAGGACATCGAGAAGACGGTGCTGGCGCGCGCCCTGCGCTACCACCTGGAAGACCGCGTGCTGACCCATGGCAACAAGACCGTGGTGTTCCGCTAGGAGAATCGCATGCCCTGGAGACTGCTCCGCTTCGCGCTGTCTGAAAAGCATCCGGAACCGCGGATGTTCACGCGCCACGACACGCTCAAACCGGCCTACGACGTCGTCATCATCGGCGGCGGCGGCCACGGGCTCGCGGCGGCCTACTACCTCGCGCGCGACCACGGCATCACCAACGTCTGCGTGCTGGAGAAGGGCTACATCGGCGGCGGCAACACCGGCCGCAACACGACCATCATCCGCTCCAACTACCTGACGCCCGAGGGTGTGAAGTTCTACGACGAATCGGTGCGCCTGTGGCAGGACCTCTCCACGGACTTCGACCTCAACCTGTTCTACTCGAACCGCGGCCACTTCACCCTGGCGCACACCGATGCGGCACTACGCACCAGCCGCTGGCGCGCCGAGGTGAACAAGCACTTCGGCATCGAATCCGAAGTGGTCGGTCCCGAGGTAGTAAAGAAGGCCGCGCCGATGATCGACCTCTCGTGCGGCGGCCACGCGCCCATCCTCGGCGCGCTCTATCACGCGCCCGGCGCGGTGGCGCGGCACGACGCCGTGGCCTGGGGCTACGGCCGCGGTGCCGATATGCGCGGCGTGGAAATCCACCAGCGCACCGAGGTGCTCGGCATCAACGTGGCCGGCGGCAAGGTCACCGGGGTACGCACCAACCGCGGCAACATCGCGACGAACAAGGTGCTGTGCGCGGTAGCCGGTTCGACACCGCGCATCCTCGACATGGTCGGCATCCGCTCGCCGATCTACATCCACCCGCTGCAGGCCATGGTCAGCGAGCCGGTCAAACCCTGGCTCGACCCCATCCTGGTGTCGGGCAGCCTGCACGTCTACATCAGCCAGTCGGCGCGCGGCGAGCTGGTGATGGGCGCCTCGCTCGATCCCTACGAGGTGCAGAGCACGCGCTCGACCTTCGATTTTCCGGAAGGCCTGTCGACGCACATGCTCGACATGTTCCCCTTCCTCTCCAACGTCAAGGTCATGCGCCAGTGGGCCGGCATGGCCGACATGACGCCGGATTTCGCGCCCATCATGGGCAGGACGCCGGTCGAAGGCTTCTACCTCGACGGCGGGTGGGGCACCTGGGGCTTCAAGGCCACGCCGGTGTGCGGCAAGACCATGTCCTACACCGTCGCCAACGACCGCGAACATCCACTCATCACCGGTTTCACCCTCGACCGTTTCCGCAACTTCGCGCTGACCGGCGAGAAGGGTGCCGCCTCGGTAGGCCACTGAGATGAAGATCATGACCTGTCCCGTCAACGGCCCGCGCGCCATTTCCGAGTTCGCCTACGGCGGCGAGATCCGGCCCATGCCCGACGCCGCCGCCTGCAGCGACGACCAGTGGGCCGACTACGTGTTCAACCGCAACGGCTCGCCCGGGGTGAAGCGCGAATGGTGGTGCCACACGCCGTCCAACACTTGGTTCGTCGCCGAGCGCGATACCGCACGCGACGTGATCGTGCGCACCTATCTGTATGCGGAGGAAAGCTGAGATGCGCCTGCCTCCGCAACCCGGCGAATGGATCGTCCGTGACCAGCCCTTGAGTTTCCGCTTCGAGGGCCGCGAGTACACCGGCTGCGCGGGCGACACCGTCGCCAGCGCGCTCGCAGCCAGCGGCGTCGGCGTGCTCGGCCGCTCGTTCAAGTACCACCGCCCGCGCGGGCTGCTGTCCGCCGCCAACCACGACGTCAACGCCATGATGCAGTGGGGCGGCACGCCCAACCTGCGCGCCGATGCCACGGCGCTCGCCGCCGGCATGGACCTGCGCGCGATCAACACCTTCGGTTCCCTGGAGCGCGATCCCGGCCGCGTGCTCGGCTATCTGTCGCGCTTCCTGCCGGTCGGCTTCTACTACAAGGCCTTCCACAGCAAGCGGCTGTTCCCGCTGTGGGAGCGCATGTTCCGCGCCATGACCGGGCTCGGGAAGGTCGACTTCGCCACGCCGCGACAGCGCACGCCCAAGCGCTACGGCTTCTGCGACGTGCTGGTGGTGGGCGCCGGGTCTTCAGGCTTGTCTGCTGCGCTGGCAGCGGCGCAGCAGGGTGCCACCGTCGCGCTGGTCGACGAGAACGCGCGCCTCGGCGGCAGCACCCACGGCACCGCCGGGCAGGTCGAGCAGGTGCTTGCCCATCCGCGCATCCGCGTCTTCACCGATACCTTTGCGGCCGGCTACTACGCCGACCACTGGGTGCCGCTGGTCGAGCCCGACCGCATCACCAAGATGCGTGCCCGCGCCGTGGTCGTCGCGGCCGGGGCCTACGACCTGCCGGCGGTGTTCCGCAACAACGACCTGCCGGGGATCATGCTGGCCTCCGCGGCGCAGCGCCTGATCCGCCGCTGGGCGGTGCGGCCGGCGCAGCGCGCCGTGGTGCTCGCCGCCAACGCCGACGCCTACCGGGCGCTGGCGGATTTCATTGATGCGGGCATCGAGGTGGCTGCGGTGATCGATCTGCGCGAGGCCGTACCCACCGAGCAGATGGCTGTGCTCACTCCGCGCGGCATTCCGCTGCATGCGGGGCGCCGGATCGTCGAGGCACTGCCCGCCGCCGATGGCAAGCACGTTGCGGGCGTGAAAATTGCGCCCGTGAACACGGCGGCGCCGGTGACGGAAATCCCCTGCGACGGCGTCTTCATGAGCGTCGGCTGGGCGCCCGCCGCGTCGCTGCTTTACCAGGCCGGGACGAAGATGCGCTACGACGCGGGCGTGCATCAGTTCGTCCCCGACACCTTGCCCGACGGCGTCTTCGCCTGCGGCCGCGTCAACGGCGTGCATGAGCCTGAATCGCGCGTGCTCGACGGCGAGCGTGCCGGCAGCGCAGCGGCGGCACATTGCGGCTGGGGCACGGCGAAGCCGGTCGTCGTGCCCGCCGAAACGGCATCGCCCACCCACCCCTGGCCTATCGTGCCGCACCCCAAAGGCAAGAACTTCATCGACTTCGACGAGGACCTGCAGCTCGCCGATCTCGAGAACGCCATCCAGGAAGGCTTCGACAACATCGAACTGATGAAGCGCTACTCGACCGTCGGCATGGGACCGAGCCAGGGCAAGCACTCCAACATGAACGCGCTCAGGGTACTGGCGCGCGCCACCGGTTCGACGCCGGGCGAGGTCGGCACCACCACGGCGCGACCGTTCTTCCATCCGGTGCCGATGTCCCATCTCGCCGGCCGCGGCTTCACCCCCGAGCGGCGCACGCCGATGCATGCCATTCACGCAGCCGCCGGCGCGGTGTGGATGCCCGCCGGCGCGTGGCAGCGGCCCGAGTACTACGCGGTCGCCGGGCAATCCCGCGAGGAATGCATCGAGGGCGAGGTTATGGCGGTCCGCAACGGTGTCGGGATCATCGATGTCGGCACCCTGGGCAAGCTGGAAATCCGCGGACCGCAGGCGGCCGAGTTTCTGGAGCGCGTGTACATCTCGAAGTACGCCGGACTCAAGGTCGGGATGACGCGCTACGCCGTGATGTGCGACGAGGCCGGCGTGGTGATCGACGACGGCGTGGTGGCACGGCTGGCCGACGACCACTTCTATTTCACCACCACGACCTCGGGCGCGGCACTGATCTACCGCGAACTGTCGCGCTGGAACACGCTGTGGAAGCTGGACTGCGGCATCGTCAACCTGACCGGCGCGATGGCGGCGATGAACCTGGCCGGCCCGCAGGCGAAGGCGGTGCTCGCCGGGCTGACCGACGTCGACCTGTCCTTCCCCTACCTTGCAGTGCGCGAGGGCAGCGTTGCCGGCGTGCCGGCGCGGCTGCTGCGGGTCGGCTTCGTCGGCGAATGGGGGGTCGAGATCCACGTCCCCGCCGAGCACGGCGCGGCGGTGTGGGATGCGTTGATGGCCGCCGGCCAAGCCCGCGGCATCCGCCCCTTCGGCGTCGAGGCGCAGCGCCTGCTGCGTCTGGAAAAGGGCCACCTCATCATCGGCCAGGACACCGACGGCCTCACCACGCCCGGCGAAGCGGGGCTCGACTGGGCGGTGAAGATGGACAAGCCCTTCTTCGTCGGTCAGCGCAGCCTCGTGGCCATCGCCGGCAAGCCGCGCCGCCAGCAACTGGTCGGCTTCATGCTGCCGGCCGGCCACGCATCCGCTGCGCCGAAGGAATGCCATTTGGTGATCGACGACGGCGACATCGCCGGCCGCGTCACCAGCGTCGCTTGGTCGCCGACGCTCGCGCGCCATATCGGCCTCGCCTATGTGCTGCCGGACATGGCGCAGGCAGGAAGCCAGTTTTCGATTCGCCTGACGGACGGTTCGCTGGTCACCGCCGAGGTGGTAAAGACGCCGTTCTATGACCCGGAAAACGCCCGGCAGAAGGAGACGGCATGAGCGCGATCATTTTCGAAGACGTCTCGCGCACGCCGCGCGCCGGCGTGAAGGGCCCGGGCGCCGCCGCCTGGCTCGCCACCCTCGACCTGCCGGTGCCGCGCGCGCCCAACAGTTGGTTGCCGCTGCCCGGCGGGCTCATCGCCCGTCTCGGCCTCACCGAATTCCTCGTCGAGGGCCCCGAGGCCGCGAAGCTTGTCGCGCCGCCCGCGCCTGGCGTCTACCCAGTGCTGCGCCAGGACATGGCGCTGGTGCTGCACGGCGCGTGCCTCAACGAGCTGCTGCTGGAAACCTGCAGCGTCGACTTCAGCGCGCTTGATCTGTCCGCCCGCCCGGTGGTGCTGACCTCGATGGTCGGGGTCGGCGTCACCGCCATTCCGGGCGAGGAAGCCGGCATGCCGTGCTGCCGCCTGTGGTGCGACGGCACCTACGGCGAATGGTTTATCGAAACGCTGACCGGCGTCGCCGGCGAACTCAAACAACTCAGACCACCAGGCCATCAGGGAGTTACACCATGAATCTCGCAGAAGCCAAGAAGTTTCTCGCCAAGCACCAGGTCAAGTCAGTTCTGGCCCAGTTCGTCGACATCCACGGCACGGCCAAGGCCAAGTCGGTTCCGGTGGCGCATTTCGAGGACATCCTCAACAGCGGCGCCGGTTTCGCAGGTTTTGCGGTGTGGGGCCTCGGCATCGAGCCGCACGGCCCCGACTACATGGCGGTCGGTGACCTGTCCACGCTGTCGCTGGTGCCGTGGCAGCCCGGCTACGCGCGCATCGTCTGCGACGGTCACGTGCACGGCAAGCCGTGGGACTACGATGCGCGCGTCACGCTGAAGAAGCAGATCGCACGCCTGGAAAAAATGGGTATGACGTTCATGACCGGCCTCGAACCCGAATTCTCGCTGCTGAAGCGCAGCGTCGCCGGCAAGATCGAGCCGTGCGAGGACAGCGACACCCTCGCCAAGCCCTGCTACGACTACAAGGGGCTGT
This sequence comes from Pseudomonadota bacterium, assembly GCA_021836225.1. Next base: position 7,250 of record JAKBJA010000150.1, on the reverse strand, counting down.
CGCGCTCGCGCGCCTTCCTCGACAAGCTGGTGGACAGCCTGGTCGCAGTTGGCATCGACGTCTACCAGGTCGACCACGAGGACGCCAACGGCCAGTTCGAGATCAACTACACCTACGCCGACTGCCTGACGTCATGCGACCACTATGTGTTCTTCAAGATGGCGGCCGCCGAGATCGCCAGCGAAATGGGCCTGATCTGCTCGTTCATGCCCAAGCCCTTCGCCAACCGGCCGGGCAACGGCATGCACATGCACATGAGCCTGTCGGACGGCAAGAAGAACCTGTTCCTCGACAAGAAGGACAAGCGCGGCCTCGACCTCTCGCCGCTCGCCTACCAGTTCGCCGCCGGCCTGCTGAAGCATGGCCCGGCGCTGGCCGCGATCTGCGCGCCGACGGTGAACTCCTACAAGCGCCTGGTCGTCGGCCGCTCGCTGACCGGCGCGACCTGGGCGCCGGCCTACATCAGCTACGGCGATAACAACCGCTCGTCGATGGTGCGCATCCCGGGCGGCCGGCTGGAACTGCGCCTGCCCGACGGCGCCTGCAATCCCTACCTCGCCACCGCTGCGGTGATCGCTGCCGGCCTCGACGGCATCGAGCACACGCTCGACCCGGGCGAACCGCATAACGTCAACCTGTACGAGCTGTCGGCCACCGAGCTGAAGAAGGAAAGGATTGCCATCCTGCCGCAGAACCTGCACGAGGCGCTGCTGGCACTGGAAAAGGACAAGGTGATCCGTGACGCGCTGGGTCCGGTCGCCGACGAGTTCCTCAAGCTCAAGCACATGGAGTGGGTCGAGTACATGCGCCATGTCTCCGAGTGGGAAGTCGACAGTTATCTGGAATTTTTCTGAAAGGACAGCCCCATGTGTGGAATTGTCGGACTGCTGGTGAAGAAGCCGGCGCTGCGGCCCCGGCTCGGCGAACTGATGGTGCCGATGCTGATTGGCATGACCGAGCGCGGCCCCGATTCGGCCGGGCTCGCCGTGTTCACCGAACCGCTGGCGCAGAACGCGCGCAAGATCAGCCTCTATTCGGGGATGTGCGAGGAAGGCGCGGACTTCAACTGGCTCGGCCTCGGCCATGAATTGAAGGAACACCTCGGCGTCGAAGCGAAGATTGCGCCACAGGGCAATCACGCGATCCTCACCGCCGCCATCGCGCCGGAACCGGTCAAGCGCTGGATCAAGGAGCGTTACCCGAAGCTGCACATCCTCTCCACCGGGCGCGCGATCGACCTCTACAAGGACATCGGCACGCCGGCCGAGGTGGCCGCGCGCTATGCCTTCAGTGGCCTAGCTGGCAGCCATCTGGTCGGCCACACGCGGATGGCGACCGAGTCGGCGGTGACGCCGGACCGTGCCCACCCCTTCACCGCCGGCGAGGATTTCTGCCTGGTGCACAATGGCTCGCTGTCGAATCCCTACGGCGTGCGCCGCATGCTGGAGCCGCGCGGCATACGCTTCGAGACCGACAACGATACCGAGGCCGCCTGCCGCTTCCTGGAATGGCGGCTGCGCGAGGGCGACAACCTGGAGACCGCCCTGCAGAAAGGCTTCGAGGCGCTCGACGGCTTCTACACCTTCCTCATGGGCACCGCCGACAAGCTGGCGCTGATCCGCGACCCCTTCGCCTGCAAGCCGGCGGTGGTGGCGGAAACCGACGACTACGTGGCGATCGCCTCCGAGTTCCGCTCGCTGGCGCACCTGCCGGACATCAAGCACGCCAAGGTCTTCGAGCCGGCCCCCGAGGAGATGTACGTATGGAACGCATGAGCTTCGACCTCGCGCAAACGCCGCTGCGCGAGCTGAATACTTTTCTTCACAAGGACGCGCCATCCAGAGACGTTCTCCAGGTCGTGGTGACCAATCCGGACGGCGCCCACAACATCGCCGTCGGCCTCGACTGCCCGGTCGAAGTCGAGGTGCACGGACACGCCGGCTACTACGCCGGCGGCATGAACAAGACCGGCACGGTCACGATCTTCGGCAGCGCCGGCACCGGGGTGGCCGAGAACATGATGAGCGGCCGCGTGCATGTGAAAGGCTTCGCCTCCAACGGCGCCGGTGCCTCGATGCACGGCGGCCTCTTGGTGATCGACGGCGACGCCGGCCTGCGCTGCGGCATCTCGTTGAAGGGCGGCGACATCGTCGTCGGCGGCTCGGTCGGCAGCTTTTCCGCCTTCATGGCGCAGGCCGGCCGCATGGTGATTTGCGGCGACGCCGGCGATGCGCTCGGCGATTCGCTGTACGAGGCGGTGCTCTACGTGCGTGGCAGCATCAAGTCGCTCGGCGCCGACGCGCAGATCGAGCCGATGGCCGAGGCCGACTACGCCGCCGTCAAGTCGCTGCTCGATGCGGCAGGCATGCGCCACGACCCCAAGGACTTCAAGCGCGTGGCCTCGGCCCGCAGCCTCTATCACTGGAACGCCGACGCGGATCAGGAGTACTGACATGAGCAGCAACGACCCTCAAAAACCCATCGCCCGCGAGGAATCCTTCGGCTACGACCGCAAGACCATCGCCTACATCCGCAACGCGGCGGCCCACGGCCTCTACGAAATCCGCGGCATGGGCGCCAAGCGCCAGCTGCCGAACTTCGACGACCTGGTCTTCCTCGGCGCCTCGCTGTCGCGCTATCCGCTCGAGGGCTACCGCGAGAAGTGCTCGACGAAAACCGTGCTCGGCACGCGTTTCGCGAAGAAGCCGATTGAGCTCGACATCCCGATTACCATCGCCGGCATGAGCTTCGGTTCGCTGTCCGCCAACGTGAAGGAGGCGCTCGGCCGCGCGGCGAGCGAAGTCGGCACCTCGACTACCACCGGCGACGGCGGCATGACCGAGGAGGAGCGGCAGTCGTCGAAGACCCTGGTCTACCAGTGCCTGCCCTCGCGCTACGGCTTCAATCCGGACGACGTGCGCCGCGCCGACGCCATCGAGGTGGTGATCGGCCAGGGCGCCAAGCCGGGTGGCGGCGGCATGCTGCTGGGGCAGAAGGTGTCGCCGCGCGTCGCCGCCATGCGCACGCTGCCGGCCGGCATCGACCAGCGCTCGGCCTGCCGCCATCCTGACTGGACCGGCCCGGACGACCTCGCGATCAAGATCCAGGAACTGCGCGAACTGACCGACTGGGAGAAGCCGATCTACGTCAAGGTCGGCGCCACCCGCACCTTCAACGACGTCAAGCTCGCCGTGCACTCCGGCGCCGATGTCGTCGTGGTCGACGGCATGCAGGGCGGCACCGCGGCGACGCAGACCTGCTTCATCGAGCACGTCGGCATCCCCACGCTGGCCTCGCTGCGCCAGGCAGTCGACGCGCTGGAAGACCTCGACATGAAGGGCAAGGTGCAGCTCATCGTCTCTGGCGGCATCCGCAGCGGCCCCGACGTCGCCAAGGCGCTGGCGATGGGCGCCGACGCCGTGTCGATCGGCCAGGGCGTGCTGATCGCCTTGGGCTGCAACCACGACAGCTACTACCAGAACGGCGCGCACCACGACGCCACGGCCGGCTACGCCGCGCTCGGCACCGCGCCCGGCTACTGCCACCACTGCCACACCGGCAAGTGCCCGATCGGCATCACCACGCAGGACGCTGTGCTGGAGCAGCGCCTCGCACCGGAGATCGGCGCCCGCCATCTGAAGAACTACCTGAAGACGCTGAACATGGAGCTCGCCACCATCGCCCGCGCCTGCGGCAAGCAGAACGTGCACCACCTCGAGCGCGAGGACCTGGTCGCGCTGACGCTGGAAGCGGCGGCGATGGCACGCGTGCCGCTGGCGGGCACCAGCTGGATTCCGGGCGTATCAGGGTTCTGACCCTGCCTCTCTGTCCGCGGTCCCCGGCTGTCGCCGGGGACCGCTATTGCCACATTCATCCGCTCATCCCGACAGCGCCGTCGACCCTGTAGCCACCGGGCCTGTTTCACGCCCTGAGCAACGATCGACGAGTTCCGAACACTCCCCACTCGGGGGCTTCACCCGCAGACCCCCAAGCCTAATTCACCGGGTGCATTTAGGTTTTCAATCATCGCACGCTTGAATGGCAGTAACCGGCCATAACCCGTCGGTCGCCAACGTCAGCTTCCGCGCAGGCCAGCAACGGCTCATCCGGATCGAGCAACTGCTACTGCATTCCTAGCAAGCTGCCCATCTGATATCGTGCTGCATGGTCACCACCCGCACCATTGGACCCCTGCACTTCGAGGATCTGGACCCGAAAAGATTCGAAGACCTCGTGCGACAGCTTGTGTACGAGTTCAAACCCTGGCGGCGACTCGAGGCTACGGGACGCGCAGGCAGCGACGATGGGTTCGATGCGCGGGGCTACGAAATCGTCGCAAAGGAGGATCAGTCTTCTGCATCAGCGGAAGAAGGCGAATCGGCCGAGGAGCGATCGAACCTCAACGAGGGTATCGATGACAGGCTCTGGCTTATTCAGTGCAAGCGTGAACGGGCCATTGGGCCGAAGGCATTGGTCAAGTATTTGGACGACACCTACTCGGCCCGGATGAGAAGCTTTACGGACTTGTGTTCACGGCGGCCTGCGATTTCTCCAAAAAGGCCCGCGACGACTTCGCCAAAAAATGCCGCGAGATGGAATTGGAGGAGTGGCACCTCTGGGGTAAGGCTGAACTCGAGGACCGGCTCTTCCGCCCCGAGAACGACCACCTCTTATTCGCCTACTTCGGCTTTTCGCTGACCATCCGCCGGCGCTCCCAACGAGCCGACCTGCGAGCCCGGTTGGTGATGAAGAGGAAGGCGAACCGCATGCTTAAAGACCAGTCCCGCGCGTCGTTATTGCTGCGCTCTCCTGACGCCACAGAGTACCCGGACACGGGCGACCTCGCCGATTTCAAGAAGAACCCGCTGTGGATGGTGTGGCCGTACCGGGGCATGTCGCACGATGGGCTTAAGTTCTGCGTGCAACGCTACTTCGCGTACCTCTCTGATGACGGCAAATCGTGGGACGCCGCGATGGCTGTGAACGACGCTAGAAGCCGTACACACGAGGACCCTTGGCTGGGTGAAGACCGGCACGACGAGAAGCGGCAGACCATCTACGAGTTCTGGAACAAAATTCCGGAGGCGAACCAAGCGTGGCTCGAAGTTGTCGGCCTGGTGCCGTTCGAAGATATCTTGGACATCGATGACCTGGGCGACGAGTACGTGGAAGCTTCTCACGTCTACGCGCCTTTTGCACCTGGAAGGCGTGGTCCTTTCAAAGGCTTCATCATCGAGGTCGAGACCATCGGTCGATGGGACCGGCGCTCCTTCTACCCCCACAAGATGACGGACGGTCGCATCGAGTACTTCCCTGCTGAGTTCCGCGAGCTCAACGATGACGGCGAATGAACAAGAACCCGATGGGGTGCCGTCCAAATGGAAGTCGGCAGACCAGAGTCGTGCGTGCCGTATCGATTATCTAGCGGTCGGCTGTGAATGGCAGCTTTGTGGTGCGTAGTTCGAGGTACCAGAGGTCTGCAACGGGTCGATAGCCGCCCCCGACACCCGGTTTCAAAAGTAGATAGCCCGGCCTGGAACGCTAGACAGGCAGCAGCAGCCGTCGGATTCCGCACACGAAAAAATGGGGCGCCCCGCAGAGCGCCCCAGATTCCGTAGGAGAAAAGATTTCGTGTTATGCGGTGTAGGCCCGTTCGCCGTGGGAAGCGGTGTCCAGACCTTCGCGTTCCTGCTCTTCCGGTACGCGCAGACCCATGGTGAGGTCGATCAGCTTGAAGAGCACGAAGCTCACCACGCCCGACCACACGACCACAGTGCCGACGCCCCAAAGCTGGCTGATGATCTGGCCAGAGGCGCTGAACTCGGCGACCTTGCCTGCAGCGTAGTCGTACACGCCGGAACCGCCCAGCGCCGGGTTGGCGACGATGCCGGTACCGATGGCGCCGATGATGCCGCCGATGCCGTGCACGCCGAACACGTCGAGCGAGTCGTCGTAGCCCAGTGTCTTCTTCAGGCCGGTGACGCCCCACAGACAGCCCACGCCCGCCACTGCGCCGAGGACGATCGCGCCCATCGGGCCGGCAAACCCGGCAGCCGGGGTGACCGCGACCAGACCGGCGACGGCGCCCGAAGTGACACCCAGCATGGACGGCTTGCCACGGATCATCCACTCGGCAGACATCCAGGCGAGCGCTGCCGCAGCCGTGGCCAGCATCGTATTCACCAGGGCCAGCACGGTGGTGCCGTTGGCTTCCAGGTTGGAGCCGGCGTTGAAGCCGAACCAGCCGAACCACAGCATGCCGGCGCCGGCCATGGTGAAGGTCAGGTTGTGCGGCGCCATCGCTTCCTTGCCGTAGCCGATGCGCTTGCCGAGCACGAGCGCGCCCATCAGTGCAGCCATGGCCGCGTTGATGTGCACCACGGTGCCGCCGGCGAAATCGAGCGCGCCCTTGGCGAACAGGAAGCCGGCCGGCGCGTCAAAGGCGGACGGACCGCCCCAGAACCACACCATGTGTGCTATCGGCGCGTAGGAGAAGGTGAACCACAGCGCGGAGAACACCAGCAAGGCGGAAAACTTCACACGCTCCGCGAGGCCGCCGATGATCAGGGCGGTGGTGATCCCTGCGAAGGTCAGCTGGAACGCCATGAACAGCATCTCTGGGATGACCACGCCCTTGGAGAAGGTTTCCACCGTGACGTTGGTATCGACCCCCTTGAGGAACATCTTGGAAAGCCCGCCGATGTAGGTGTTCATGCCGCCGCCGTCAGTGAACGCCAGGCTGTAGCCGTAGACGACCCACAGGATGGCGATCAGGCTGAACACGGCGAACACCTGGGTCAGCACCGACAGCATGTTCTTGGTGCGCACCAGGCCGCCGTAGAACAGGGACAGGCCGGGGATCGTCATCAGCATCACCGCCATGGTCGCGACCAGCATCCAGGCGACGTCGCCCTTGTCGGGGACCGGCGCGGCGGCAGCAGGCGCAGCTTCAGCGGGTGCGGGTGCGGCTTCGGCAGGCGCCGCTGCCGGAGCAGCAGCTTCAGCGGGTGCGGCTTCGACCGCTACAGCAGCGGGCGCAGCGGCCGGGTCTTCCGCCAGGACGAGGGTGGGGGACAGCAGGGCAAGCATCAGGCCCAACGAAGCAAATAGCTTTTTCATGTTTATGCTCCTCACAGGGCGTCGGGGCCGGATTCGCCCGTGCGGATGCGCACGACCTGTTCCAGGCTGGTGACAAAAATCTTGCCGTCGCCGATCTTGCCGGTGTTGGCCGCCTTCTCGATCGCCTCGAT
>JAKBJA010000041.1:2063-16007 GCA_021836225.1 Pseudomonadota bacterium | reverse complement strand
GACAGCACTTCCGCCCACTTGTAGCTGTAGTAGCCGGCCGCGTAGCCGCCGGCGAAGATGTGCGAGAAATTGTTGGGGAAGCGGTTGTAGGCCGGCGGGATGATGACCGCGACTTTCTTGCGGATGTCGTCGATCAAGTCCTGCGCAGTGCGGGGGCCGTTGGGATCGAAGTCGTCGTGCAGGTGCATGTCGAAGCTGGCGAACTCGATCTGGCGCAGCGTCTGCAGGCCGGACTGGAAGTTCTTCGCCGCCAGCATCTTGTCGAACAACTCCCTGGGCAAGGGTTCGCCGCTGTCGACGTGCGACGTCATGTGCTTCAGCACGTCCCATTCCCAGCAGAAGTTTTCCATGAACTGGCTCGGCAGTTCGACCGCATCCCACTCGACGCCGTTGATGCCGGACACGCCCAGTTCCTCGATCTGCGTCAGCAGATGGTGCAGGCCGTGGCCAGTCTCGTGGAACAGGGTAATGACTTCGTCGTGGGTGAACAGCGCAGGTTTGTCGCCCACCGGCCCGGAGAAGTTGCAGTTGAGATAGGCCACCGGGGTCTGGATGCCGTCAGCCGTTTTGCGGCGGGTGATGACGTCGTCCATCCAGGCGCCGCCGCGCTTGGAGGCGCGCGCGTAAAGGTCGAGGTAGAACTGGCCGACGCGCTGGCCGCCGTGGTCGGTGAGCGTGTAGAACTTGACGTCCGGGTGCCACACCGGCGCCTTGTCCTCACGCACGTGCAGGCCGTAGAGCGTCTCGATCAGCTTGAACAGGCCGGCCAGCACGCGCGGCTCGGGGAAATACTGCTTCACTTCCTGATCGGAGAAACTGTAGCGGGCGACACTGAGTTTTTCCGACACGTAGGTGGTGTCCCAGGCCTGCAGGTCTGGGAGGCCCAGCTCGTCGCGGGCGAAGGCCTTCAGCTCGGCATAGTCCTTCTCGGCGTAGGGGCGGGCGCGGGCGCCGAGTTCGTCGAGGAATTTCAGCACTTCAGCCGGGGTGTCGGCCATCTTGGCTGCCAGCGACACCTCGGCGTAACTCTTGAAGCCGAGCAGTTCGGCGGCCTCGCGCCGCAGCCTGAGGATGCTGCCGATCAGCGGGGTGTTGTCCCACTTTGCTTCGCCCGTGTCCCCGGATGCCGTGGCCGGGGGGAATTCGGAGGCGCGGGTGACGTAGGCGCGGTAGACCTGCTCGCGCAACTCGCGGTTATTTGCGTACTGCATCACCGGCAGGTAGGAGGGCATGTGCAGGGTGATCTTCCAGCCTGATTTTCCATCGGCCTCGGCAGCGGCCTTCATCATCGCCTGCACGTCGTCAGGAATGCCGGCCAGTTGCGAAGCGTCGTCGATGAAGAGCCCGAACTCATTGGTGGCATCGAGCAGATTTTCCTCGAACTTGGCGGAAAGCTGCGCCAGTTCCTCCTGCACCTGCATGAAGCGCGCCTTCTTGTCCGCCGGCAGCTCGGCGCCGCCGAGACGGAAGTCGCGCAACTCGTTGTCGATGATCTTCTTGCGCGTACCCGACAGCGCGGCGTAGCCGGGGCTGGCCTTCAGCGCCTTGTATTTGGCAAACAGCGCCTCGTTCTGCCCCAGTTCAGCGTAGAAGATGGTGATCTTCGGCAGGTTGGCGTTGTAGACCTCGCGCAGCTCGGGCGAGTCCATCACCGAATGCAGGTGCGACACCTGGCCCCAGGCGCGGCCCAGCTTCTCGTTCGCATCGTCGAGCGGGGCGACGAAGGCGTCCCACTCGGCGGGCGTATCGGCGGCTTCGGCGCGCGCCACCGCCGCGCGGGCGTCGGCCAGCAGCTGGTCGATGGCGGGGGTGACGCAGTCGGGCTTGAATTCGGCGAAACGTGGCAGACCGGAGAAATCGAGCAGGGGGTTGGTGTCCATCGGGGTAGTCATGGTAAATCTCTCACAAAGAGGACGCACAAAAAGGGGGCAGGCACGCGGAGGCAAAGCGGCAACGCACAGCGATTATAATTTGGGCCCGGTTTCTCTGCGTTTCAACCCCTCGACAACCATGGCCTTTGACCCCATCACCCCCTACCGGGGCATTCACCCGCAACTCGCCGCTGGCGCCTGGGTGCATGCGCGCGCCACGGTGATCGGGGAGGTCAGCCTCGGTCGCGACGCCTCGGTGTGGCCGGGCGCGGTGATCCGCGGCGACGTCAACTCGATTGCCGTCGGCGAGGCGAGCAACATCCAGGACAACAGCGTGCTGCACGTGTCGCACAAGACATCGGCCAATCCCGCGGGCGGGCCGCTCATCATCGGCGCGCGCGTCACCGTCGGGCATACCGTGATTTTGCATGCCTGCACGGTCGAAGACGAATGCCTGATCGGCATGGGCAGTATCATCCTCGACCGTGCGGTGGTGCAGAAACATGTGCTGCTGGGCGCCGGCTCGCTGGTGCCGGAGGGCAAGGTGCTCGAGTCCGGCCATCTGTATCTGGGACGCCCCGCCAAGCTGGTGCGGGCGCTGACCGAGGAAGAAATCGCCTACTTCAGCTATTCCGCGCAGCACTATGTCGCGCTGGCACGGTCGTATCAAGACGCTTAACCCTGTGGAATCCCGATGAAATTTGCCAAACCCCTGCTGCTTGCCGTTGCCGTCCTTGCCATCCTCGGCGCGCTGGTCTACGCCTTGATGGACAAGCCTGGCGCGCCGGCCGCCACCTTCACCACGCTGGAGGGCAAGCCCATCGTCCTGGCCGATCTGCGCGGCAAGGTCGTGCTGGTCAATTTCTGGGCGACGTCGTGTCCCGGCTGCATCAAGGAAATGCCGGGCATGGTCGAAACCTACAATCAATACAAGGAGCGCGGCTTCGAAATCGTCGCCGTGGCGATGAGCTACGACCCGCCCAACTATGTGCTGAACTTCGTGCAGACGCGGCAGTTGCCGTTCCCGGTGGCGCTCGACGTCGACGGCGCGCATGCCCGCGCCTTCGGCAACGTGCAGCTCACCCCCACCAGCTTTATCATCGGCAAGGACGGCCGCATCCTCGAACAGAAGCTGGGCGAACTCGATTTCGTTAAGCTGAAGGCGCTGCTGGACAGGGAATTGTCGTGATCAAGGTTCTGATCGCAGCTTCATTGCTGCTAACACTTGCCGGGTGCGGTACGCCTTCCCCTGCCCAGCCCGTCGCCGGCAAACCTTCCCCGGCCGGACCGCCGCCCCCGCCGATGCCTGACGACCCCATCGTCTGTGCGGCCGACGTCAAACAATGCCCCGACGGCAGCTACGTCAGCCGCAATCCGGCCAATGGCTGCGTGTTCGACGCGTGCCCGGGCACAAGCAAACAATAATCTTTTCAGGAATTTTTCATTCATGGCGCAATACGTGTATTCCCTAAACCGGGTCGGCAAGATCGTTCCGCCCAAGCGGCAGATCCTCAAGGACATCTCGCTCAGCTTCTTCCCCGGCGCCAAGATCGGCCTGCTGGGCCTGAACGGCTCGGGCAAGTCCTCGCTGATCAGGATCATGGCGGGCGTGGACAAGGACATCGAGGGCGAGGCCATCCCGATGCCCGGCATCCGCATCGGCTACCTGCCGCAGGAGCCGCAGCTCGACCCCGTGCACACGGTGCGCCAGGCGGTGGAAGCGGGACTGGGGGAAATCGTCGCGGCGAAAACCCGGCTTGATGAGATCTACGCCGCCTACGCCGAGCCCGATGCCGACTTCGACAAGCTGGCCGAGGAACAGGCGAAGTGCGAAGCCATCCTCGCCACCGCCGGCGCCGACCTCGACACCCAGATGGAAATCGCCGCCGACGCCCTGCGCCTGCCGCCGTGGGATGCGGTCATCGGCAATCTCTCGGGCGGCGAAAAGCGCCGCGTCGCGCTGTGCCAGCTGCTGCTGTCCAGCCCCGACATGCTGCTGCTCGACGAGCCGACCAACCACCTCGACGCCGAATCGGTCGACTGGCTGGAACAGTTCCTGGTCCGCTACCCCGGTACCGTGGTGGCGGTGACGCACGACCGCTACTTCCTCGACAACGCCGCCGAGTGGATCCTCGAACTCGACCGCGGCCACGGCATTCCCTGGAAGGGCAACTACACCAGCTGGCTCGAGCAGAAGGAAGCGCGGCTGGAGACCGAGTCCAAGCAGGAACTCGGCCGCATCAAGACCATGAAGCAGGAGCTCGAATGGGTGCGTCAGAATCCCAAGGCGCGCCAGGCCAAGTCGAAGGCGCGTCTGGCCCGCTTCGAGGAACTGAATTCGGTCGAATACCAGAAGCGCAACGAGACCCAGGAAATCTTCATCCCGGTGGGTGAGCGCCTCGGCGACAAGGTCATCGACTTTCACAACGTGTCGAAATCCTTCGGCGACCGCCTGCTGATCGACAACTTGAGCTTCAGCGTGCCGCCCGGGGCGATTGTCGGCATCATCGGCCCCAACGGCGCCGGCAAGTCGACCTTCTTCAAGATGATCACCGGCCAGGAAAGGCCGGACAGCGGCGAAGTCGAGATCGGCCAGACGGTGAAACTCGCCTACGTCGACCAGAGCCGCGATGCCTTGAGCGCAGACAAGACCGTGTTCGACGAAGTGGCCGAAGGCCGCGACATCCTCACCGTTGGCCGCTACGAAACGCCGTCACGCGCCTATCTCGGCCGCTTCAACTTCAAGGGCGCAGACCAGCAGAAGCGGGTCGGCAACCTGTCGGGCGGCGAACGCGGCCGTCTGCACCTGGCGAAGACGCTGATCGCCGGCGGCAACGTGCTGCTGCTCGACGAACCGTCTAACGACCTCGATGTGGAAACCCTGCGCGCGCTGGAAGATGCACTGCTGGAATTCGCCGGCTGCGTGCTGGTCATCTCGCACGACCGCTGGTTCCTCGACCGCATCGCCACCCACATCCTCGCCTTCGAGGGCGATTCGCAGGTGGTGTTCTTCCCAGGCAACTACCAGGAATATGAAGCCGACAAGAAGAAGCGCCTGGGCGAGGAGGGGGCCAAGCCGAAGCGCATCCGCTATAAGCCGATCACTCGTTAAGCCCTCGCGACAGGCGCTCGGCCCGCCCGCTTCCCGGCGGGCCCCTGAGACCAAACAAAGACGCCCGCTCGCGGGCGTCATACGGGGCAAAAGGGCTATTTTACCTGGACGCGATTCAGGTAATCGATCAGGGACAGGATGCGGCTGCGCGCATACATCTCCGCGTCATAGGGCACGTCCATGTAATACTCGGCCGCCTTCACGGAATCGCTGCTATAGCGATCGCCCCACGCGGGCATGTCCCGGTCGCCGTGCGCCCTCACTGTCACGCGCCCGTCGACCACCGCATAGACGCGGTCAAAAGGGAATACACCATTGTTCCTTTTCGCCAGCGTCGTGAGATCGGTCGGCGATTTCTTCAACAGATCGTTGATGGCGCCTGTGCCCTTGCCATCCTTTCCATGGCACAACGCGCAACTGTTCTCATATTCGCGCTTGCCCAGATCCGCCTTGAGCGCTTTGTCGGCTGCCGATGCCAAGCCGCCTGTTCCCATCATCATCAGCACCGCAATCGTCAGGAATTTTGCATGCTCTCGTTTCATACTGTCCTCCGTTGAATAAGCGTTTTTTTGGGTAAGGCAAACCTGCTCATTCACTCTAGTTCGAGCGGGAGCAAAAACAAGCCGTTCAGCTACAGAAATGACGATGGGCTGACGGCAGCCGATCGCCGCCGCATAATCAGCGTCTCGCTCATCTGGTATTCATTTCCCATGATTCTCGACACCCTCAGCCGTTCCAGCCGTTACCTCACATTGCACCCGCTTTTTGCGAAGGCCTTCGAATTCCTGCGCAGCACCGATCTGGGCGCGCTGGAACCTGGAATGCACACGATTCAGGGTGAGCAGCTGTTCGCCATCGTCGAGGCCTGCCCGGGCCGCTCGCGGGCGGAAGCAAAACTGGAATGTCATCGCCACTACATCGACATCCAGCTGGTGCTCGAGGGCGTCGACGAAATGGGCTGGAAGTCGCTGGACGAATGCGTGAAACCGGAAACGGATTATGACGAGGCGCGCGACATCCGGTTTTTCAACGACGCCCCATCGAGCTGGATCGCCACACCGCCAGGATCGTTCTGCCTGTTCTTCCCCGACGATGCGCATGCCCCGCTGGCGAGTGCGGGCTGGATACGCAAAGTGGTGGTGAAGATCGCCGTGCAGCCGGATTGATGCGACTCAATAATGCGGCGGTATCTCGTCGCGCGGGGTGCGCGCCTCGTCCGGCAGCGCGTCCTGCAGTTGCTGATGCAGCAGGCGAAGCTGCTGCTGCAATGAGTCGATCTGCCCCTGCTGGCGGACCACCGTCTGGTTGAGCGTTTCGAGCAGGTCTTCGGCGAAGGCGAGCTTGGTTTCGAGTTCGGTGAGGCGGGCCTGTGCCCAGGCCGCAAGGCTGTCGGGTAATTCGGTCATGGCTGTCTGGCCTGGGGGAGCAGGGGGGCGACAAGTTTTTCCAGTCGGGGATAATGCACCTGCCCGGCGATCTTGTGGCGGATATGTCCGTCAGTATCGACAATGAACGAGGTCGGCACGCTTTTTACATTGCCGAATGCTGCCGCCACCGAGGCATTGGTTGGTGCGGCCATGAAGGCATAGCCCTTGTCCTGCATCCAGGCGGCGATTTTTTCAGGCGTGTCGTCGACGCTGATCGAGATGACCTCGAAGCCCTTGTCGCGCGTGTCCTTCCAGAAGCGGTCGATCACCGGCTTTTCCTTGCGGCAGTAGGGGCACCAGGTCGCCCAGAAGTTCACCAGCACGACCTTGCCCTTGAGGTCGTCGCTGCTCAGCGTCCGGCCATCCGGCAGGGTCACGGCCCAGGGCGGCGCGGGGCGATTCTCCTCGCTGACGTCGGCCGGCGGACGAAACCACAGCCAGACGATCAAACCCAGTAAAATCAGGGTTAGCGGACTCGGCGTCCATTTTTTCAGAAGGGCTTGTCTATCCATGCTGTGGCTGAAATCGTTTCATATCGTGATGGTGGTCAGCTGGTTCGCCGGGCTGTTCTATCTGCCGCGCATCTTCGTCAACCTGGCGATGGAAACCAACGATGCAGCGTATGCCCGCCTGCTGCTGATGGCAGGCAAATTGTATCGGTTCGTCACGCCCATCATGTGGCTGGCGCTGATTACCGGCATCTGGCTGTGGCTGGCGTATTTTCCGCTCAGCATGAACTGGATGTGGGCGAAACTCGCGCTGGTCGTCGGGCTCATCGGGTATCACCACGTCTGCAAAAGTCTGCTGCGCGCATTCGAAGCCAGACAGAACACCAAATCGCATGGTTGGTTCCGCTGGTTCAATGAAATTCCGGTGATCGTGCTGCTGCTCGTCGTCCTGCTGGTCGTTTTGAAACCGTTTTAAGAAAGCCCCGTTTGAAACCCCAGCCCCTTAAATCCCAGCCCCGCCGCACCAAAGTCCCGCATCCCGCCCGCCCCGAGCGCGAGGTGCTGCCGCCTGCCAGCCATTTCGCCACCTGCCCGCGCGGGCTGGAGGCGCTGCTCGAAGCCGAACTTGCGGCAGCCGGCGCGCAGGTGGTACGTCAGGTGCCCGCCGGCGTGCTGTTCATGGCCGATGCCGCCGCCGAGATGCGCGCCAACCTGACCTCGCGCATCGCCACCCGCATCCTGCGCAAGGTCGGCTACACCCGTTACCGCAAGGAAGAGCACATCTACCGCGCCGCGCTCGACCTGCCGTGGCCGGACTGGTTCGACGTGAAGAAGACCATCGCGGTCAAGGTCGGCGCGCAGAACGCGCCACTGAAGAGCCTCAACTTCATCACGCTCAAGATCAAGGACGCGATCTGCGACCGCTTCCGCGAGGAAACCCGCGAGCGCCCCAGCGTCGACACCGATGCGCCCGACGTGCCGGTGTACGCCTTCTTCACCCCTGACGCGGTGACCTTCTATCTCGACACCAGCGGCGAACCCCTGTTCAAGCGGGGCTTCAAACGCGAGGCGAGCGCCGCGTCGATCAAGGAAAACCTTGCCGCAGGCCTCCTGATGCTGTCCGGCTGGGAACCCGGTTCGCCACTGCTGGACCCGATGTGCGGCGCCGGCACCATCCTGCTGGAAGCGGCGGACATGGCGCTGAACCGCGCGCCGGGACGGGCACGCCATTTCGCCTTCGAGCACTACCGCGACTTCGACGCGGCGCTGTGGCAGCGCATCAAGAAGGAAGCGCAGGCCAAGGAAAAGCCGCTGACGCATTTACCCATTTTCGGCGCTGACCAGGATCGCTGGGTGCTCGACAAGGCGAGGAACAACCTCGCCGCCGCTGGCTACGCCGACACCATCGAGCTGAAGGTCTCCGATGCACTCGATCTGAAAGCGCCGACGCCGGTCGGCACCATCGTCACCAACCCGCCTTACGGCGAACGCATCGGCGAGGCCGAGGAACTGGCGGAGTGGTATCCGTTGCTGGGCGACTGGCTGAAGAAGAACTTCAGCGGCTGGCAGGCGTGGATCATTTCCGGCGATCCCCTGTTGCCGAAACTGCTCGGCCTCAAGGCCAGCCGCCGCATTCCGCTGTTCAACGGGCCGATCGAAACCCGCTTTCTGCAATACAAGCTGATTGCCGGATCGATGCGGCCGAAAAAGGCGACCGACAGCGCGGTCTGAGCGTTGTTTGGACATGCCAATGAAAACGGGGTGCCAGGCACCCCGTTTTCATTGGCCGGAAGGCATCAGACGATGTCCAGGTGGTCCAGCCCCGCCATCATGTCGCGGCCCTTGGCCTCCTGGCCGTGCAGCTTGATCTGCAGGCGCAGGTCGTTGAGGCTGTCGGCGTTGCGCAACGCATCTTCGTAGGAAATCATCCCGGCTTCGTACAGATCGAACAGCGCCTGGTCGAAGGTCTGCATGCCCAGTTCGCGCGACTTCGACATGATTTCCTTGATCTCGTGCACATGACCCTTGAAGATCAGGTCGGCGATCAGCGGCGAGTTGAGCAGGATTTCGACCGCCGCGACGCGGCCGGCAGTCCCCTTGCGCGGGACCAGTCGCTGCGAGATGAAGCCCTTGAGGTTGAGCGACAAGTCCATCAGCAGCTGGTCACGCTTTTCTTCCGGGAAGAAGTTGATGATGCGGTCGAGCGCCTGGTTGGCGCTGTTGGCGTGCAGGGTCGACAGGCACAGGTGGCCGGTCTCGGCAAACGCGATGGCGTATTCCATGGTGTCGCGGTCGCGGATTTCCCCGATCAGAATGACGTCGGGCGCCTGACGCAGGGTGTTCTTCAGCGCCGAGAACCAGTTGTCGGTATCGATGCCGACCTCGCGCTGGGTGATGATGGATTTCCTGTGCTCGTGCACGTATTCGATCGGATCTTCGACCGTGATGATGTGGTCGCAGGCGTTTTCGTTGCGGTAGCCTACCAGGGCAGCCAGCGAGGTCGATTTACCGGTGCCGGTGCCGCCGACGAAGATCACCAGGCCGCGCTTGATCATCGCGACGTCGCGCAGGATCGGCGGCAGGTTCAGGTCTTCCATCTTCGGAATCTTGGTGTTGATCGTCCGCATCACCACGCCGACGCGCCCCTGCTGCACGAAGACGTTGACGCGGAAGCGGCCGATTTCGGGCGGGCTGATCGCGAAGTTGGATTCGTTGGTGGCCTCGAAATCCTTCCACTGCCGCTCGTTCATGATCGAGCGCGCCAGTTCGCTGGTGTGCGCGGGCGTCAGGCTCTGGTTCGACACCGGGGTGATCTTGCCGTCCACCTTGATGGCCGGCGGAAAGCCGGCGGTGATGAAGAGGTCGGAGGCATTCTTCGCCAGCATCAGGCGCAGCAGGTCATGGACAGTTTTTTCAGCGTTCATCGTTCAATCCTCAACCCAAAAATGCGTCTTTGTTCTGTGCTGCGTTGCGCGCCACGCCCGACGCAACGATATTGCGCTTCACCAGATCCTGCAGGCACTGGTCGAGCGTCTGCATGCCCAGATTGCCGCCGGTCTGGATCGACGAGTACATCTGCGCCACCTTGTTTTCGCGGATCAGGTTGCGGATCGCCGGGGTGCCGATCATGATTTCATGCGCGGCGACGCGGCCGTTGCCATCCTTTGTCTTCAAGAGCGTTTGCGAGATCACCGCGCGCAGGGACTCGGACAGCATCGAGCGCACCATTTCCTTTTCCGCCGCCGGGAACACGTCGACCACGCGGTCGATGGTCTTGGCGGCCGACGAGGTGTGCAGGGTGCCGAACACCAGGTGGCCGGTTTCGGCGGCGGTGAGCGCGAGGCGGATGGTTTCCAGGTCGCGCAATTCGCCCACCAGGATGACGTCCGGGTCTTCCCGCAGCGCCGAGCGCAAAGCGTTGCTGAACGACAGCGTGTGCGGGCCGACTTCGCGCTGGTTGATCAGGCATTTCTTGCTCTGGTGCACGAATTCGATCGGGTCTTCGACCGTCAGGATGTGCGCATACTGGTTCTCGTTGACGTAGTCCATCATCGCCGCCAGCGTGGTCGACTTGCCGGAGCCGGTCGGCCCGGTGACCAGCACGATGCCGCGCGGCTGGTCGGAGATTTCCTTGAAGATTTGCGGGCAGTTGAGCTCCTCCAGCGTCAGCACCTTCGACGGAATCGTCCGGAACACGGCGCCGGCGCCATACTGCTGGTTGAACGCGTTGACGCGGAAGCGCGCCAGCGAGGGAATCTCGAACGAGAAGTCGATTTCCAGCGTTTCCTCGTACACCTTGCGCTGGCTGTCGTTCATGATGTCGTACACCATGCGGTGCACGTCCTTGTGATCCATCGGCGGCAGGTTGATGCGGCGGATGTCGCCGTTGACCCGGATCATGGGCGGCAGGCTTGCCGACAGGTGCAGGTCGGACGCCTTGTTCTTGACGGCAAAAGCCAGCAGTTCAGAAATATCCACGCGTGCCTCGTTCAGTGTTTGATGGGGTTTTGTCAGATAATAAGCGCTATGGATAACGGCCCGAAAACCCGCAAACTTGAGGCTGCGATAACGACCGCCGATTCCACGCTGGCCGAGCGTCTGCATGCGATGCGGGCGCGAATAGCGGCTGCTGCCGCCGAAGCGGGGCGCGATGCGGCGGCGGTACGCCTGCTGGCGGTGAGCAAGACCTTTGGCGACGTAGCCGTCCGCGCACTGGCGGACGCCGGCCAGCGTGCATTCGGTGAAAATTACCTGCAGGAAGCGCTGGACAAGCAGGCAGCCTTGCGCGATCTGCCACTCGAATGGCATTTCATCGGGCCGATCCAGAGCAACAAGACGCGCGCAATTAGCGAGCATTTCAGTTGGGTGCACAGCGTCGACCGGCTGAAGATTGCCGAGCGGCTGTCCGCGCAGCGCCCGGCGGGTTTGCCGCCGCTGCAGGTCTGCATTGAGGTCAATGTCAGCGGCGAGGCCAGCAAGGGCGGCGTGGCTGCGGCGGATCTGCCCGCGCTGGCCGAGGCCGTCTCGACCCTGCCGGGCCTGCAACTGCGCGGCCTGATGGCGATTCCTGCGCCGACGCCGGAGGTGGGTGCGCAGCGCGCAGCCTTCCGCCGGGTACGCGAAGCGTTCGACACGCTGCGCGCGCGGGGCTACACACTGGATACCCTGTCGATGGGGATGTCGGCCGATCTGGAAGCGGCGATACTGGAAGGCGCGACCATCGTGCGCATCGGCACGGCACTGTTTGGCGAGAGGACAAAACATGCATAACGTGAGTTTCATCGGCGGCGGCAACATGGCGGCCGCCATCATCGGCGGCCTGATCGCCAGCGGCACCCAGCCTACCGACATCGAAGTGGTGGAAATCAATGCCGATGCACGGGCGCACCTGGCTGCGCGCTACGGCGTGGTGACGCATACGGATCTGTCGCAGGCGCGGCTGCATTCCCTGGTCGTGCTGGCGGTGAAGCCGCAGACCCTGCCCGAAGTGGCGGCCGCGCTGGCGTCGCGCCTTGCCGGCCATCTGGTGGTGTCGATCGCCGCCGGGGTGCGGGTGGCCGACCTCGGCCGCTGGCTGGGCGGGCATACGCGTATCGTGCGCGCCATGCCCAACACCCCGGCCCTGGTGCAGGCCGGCATTGCAGGCCTGTATGCGCCGCCCGCCGTCAGCCAGGATGCGCGTTCGCAGGCCGAAGCGGTGCTGCGCGCTGTCGGCGGCGTGGTGTGGGTGGAGGACGAGCCCCAGCTGGATACGGTGACCGCGGTCTCGGGCAGCGGTCCGGCCTATGTGTTCTATTTCATCGAATCACTGGAAGCCGCTGCGGTGGCGCAGGGGATGGCGCCCGACACGGCGCGCCAGCTGGCGCTGCAGACCTTCTTCGGCTCGGCCAAACTGGCGCTGGAGTCGGGCGAGGAACCTGTCATGCTGCGGCAGCGCGTGACCTCCAAAGGTGGCACCACCGAGCGCGGCATTGCCGTCCTTGAGTCCGCGTCGGTCAAGCTCGCCATCGGTCAGGCGGTGGAGGCGGCCAGCCGCCGCAGCGCCGAGCTCGGTGACGAACTGGGACGACTCGCATGATCGAAGCCGCGCTGAAATTCCTGATCCAGACCCTGGGCAACCTGTTCGTGATCGCGGTGCTGCTGCGCTTCATGATGCAGCTGTTCCGGGTGCCGTTTCGCAACCCATTCGCGCAATTCATCGTCGCGATCACCGATTTTGCAGTGAAGCCGTTGCGCCGCGTGGTGCCGGGTTTGTTCGGCCTGGACTGGGCCTGCCTGGTGCTCGCCTGGCTGGTCGAACTGGTCGTCGTGACCGCCGGCTACTGGCTGGATGGCTTCCCGTTTGCGCTGGCAGGCGGCAAGGTGTGGCCGGTGATGCTGGGGCTGGCGGTGGTCAAGCTGCTGAGCCTGGCGATTTACTTGATCATCGGCCTGACCCTGGTGCGCGCGGTGCTGTCGTGGGTCAATTCCGACAACCCGCTGATGCCCGTTGTGTATGAGTTGTCCGAACCCTTCCTGCGCCCTCTGCGGCGCATCATCCCCATGGTTTCCCAGATCGACCTGACGCCGCTGGTGCTGTTCATCCTGTGCCAGCTGATCCTGATGGTGCCGGTACTGGCATTGGAGCGCGCGCTGCTTGGTTCGCTCTGATCCGGCTTCACAACCGGGTGAGCCCCCGGTCTGGGCGCATCGCGACGGCTCCGACTGGCTGCTGGACCTGCACGTGCAGCCGGGTGCCAAGACAACCGCTGTCGTGGGCGAACACGGCGGCAGGCTGAAATTAAAGATTTCCGCGCCCCCGGTCGATAACAAAGCGAATGTGCATCTGCTGACCTGGCTGGCTGCGCAACTGGGCGTCCCGAAGTCAAAGGTGCGCTTGGTGCGGGGCGAGTCTTCGCGGCAGAAAACCGTGGCGGTGTCCGGGGTCGAGGCTCCCTGGCTTGAGATCGGAAACAATAGCAAAACATGAGCATCCATCTGGAACAGGAAGTCGCCGACTTCAGCGAGCGGCGCATGCAGCTGGCGACCGCGATCACCGACTATGCCGACTGGCTCGACAGTCAGCACGGCATCGATGCCGAACGCACCCTGAGGCTGGCCGATACCGCATCCGGCCTACGCCAGGACAAGCTGGTGGTGGCCTTTGTTGCCGAGTTTTCGCGCGGCAAGACCGAGCTCATCAATGCCCTGTTTTTTGCCGATCACGGCCAGCGTCTGCTGCCCTCGGACGCCGGCCGCACCACCATGTGCCCGACCGAATTGTTTGCCAACGCGGACGAGGCGCCCAGCCTGTGCCTGTTGCCGATCGAGACACGCCGCCGCAGCGAATCGCTGGCGCACCTCAAGCACATGCCGATCGAATGGTGCCGGGTGCTGCTCGACCCCACCGATTCCCGCCAACTGCAGGAAAGCCTGAAGAAGCTCACCGAGACCAAGGCGATGCCGGCGGTGGAAGCGATCGAGCTCGGACTGTGGAGCGGCGAGGATGAAAGCGAACGCCACCAACTGCGCCCCGACGGCACGGTGGAAGTGCCGGCCTGGCGCTATGCCATGGTCAACTACCCGCACCCGCTGTTGCAGGCCGG
>JAKBJA010000041.1:0-1225 GCA_021836225.1 Pseudomonadota bacterium | reverse complement strand
GCCCTGGATCAGGCCTATATCCGCTTTCACCGCGCGCATCATCTGCCGAAAATGCAGGTGCCGCGCCTCGATCTGGGCGCCTACCGCAACCGGCTGCAAGCGCTGACGCGCGAGACCGAGGCCTTCTGCAAGGATCCCGCCAACCTGATGCTGGAAAAGCGCTTCATGATCCGGCGTTTTTATGCCGGCCTGGCTGAAGAGGCCCGCAAGGCTTTCGGTCTGGCGCGGATGGAGGCCGAACGCTGGCTGCGTATCGCGCTCGATCCCGTGATGACGCGCATACGCGAGCACAAACAGTATCTCGACACGCGGCTTGCCAGCCTGCAGCGCATTCTGGAGAACATGGGCACGCTGCACAGCCGCATGGCGCAGGTCAAGCAGGAGATCGGCAAGCTGCGCCAGGACAAAACGGAACTGGCTCGCATTGCCGAGCAGCTCACCGGCTAGCGACCGCTCAGCCGTTCAGGCGGCCCAGCAGTGTCGCCGTCTTGTCCGGTTCGGTGTTCTTCAGCAGCCGCTGCGCTGCGGGCCCCAGTTCTTCAAGATGCGATTTCAGCACCTGCTGCTTGACCTGCAGCAGGCTCGCCGGTTGCATCGAGAAGGTCCGCAGACCCAGTCCCAGCAATAGCCGCGTCAGCAGCGGATCGCCCGCCATTTCACCGCACACCGCCACCGGCTTGCCAGCCTTGGCGCCGGCGCGAATGGTCTGCTGGATCAAGCCGAGCACGGCCGGGTGGAGCGGATCGTACAGGTGCGCTACGCTGTCGTCTGCACGGTCGATCGCCAGCGTGTACTGGATCAGGTCATTGGTGCCGATCGACAGGAAGTCGAGCTGTTCGGCAAAGAAGGCGGCAGCCAGTGCCGCGGCGGGCACTTCGATCATGCCGCCGACCGGAATGCCTTCGTCGAATTTCAGGCCGTCTTTTCGCAGCGAGTCCCTCGCCTCGTCGATGCGCTGCAGCGTCTGCCGCAGTTCCATGAAGCTCGCCAGCATGGGGATGAGGATGCGCACCCGGCCATGGGCCGAGGCGCGCAGGATGGCGCGCAACTGGGTGTGGAACAGCCCCGGCTCGGCGAGGCACAGGCGGATCGCACGCAGGCCCAGCGCCGGGTTGTCGGCCACGGTGTGGCCCCATGGCGCCTGCTTGTCGGCACCGAGGTCGAGCGTGCGGATGGTGACCGGCTTGCCGTCCAGCGCTTCGGCCACCGCCTTGTAGGATTCGTA
>JAKBJA010000122.1 GCA_021836225.1 Pseudomonadota bacterium | reverse complement strand
GGCCGGTTCGGACTCCTTTGTCATCACCAACACCAAGGCCGAGGAGATGGCCGCCAACGCCCTGGCGCACGAGGTCTGGGATGGACATCGCCAAGCCTGGATGAAGGGCTATTTCGACAGTCAGGTTTGCCACCACCGCAGCTCGGACAAGCTCCGCCAGGAGCGCATGCAGCGCTTTTTGGAGATCGACCCCTCGGTGACGGTCGTCTTTGGGGGATCGCAGCTGAGACTGCGCATGGGGGACCTGGTGGCGATCCGCCAGAGCGTCAAGATCGACGCCAAGACCCGCCTCACCAACGGCCAGCGGGGCCGGGTCGTGGATGTTAGCGACAAGACGGTCACCCTATTTATCCAGGAGGAATCTTCTGCGCGCCACGTCACCATAGCGCGCACCGTGCTCGAGACCAAACGCAATCTCGTCTCCTATGGCTGGGCGAGCACGGTTTTCCGCACCCAGGCGATGGAGTTCGGCGGGGCCGGCGGCGAGGTGCCCATCGCGGACGAGAGTGCCGGATTCGCCCCCGACACCCCGGTTCTCATAGCGCGCAGTACCCATCGCTCCAAGACTTTTGCCGCCACGGTTCTCGAAGACGAGGGCGACACCGTCGTGGTGCGCCTGGCAAACGGCAAGATCCGCCACTTCGCCCGTAGGCGGGTCTCGGTCTCGGATGAGACCCGGGCACGGATCGACAACCTCGCGGTCGCAGCGGTAGATGGCAACGCGCTGGTGGTTGGCACCGAAGGGATGAACCTCGATGCGCTGCTGGTGGCGGCTTCGCGGGCGCGCCAGCGCACCGACTTCCTCTTCCGTTCGGCGCTTGCCACCGAAAACGACCTCGGGGGCGAGAAGCTCGCCCAGGCATCGGATGCCGATGTGGTCCAATCGACGATGCTGCTCTATCTGGCGCGCCAGAGCCGGGCAGAAGAGCCAGATTCGGCCTATCTCCGCCTGGCCCGCGAGCGTGAGGCGATCAGCCTGGCCGCGGAGCACCCGCTCGACCTGTTGAGCGCGCTGCGGAGCTGGCTGGGGGACAACCTGACCTCGGGCACATTGCAGCTCGCGGTCGATGAGCAAGTGCCGCGGGCCAAGCGGGACCAGGCCGAGGCCCGGCTGGCAAAGCTGGAGTCCCAGTTGGCTGGGACACAAGACCCCCAGCTGCAGGCCCACCTTGCCGCGGAGATCGACCGGTGCGCAGCTGAGATCGAATACGCCCGAGGCGAGCTGGCGCGGATGAAGACTTTCGCTGCCTTCGTCGGTCATGCCCACGGCGCACTTGGCGGGGATAGCGGCACGGTGGTGGACGAGCGCTATATCAAGGACCGCATCGCCCTCGTCGAAGACGCCATAGCCATGGCGGAGAACGTGGTGGCTTGGACGGAGGTGCCAGATGGCAGAGCCATTGCCGTCCCCCTGCCGGAGAACACCTCGCGCGAAGTGGTGGACGTGAGCTCGGAGCGCGAAGTGGATCTCGACACCAAGGCCAAGCTGTTCAGCTCGGTGAGCTACCGGGTGGCATCGGCCTGGATGCGCCTGGGCGAGGGCCTTTACGATCGAGCGATGGCCGAGGGCCTCTCGCCGGCCGAGGTGCTCGCGAGGGTTGACGTGCCCGACGATGATCACCTCCGGTTGCGCGAGGCCATGGCCGCTGTGGCGATAGGCCGTGCCCATCCCACGCCCGTCGGGCATCCGGTCACCCTCCGCACGATCGCCAGCGAGGATCTCGCGGAGGGGGTGGACCAGGAATTGGTGGCGCTGATCGGCGAGATGACCGAATCGGTCTCGGATGGTAGGGAGCGGCGGGCGGAACGCGACTCGCGAGAGCGGAGTGCGGCGGGATTGGATGAGGATGGCGACGACAGCGAGCCCCCCGGAGAGGACGAAATCGACCGGGATAGCGGCGACTACTGGGTACCCGAAGAAGGAGAGGCGGAGCCGGAGCCGGAATACCGCGGCGGCGAGGAGTTCGGCGGCGATGCCGAGCCCAGCTCTTGCGGTGCGCCGGGCCAGCAAGATCCCACGCCGAACTCACCCTCGGGTGACCTGCCCCCTCTCGCAAAGCCCGACTCGACCGGCCAGGCCGCCGAGAAGAAGAGGCGTCCCGATCTGATCTGGGGCACTTGGGACGGCGTGCCCGATGCCGATCCCGCTGGGCTGCTCGACCATGCGTCATCCCCGGTGGGCAACCCAGCCACCGTCCCGGCAGCAGAGCTCGCCATCGGCGGCGATGGCACAGGCGTCGCTTTGCCCGGCGAGAGCGTCCAGCCGCCATCGCCGACCAAGAGTGAGGCCACGGCTGCGGCGGTGGCGCGCGAGTACGTGCGCGGCTTCTACTACAAGAACGCCGAGGGCGCCTGGTGCGTGGATGAGGAGAGGCGCAGTGAGCTGTGGCGGATAGGTGTGAGGCTCCAGTCGACGCCGGCACGCGTCAGCCCCGAGCGCTGGAGGGAACTCTTTGAGATAACCAAGCCGGTACAGATCGCACCGAACGAGTGGTATATCCCCACTGCGGAGCTGCTGGCAGAGGTGGAGCGGGAGCGCGCCGAGGCGGAGCGTTATGCCGCGCGGAACCGTGGATCCTATAAGCCGAGTGGCGGTGCGGGTTCTGGCGAGGGGAGTTCCCGAGGGCACTCGGGTGGTTATGGCTACGGGCGTCGCTCCTGATGATCCGGCGGTTGAAAATGGCTACTGGCGGCCGGAAATGGGCGGGATATCGCTCATCGTCGATGATTTCCCGCAGATTGCGACAGGTAGCGGGTCAAGCGGCGTAACTGCCCTATGGGAGGCTGTTCGCGGCGGTGCCTGTACTTGGTGCGTACATTGTCGAGGATATGT
>JAKBJA010000096.1 GCA_021836225.1 Pseudomonadota bacterium | reverse complement strand
GCTCATGCCATCACCCCCAACTCGCGCGCGGCTTTATAGAAGGTGGCCGTCTTGCGCACACCCAGCATGCGAAAGGCATCCGGAAACGAGGTCAAACCCTCCAACGTGCTGGACACTATGGCACGAGCAAAGCGCTTGCTGGTGCGTGCACCGAGGCTGCGGTAGAAATCACCGCCACCGCTGCCGCGCCCTTTCAGCGTGCGCCACCGTTCCTGCTCCTCACGGTAGTGCTGCCACAGCGCAGCCTGGCTGATGGTGCCCGCATCAAACAGACGGCGCAAGGTGACCAGGGTGCTGACCTTGAACTCGCGCGCCAACCGCTGGATTTCATCCGGAATCGGCGCGTTGCGCTGGTGCACTGCTCGCAGTTCCTCCAAGGGAATCAGCAGTTCCGCCGCCACTTGGTTGCACCAACGCTCGGCTCGCTGCTCGGGCACCTGGCCCGCCTGGGTGTCCGACACACCCGTAGCATTCAGCCACAGATGCGCCAGCTCGTGCGCCAGCGTGAACATCTGCGCGGCCTTGCTGTCGGCGCCGTTCAGGAAGACCAGCGGCGCCAGGTCGTCCGCTAGCGCGAAGCCGCGAAACTCTCCCACGTCCAGCTTGCGGTGACTGTTGCTACCGACGATGGAACTGACCATCACCATCACGCCAGCGTCTTCGGCCTTGGCGATCAACTGGCGCAGTGCGTCCGTCCAGGTCGCCAACTGCCGACGCGCTTCAGTAGACAGGCCCAGTGTCTCGCGCAACCGTCGCGCCACGTCCTCGGGCGCTTCCTCCATGCTGGTGCTACCGACGAATGGCAGGGCCGGCAAGCCTTGCATCCGGGCATGTTCGCGGTACCAGTCCTGCCGCTGCTGGCACAGGTAGAGGGTGTCCAGCAGGTCGCTGCTAGGTTCGGCGAGCGCATCATCGCGCACGGTGCGGAAGTCCGGCACCGGCAACGCCAGCGCGGGCGGCTGGGGCAGGAAGAAGTAGCCAAAGGCCGTGTGCGTGAGGCGTGCGAAGTCTTCCAGTTGCTTGAGCGTGGGTTGGGCATCGCCACTGAGCCACAAGGGCCACTTGCGAAAGCGCGCCGCCAGATCGTCTTCATGCAGGCGCGCGCGTTGCGCGGCCCAGCGAAGCACGGGAACGGAAGCCGCCACGGTGGTCATGCCTTCTCCTCGGGCGCAAGGGCTCGCGCCTCTCGCGCAAAACCGGTGGCCAGCTCACTCACTGTCATCGGCGGGTAGGTCTTGGCCGGGGTGAAAATCTCGTGCTTGCCCAAATGGGCGAGGAGCGAGCCTTCCGCGCTGAAGGCCGACGAACCGGTGAGCACGTCGAAGCGGAAGTCACGGCGCTGAAGTTTTCCTTTGCCGAGGTAGCCCCACTCGGCAAAGGGGACCGCCTGGCCGTCATGGGCGCGCATCGTCAGCGCATCACCGTGAACAAGATTCTGCGAAAGTACGTAGTAAGCGGCCCGATACAGGTAATCCCACTCTTTGATCTTCAGGTAGTCAGTAAAGATCTCCAGCATATTTGCCCGGCACTCTGCGATGTTGTCCGGCAAGGGCTCAATTCCGTAAGAGCACATCAGAGCAAGAAGGGCATAGTGCTGCTTCTCGAAGTCGGACTTCCCGAACTTCAGTTCGACGGCGGAGTTTGCGCTGCAGAATCTTCACGAGGAAGTTCCCGCTTCCACACGCCGGTTCCAGAAAACGGGAGTCAATGCGCTCAGTTTCGCCCTTGACAAGATCGAGCATCGCCTTGACCATCCACGCGGGGGTGAATACTTCCCCGTGGTCGGCGACGCGCCGTTTGGTCTCCACTAGGCCCATGGAACTATGGCGTTCCGCGGAAACACCTTGCACGTCATCGGGCGCTTGCTGTTCGCGCAGCGGGTGACCCACGCAAGGTGTGGCAGCTTCCTTCCGACTCGCGGTTTTCTTCGCCGTCATCGTGCCTTGATCCTGCCGCTTGCCCGCAGGCGCTTCCGTCTCGAAGAGCGTACCTTGCTCCGGGATCGCGATACCGTTACGAGCACACCAGTCCCCGGATCAACACCTCCACCAGGCTGACGATGGAGCGGTGCTCACGGTTAACCGCTGCCCACAACGCTTCTTTCAGGCTGGGCTCGATGTGAAAGGTTAGCATGGTGGTCTTGGCAGCAGCCATCGCTTTCCTCTCAGTGGGTATACTGGGAATGGACCGCAATGTACGGTAAAGTCCGATACAATCCAAGGTATTAACAAGAAACTGTCTGAAGTGGTCCCTACGCCGCGAACCTCATAGACGGGGACTGACCGGCGTTTGCCATTCCGCGTGCATACTCGTTGGGTGACAAGTAGCCCCGTGAGGAATGCAGACGCGCGGGATTGTAAAATCCATGGATGTAAGCCGCGATGCCTGGGTGTGCCTCCTGTTTCATCGCACACGGTTGCGTGATCTCCTCGGCCTTTAGTGTGGCGAAGAAGCTCTCGGAGACTGCGTGTGCCAACAATGTCCCAAAAGGGCGGTTGGCTTGGTTAGGGGGTGTGCTAACTGCTTGATTTTATGGTGCGCCCGGAGAGATTCGAACTCCCGACCATCTGGTTCGTAGTTGGCTTTGTGATTGTAACTGATTGTTTTACTGGCACAACGAGGACCGCCCGTTCCACCTTCATGTGCTGTTTTGTACCGATTTGCCGGGTTGAGTCCCCGGAAAGTCCCCGGCTAGAATTTTGAACATTAGCTCAGCAGACTAAAATTGGACAGCTAATCTTTAGCCCTCAACGCTCATTTAAACGAACCCAGATATGCTCAATGAACCGGACCCTGTCAGTGCGCAGCACTCTGTGCCGCGCGGGGCGTAACGAGACGGTCAG
>JAKBJA010000076.1 GCA_021836225.1 Pseudomonadota bacterium | reverse complement strand
ATCGCGGGGATACTCGGCGTGGCCAAAGGCATCATCAGGAAGGCCCAGGAATTCATGGAGGGAAAAGAATGACACCGGTGAAGAGCAAGCTAGGACTTTCGAAGCCTAAGATAGACAGCGCGCGGGAGCTGGCCGAGGGGATCACGGCCCCCGTCCAGGAGTTCATAGACGGCCACACCACCGTGACCATAGAGCGCGCCACGCTGCGCCTGCTGGGCGCCGACGGCGCCGACGCCGACGGCGTGCCGGTGCCCAACCTGATAGCCTCCCAGTGCGCGGAGAAGCTCTCGGGCGGCGCGGCGCAGTACTACCTGAACGCCCTCGTCAAGCTCAACAGGACGCCGGCCGAGCTCAACAAGGAGATAGAGAAGGGCCTGAACATCGCCGACATCGAGCTCACCGACGCGAAGCGCATCCAGGCGAAGGCGGCCGAGCTGGTGAAGGGCCTGGACGCCCGCATAGCCGGCAACGTCGCGCACCGCAACGCCAAATTGAAGCAGTACAAGGACAAGGTCAAGTCCCCGCTGATCTACGTCATCGTCGCGACCGGCAACATCTACGAGGACGTCAAGCAGGCGCAGGCCGCGGCGCTGCAGGGCGCCGACATCATCGCCGTCATCCGCACCACCGCCCAGAGCCTGCTGGACTACGTCCCTTACGGCGCCACGACCGAGGGCTTCGGCGGCACCTACGCCACGCAGGAGAACTTCCGCATCATGCGCGCCGCCCTCGACGAGATCGTCGAGAAGGAGGGCCGCTACATCCGCCTGGTGAACTACTGCTCCGGCCTCTGCATGCCCGAGATAGCCGCGATGGGCGCGCTCGAACGCCTGGACATGATGCTCAACGACAGCATGTACGGCATCCTGTTCCGCGACATCAACATGTACCGCACGTTCACGGACCAGTTCTTCAGCCGCATGATCAACACGGCGGCCGACATCATCATCAACACCGGCGAGGACAACTACCTGACCACCTCCGACGCGGTGGAGAAGGCCCATACCGTGCTCGCCAGCCAGTTCCTCAACGAGCGCTTCGCCTTCAACGCCGGGATGCCGGCCCGCCTGATGGGCCTCGGCCACGCCTTCGAGATCGACCCGGCGCTCAAGAACGGCTTCCTCTACGAGTACGCGCAGGCGCTGATGGCCCGCGAGATCTTCCCGGAGCACCCGCTGAAGTACATGCCGCCGACCAAGTTCATGACCGGCGACATCTTCAAGGGCTACGCGATGAACACGCTGTTCAACTTCGTCTCCAAGGCCACCGGCCAGGGGATCGAGCTGCTCGGCATGCTGACCGAGGCCATCCATACGCCGTACCTGCAGGACAGGCACCTGGCGATAGAGAACGCGCTGTACGTGCACAACACGATGGCCGGGTTCGCCGACGAGATAGAGTTCAAGAAGGGCGGCGTGATCCAGAAGCGCGCGCAGCAGGTCCTCGACGAGACGATAGAGATGCTGCAGGACGTGAAGAAGCGCGGCCTGTTCACGGCCATCGAGACGGGCATGTTCGCCGAGATCAAGCGGCCGCGCGACGGCGGCAAGGGTTTCGACGGCGTCTACGAGAAGGCGGCCGGCTACTACAACCCGGTCGAGGCGTACCTGAAGAAGAAGCTCAAGGTGGGGAAATAAGGAGACCGCTATGTTCATCAAACCTTACGGCGACACTTCCGACGACGGCGCGGTACAACTCTCCTTCACGCTGCCGGTGAAGAACTGCGGCAGGGCCAAGGAGGCCGCCAGGCTCTACGTGCAGAAGCTGGGCTTCAAGAAGGTGGACGTGGTCCACGCGGCGCCCCTTTCCGAGGACTTCACTTTCTTCGTGGCCTACGGCAAGACCGACGTCAGCCTGGACTACGACAAGGTGGAGTACGCCGAGGCCGTCGACAAGTACATGTCGATGGACGAGGTCAACGACTT
This sequence comes from Pseudomonadota bacterium, assembly GCA_021836225.1. The sequence goes on along the minus strand of JAKBJA010000076.1, from coordinate 938 downwards.
CATCAAGACGCATTTCAAGCGCAAGCTGGTCATCGTGGGCGCGTGCACCGGCACCGACGCGCACACCGTCGGCATCGACGCCATCATGAACATGAAGGGCTACAACCACCACTTCGGACTGGAGCGCTACCCGATGATCGAGGCCCTGAACATGGGCTCGCAGGTCCCGAACGAGAAGATCCTGGAGAAGGCCAAGGAGCTCAAGGCCGACGCGGTGCTGGTGTCGCAGATCGTGACGCAGAAGGACGTGCACATCAAGAACCTGACCGGGCTGATAGAGCTGGCCGAGGCGGAGAAGGTGCGCGGCAAGATGCTGCTGATCATGGGCGGCCCGCGCGTCAACAACAAGCTGGCCAAGGAGCTGGGCTACGACGCCGGCTTCGGCGCCGGCACCTACGCCGAGCACGTGGCGACCTTCGTGGTCAAGAAGCTCTACGAGCGCATGACAACGCGCAAGTAAGTGCGCCTGGAGGAGGCGGGCAAGGTGTTCCCCTAAGGCCCCAGTTGGGGAAGGGGACCCGTCCCGCAGGGACGGGGGAACCGCGCAACGGTTCCCGGGTCTGGGGCACAGGGGAATACCTTGACAGCCTCCGACCACGCGAATGCTGCGAGCTAGTGAATTTATAAGGAGACAAAAATGGCTGAACATCTGAAACTGGACAATTCGGAGCGCCTCTACAAGGAGGCCCAGGAGCTGATCCCCGGCGGCATGATGGGCATCCGCCGCCCGTACAACTTCGTACCCGGCGAATACCCGATCTTCTTCGAGAGCGCCAAGGGCGGCAAGGTCACCGACGCCGACGGCAACGAGTACCTGGACATGCTCTGCGCCTACGGCCCCATCATCATCGGCCACCGCGAGAAGGAGATAGACCGCGCCGTCATCGAGCAGATCAAGGGCAAGGGCTTCTGCATGTCCATCGTGCAGGAGGTCCAGA
>JAKBJA010000063.1 GCA_021836225.1 Pseudomonadota bacterium | reverse complement strand
TGGATGAGCTGTTCGTAGAGCTTGGCAGTGTCCATTGCTGATGTCCTGGTTGGTTCAAAGAGTGCTTTGACTGTGTCAGGGCGCCCTGGCATCGTCAAGTCAGCATCAAGCGCCGGGCGGACAGAGCGTGTTGGACAACGCCCGCCCATACAGTTCAATCAAAGAGTAACTGCGGCAGCATCGGGCTGATTTGAGGGATATAGGTGATCATCAGCAAAAACACCAGCAGGACCGACAGCCACGGCAGCGCCGCGCGGGTGAGTCACGGATTTGCAAATTTGTTTATGCGTGGTGTGTCTGATCATGTCCAGCTGGCCTGGAGGTCGACTGGATCGACAGGCATCCCGATCACAAACCTGTGCTTGCCGGAAAGCGAGCGGGGGATGTCATCCAGGGTGTTCATCTCCAGCACCATCTCCGCATCCACATTGCGGCGGATGTCGGCTTCCAGCGACGCCTGCGTTTGGCTGCTCAGCGGCTGCGCGGCGACCAGGTTCAGGACGATCCGGTCGTAGTCGCGCTGCACCCACTGGTATTGCCGGATCTGCGTCTGCCCATACAGCAGGCGGTTGAAATAGGACGGATGGACGGTCTTGCCGCTACGTGTGCGGATGAGGTCGTTCTGCCGGCACAGATCCATTTCCATCAACGGAAACGGCAGGCCGCAGTCGCAGCTTCCTTCCAGCAACCGGCCGGCATCGCCGATGTCATAGCGGATCATCGGCATCAGCCGGTTGGTCAGCGAAGTGACCAGCAGCCGGTCTTCGTCGTCGGTCTTCACCGATTCGAGGTACACCATGTCGGTGAAGACGTGCATGTTGCCGAGCCGGCATTCGCAGGCGATGTTGGAAATTTCGCGGCTGCCGTACTGGTTGAACACCTTGCAGCCGAAAGCCTGCTGCATGCGTTGGCGCTGACTGGGGTCGAGCATTTCGGCGGTGGAGTACACGCCGAGCAGGGTCTTCGGCATGGACAGCCGGTTGTCGATCACCACCCGCGCGACATCCGCCAGCACCGAAGCGTAGCCCTGCAGCAGCACGGGCCGGTAGCGCTGGATGAAGCGCGCCCATTCGACGAGCGTGTCCTCGGTGTATTCGTAGGCGGCGATGGTGTGCTCGGCCGCGATGAGATCATCGAGTTGGGTGCCGAATACGCCACCGGGGGCGACATCCTGCCGTGCGCCCCAGAAGTTGAGGATTTTCTGTCCCGGCCGCCAGCCCGACAGCATATAGCTGCGCATCATGCCGCCACGCATCAGTTCGTGCTTGGCGTCGTCGTACCAGAAGGCGAGCGGCTTGCCGGTCGAGCCGCCGGTATGACCGAGCTTCGCCTGGCTGCGGTCGGCGGTGTCGGCCAGCAGGTCGTCGAGGCGCCGGGGGACGTCGTCCTTTTTCAGGATGGGCAGCTCGCCGATGGCGATGGGTTTGCCTGCGTCGAGCAGCGTGCCGAGCGTGTCGGCGTAATAGGGCGTGTGGGCCGCTGCGAAGGCGACGAGGTCGGCCAGGTCCTGCTGCTGTCTGGCGAGCAGCTGCGTGCGATCGAGCGCCTGATTTTTCAGCAACTGGGTGAGATGCGCATACCGAAGCGGATAGCGCCTGCGGTGCAGCGCGTGCCGCAGGCGTTCGATCATGGCTGCATCAGCGCGGCCAGCGCATCGTCCCAGGCGAGCCGGTCGGCGTGGTAGTGGACGATGGCGTCGAGCTGGCGTGTGCGCCAGGCAGCGCGGGCATCGGCCGATTCGATGCGTGCATGGCAGGCTGAATCCGCGCCGAAGTTATGCTCGAGATTGTCGGCAAACGCGTGAAAGTTCGCACGCGCGCTGGCCAGCGCGTCGGCATGGTTCCACCAGGCCTTCGGGTCGCTCAGTAGCGTGTGCAACGGGCCAAGTTTTTCCAGGATGGCTTTGCGCCTGGCGCGGTATTTTTCCAGCATGTCGGATTGCACGCTTTCCAGCGTGGCGGCGATCTGTTCCGACGCCATGGCGTGCTGCGGGAAACCCTGTCCGGTCAGTCGCTCGATGGAAAACAGCATCACGTCGCCATGAAACTGCCGCTCGAATTCGTCGCACAGATCGATGCGTTCGCGTTCCGCCACCACGCCGGGCCGGAATTCCGATTGTCCCGTGGCATCGACCGTACGCTTGTGCAGCATGGGCAGATTGGCCGAGACGAAGCGCGTGCCGAGTTCGGCCTTCAGCAGGCGGCCGAGCGTGGGTCCGGACATGCGCAGGCGCAACGGGGCGAAGGGAATGAACCAGTGCAGGGCCGAGGCGCGGAACACGGCGTTGCCGGTGTAGACCGTGCGCGCGGGCTGCACGCTGTGCATGGCGTCCGCATGCCGGTACCCGATGACGCGGGTGGGATGTTCGCCGTGGAAGAAGCGGTTCAGGTGCTGCGAAAACTCGTCGAAACACGCGGCATTGGCGGGGCTGCCCTCCAGGGTGCAACGGTAGCGATAGGGGGCATCGGCTTGCTGGAAGCCGAACAGCCCGGCCATGTCGTGATACGCGGCTTCCCCCGATCCCTGCGTGCTCGGCGCGGGCTGCCGGTAGTCTTCCTGTGGATCGCAGCCGGCGATGTCGTGCAGGAAGCCGGTCACGTCCTCGAGGAAGTTGCCGGCCATCACCGCGGGCGAAACCGGCGGGTCTCCGACGACCTTGCCGGTCAGCACCTCGGCATCTGTCGCGTTGAAGAGGGCGTCGAGCTGGGCTAGAAAATTCACTGCGTAGACGTCGCGGTCGCCGTCGGCGGTGGCGACCTTCACCTGGAAGGTCTGGTCGGCGTCCAGCGTGTAAAAAAGTCGGGACGTATCGGCAGCCTGCATCTGCGCAAGCTTCAGCCAGGCGATGTTGCGCATGATGGCCTGGCCCTTGTGGCCGAAGGCTTCGGGGCGAGGGGTGCCGACGATGCGTGACAGGTCGAGGGTATCGGGCAGCGTGGCGAGCAGCGCGCGCTGTTCGTCGAGCCCGAAGACCTGCGTGGCAAGGCCGCGCGCCTCGAATGCGCACGCGATGCGCCGATGCGCAGCGATGCATGCGGGGTCCTGCGAATCGTCGGCGATCATCACCGACACCTTTTGCCAGCGGCCGTCGCGCTGGCCGCCGTAGCCGTACAGTATGCAGAGTTCGAGCAGACTGTCGAGGCAGGCCTGCAGCTGCTGCGGGCTGTCGGCGACCGGAATGACAAGGATGAAATGGTGACGGTTATCCACCCCGCGCGCGGCGATCAGCGATTCCAGGCGCCGCCAGGCCGATTGATAGGACGGCAGCAGCGTCTCGTTGAAGCCGCCATCCCACAGCGCGGCTTCGAATCGGGCGATGGCGGCGTGCTGCGCCGCGATCTGCTCGCCGGGACTAGCGAGCCGACAGGTAGCGCGGGAAGGCATGTTTGTCGAGCAGGATTTCGATGAGGTTGATCGCACCGGTTAGATCGGCATGCGCAAACATCGCATCGAGGTCGGCCTCGGTTTCGACACGGTAATGCGCCACGCCGAAGGACTGTGCGAGCAGGCCGAAGTCGGGATTGGCGAAATCGCAGTCGATGTAGCGTTCGCCATAAAGCTGGAACTGGTTCTTGCGGATCAGGCTCAGCGTGCCGTTGTTGATCACCACCACATTGAGCGGAATGCCGTAGTTCACTGCCGTCATCATTTCCATGCAGCACATCTGGAAACCGCCGTCGCCGAGGATGGCGAAGGTGGGGCTGTTCTTGGCGAAGCATCGCGCACCAATCGCGGCCGGGATCGCGTGCCCGAGCGACGAGATGCCGGAGTTCGGGAAGTAGTGGTTGCGGTCGGAGACGTCGAACCAGCTCTGCGCGAAGACGATGTTGTCGTCGAATACCAGCGCATTGTGCGGGAAGCGCTGGGCAAGCGCGTTGAAGAAGCGCTGGATCAGGTGGAACGCCTCCCGTTGCGCAGCTGCTTCATGGTCCGTTGGCGGCATGTCGACTGTACGGTGGTCGACGAGCTGATCCAGATTCTTCGGCGCCATGCCTTCGTTATCAAGCGTGGCGAATACCTCTTCCATCACGCCCCGGATGTCGCCGCAAATCGCCACGTCCGGGTGGTACACGCGGCCGAGCTGTGCTGAGTCGAGGTCGACCTGGACGATTTTCTTGTTTTTCAGCAGCTTCGCGTCCCACAGATAGCTGGTGCGTTCGTTGAAGCCGGCGCCGAGAAAGATCAGCAGGTCGGCATGGTCTGCAAGATAGCGATACGCATCGCCGTTGGAGGTGACGCCGAGGCAGCCGAGCGAAAGGGGCGTGCCCTCGGCCACCACGCCCTTGGCCTTGAGGCTGGTGGTGACCGGGATATTGAAGCGTTCCGCGAACGCGGCGACCACATCGCGTGCGCCCGCCTGGATGCAGCCATGGCCGGCGACAATCGCCGGGGCATGCGCATCACGGACCAGCCCGGTGAACTCGGCGACCGATGCCGTATGCCTGATTGCCTTTTGGCGCGGGAAATGAATCTGCTCGAGGATGCCCTCGTCGACGGACTCCTTCTGCACGTTGTAGGGGATCGACAGCAGCACCGGCCCCGGCTCGCGGCCGAGCAGCGCCTGCGTGGCCTGGTTCAGCACCTGGCCGAGATAGTCGGTGCGTTCGATCAGCTTGTGATAGCGGGTGATGCTGGCGAACAGCGCGCCCTGGTCGATGGCGCCGCCTTCGCCCGAGCTTTCCTGCAGGCCGCCCTTGCCGAAGATATAGGTGGAGGTTTCTCCGGTGATCGCCAGCACCGGAAGCCGTTCGGCGTAGGCGTTGGCAATCCCGGTGATGAGATTGGTCGCGCCCGGACCGGCGGTGGCGATGCAGGCGGAGGGCCGGTGCGACACCCGCGCGTAGCCGCCCGCCATGAAGGCCGCGCCCTGCTCGTGCTTGACCAGCACGCTCTTCACGCTGGAGTCATGCAGCCGGTCGTAGATCGGCAGCACATGCGCGCCCGGCATGCCGAAGATGGTATCGATGCCCAGGCGTTCCAGATACCGGACGATCAGTTCGCTGACGGAAATATTCATAACTTGTTTTTTTGCAGGCTGCAGTCTCGCTCCGGGCTCCATTCCCCGGAAGGGCATGGCGGAAGCCCCCGATTTGAGCACAAGATGCTCCGCCGGGGAACCGCGAACAGCGCGTGAGTCCGTCCATCCGTCAGGGTTTTGCGGCTGGGCGGGAGCGGGCCTGCGGTTCAGGACAGCTGCGCTAGAAGCTTCTGGTAGGAGGCTTCAAACAGGTTGACGCCATCGTTCTGCAGGGTATTGCCGACCGCATCCATGTCGATGCCCAGGCGCGCCAGCTCGGCCAGCTGCGCCTCGGCCTCGGAGACGCCTTCCTCAACGCGCAGTGCTGGCTGGCCGTGGTCGCGCAGCGCGGCAAGTGTCTTGTCGGGCAGGGTGTTGATGGTTTCCGCGCCGATCAGTGGTTCGACATACAGCAGGTCGTGGTAGTCCGGGTTCTTCACGCTGCTGCTCGCCCACACCAGATATTGCGGTGCCGCGCCCTGTCTTGCCAGTTCGGCGAAGGCCTCGCCGTGAAAGGTATGCAGATAGGCCTGATAGGCGAGTTTGGACATCGCCACCGCTGCCTTGCCGCGCAGCGACAGCGCTTCCTGTGTTCCGATGGAGACGAGCTGGGTATCCACCAGCGTGTCGACGCGCGACAGGAACAGGCTCGCCACCGCCTTGCTGCGGCGCAGGTCGGCGCCGGACTCGGCGCGCACGCTGAGCCCGCGGATATAGGCGTCAAAAACCGACTGGGTCTGCGCGACCGAAAACAGCAGGGTCACGTTGACGTTGATGCCGATCTGGGTCAAAGCCTCGAATGCGTTCACGCCTTCGGGTGTGCCTGGCACCTTGATCAATACGTTGGGCCGATTCACCAATGCCCACAGGCGGTGCGCTTCTTCTACCGTGTGCGTCGTGTCGTAGGCCCAGCGCGGAGCGACTTCGAGGCTGACGTAGCCGTCGTTGCCGCCGCTGCGTTCGAATACCGGCAGCAGCAGGTCGCAGGCGGCCTGGATGTCGGGGATGATCAGCGACTCGTAGCGGCGCTCGGCATTCGGCTCGTCGGCTTTCAGCCTCAACAGGTCGTCGGCGTAATGGGGGCTGGTGGCGACGGCATTGTGGAAGATGGAAGGATTCGAGGTCACCCCCGACACACTGTCCTCGGCGATGAGTTTGGCCAGGGTGCCGTCGCGGATCAGATCGCGCGACAGATTGTCCAGCCAAAGGCTTTGGCCCAAGGTGGAGATCTGTTGAGTGGTGTTCATCGGCGTTCCTCCTGTGTGTGTCATGTTCAGGATAGAACACGCATAGGACGGCAAGTTCAGCGGGCCGCAGCGGCCGGCGCCCGAGGCCGCGCCTGTGCTAGACTTCGGCGCATTCCTCGGCACTTTTCCGACTCATTCCCATGTCTGGCAGCACACTCGGCAAACTCTTCTGTGTCACCGTGTTCGGCGAATCGCACGGTCCTGCCATCGGTTGCGTGGTCGATGGCTGCCCGCCCGGGATGGCGCTCAATGAGGCCGACATCCAGCACGACCTCGACCGCCGCAAGCCCGGCACCTCGCGCCACGTCACCCAGCGTCGCGAGTCCGACACGGCGGAAATCCTGTCCGGCCTCTACGAGGGCAAGACCACCGGTACCCCGATCGCACTGCTGATCCGCAACGAGGACCAGCGCAGCAAGGACTACGGCAACATTGGGGAGACCTTCCGTCCCGGGCACGCCGACTACACCTACACGCAGAAATACGGTTTCCGCGATCCGCGCGGCGGCGGGCGCTCCTCCGCGCGGCTCACCGCGCCCATCGTCGGCGCCGGCGCCATCGCCAAGAAGTGGCTGAAGGAAAAATACGGCATCGTGATCCGCGGCTACATGAGCGCGCTCGGCCCGATCGACATTCCCTTCGAGTCGTGGGACGAAGTGGGCAACAACGCCTTCTTCTCGCCCAGTGCCGCCAGCGTGCCCGAGCTCGAAGCCTACATGGATGCGTTGCGCAAGTCGGGCGATTCGGTCGGCGCCAAAATCAGCGTGGTCGCCGAGAACGTGCCGCCCGGCTGGGGCGAGCCGCTGTACGACAAGCTCGACGCCGACCTTGCCCACGCGCTGATGGGGCTGAACGCAGTGAAGGGCGTGGAGATCGGCGACGGCATGGAGGCCGCGCGGCAGAAGGGTACCGAGCACCGCGACGAGATCACGCCAGAGGGCTTCCTGTCCAACCACGCCGGCGGCGTGCTGGGCGGCATCTCGAGCGGCCAGGCCGTCGTCGCCCACATCGCGATCAAGCCCACCTCGTCGATGCGTCTGCCCGGCCGCTCGATCGACCTCAATGGCCAGCCGATCGAGGTCGTCACCCACGGCCGCCACGATCCCTGCGTCGGCATCCGCGCTACCCCCATCGCCGAGGCGCTGATGGCGATCGTGCTGATGGACCATGCGCTGCGCCACCGCGCGCAGTGCGGCGACGTGACGCCCGGCACGGTGCGGGTTCCGGGCTGAGTCCGCTTAATCCAGCGTCAGGCTGAGGCCCGCCGACACCGCGTAGTCGTGGGTGAGCTGGACCCCATTCACGTTCTGGTAGATCGGCAGTTCAAGCTGGCCATAGACGGATAGCTTCCTGGACAAGGCGTACGCCAGGGCCGGCACCAGCGCCGCTTCCGTCCGTCCGCTGTCGTCCGGTTCCGCATTGACCCCACGGTCGCGCCCCACATGGAGCAGGGTGCCCTGCAGGATCAGATCCAGTTTTCCGCTGACGGGGATCAGCCAGCCCGCCTGCACGCTGGCGCGCCAGCCTGGCCGGTAGCCATCCTTTTCGCTGAGAGGCGCCTGCAGCATCAGATTGGAAAACAGGCTGCCGGTCAGGGACAGCGGCGCGTAGGCCAGGCCGCCGCCCAGCAGCAGGTCGGTGGTCCCGCTGCCGGGCTGCACGCTGCGCTCCGCCTCGTCACCCTCCGCATTGCGGACATCGATTTTTCCCGTGGGCAGCTTCAGCCCGCCCTGCAGGCTCCATGATGTTGCGTTTGCGTGTTGATTGCCCGGCTGGTGACGCAGCGTCAGACGCGCATCGCTGATCTCGTCGAACTGCCAGGCTTCCGGGATGGGCGTCCCATGATGGTGATGGATATGAAGGTGGTCGCGGTTCGAATAGGGCAGCACCAGGCCTACGCTCCAGTCGGGCGCAAACCCGTATTCCAGCCCGAGCAGCGCGTTGCGGTTCAGCGTTTTGACCTCTTCGTGATGCGAGGTGATGTCGGCCTCGGAGATTTTTTGTGTGCCCGCTCTCAATTGGTCCTGCTTGAGATATTCCACCTGCCCCCAGACGCGCCAGCCCTGAGTCACCCCCTGGGTCAGCGACAGCCAGTCGTTCGAAGCGGCACAGAATGCCGCCCCGCAGCTAGCTTGAGCGCTTCCGGTCATGAGACATCCGACAATGATCAGCGTACGTAATGTTTTCATGTTGATTTCTCTCCCTGTTCTTGTGCGGCACATTGTAGTGAGCCGGGCTGCTGCTGCCGTGCGGCATATTGCCGCTCGAGTGCGGTCGTACCATTCATCGCGTCGTTTCGTACCAGGCGAGTGCCGATACAATCGCAGGTGCGTGCAGGCCGGGGTGGCCCGTCTGACTGCGCGAACCAAGGGGGAGAACATGAACGCGGCAAGACATTTCATCGCGGCTGTCCTGCTGGCGACGCTGGCGTGGCTGCCTGGGCCGTCGCTGGCCGAGCCGTCGCCGATGGCTTTCATCGACAGCCAGATCGCCGTGCATCCGGGCGAAACCGGGGTCTACGTGCTGGATACCGGGGAGCACGCCCTGCTGGCACGCGCCTGGCTGGCCGACCATGCGCAGCACTCGATCGAGGTGCAGTACTTCATCTGGAGCAGCGACAACATCGGCATCCTCGCCACCGAAGCGCTGCTGCGCGCGGCTGAACGCGGCGTCAAGGTGCGCGTCATCGTCGACGACCTGCTGATCGACGCGCCCGACAAATCGCTGCTGGCCCTGGCCCAACATCCCAACGTCGACATCCGCATCTACAACCCCAAGCACCGGGTCGGCACGCCTTTCTACAAGCGCGCGCTCAACGTGGTGACCGACTTTCGCGGCGTCAACCAGCGCATGCACGACAAGACCTTCATCGTCGACGGCAAGGTGGCGATCACCGGCGGCCGCAACATGGCCGACGAGTATTTCGATTATGACCGCGAGTACACCTTCCGCGACCGCGACGCGCTGGTGGTGGGCGATGCAGTGCAGGCGATGCGAGCGAACTTCGACGCCTTTTGGGCAAGCAAGCTCGCCGTGCCGGTGGAGGCCCTCTACGACGGCTGGGGCCTGATGCAGAAGAACGTGAAGGTCGACACCGCCGACGTGCAGACGATCTATCAAGAGCTGCGCGCCTATGCCGGCAAAGCGGAAAACTTCGCGCCGGAAGTGCGCGCCGCGATCACCGCTACGCCCGCCGCGTTCGAGCGGCTGGCGCGCGAGATGGCGTGGGGCCGGGCCGAGTTCATCCACGATGAGCCTGGCAAGAACGGCCGCCGCTGGAGTCTGGGCGGCGGCGGAAAGAGTTCCGCAGCGCTGGCGAAGCTGGTGGCCGGCGCGCGCGAATCCATCGTGATCCAGTCGCCCTACCTGGTGATGTCGGACAACGCGAAGGCGCTGCTCAAGGCGGCGGTCGTGCGCGGGGTCAAGGTGCGCATCCTCACCAACTCGCTTGCCTCCACCGACAACATGCAGGCCTTTTCCGGCTACCGCAGCCAGCGCAAACAGCTGCTGAAAATGGGCCTCGACATTCGCGAATACAAGCCCGACCCCGCCAACCGCAATGCCTTGTTCTCGCGCGCCAATCCGCCCGCCGTACCGCCGGTGTTTGCGCTGCACGCCAAGAGCATGGTGGTCGACGGCAAGATCGCCTACATCGGCACCTTCAATTTCGACCCGCGCTCGGAAAACCTCAATACCGAAGTCGGCGTGGTCGTGCATCACGCGGGGTTGGCGCAACGGCTGCTGGCGATCATGGAAGCCGACATGCGCCCGGAAAACAGCTGGAGCGCGGCCGACGCGCCCGATCAGTATGTGCCGCTGACCAAGCGCGGCCAGGTGCGGCTGTGGCAGTTGCTGCCGCTGAAGCCCCTGCTGTAAGTCGCATCCGTGCGCCCGGGACTTTGACGAATCGGCCGCGTGGGCTAGGGTTCAAATTCCTGCATTCCGCGGCCTGACCCATGCGACTTCCCATCAGCCTTAAAATCTTCAGCATCACCACGGCCCTGCTGGTGCTGATGGTGGTCGTCACCTGGCTGTCGGTGCTCAACTTCCGCCAGCTCAACAACCAGGTGCGCGCGCTGTCCGACTGGTATCTGCCGCTGCAGCAGCAGGTGGCTAGCGTCGAAATCCTCATCCGCCAGCAGATCGTGCACATGGAACGGGTGATGGCGGGGATGGAAGTGGCCAAGCCCGACCCCGAATTCCTCGCCAACGAATCGAACGGCTTCGACATGCGCGGGGTCAATGCCGACCAGATCGTCGATTCCTCGCTGCGCATGCTGGGCGAGGCCGAGGCGCAAAAGGACCTCAAACTCGACCGCGTGACCCTCGCCGTGCTGGGCAAGCAGCTGCCCGCGATCCAGACCGCACGCCAGCACTTTCACAGGACCTTCCGCCTGTTCCAGATCGAGGCGCAGGAAGGCACGCCACGATCGCAAAAAATCGTCCGCGAAACCCTGCTGCGCGAGAAGGATACCGTCGATATCGAAATCGGCAAGACCATCGACATCCTCAACAGACTGACCCAGGACACCGCCATCCAGGCCAAGAAGGAGGAGAAACGCGCCACCACGCTCAACTGGATCGTCACCGCGATCGCCACCGCGCTCGGACTGATCTTTGCCGGCTTCGTCACGCGCTCGCTGGTCGATCCGGTCAAGCGCCTGGTGGGCGGCACGCGCGCGGTGGAAGCGGGCGACCTCGATGTGGAAATCCTGGTGCGCACTCACGACGAACTGGCCACACTGGCCACCTCGTTCAACCACATGGTGGTCGGGCTGCGCGAGAAGGAGCGCATCCGCGATACCTTCGGCCAGTACGTCGACCCGCGCATCGTGAAGAGCCTGCTGGAAAACCGCATCCCGGCCGATCGTGGCGAGCGCCAAGTGATGACGGTGTTCTTCTCCGACCTGCAGGACTTCACCCGCCTGTGCGAGGGCCTGACGCCGGACGCCGCGGTGCGTTTCCTCAACCGCTATTTTTCGCTGATGTCCGAGGTGATCCGTGCCCGGCAGGGCATCGTCGACAAGTACATCGGCGACTCGGTCATGGCCTTCTGGGGCCCGCCCTTCACCGATCCCGCCGACCACGCCACTCTGTGCTGCCTCGCCGCCCTGGAACAGATGGCCCGCATGGAAGCTTTCCGCGCCTGGCTGCCCGAGATGTTCGGCGTCGCCCACGGCCTGCCCGTGGTCAACGTGCGCATGGGCATCGCCAGCGGCGAGGTGACGGTGGGCAACATCGGCTCCGAAACCTCGCGCGGCTACACCGTCATCGGCGACACCGTGAACCTCGCGTCACGACTGGAGCAGGCCAACAAGTTCTACGGCACGCGGATTCTGGTGAGCGAGACGACGCGGAATCTGGCGGGCGACACCCTGGCCTTCCGCGAAATCGACAGTCTGCGCGTCGCCGGCAAGCTGGAGACGGTGCGGGTGTATGAATTGCTGGGGCTGGCAGCGGAGTTGAGCGAAAGCGACCGGCAGCGGGTGCAGGCCTACGAGGCCGGGCTGGCGCGCTACCGTGCGCAGGACTGGGATGCGGCCGAAGCGGCGTTCCGCGAATGCCTTGCGATCGAACCGAAGGATCAGCCCAGCCAGGTCATGCTGGAGCGGATCGCGGCGTTCCGGCAGGCGTCGCCAGAGGCGGGGTGGGATGGGGTTTGGGTGGCGGTGAGTAAGTAAAGGACGCCGTGAACGCAGGGTTAGGTCGCACTCTTTGCCCTCCGTGCCCAACGCTCTGAGCGGATGCCCCTAGCAAGTACAGGAACCACTATCTCCATTTGGTCCGGATTACCTTGACCAGGAAATGAGAAGAGGCGGTACTCGATCTGAAGAAGCGCTGCGCCATCACGGATCGACTCCATCGCCGCTGTTCCAGATGCCCAGAATTCGTGAATCATGTGATCCATCTGAAATAGGCAGTCGTCCGTGTAGGAATAGTCGTTGAGAGGAATCCTCTGTCCATCTTCGAACGTGACTATGCAATCAAGCTGGTTGAGGTAGGCTGACAGCCGAAAGCCGAGTCCACCCTTGCAATGGATCATGAAGTATGTGTGTAGGCGAACGGCGACAGACCAGTCACGTTTTCGATAGAGCCGTATTGAAGTGTCGGCTAGCCGAAGCATTCTGTTAACAATCAAGACGGATCATGTTTTGTATGCTGCATGCGGCAGTCTCACGCCGCTTCGGCATGCAACCGCACCCCAAGTGCTCGTGCCACCTTGAGCACGGTCGCAAAACTCGGATTGCCATTCTCGCTGAGTGCCTTGTAGAGACTTTCCCGGCTCAGCCCTGCATCGCGCGCAACCTGCGACATGCCCTTGGCGCGGGCGATGTCGCCCAGTGCGCGGGCGATGCCAGCGGCATCGTCGGGCGCCTCTTCCAGCCAGGCGTCGAGGTAGGCGGCCATTTCCTCGGGGGTGCGAAGCTGCTCGGCCACGTCGTAGGGCACGGTCTTCGTTTTGACGGTAAGTTTGGTCGAAGTCTTGGGCATTGTGGGTTACTCCTGCAAATTGCTGGCGAGCGTGGTGGCCGTCTTGATGTCCTGCTGCTGCGTCGACTTGTCGCCGCCGGCGAGCAGGATGATCAATTCCCCGTTTCGCTCCATGTAATACACGCGGTAGCCGGGGCCGACGTCGATCTTCAATTCGGACACGCCGTGCGTGAGATTGCGATGCTGCCCGGGATTGCCGTGCGCCAGCCGGTCCACGCGCATCTGGATACGGGCGCGAGCGGCGCGATCCTTCAGGTCATTGATCCAGTCCCGATAGACCTCGGTCATCGAAACGCGCATGCCCAAAGTGTATCCTATGAACTACAGTTGTCAAGAATGCGACGAGGAACGCTATTCGACAATTCCCTCATCCCCATGACACGTGCACCCCGGCTCCTTGCTGGTGGAGTTGTCGCAGCACACGATCTTGCCGGCGCGGCAGCCGCAGATGCCTTTGTGGTCCTTGCAGCAGGCTGTCTGGATCTGGGCGAGTTGCATGCCCTTGGCTTTCGCGAGGCAGGCCTCGGGTGAAATCGGTTTCGGCTGTGCGGCAGCAGGCGCAGGGTCCACGGTCGAATCGGCGGCGGCCGGGAGCATGAAGCAGGCCGGGACAAAGGCCAGCAGGGCGAGCAGGGAACGGATGCGCATGGAAGTCTCCTTGAGAGAAGCGGGCTGCCTCACTATAGCCGATCGGTCACGACCTTAGGTGTCGCGCAACAGCAGCCCCAGCATCAGCGCGGCCGCCACCAGGATCGCCGCCAGCAGGGTGAAGGCGCTGGCGTAGCCGGCGACGCCGACTATGAAACCGGTGAGCACCGGGCCGATCGACTGGCCGACGTCCATCACCGTGCGCAGCACGCCCATCGACGAGCCGTAGCGGCCGTCGCGGGTGAGGTCGGCGACGAGTGCGGCGGTGGACGAGGTGACGGTGGCGAAGCCGAGGCCGAACGCGAGGCTCAGCACCGACAGGCCGATAAAGCTGGGGAAATAGGGCAGCAGCACGACGCTCGCCGCGCCGATCAGCAGGCCCGGCAGGATGACGCGGCGGCGGCCGATGCGGTCGGACACCCTGCCCATCAGCGGCTTGGCGAACACGATGCTGACAAGCTGCACGCCGAGGATGACGCCGATCTGCCACGCGGGGATGCCGAGCGATGACGCGTACAGCGCGAGGAAGGCCTCGATGGCGCCGAACACCAGGTATTGCGCCGCCTCCACCGTGCTCACCAGCATGATGCCGCGGTCGCGCAGCACGTTTCTGAGGCTTGCCCAGAAATGCGGCAGTTCCAGTTTGGTTTTGGGAAGGGGCTCGTGGTCGCGCTGCGCCAAGACCGCCCCGTCAGGGGCGAGCGTCTGGCGGCGTACCCCTTGCGGGTGCAGCAGCAGGCCGGCCGCCAGCGCCAGCACGCCGGCGATCGCGCAGGCGATGTACACGGCGCCGAAGCTTGCCAGCGAGATCAGGGTGCCGCCGAGAAACGGCGCGATCGAGCGCCCGACGATGGTGACCGACGAATAGGTGGAAAGCCGCGCCGCGCGGTCGGCGCTGTAGCGCTCGGCGATGGCCGCGCTCGCAACCGTGCCGAAGATCGCGGTGGCGAAACCATGATAGAAGCGTACCGCCATCAGCTGCCAGGCGGTTTCGATCACCAGATAGAGGAAGGGCGCGGTGGCGAACACGATAAGCGAGGCCAGCAGCACGCGCCGCTTGCCCAGATGATCGGACAGCGCCCCGGCGGGATAGCTGATCAGGACGCCGGGGATGGTCGACGCCATGACGATCCAGCCGATTTCGGCGGGCGTGGCGCTGAGCGAGGCGGCGAACAGCGGCAGCACCGGCGTCTTCGACAGCGTGGAGCTGAAGATGGCCAACCCGCCGATGAGGGCGATGAGGACGAAGAAGGAGGGATGGGCGGGTTTCATCGGGTATCGTGCATTGGGTATTTTTCGAATGTAGTGCGAAATCGTGCCGCCTGCGAAAAAATGATGAGCATGATCAAAGCCCATCCCCCGCCGGTCCTGTTCGGCGCCTTCGACCGCCACAATTTCGGCGACCTGCTGTTCCCGCATCTGCTGGCGGCGCTGCTGCCTGGGCGGACGTTCGGGTTCGCCGGACTGGCGGCGCGCGATCTGCGGACCTTCGGCGGCCATCAGGTCACACCGCTCCCCGAGCGACCGAGCGAACTGATCCATGTCGGCGGCGAACTGCTGACCTGCAGCGCCTGGCAGGCTGCGGTCATGCTGCTCGAACCGTCGGCCGCCACGAAAGCCATCGCATGCTACGACGCTGACCCGGCGGCGGCCGCAGCGTGGGCGGCGCGGCAGCTCGGCACGTCGCGCAGCATGCCCTATGTCATCGGCCGCGGTGTGCTGGCGCCAGGCGGCAAGCTGGTCTTCAACGCCGTGGGCGGCGTCGAGTGGCATACCCTCACGGTCGCGCAGCGCGATGAGGTGAGGGCAGCGCTACGGCAGGCGGACTGGTTGAGTGTGCGCGACCACGTCACCCAGGCCGCCCTGGGTGCGGAGGGGATCGACGCCCCGCTGTGTCCCGACCCGGCCGTGATGGTGGCGGAATGCTTCGGCGAAACCATCCGCCAGCATCAGCAGCTGGGCGCGGTGCAAGCCGTGCGGGATGCCTTTCCGCAGGGTTATCTCGCCTGCCAGTTCAGCGCGGACTTCGCCGACGACGCCAGCCTCGATGCGCTGGCGCGAGGGCTGGCGCGTGTGGCGGCCGAGACCGGCCTCGGGCTGGCGTTGTTCCGCGCCGGCGCGGCGCCCTGGCATGACGATCCGGCGCTTTACGAAAAGCTCCTCCGCCGACTGCTGCCGGGAACGGCGCAGCTGTTCCCGGCGCTGCATCTGTGGGACATCTGCGCCCTCATCGCCGCCAGCCGCGGCGTGGTCGCAAGCAGCCTGCACGGACGCATCGTCGCGCTGGCCTATGGCCTGCCGCGCGTCAGCCTCGCGCTGCCGTCACAGGACGTCCATCCCGGCAAGGTGGCGGCGTTTGCCGAAACCTGGGAGCCGGAAGCCATCCCGCGCAGCGTGACGCTCGAGCGGATCGAATCCTCGGTGCTGCAGGCGCTTGCGGTGCCCGCCGATGTGCTTCGCGACAACGCTGCGCAACTGCGCGCGCGCTACCGGGAAAGCCAGGCGAAGTGGAGCGCCCTGTTGCCGCTTGCGGGTCTTGCGCAATAATCCGGGGATTCCGCCTTCCGGTCCTGACCCATGCCGATTGCCACGCTGCCTCCCGCCGACCTGCGCCTCACCCTTGATCCCGACGCATTGGGATTTGCCGACACCGCCGAACTGGTGGAGGAGCCGCTGCCGTGGATCGGCCAGGCACGTGCCGAGGCAGCTGCGCGTTTTGGCCTCGCCATGGACCAGCCCAACTACAACATCTTCGTGCTCGGTGAGGTGGGCAGCGGCCGCTCGTCGCTGCTCAAGCAGGCGATGCGCGAGGTTGCGGCGAACAAGCGGGTGCCGCCCGACCTCTGTTATCTGCACAACTTCGACGCCCCTGAACGGCCGCTGGCGTTGCGCCTGCCGGCCGGCGAGGGGCGCCTGCTGCGCCAGTCGCTGGCGCAGGCGGTGAAGACGCTGCAGAACGAGATCCCGAAGCGGCTCGAAGGCCAGGACTA
>JAKBJA010000184.1 GCA_021836225.1 Pseudomonadota bacterium | reverse complement strand
ATGCCGTCATCGACCTGTTCACCAATCGGCTCGACTGGGATGCGCATCCGTATTACCAGGGTATCCGCGGCCTGAAGGTGTCGGCCCATTTCTTTATCCGCCGCGACGGCACCTTGATCCAGTTCGTGCCGTGCACGCTGCGCGCCTGGCACGCCGGGGTGTCGAACTGGCAGGAACACGAATGCTGCAACGATTTTTCCATCGGTATCGAACTCGAAGGCACCGACGACCTGCCTTTCGCCGAAGCCCAGTATGCGACCCTGGCCCCGCTGGTGAACCTGCTGAAACAGGCTTATCCGATCCGCGCCGTGGTAGGCCACAGTGACATCGCACCGGGCCGCAAGACCGATCCCGGCCCCCACTTCGCATGGCATCGGCTCGATGAGAATATCGCCTGATCCGCTCGCCAGCCTCGTCCTCGCCGCCCTGCTGGCGCTCGCCGGCTGCGCGCCTACGCTCCGGCTCGACACCGAGCGCCCTCCCTCGCATGCCACCTCCAATCATGCCGACAGCCTGCTGAAAGCACAGTTGGCGAAACACATCCCACCCGGCGAATCCGGTTTCCATCTGCTCCACGGCGGTCATGCCGCGCTTGCTGCCCGGCTCGCGCTGGCGCAGCGCGCCACCCGCACGCTCGACGTGCAGTATTACCTGTTCCACAACGACACCACCGGCAAGCTGGTCGCCGCTGCGCTGCTGGCCGCCGCCGAACGCGGGGTGCGCGTGCGCCTGCTGGTCGACGACATCGACACCGCCGACAAGGAGCTTCGGCTCGCCACCCTGAATGCCCACCCCAACATCCAGGTGCGGCTGTTCAATCCTTTCCACACCCGCAGCACCAATCCGTTCGTGAAAGGCTGGCAGGCGCTGCGCGAACACGTCCGCCTCAACCGCCGCATGCACAACAAGGTTTTCATCGCCGACAACCAGCTGGGCATCACCGGTGGCCGCAACATTGGAGACGAGTATTTCAACGCCCATCACGATCTCGCCTTCGTCGATCTTGACGTCGTCGCAGCCGGCGCCATCGCCGATGCCCTGTCGCAGTCGTTCGATCAATACTGGAACAGCGTTGCCGCGGTGCCCGCCTCGGCCCTGCCTGTCGATGCCAGCGACATCCGGCTGCAGCGCGCCATCCGGTTTCTGCAGGCGTTCCGCGCGCAGCACCTCGATAGCGAATACGGCCGCGCGCTGACTGCAGCCGACCCCATTCCCAAACTGCTGACAGGGCAACTTCCCTGGCACATCGCGCGCGCCGATCTCATCGTCGACCCGCCGGACAAGGTGCTGAAACGCAGCAAATCGTCGTCCAAACTGCTGATTGGCCAACTCGCCGGGCTATGGATCAACCCCACCCGACGCGCGCTCATCGTGTCGCCCTATTTCGTGCCCGGCGCCACGGGCATGGCCTACTTCGAGTACTGGCGCAGCCAGGGCGTGCAGGTCGACGTGCTGACCAATGCCTATGCCGCCAGCGACGTCCCGGTGGTGCACGCCGGCTACGCCAACTACCGCATCCCGCTGCTGGAAGCCGGGGTCAATCTGTACGAACTGAAGCCGGTCGCCGAACCGACAGGCGGACGCCTGCGCGACCTCGGCAGCGGCTCGTCGCGCGCCAGCCTGCACGCCAAAACCTTCGTGTTCGACGATGAGCACGTGTTTATCGGCAGTTTCAACTTCGACCCGCGCTCGGCCCTGCTCAACACCGAAATGGGGCTGGTCATCCATTCGCCCGAGCTTTCCCGCCAGGTCACTGCCATTGCAGAAGACGCCATGCTTCCCGAACGAAGCTACCAGCCACGACTCGTCATCGAAACCACCGACAAGGCGATCGAGAAACGCCTGCAGTGGCACGACACCTACCAGGGCCGCGAGCGCATTTTCGATAAGGAACCCGAAACCACCCTTATCCAGCGTGGCCTGCTGCGAGTGCTGCAAGCGCTTCCGATCGAGGAACATCTGTAAGCCACTGTAAAATTCCGGTTTTGCTTTCAGGATTGTCTATGCGCCTCGGCACCCCACTCTCTCCTTCAGCCACCCGCGTCATGCTGCTGGGCGCGGGCGAACTCGGCAAGGAAGTCGTCATTGCGCTGCAGCGCCTGGGTGTCGAAGTCATCGCCGTCGATCGCTACGCAAACGCGCCCGGCCAGCAGGTGGCGCACCGCGCGCACGTCATCGACATGAGCGACGGCAAGGCCTTGCGCGCGCTGATCGAGGCGGAAAAACCTCACCTCGTGGTGCCGGAGATCGAGGCCATCGCCACCGAAACCCTGCTGGAGATCGAGGCCGCCGGGCTGGCCGAGGTCATCCCCACCGCGCGCGCCGCCAACCTCACCATGAACCGCGAGGGCATCCGTCGCCTCGCGGCCGAGACGCTGAATCTCCCGACCTCGCCCTATGTATTTGCCGACAGTCTCGCCGAAATGACCGCCGCCGCGGAGAGGCTGGGCTACCCGGTGATCGTGAAGCCGGTGATGTCGTCGTCCGGCAAGGGCCAGTCGAAAATCGACGATGCCAGCCAGCTGGGGTCGGCCTGGGATTACGCCTCGGCAGGCGGACGAGTCAACAAGGGCCGCGTCATCGTCGAGGGCGTGATCGACTTCGACTACGAAATCACGCTGTTGACCGTGCGTGCGCTCGGTGCGTCGGGACAGGTCGAGACGCATTTCTGCGAGCCCATCGGCCACGTTCAGGTAAAGGGCGATTACGTCGAATCGTGGCAGCCGCAGGCGATGTCTGCCATGGCATTGCAGCGTGCCCAGGACATCGCCGCCACCGTCACCGGCAATCTCGGCGGACGCGGGATTTTCGGCGTGGAGCTGTTCGTCAAGGGCGATACCGTGTGGTTCTCCGAAGTCAGCCCGCGCCCGCACGACACCGGCATGGTGACGATGGCGACGCAGCGGCAGAACGAATTCGAGCTGCATGCGCACGCCATCCTCGGCCTGCCGGTCGACGTTGCCTTGCGCGAGCCCGGAGCATCGGCGGTCATTTACGGCGGCATGGACGCAACCGGCATCGCTTTCGACGGCGTGGCCGAAGCACTTGCCATGCCCGGCGTCGACCTGCGTCTGTTCGGCAAGCCGCAGGCCTTCGTCCGCCGCCGCATGGGGGTGGCGCTCACCACCGCCGCCGACACGGATGCGGCGCGCAAACGTGCCAAAACTGCGGCGGCCGCTGTCAAACCGGTCGAGGCCTGAGCGATGCAGACCCATTACGAACGCCTGGGCGGCAGCGAAGTCATACGCCGATTAGTCGACCGCTTTTACGACCTGATGGACGAAGACCCCGATTACTACGGCATCCGCATGCTGCACCCGGCGGACCTCACCGAATCGCGCAACAAATTGTTCTGGTTCTTGAGCGGCTGGACCGGCGGCCCGCCGGAATACACTGACCGCTTCGGCCATCCGTTTTTGCGCCGCCGCCACATGCCGTTTGCCGTAGGCGTTGCCGAGCGCGACCAGTGGATGGGCTGCATGATCCGCGCCATGCAAGGCGTGGGCGTGGATGCAACCATGCAGCAGGAACTCACCGCTGCCTTCTTCAAGACGGCCGATTTCATGCGCAACCAGCCGGAATGAAATGAAGCGGCTTATCGCTTGGAGCATGCTGTTCACCGTGCTGGCAGGGTTTGCCGTGCTGCCGTGGCTGATGCTGGACGACTCTCCCGCAATCGAGCCCCCCTCCGAATTTCGCCGTACTGATCTGGCCTGGGTCAAATCGCTGTTCCAGAAACACGACCCGCGCCGTCAGACGCCCGACGTGATTCAAACCATCCAGCTCGACGAAGCGGAACTCAACCGCCTGCTCAATTACGCAGTCGAGCTGCGCCAGGTCAACGGAGTCGCCGCCGAGCTCACGCCCGGCCTGGCCACTATCACCGCCACCATGGCCGTGCCAGCCAGCCCGTTTGGCCGTTATCTCAACCTCACTGCCGAAGTGGCAGATGTGCCAGGCGGTATCCGCATCCAGAGCCTGCAACTCGGCAGCCTGCCGCTGCCGGGCGCGCTGGCTGACGGAATCGCACGCCTCGCGCATCGCTGGCTGCGCCGGGACGAAACCTATGCTTCGCTGGCCGATGCGTTTTCCCTGGTGAATTTTGACGAAAACCTGGCCACGCTGGATTACCGCTGGCATCCTGAACTGCTGACCCAACTCGAACGCAAAAGCGCCGAGCTGCTCATTGCGCCCGAAGACCAGGCGCGCATGCTAGCCTACGCCGAGAAGCTGGATACCCTCATCAAACAACATCCTCACGGCAGCACCATCCCGCTGGTAAGCATCCTCGCACCGCTGTTTGAACATGCGCAAGCCAGCGACGACGACGTGGCCGAAGAAAACCGTGCAGCGTTCACCGCGCTCGCGGCCTATCTGTCCGGCATCAGTCTGCCCAGGCTGCTGGAAGGCGACAGCAAGTCGATCCGTCGTGCGCCGCGAGTGCTGCTGTCGCTGCACGGGCGACGCGACTTTGCCGAACATTTCATGATTTCGGCCGCGCTCACCGTCAACGGCGGCAGCCGGCTGGCGAACGCCATCGGCCTGATCAAGGAAGAAGAGGACGCCAGCAAGGGCTCGGGCTTCAGCTTCACCGACCTGGCCGCCAACCGCGCCGGGGTCAAACTGGGCGAACGCGCGACCGGCGAGGCGGCCGCGCAGATGCAGCAGCACCTGGCCTCAGCCCGCCGCGATGCGGACCTGCTGCCGGATTTTCGCGACCTGCCGGAATTCATGTCGCAGGCCGAGTTCGATCGCCGCTTCGGTCCTGTCGGCGGCCCCCGTTACCAGAAGCTCATCGACAGCATAGACGCCCGCTTGGCCGCGCATCCGCTTGCACAATAAATAGTCAGAAAACCCTGTTATAATGCCGGGTTTCCCGCAATCCGGCACCCATCATGTCCCGCAAGCTCCGCAACATCGCCATCATCGCGCACGTCGACCATGGCAAAACCACGCTGGTCGACCAGCTTCTCAAGCAGTCCGGCACCTTCCGCGACAACCAGGCGGTTGACGAACGGGTGATGGACTCCAACGACCTGGAAAAGGAACGCGGCATCACCATTCTGGCGAAGAACACCGCGATCACCTACGGCGACTACCACATCAACATCGTCGACACCCCCGGCCACGCCGACTTCGGCGGCGAAGTCGAGCGCGTGCTCGGCATGGTCGACGGCGTGGTGCTGCTGGTCGACGCCGTCGAAGGCCCGATGCCGCAGACGCGCTTCGTCACCAAGAAGGCGCTGGCGCTGGGTCTGCGTCCGATTGTCGTCATCAACAAGGTGGACCGTCCCGGTGCCCGCCCGGATTGGGTGGTTGATCAGACCTTCGACCTGTTCGACAAGCTCGGCGCCACCGACGACCAGCTCGACTTTCCCATCATCTACGCGTCCGGCCTCAACGGCTGGGCCTGCATGGACCTGAAGGACGCGCCGTCACAAGGCGGCGCTGCGGCCGACATGAAGCCGCTGTTCGACACGGTCATCACCCACGTGCCCACCCCGCCCGGCTCGCCCGAGGCGCCGCTGCAACTGCAGATCGCCGCGCTCGATTACTCGACCTACACCGGCCGTCTTGGCGTCGGCCGCGTGCTCAACGGCCGCATCAAGCCGGGGATGTCAGTGGTGGTGATGAACCACGAAGAGCAGGTTGCCACCGGCCGCATCAACCAGGTGCTCGGCTTCCGCGGCCTGGATCGCGTGGCGGTGGATGAGGCCGAAGCCGGCGACATCATCATCATCTCGGGTCTCGACGACATCGGCATCGGCGTCACCATCTGCGACAAGGACAATCCCGTCGGCCTGCCCGTACTCGGCGTGGACGAACCGACGCTGACCATGGATTTCATGGTCAACACCTCGCCGCTCGCCGGCACCGAAGGCAAGTTCGTCACCAGCCGCCAGATCCGCGACCGCCTGAACAAGGAACTGCTGACCAACGTCGCGCTGCGCGTGGACGACACCGGCGACGCCGACGTGTTCCGCGTCTCCGGCCGCGGCGAACTGCACCTCACCATCCTGCTGGAAAACATGCGCCGCGAAGGCTTCGAGATGGCCGTGGCCAAGCCGCGCGTGGTATACAAGGACATCAACGGCGAGAAGTGCGAGCCATATGAAAACCTGACCATCGACCTGGAAGACGAACACCAGGGCGGCGTGATGGAAGAGATCGGCCGCCGGCGCGGCGAACTGACCAACATGGAATCCGACGGCCGCGGCCGCACCCGCCTGGAATACCACATTCCGGCGCGCGGCCTGATCGGCTTCCAGTCCGACTTCATGACCATGACGCGCGGCACCGGCCTGATGAGCCACGTGTTCGACGACTACGGTCCGGTCAAGGCCGATCTGCCCGGCCGCCACAACGGCGTGCTGGTGTCGCAGGACAACGGCGAGGCCGTGGCCTACGCGCTGTGGAAACTGGAAGACCGCGGCCGCATGTTCGTTTCGCCCGGCGACAAGCTGTACGAAGGCATGGTCATCGGCATCCACAGCCGCGACAACGACCTGGTGGTCAACCCGATCAAGGGCAAGCAGCTCACCAACGTGCGGGCCTCCGGTACCGACGAGGCGGTGCGCCTGACCACCCCGATCAAGCTGACGCTGGAGTCTGCGGTGGAATTCATCGACGACGACGAACTGGTGGAAATCACGCCGAAGTCGATCCGCATCCGCAAGCGTCACCTGCAGGAACACGATCGCAAGCGCGCCAACCGCGCAGCGGCATAAATCAAAACCCGGCCTTGCGCCGGGTTTTTTTATGCCTTGACGGGTAAAATCACCGCCATGCGCCCTGTCGAAATCGGCCTCCTCCTCGGCCTTGCCGTCCTTATTGCCATCAATGTCTTGCTGCTGCTCCGCATCCATGCGCTGCGCCGGGAGCAAACCGGGCTGCCCGCGCTGCTGACGCAGGACATGGAGGCTCGCCACCGCGCCGTGCTGACCGACCTGCACACGGGTCTATCGACACAGTCCGACCGCATGCAGGCCCAGCTTTCCGCACTACAGATTGCACAGACCGAACGGCTGGCAGAAACGCGTGAAACCGTCACCGGCCAGTTCGCTCAATTCCAGACCGCGATGCTGGAAAAGCTGATCGAGCAGGGACGCGCCGAGCAGAGCCTGCTGCAGGACACGCTGAAAGGCATGACCGCGCACTTCAACGAGCGGGTGCAGCAACTGTCGCAGACGGTCGACGGGCGGCTGAACGAAATCTCCGGCAAGGTCGCCGAGCGCCTCGACGAGGGCTTCAAGAAGACCAACGAGACCTTCACCTCGGTGATGTCGCGGCTGGCGGTGATCGACGAGGCGCAGAAAAAGATCGAAGGCCTTGCGAGCAACGTCGTGTCCTTGCAGGAAATCCTCGGCGACAAGCGCTCGCGTGGCGCCTTCGGCGAAGTCCAGCTGGAAGCGCTGGTGCGGAACAGCCTGCCGCCCGACGCCTACGCCTTTCAGCACACGCTGAAGGGCGGTGCCCGCGCCGACTGCGCCCTGATCCTGCCTGAGCCGACCGGCACGGTGTGCGTCGATTCCAAGTTCCCGCTGGAAAACTACAGCCGCATGTTCGACGACAGTCTGCCGGTCGCCGAGCGCGACGCGGCCAAGCGGCAGTTCAAGGCCGACGTCAAGAAGCATGTCGACGACATCGCCGCCAAGTACATCGTCGAGGGCGAGACGTCCGACGGCGCGGTGATGTTCCTGCCGGCCGAGGCGGTATTCGCCGAGATCCACGCCTACCACCCGGATCTGGTCGAGCACGCCCAGAAGCAGCGTGTGTGGCTCACCTCGCCGACCACGCTGATGGCGGTGCTGAACACCGCGCGGGCAGTGATCCGCGATTCCGAAACGCGACGCATGGCGCACGTGATCAAGGACGAACTTTCCAAGCTGGCAAAGGACTTTGCGCGTTTCGACGAACGCATGAAAAAGCTCGCCAGCCACATCGAGCAGGCCAACAAGGATGTGAGCGAGGTTCGCATTTCCAGCGACAAGATCAGTCGCCGCTTCCAGCAGATCGAGCGGGTCGAGCTCGAGCATCCGGACACCCCCACCACGCGTCTGCTCGACAGCGACGACTGAGCGTGGGCATGGGCTGGTTTTCACACTGGCGGCGCGCGCGCATCCTCAGCCGCCATCTGGTTCCGCTTGATGCATTCGAACGCGCTGTCGGACGCCTGCCTATCCTGCACGGGCTGACAGCCGACGAGATGCAACGCCTGCGCGAAGCCGCCACCCTGCTGCTTCACGGCAAATCCTTTTCGGCGGCTGGCGGCGCCGAGGTGGACGACCCCATGCAACTGCATATTGCGCTGCAAGCCTGTCTGCTGACGCTCAATCTCACCGAAGACAGCTACCGCGGCTGGAACGAGATCATTCTCTATCCTGACGAGTTCCTGCGTCACCGCGAGGAAATGGACGAGGCCGGCGTGGTGCATCATTCTCGCGACATCCTGGCGGGCGAATCCTGGCACGGTGGCCCTTTGGTGCTGTCGCTGGCCGATGTCGCCAGCAGCGGCCAGGCCGACGGCGTCAACGTGGTGCTGCACGAATTCGCGCACAAGCTCGACATGCTGAACGGCGACGCCAACGGCTTTCCCCCGCTGCATCGCGGCATGAACGCCGCCGCCTGGGCGAATGATTTCAGCAATGCGTATGAAAATTTCTGCAAACGCGTCGATGCCGGCGAGGACACCGCGATCGACCCCTATGCCAGTTATGACCCGGCCGAGTTTTTTGCCGTGTTGACCGAGGTGTTCTTCGAGACACCCGGCCTGCTGCACGCCGAATACCCCGCGGTTTACCATCAGTTGCAGCAGTTCTATCGCCAGCATCCGCTGCAACGCCTGGGAGGCTCGGCATGAGCCCGATCCGGCCGCATACGGCAGCCCGCATGACGAGCATCGCGCCGTTTCATGTGATGGACATCCTGGCGCGCGCCCAGGCCCTGCAGGCTATCGGGCGCGACATCATTCATCTCGAGATCGGCGAGCCGGACTTTGCCACCCCCGCCCCCATCGTCGAGGCCGGCGTCGTCGCGCTGCGCGCCGGCCACACCCATTACACCGGCGCGCTCGGCCTGCCCGTCCTGCGCGAAGCCATTGCCGACTTTTACGCCGCGCGCTGGCAGGTTGCGGCCGATCCCGCTCGCATCATCGTTACCCCCGGCGCGTCAGGCGCGCTGCTGCTGGCGCTGGGCCTGCTGGCCGGTCCTGGCGACGAGGTCCTGATGGCCGATCCTGGCTATCCCTGCAACCGCCACTTCGCGCGCTTCTGCGAGGCCCGTGCCGTCACCGTGCCGGTCGATGAGTCCAGCGGCTTCCAACTCACGCTCGACCTGATCGAGCGCCATGCTGGCCCGGCCACCCGCGCCGTGCTGATCGCCAGCCCGTCCAACCCCACCGGCACCGCGATCGCAGCGGACGAACTGGCGCGCATCCATGACTGGTGCGCCGCGCATGGCGTGGCCCTGATCGTCGACGAGATCTATCTGGCGCTCACCTACGACGGCGGCGAGCACAGCGCCGCGCGCTGGGACGATGTATTCGTCATCAACAGCTTCTCGAAGTATTTCCTGATGACCGGCTGGCGGCTGGGCTGGCTGCTTGCCCCGGCCTGGGCGATGGCCGACGTGGAGCGGCTGGCGCAGAACCTGTTCCTGGCGGCCCCGACCCCGGCGCAGCATGCAGCGCTGGCGGCATTTGCGCCCGCCACCCTCGCCGAACTCGATGCCCGCAAGGCGGAACTTCGCGAGCGCCGCGATTTTTTGCTGCCCGCGCTGCGTGAGCGCGGCTTCATCATTCCCACCCAGCCCCAGGGCGCTTTCTATATCTATGCCGACTGCAGCGCGCATACCGACGACAGCTTCCAGTTTGCGCAGGCCCTGCTGGAACAGGCCGGGATCGCGGTGACCCCGGGCCTCGACTTTGGCCAGCACCAGCCCCAACGCTATCTGCGCGTGGCCTACACCCAGCCACTCCCTCGACTGATCGAGGCGATTGCGCGGCTGGATGCGTTCCTGAAGCAATAGCCCCCTTCTACGGCAAATCGCAGGCGAAAAAAAACCGGCCCGAAGGCCGGTTTTTCGTTCCTGAACCCGGAATTACTGGGCAGCAGGTGCGGGAGCAGCAGCGTCAGCCGGAGCCGCTTCAGCGGGAGCCGCAGCGTCAGCCGGAGCGGCTTCAGCAGGAGCAGCTTCCATCGGAGCAGCAGCTTCCGGAGCCGGAGCTTCGGCAGCAGGTGCCTCAGCAGGAGCAGCAGCTTCTTCTTTTTGGCCACAAGCGGTCATGGAGATAGCCAGCAGAGCGGCCAGGAGAGCGGAGTATTTCATTTGATTTCCCTTTTACTTACGAATATTAAAACCCACACCAGAGATCGGTCCGGGACTTGTGATCCAGCCGACGCGCGGATTCTAGCAAATCGGTAAAAGAAAACCACAGTCTATTGATTTTCTTCCATTACAGAAAAAATGCGTTGTTTAATTGCAACACAAAGTACTGCAGCACCCGATCAAGTCGGGCTCTCACGGTCCGGACAAACCGCTGCGTTCGCGCAAGAACTGCATGACTTCGGGCTTGAATTGCGCCCGCTCCAACGCGGTCCGGTAAGCGGCCCGCGCCTCATCGAGCCTTCCCTGCGCCTCCAGCGCCAGCCCCAGGCCCAGTTGCCACCCCCCGTGGCCGGGGTCGGCGGCCAGCGCCCGCCGATACGCCTCACTCGCCTCCTCATGACGATGTGCCTGTGACAGCAAGGCCCCCATCAAGGCATGGTCCGCGGGGCGCAAGCCGGTCTGTCCGCGCTGCAGCCACGCCAGCGCCGCCTCGCGCTGCCCCTGGTCGGCCAACAGGCGCGCCGCTGCGATCGCCAGCCGATCGTCGGCACGCTGCTCGAATCCCGCCGTGAGCAGCGACAAGGCCGCATCGGCCTGGCCCGTTTCCCGCAGCAGCCCGGCGAGCTGCAGGCGCGCGCCCGTCATCCCCGGGTTGCGCTCCAGCACCTGCCGATACTTGCCCATGGCCGCATCGTCTTTTCCGCTGCGGCGCAGCAATTGCGCCTCGTCGTGAAGCTGTTGCGCCTCGGCCTCGGGTGAGAGCGCCGTCATTTTGACCACCGCCGGCTCGCTCGGTGGCGTTTCCCGATCCTGCCCCCGGAGAGACGGGAAAGGTGCGGGCGGGGCGCTCAGCGCCTGCCTGGGTGCCTGCTGCGCCTCCTCGCGTGAAGGCTCCCGACCCGGGGGCTGCCGGGATACCACGATCGTCGGCTCGGAGGCAGCGGCAGCCGGCAGCGGAACGGGCTGCTTCGCGGCTGCAGTGGCGGCCGGCGCGATGCTGACCGCGTCGGTCTGCTGCCGGGCCGCGGCGGGGGCGTGCGGCGGCACGTCCGTCGCGGGGACCGGGTGCCGCATCCAGTAGCCCGCCGCAGCGGCTGCCAACAGGGCCATTCCGCCCAGAACCAGCCCGGCATGACGACGTTTTGCACCCAGCGGGCGGACGGGTTTCACCGGCAATTCGGCCGGCGTGCTGCCGCGCGCATCGAGTTCCCGCAGCATTTGGTTGATGACGCTCATCCCGTTCCTTCCGGATTCATCCCAGCAAGCGCCAGCCGGCCGCGGTTGCGGCAGTCAGTCCCAGCAGCGCCAGTCCCCAGGCCAGCGGCGCCAGCGGCATGCGCTTGCGGGCGGCAAGCGTATCCTGCGCGGCCGCGATCACGTGGCGGCGCACGACCCGGGGCGCGCCCTGGCCATAGGCCAGCATCATGGCCTTGGCCGCGATGATGTTCACCAGCCGCGGCAGTCCGCGGGATGCGCGCCACAGCGCACGCTCCGCCCACACGGTGAAGACTGCGCCCTCGCGCCCTGCCACCGCCAGGCGGTGCCGCACATAGGCCGCCACCTCGCGCCGGCCGAGCGGGCGCAAAGCGGCATGGAAGCTGATGCGGGTGAGAATTTGCCGGGTGGCTTTCTCGCGCAGCCGGGCCATCAATTCGGGCTGGCCGAACAGCACGACCTGAAGCAATTTGCGCTTCTCGGTTTCCAGGTTGGTCAGCAGGCGCACGGCTTCGAGGGTTTCGGCAGGCAGCGCCTGTGCCTCGTCGATCAGCACCACGGGCTGCCGATCCTGCCGGGCCAGCTCGATGAAATGCCGTTCCAGGCGGTGCAGCAATGCTTCAGGGCTGCCGTCGCCCGGCACGCCGAACTCGATCGCGATCGCCGCATACAGACCGCGCGGATCGAGTCCCGGATTGGGAACGAAGGCCGCCTGCCAGCGCTGCGGCAGCGTGTTCAGCACACGCCGCAGCAGCAGGGTCTTGCCGGTGCCGACCTCGCCTTCGACCACCAGGAAACCCTCGCCCACGCTCAAGGCATACAGCAGCGTTTCATGGGCGTCCCGATGCGGCAGCGCGGGAAAGAAGAAACCGGTGTCGGGGGTCAGGCCGAACGGCGGCTCGCGCAGGCCGAAGTGCCCCCACCAGCTGCTCATGGCCGGAATTCAGGCAGCTCGTAGGTCTGGAAACGGCGTTGCGTCGCTTCCAGGTCGCGGTTCCAGTCCTGATTGTCGCGGATCAGGGTGGTCTTGATCAGCACCACCAGCTCGCGCTTCAGCCTGCTCTGGCTGGTGTTGCCGAAGAGCTCCCCCAGATAAGGAATGTCACCGAGCACCGGGATGCGGTTCTTGCTGTCGTCGAAAGACTGGCTCATCAAGCCGCCGATGGCGACGATCTGGCCGTCCTTCAAGCGCACCACGCTGTCGGTTTCCGAGATGCTGCTGGAAGCCAGCGGCAGCACGAAATTCCCCAGGTCGCCCAGGCGGATGTCCTTCTCCTTTTCGGTGACGTTGCTGACCGAGGGGCGAACGTGCAGCGTGATGTTGTCCTTGTCGTCGATTTGCGGCGTCACGTCCAGCGCAATGCCGGAAAAGAAAGGCTGCACGACGACGGTGGGCGGCGTGGCCGGAACGCCCAGCGCTGCGGCCGTGCCGCCGGTGACTTCGGTGACGAAAAAGTCGTCGGTGCCGACCTTGAGCACGGCTTTCTGGTTGTTGATGGTGGCGATGCGCGGACTGGACAGCACGTGCACGGCGCCTTGGCTCTTGATCAGGTTGATGACGGCGCCGAAATCCCCATCGTTGAAGGCCAGCCCGAACACGCTGCCGGCCGGGCCGGGAATCGCGCCGCCCAGCATTTGCGCCACCGTTCCACCCAGATTGACCAGGCTCGTTCCGCCGGGTCCGATACTGGGGCTCACACCGCTCACCCCGATGGCGGTCTTGCCGCCATACTGCAGCGTCGCCCAGTTGATGCCCGACTGATAACCGTCGTTCAGCTGCACCTCGAGGATCTTGGCTTCCAGCATCACCTGGCGGGCGCTCACCCATTCCGACGCGCGCAGATACTTCTCCACCATGTGCAGGCTGGCCGGTGCCGCCTTGACGATGATGATCCCGGATTGCGGGCTCACCACCACGCTGCCCGCTTCGCCGACCAGGGTCTTCAGCGACGTGCTGACTTCCTCCCAGTATTTGGAATCGGTCGAGGTCTGCACGCTGCTGGTTTCCAGCGACTGCGAGGTGGTGCCGGACGTGGTCCCGCTTGCGCCGCCGCTGCCGCCTCTCATGCTGGCCGAGCCGGACACCACCCGCATATCCGACGTCCCCTTGCGCTGCATTGCCAGGGAATTCAGGTGGTAGATGCGGGCTTGCAGCGCGGGCGACGGCACGATGATGCGGGTGCCCTGGACTTCGTATTCGTAGCCGTACAGGGCGCGCACCGCTTCCATCGCCTCGGGCACCGTCACGTTCTTCAGATTGAGCGTCAGGGTGCCCATCACGTCCGGGTGCACCAGCATGCTGTAGGGCGTGCCGGTCACCATGCCCATGAATACCTCGGACGCCTTGGCGTTGTTCACGGTGAGGCTGAAACGCGGCTCGGTGCGTGGCGGCCTGGCCGCGGGCGGCGGCGCGTCGCGCACCGCGTCCATGACCGCCTGCTGCACGGCCGCGGGCGGCGCCGCAACCGGTGCCGGCTGGCTCGCGGCGGTGACAAACGCGCCGTCCATCGCATCCTTGCCCGCCTTGCCGAGTGGGCTGGCGCAGCCGGACAGAACCAATACAGCCAAGACGATGTGTTTATGCATGTTCAATTCCTGGTTTCATCGAGCCGGCGACTGGGCTCGCGATTGTGTGCGGATCGTGTGGTCGAGCAGATGGACGGTGCGGCGTCCGCCCTTGCCCGAGATGACAATGTGATCTTCGCGGATGGCGGTCACCTGCCCGCCGTCCACCGAATCACCCACTTTGACGGTGGTGCCGCCATACCAGGCGACTGACTGGCGTCCATTGACCCGGACCCAGGCCAGACCGGCCGCTTCTGCTGTCGTGCCGGACGGGACGCTCGACAGGCTGGTCGGCAACGCGGTCGGGTCCGGCAGCGACGCGGCGGCCAGCGGCGCCGTCAGCAGTGCGGCCAGGACGAGCAGGATCATACGCGCAGCCATGCTTCCTCCAGGCTCAGGGTGTGGACCGTCAGGGTGAGCGTCAGCTGCGGGCGGGCGGAGGCGTCGAGCGTCGCCTCGGACCAGCTCAGGCGCCAGGACAAGGCCTCCAGCCGTTCGAGATACGCGACCAGATCGGAATATTGCCCGCTCACGGTGATTTCAAATCCGTGGCGATAGAACCCGGGCGGCGCACCCTCGGCCGCGCCGGGCAGCGCAACCGGTTGCGGGCTGAGCGTCCTGAAGCCGACGACCCGGATGCCGCCGGTCTCCTGCACCATGCTTTTCAGCACCTGGTTCATGCGCGCGGGCGGAATCAGCGCGCGTTCGAGCTTTTCAAGTTCGGCATTCAGTTCGGCCAGACGGGTTTCCTGGGCGGCCAGCGCAGCGCGCGCCGCCCGATCCGGGTCGCGCCCTGCCTGGCCGGCCAGCAGTTGCCGTTGCTGCGCGATGTGTGCCAGCGCCGCGTCGGCGCTCTGCAAGCGGGCCTGGGCGCTCTGCTGGCGAAGCTGGCCCGCATCGATCAGCAGGGTCTGCACCAGGGCGAGCACCGCCACCGCAGCCGCCCCGAAGACAAACACCCGCTCCCTCAGACTGATCGCGTCGATCCGCGCGGCGATCTCGCGCAATTTCTCATTGAGCATGCGGCGCTCCCAGCTCGGCCGGTTTGTCCCGGCTGCCCGAGTACAAGGCGAAATCGATGTAGTCAGGCAGTTTCGCCGTGCCGGCCGCCCCGCCATCCGCAGCGCGTGCTGGCGCCGCATCCATGCCGGAAAGCTGCATGCCGGCGAAGGCGGCCTGGCTGCCGAGCCGATCCACGTAGGTGGTCAGCAAGCCGGCATTCAAGGCCGATCCCTTGAGGGCCACATGGCCCGGCGCGAAGGTGAACCCGTTCAGCCAGACACCGTCCGTGCTGCCCTGGGCGAGCGCGCGCATGCGCGCAGCGAACCCCGTCGAGGCGTGCCCGACCGAGCCGCCCATCGACGCCAGCAACACTTCGCGCTGCTTCACCTGTGCCTGTATCGCCCTGCTGCGCTCGGCCAGCAGCGCACTCACCGGGCGGACCGCGGCGGCGGCCAATTGATCCAGCTCCTGTTGTGCCGCCGCCTGCAGGGCCTCCTGCTGCGCGGCACGGGTTTCGAGGGTGTGTGCCTGGTAATGCACGTAACCCGCCCAGGCAAGCGCAGCGGCCAGCAGCAGCCCCAGCGCCAGCGCCATTTCACGCAGGCCGAACGCATAGCGCTTCTTCAGCAGCAGCGGGCTGATGAGATTGATCTGCTGGCTCATGGCGTGGTGTTTTCCATGCGCAGGGCCGCGCCGATGGCATGAAAGCAGGAGGATGGCAGCGCGCCCACTCCCGGAAAGGCCGCGACATCCAGCACCTCCGCCAGCTTCATCACCTCGACCGGCAAGGCAAGATTGGCCGCAAGGCCATCGCGCAGGCCGTCGACCTGATCCGTGGGCACCAGCAACAGGCGGTCGACGGGAATGCCGCCGAACTGGCGATCGAAATGATCCAGGCTGCGCTGGATTTCCAGCGTCAGCCGTTCCAGCACGTTGTCCATGCCTTCGCTGTCAAGCAGCGTCTGGCTCACCCCCATCGTGCGCGCCATGCACAGTTCGCTGTCCAGCGTCAGCGTCAGCAGCGCGCCGGTTTCGATGAACGAAAAAACCGCCAGCGCACGCCCCGGCTTTTCCAGCCGGGTAGCCAGGTTGCGCTGTGCGGTTTCCATGATGTCGATGATGGTGAGATTGAGTCCGGCGTTGGCCGCGAGCACCGCTTCCTCTGACAGCAGGCTGTTTTTCGCCGCCACTGCAAAAATCTGCCGCGCATGACTCACGTGCTCGGGATGCGGAACCTCCAGCACGTCCACCGTGCCGTCGTCGGCGTGAAAATCGAGCATGTCCTGGATTTGCCAGCGCACCGCGGATTTGAGTTCCTCTGCGGGCACGTTCGGTGCGTCGAGCATACGCAGCCTGTAATCGGCCGGATTCAACACCAGGCTGACCGGACCCCTGCCATGCAGGCGGGCCAGCGCCTCGCCCCAGTCGTCGCCCTTGACCGGTACCACGCCCGCGGCGAGCAGCCTGGGTACCGCCACCCTGCGGTCGACGCGCGCATACGCAATACGCCCCGGAAGACGCAAATACGCTGTTAAGCCCTGCTCGCTTGTTCGACGGAAAAACCGCATGGGTC
>JAKBJA010000144.1:5177-16696 GCA_021836225.1 Pseudomonadota bacterium | reverse complement strand
CTGAGCCATCTGGGACGGCTTCCGCGCCCCACGCTCGAAAACGCATTGCGCGAAATTGGCTCATAGTTGTGATTTAGCGTCAATATCTGGACAATTTACCCCCATTTACGGCAAACTCGCCGCCATGACGACCAAACGAACCAGCCGCACAGCGGCCAAATCGGTCCCCAGTCTGCACCCGCACGTGCTGGTTGTGCACGGTCCCAACCTCAACTTGCTGGGTAGCCGCGAGCCCAAGCATTACGGTCTTGCCACGCTCGACGACATCAACCGTGCGCTGGTCAGCCGCGGCGAGGCCGCCGGCGCCGAGGTCGAGACCTTCCAGCACAACCACGAAGGCGCCCTGATCGACCGCATCCACCAGGCTGCGCGCGATCACGTCGACTTCATCGTCATCAACCCGGCGGGTTACACCCACACCAGCGTCGCGCTGCGCGATGCCCTGGCGGGCACTGCCATCCCGTTCGTCGAAGTACACCTTTCCAACATTTACGCGCGCGAAACCTTCCGCCACCATTCGTATTTCTCGGACCTCGCCGTCGGCGTGATCTCGGGCCTGGGTGCCCAGGGCTACGAACTGGCGCTGGAATACGCGCTGCGCCACCTTCAAAACAGGACGCCCCATGGATCTCAGAAAACTGAAAAAGCTCATTGACCTGGTCGAAGCCTCCGGCATCGCCGAACTGGAAATCACCGAAGGCGAGGAAAAAGTCCGCATCGCCAAGAGCATCGCTGGCGCGCCGATGATGATGCAGCAGGCCCCCCAGATGGCGTACGCTGCCGCCCCGGCGGCTGCGGCACCGGTAGCGGCGGCTCCAGCTGAAGACGCCATGCCTGAAGGCCACGTCGTGCGTTCACCCATGGTCGGCACCTTCTATCGCGCACCGGCCCCGGGATCCAAGAACTTTGCCGAAGTGGGCCAGAGCGTGAATGTCGGCGACACGCTGTGCATCATCGAAGCGATGAAGCTTCTGAACGAAATCGAATCGGACCAGGGGGGCGTCATCAAGGCCATCCTGGTCGAAAACGGACAGCCGGTGGAATACGGCGAGCCGCTGTTTGTGATTGCTTGAGAGGGATAAGGGGATGAGCAGCGTCGCAGTGCTGCTTGAATGTAGACGCGAAGCACTTACCCCCATCTCTTATCCCCCACCTCTGACCACTCCAAAACCATGTTTGAAAAGATACTGATCGCCAACCGCGGCGAGATCGCCTTGAGAATCCAGCGCGCCTGCCGCGAAATGGGCATCAAGACGGTCGCCGTGTATTCCGAGGCCGACCGCGACGCCAAATATGTGAAGCTGGCCGACGAATCGGTGTGCATCGGCCCGCCACCGTCGGCACAGAGCTACCTGCACGTGCCGTCGATCATCGCCGCCGCCGAAGTCACCGACGCCGAGGCGATTCACCCCGGCTACGGCTTCCTGTCTGAAAACGCCGACTTTGCCGAGCGCGTGGAATCCTCCGGCTTCACCTTCATCGGACCGCGCCCCGACAACATCCGCCTGATGGGCGACAAGGTCGCTGCCAAGCAGGCTATGATCGAAGCCAAGGTGCCGTGCGTGCCCGGTTCCGACGGCGCACTGCCTGACGATCCCGACGAAGTCCTCAAGATCGGGCGCGCGATCGGCTACCCGGTGATCATCAAGGCGGCCGGCGGCGGCGGCGGCCGCGGCATGCGCGTGGTGCACACCGAAGCCGCGCTGTTGAATGCCGTGACCATGACCAAGACCGAGGCGGGCGCCGCCTTCGGCAATCCCATGGTCTACATGGAAAAATTCCTGCAGACGCCGCGCCATATCGAGATCCAGATCCTCGCCGACGAGCACGGCAACGCCGTGCACCTGGGCGAGCGCGACTGCTCGATGCAGCGCCGCCACCAGAAGGTGCTGGAAGAAGCCCCCGCCCCCGGCCTCGACCCCAAGCTCAGGGACAAGATCGGCGAACGCTGCGCCGAGGCCTGCCGCAAGATCGGCTACCGCGGCGCCGGCACCTTCGAGTTTCTGTACGAAAACGGCGAGTTCTACTTCATCGAGATGAACACCCGGGTGCAGGTCGAGCATCCGGTGACCGAACTCATCACCGGCATCGACATCGTGCAGACCCAGATCCGCGTCGCCGCCGGCGAAAAGCTGCCGTGGAGGCAGAAAGACATCCAGTTCAAGGGCCACGCCGTCGAATGCCGCATCAACGCCGAGCATCCGGCGACCTTTGTTCCCAGCCCCGGCAAGCTCACCAACTACCACGCCCCCGGCGGCCCCGGCATCCGGGTCGATTCGCACGTGTATCACGGCTATTACGTGCCGCCGCACTACGACTCGATGATCGGCAAGCTGATCGCTTACGGCGACACCCGCGACCAGGCCATCGCCCGCATGCGCGGCGCGCTGGTGGAAATGGTGGTCGAAGGCATCAACACCAACATCCCGCTGCACCAGGACCTGATGCACGACGCCGCCTTCATCGCCGGCGGCACCAGCATTCATTATCTGGAACACAAGCTGGCGGGAGAAAAGGGCTGACGGGGTGAGGCGTGAGGGATGCGGCGCCAGACGCCCGCCCCTCACCCCTTGCGCCCCACGCCTCACCAAAATGCCCTGGCAATCCGTTCGTATCCTCGTCGACTCCAAACAGGCCGAGCCGCTGTCCGACGCGCTGATGGAGGCGGGTGCGCTGTCGGTGTCGCTGGAGGACGCCGACGCCGGCACCGTGGACGAAACACCGCTGTTCGGCGAACCCGACCACCCGACGGCCGAATTGTGGCCACACAGCATTGCGGTGGTGCTGCTGGACGAAGGCGCCGATGTAGCGGAGATGTTGGCCCATGCGGCGAAGCAGGCGGGCATTCCCGCACCCACCGAGTACGCGGTCGAAACCGTGGCTGAACAGGACTGGGTGCGCCTCACCCAGTCGCAGTTCGACCCCATCCCGATCTCGCCGCGCTTGTGGATCGTGCCGACCTGGCACGACGCCCCCGACAGCAGCGCGATCAACCTCAAGCTCGACCCCGGCCTGGCCTTCGGCACCGGCAGCCACCCCACTACGCGGCTATGCCTCCGCTGGCTCGACGAACATCTGCACGGCGGCGAGACCCTGCTCGACTATGGCTGCGGCTCCGGCATCCTCGCCATTGCCGCCGTCAAGCTGGGGGCGGCACGCGTCGACGGCGTCGACATCGACGCCCAGGCGGTCACCGCCTCGCGCGACAACGCCGAACTAAACGACGTGAACGCGCACTTCTGCCTGCCCGGTGATCTCGCGCCCGGACACTACGACGTCGTCATCGCCAACATCCTAACCAATCCGCTCAAGGGCATGGCACCGCTGCTCGCTGGCCGGGTGCGGCCGGGCGGACAGCTGGTGTTGTCCGGCATTCTGGCCGAACAGGCCGAGGACGTCATGGCGGTCTACCGCACCTGGTTCGTGTTCGATCCGCCCGCCATCGACGAGGGCTGGGTGCGCCTGGCGGGCGTCAAGCAGTGAGCTACCGCACCACCTGTCCGCAATGCGCCAGCGTGTTTCGCCTCGGAGCGGACCAGCTCGACGCCGCGCAGGGATGGGTGCAATGCAGCGTGTGTGGCGCGGCGTTCGATGCGCGCCTGAGCCTGCTCATGGAAGATGGTTCGCCCTTGCCCGTTGTGGCCGAACCCGAGCCTGTTGAAGTCCCCCCCTCGCCGGAAACCACGCCGCCTGCAGAACCGGAGGTCCAGGAGGCTGCGCCTGACGAGGTCGCAGTTGCGGAGGAACCCGCAGCCGATGAACTCGCTGAAGACGTGGCGGGTTCCGAGACCCCGCGCGGCATCACCCAGCGCGATACCACACACGAACTGCCCTCGATCATCCTGATCGATCCGGACATCCCGGTACCGGAAGACCTCGGTCCGCTGCCGCAGATCTATCCCGCCCCCTCGACCTATCCGCCGGAACCCGCAGCGCCCGCCTATTCGCCGGCACCCGCGCCGGTCGCTGCACCTGCCGCATATGCGGCGCCTGTCGCACGCATCGAATATGCCACCCCCTTGCCCGAGACGACGCGCGTTCGCTTTGCACCGCCGCGAATCAAGCCCTGGGCGTGGGGTGCGGTCAGCGCGCTGCTGCTGGTGCTGTTGCTTGCGCAAATCACCTATTTCATGCGCGACACCCTGGCCAGCCGGCTGCCGCAGACCCGCCCCGCCCTTGAACAGGCCTGCACCGTGCTCGGCTGCACGCTCTCCCTGCCGAAAAATCTGGGCTTGCTGCAGATCATCGGTTCCGACCTGCAGACCGAGGCCAGCGGTAACCTGAAGCTCACCCTTACCCTCGGCAACCGGGCCGGCCACGCCCAGGCCTGGCCCGTGCTTTTGCTGACCCTAACCGATCAACGCAATCGCCCGCTGGCGCGCCGCAGCTTTGCCCCCAGCGAATACCTCGGCGATACCCAACGCATCGCCGCCGGCATTCCCCCCCGCAGCGAACAGCCCCTGAGCCTGCCGCTGACCGTGCGCGACCTGGCGCCCATGGGCTTCGATCTGCAACTGACCTATTAGGTCAGGCCAAGGCTGGCCGGCCTGGCGCTTCTTCGGTATAGTGCGCGTTCCCGTTGCGGGAGAGCGCGTGCACCGCATGCCGCCGAAGGCGCAATTCACCCGGAATCGCTCAGGCAAAAGGACCGCAACACCCAGGCAAAATCTGGGGAAGACACTCTGGAGAGCGCGATCGCACGATCGCCACCGAAGGGGCAGCGGCCGCTGGCAAGAAGATCAGCCGGCCGTAATCTCTCAGGTACCAAGGACAGAGGGGTGAAGCGAATCCGCGCTTCACCCTTTTTTATTTTGGTAACCCCCATGACGAATCAAGCAGCGCTCAAACAGACTCCGCTCAACGCCACCCACCGCGAACTCGGCGCCAAGATGGTCGATTTCGGCGGCTGGGACATGCCGGTCAACTACGGCTCGCAGATCGAGGAGCACCATACCGTGCGCACCGGCTGCGGCCTGTTCGACGTTTCCCACATGCTGCCGCTCGACATCCGTGGCGCCAACGTGCGCGCCTTCCTGCGCCGACTGGTGGCGAACAACGTCGACAAGCTGCAGGTCTCGGGCAAGGCGTTGTATTCCTGCATGCTCAACGAGGCCGGCGGCGTCAT
The DNA here is from genome assembly GCA_021836225.1 of Pseudomonadota bacterium. Next base: position 11,571 of record JAKBJA010000144.1, on the reverse strand, counting down.
CGACGACCTCATCATCTACTTCATGGACGAGAACTGGTTCCGCCTGGTGGTCAACGCCGGCACCGCGGAGAAGGACCTCGCGTGGATGGAAAAGATGAACGCCGACTGGGACATGGGCCTCACCCTCACCCCGCGTCGCGACCTCGCGATGATCGCGATCCAGGGGCCGAATGCGACGCAGGCGCTCAACGAAGCGCTGCCCGGCGTCGACCAGATCACCGCCAGCCTCAAGCCTTTCAACGCCGCCGCCATGGGCGAGATGTTCATCGCCCGTACCGGCTACACCGGCGAGGATGGCTTCGAGGTGATGGTGCTGGCGAAGTCCGCGCCCTTCTTCTGGAAGGCGCTGATGGAAGCCGGCGGCAAGCCAATCGGCCTCGGCGCGCGCGACACCCTGCGGCTCGAAGCCGGGATGAATCTCTACGGCCAGGACATGGACGAAACCACCTCGCCGCTGGAATCCGGCCTCGCATGGACGGTGGACCTGAAGACCGAGCGCGACTTCGTCGGCCGCAAGGCGCTCGAAGCCAGCGAAGTGACGAAGCAGCTCGCCGGCCTCGTGCTGCTGGACAAGGGCGTGCTGCGCAGCCACCAGAAGGTCCACACCAAAAACGGCGACGGCGAGATCACCTCCGGCACGTTTTCGCCTACGATGCAGCAATCCATCGCGCTCGCGCGCATCCCGCTCGGCATCGCCCCGGGCGAGGAAGTCGAAGTCGAAATCCGCGACAAGAAGCTGAAAGCCAAAGTGGTGAAATACCCGTTCGTGCGCAACGGCAGCGTCTTGATTTAATAGCAACCAACTACCCAGGAAACCAAACATGAGCATCCCCGCAGACCTCAAATACACTCCCTCCCACGAATGGGTACGCGTCGAAGCCGACGGCACGCTGACCGTGGGCATCACCCACCACGCGCAGGACCTGCTGGGCGACATGGTGTTCATCGAGAATCCCGCCGCCGGCCGCACGCTCGCCAAGGGCGAGGAATGCGCGGTGGTCGAGTCGGTCAAGGCTGCGTCCGACGTCTACGCCCCGGTCGCCGGCGAAGTCGTCGCTGCCAACGGCGACGTCGAAGCCAGCCCCGAGTCGGTGAACAAGGACGCCTATAGCGCGTGGATGTTCAAGATGAAGCCGGCCAACCCCGCCGACGTCAACGAACTGCTCGACGCCGCGGCCTACCAGAAGCTGGTCGAATCCGAAGCCCATTGATATTTCTTCACGGAAGCGCGCGAAGGCCATCTTCGTGAGCTCGTGGACGAGGTTTTTAAGCCATGCCCTTCATTCCCCATACTGAAGAAGACGTCTCCGCCATGCTCGGCGCCATCGGCGCCAAGCGCATCGAGGACCTGTTCGACGAAATCCCGCCCGCGCTGAAAACCGGCAAGCTGAAGGACGTCCCCGACGGCCTGCCAGAAATGGCGGTGGCGCGGCTGATGCAGGAACGCGCCTCGCAGGACGGCTTCTGGTCCAGCTTCATCGGCGCCGGCGCCTACGAGCACCACATCCCGGCGGCGATCTGGCAGATCACCACGCGCGGCGAGTTCTACTCCGCCTACACGCCCTACCAGGCCGAGGCGTCGCAGGGCACGCTGCAGCTGATCTACGAATACCAGACCATGATGACCCGGCTGACCGGGCTCGACGTGTCGAATGCCTCGCTCTACGACGGCGCCACGGCGCTGGCCGAGGCGGTGCTGATGGCGGTGCGTTCGCACAAGACCTCGCGCCGCGTGCTGGTACCGAAGACCGTGCACCCGATCTACCGCCGCGTGGTCAATACGACCGTAAAGAACCAGGGCATCGAACTGGTCGAGCTCGACTACGACGCCGCCACCGGCCAGACCGTGCTGCCCGCCGACCCCGGCAGTTTCGCCGGCCTGGTGATCCCGCAGCCCAACTTCTTCGGCGTCCTGGAAGACGTACATGCGATGACCGACTGGGCGCACGAGAAGGCCGCGCTGGCGATCGCGCTGGTCAACCCGACCACGCTGGCGGTGCTGGAGGCGCCCGGAAAGTGGGGCAGCCGTGTTAATCAAGGCGGCGGCGCCGACATCGCGGTCGGCGAAGGACAGCCGCTGGGCGCGCCGATGGCTTCCGGCGGACCCTACTTCGGCTTCATGTGCTGCCGCCAGGACTTCGTGCGGCAGATGCCGGGGCGCATCGTCGGCCGCACCGTCGACCTCGACGGCAAGCCGGGCTTCGCGCTCACGCTGCAGGCGCGCGAGCAGCACATCCGCCGCTCCAAGGCGACGTCCAACATCTGCACCAACCAGGGCCTGGTGGTCACCGCGGCGACGCAATACATGGCGCTGCTCGGGCCGCAGGGACTCGCCAAGGTCGCGTCCGCCAGCCATGCCGGCACCGTCGCACTTGCGGAAAAACTGGCGGCGATTTCCGGCGTGGAAAAAGCGTTCTCCAGCCCTTACTTCCACGAAGTGGTGCTGAAGCTCAACGACAATACCCTGAAGGGCACAAGCGCGAAAGACGTGCTGCGCGCGCTGCGCGCGCAGGGCATCCTCGGTGGCTTGGACATTTCCGGCTGGCATCCCGAGCTCGGCCAGGCGATTCTGGTGTGCGTCACCGAAACCAAGACCGCCGCCGACCTCGACCATTACGCGCAACAATTGGAACGTATCCTGTCCAAGCGCCGCGAAGCGCCGCCGTGCGCGTACAAAAGCTAAGGGACCGACATGAGCGACGTGCAGCGCGACAAACCGTTCTACGACATGGCCGATGCGTATATCGCGCTGGCCAACACCCAGCTGAACGAAGCGAAACCCAGCCGGGTGAGCGCGGCTGCGCTGTTCGCGGCGTCGCGCTTCAACGCCTTCGTGATCGCGGCGGCAGCCGAGAACAAGGCACAGTTGATGGTGGAGAAGGAAGCCGCCATCGCCTATTTCATGGACCAGTACGAAAAAATGCTGCGCGAGAACATCGACGAGCACCTGGCCCGCTTTGACCAGCCCGGCAGCTAGTGGATACGGAATGCACCGGACGCAATCGTCAACGAGTCCGACATTTAATTGGATAATTCAAGGAGAGCAAACATGGCAGTGACCTTAGGCGGTAACCCCATCGATGTCGCAGGCACGTTTCCCAGGGTCGGCGACACCGCACCCGACTTCAAGCTGGTCAACAAGGACCTGGCCGACGTCTCGCTGGCCGATTTCGCCGGCAAGAGGAAGATCCTCAACATCGTGCCCAGCCTCGACACCCCGGTGTGCGCGAAATCGACCAAGGTGTTCAACGACGCTGCGGTCGGCAACACGGTGGCGCTGATCATCGCCGCCGACCTGCCGTTCGCCATGAACCGCTTCTGCGGCGCCGAGAACACCGGCAACGTTGTGACGCTGTCGACCATGCGCGGTGCCGAGTTCATGAAGAACTACGGCGTCGCCATCACCAGCGGCCCGCTCGCCGGCATCACCGCGCGCGCGGTGATCGTGCTGGACGAGAACAACAAGGTGCTCCACGCCGAACTCGTTCCCGAGATCAAGCAGGAACCAAACTACGACGCCGCGCTGGCTGCTTTGAAATAATCCCCGTCGCGAAGCTGTGACTTTCGCGGATAAAAGGCTTTAACCATGCTGATATTCGACCATTCCCGTTCCGGCCGCACCGCTGCCGCCCAGTTGCCCGCCACCGGCGGCAGCCTCGACGACCTGCCGGCCGCGCTGCGCCGTAAGGATGGGCCTGCCCTGCCCGAAGTCTCCGAGCTCGACGTGGTGCGCCACTACACGCGCCTCTCCCAGCTCAACTTCTCGATCGACACGCAGTTCTACCCGCTCGGTTCCTGCACCATGAAGTACAATCCGCGCGCGTGCAATTCGCTGGCGATGCTGCCGCAGTTCCTGGCGCGCCATCCGGCGAGCCCGGACGAGACCGGCCAGGGCTTCCTCGCCAGCATGTTCGAGTTGCAGGAGATGCTGAAGGACGTGACCGGCATGGCCGGCGTGTCGATGGCGCCGATGGCGGGGGCGCACGGCGAATTTGCCGGGGTGGCGATGATCCGCGCCTACCACGATGCGCGCGGCGACACCGCACGGCGCGAGATCATCGTGCCGGACGCGGCGCACGGTACCAACCCGGCCACCGCCACCATGTGCGGCTACACGGTGAAGGAAATCCCCACCGACGCCACCGGCAGCGTCGACCTTGACGCCCTGCGCGCCGCGGTCGGCCCGCAGACCGCCGGCCTGATGCTGACCAATCCGTCGACGCTCGGCGTGTTCGAGAAGACCATCGCCGACATCCAGAAAATCGTGCACGATGCCGGCGGCCTGCTCTATTACGACGGCGCCAACCTCAACGCCATCCTTGGCAAGGTGCGCCCGGGCGACATGGGCTTCGACGTCATCCACATGAACCTGCACAAGACCTTCTCCACCCCCCACGGCGGCGGCGGACCGGGCGCGGGTCCGGTGGGCGTGGCGGAACGCCTGCTGCCCTTCATGCCGATACCGCTGGTGCTGAACGACAACGGCTTCTACCGCCTGGCGACCGAGACCGACCTGCCGCAGTCGATCGGCCGCATGAGCGCCAACATGGGCAACGCCGGGGTGCTGATGCGCGCCTACGTGTACGCGCGGATGCTGGGCGGCGAGGGCATGCACCGCGTTGCCGAGTACGCGACGCTCAACGCCAACTACCTGATGGCGAAGCTGCGCGAGGCCGGCTTCGATCTGGCCTTCCCCGAGCGCCGCGCCAGCCACGAGTTCATCGTCACGCTGAAGAAGCTGAAGGACGCCACCGGCGTGTCGGCGATGGACTTCGCCAAGCGCCTGCTCGACTACGGCTACCATGCGCCGACCACCTACTTCCCGCTGCTGGTGCCGGAGTGCCTGCTGATCGAGCCGACCGAGACCGAGAGCCGCGAAACGCTCGATGGCTTCGTCGCCGCGATGAAGGCGATCAAGCACGAGGCCGAGACCACCCCCGACCTGGTGAAGGGTGCGCCCTACAGCCTGCCGGTGCGGCGTCTGGACGACGTCAAGGCGGCGCGCGAGCTCGATCTGGCCTACAAACCCGCCGCATGAACGATCCCGTCAGCCCGTTCAAGGGCAAGACCGGGCTTGCCCGGATAATCAATGCGGCCGGCTACTCGTGGGCCGGGCTCGCCGCCGCCTTCAGGCACGAGGACGCGTTCCGTCAGGAGGTGTTCCTGGCGCTGCTGCTGATTCCGCTCGCGGTGGTTCTTGGGGAAACGGGTATAGAACGCGCGCTGATGATCGGCGCGGTGCTGGGCGTGCTGATTGTCGAATTGCTGAATTCGGCGCTGGAAGCCGCAGTCGACCGCATTTCGCTGGAACATCACCAGCTCATCAAGCGCGCCAAGGACATGGGCAGCGCAGCAGTAATGATCGCGCTGGCCAATGTGGCGATCGTGTGGGGGCTGGTGCTGCTGGGCTGACGCGAACAAAAAATCGTGCCACTATTGCCCAATTCGCTAAAGTTGCGGCGCAATTGGCCGGAATACAAGGCATCTCCCCATTTACAAGACCGTGTGAGCCTTAAACCCGTCTGCTTCCTGCTGAGCCTGTGTTACGCGGGCTCAGCCTCTGCCCTCGGGCTCGGCGAACTGAGCGTGAGTTCATCCCTGGGCCAGCCGCTCCACGCCACCGTCACCCTGCTCGGCACCTCGGAAGAGACAATAGCTGCCTGCTTCAGTGTCGATACAAGCAGGAATGGCCTCGTGCCCCTGCCGCGCGCGCAACTGAGTTTGCAGCGTTCTGGCGACCAGACCCTGTTGCATATCCGCACCCTTCAACCGGTCAATGACCCCGTTGCACAGTTCGTATTGATTTCCGACTGCGAGACGCGTCTGCAGCGAGAGTACACGGTGTTGCTTGATCCGCCCGCGCTGGTCACGCCCGCCCTCAGCCCGGAGGCTTCTGCTTCTGCTGCACCAACTGTTGCAGCCCCGGTTGCAGCGCCTGCGCCGCGCGCCAGCCGGCCCAATCGACGGATCAACCGGCCGGCAGTTGCCTCAGTCATGCCCGTTGCCACTTCCCGGCAGCCCACCGCTCCTGACGCTCGAGTCGCCCCGACCGACGCCACCCCGCGTCTGGTGCTGTCCGGAAAGCGCAACACGGATGGTGCACCCTTTGCCTTGCGACTCGACACCAATCTGCCGGATCTGACGCGCCCTCGCCCCGAACGCCTGACCGCCACTGAATTGGCGGACGAAAACACGGCGCTTGCCCGCAAGCTCGCGCACCTGGAAGCACAACTTCTTGCATTGCAGCAACGCAATGAGGAACTCGAGGCCCGACGCGCTGCTTCCCTCCGCGTCACGCCGCCCCCCGAACGGCCTGCGCAATGGCCCTTGTATCTCTTGATCACCGGTTTGATCACCGCAAGCATCGTGCTGGTCGCCTGGCTGCTGCGCCGCA
>JAKBJA010000144.1:3702-5065 GCA_021836225.1 Pseudomonadota bacterium | reverse complement strand
GCCCGAGCGGATGCTGGAAATCGCCCAGCCGCCTCGCAATGAAGGCACCGAGATCAAGGAAGACATTCTCGATCAGGCTGAAGTGTTCATGGCGCACGGCCATGGCGAGCTCGCGATTCACCTGTTGCAGGAACACCTGCGCGAAGCGCCGACCGAATCCCCTGTGCCCTGGCTGTTGCTGCTCGATCTGCTGCACCGCGAAGGCGATACCGCTGGCTATGCCGCCGCCAGCGCCGAGTGCCGCCGTTATTTCAACATCAATCTCGCGGGGCATCCGGTTTCCCAGGACAGCGAACCGAGCCAAGGGCTGGAAGCCTACCCGCATCTGCTGGAACAACTGGTAAAGGCATGGAACAGGCCGAACATCGACGCATTTTTCCATGACCTGATTTACGACGATCGCGGCGGCACCCGGATCGGCTTCGAACCGGGCGCCTACCGCGACATTCTGCTGTTGCGCGCGATCGCCCGGGACACGCTGCCACTCGCCGCCTGAGCTGCCTGAGCCGAGGGTTTCACCAAACCGTCACCCCGGCTTCATCGTGTTGTCGCACATCGGACGCATGCTTCGCGCCATGGAAGCAGCCGAATTCACCTGCCAGACCCTGCCGTCGATGCGCCCGCAGCTGCGCATCGCCGTGGTGACCGAAACCTATCCCCCCGAAGTCAACGGCGTGGCGATAACGCTCGGCCGTCTGGTCAACGGCCTGCAGGTGCGCAATCACCAGCTGATGCTGATTCGTCCTCGCCAGAACGCCGAGGACCAGCCGCAGCCCACCGCCACTCTCAGTGAACACCTGCAGCGCGGCATCGCCCTGCCGCGTTACGAGGACCTGAAAATGGGGCTGCCGGCGAAAGCCGCGTTGACCCGACTATGGACCCGGCAGCGTCCCGACGTGGTGCAGATCGCCACCGAAGGGCCGCTCGGCTGGTCGGCGCTTGCCGCGGCCAACAAGCTTCGGCTGCCGGTGGCGAGCGATTTCCACACCAATTTCCACAGCTACAGCAGCCACTACGGCTTTGGCCTGCTGCGCCGCGCCATTGTGGCGTATCTGCGCAAATTCCATAACAAGGCCGCCGTCACCCTGGTGCCAACCGAGGGCGTCCGCCGCGAACTGATCGCTTCGGGCTACGAGAACCTCGAGATCATCGGCCGCGGCGTCGACACCAAGCTGTTTCACCCCGGCCGTCGCGACCCATCTCTGCGGACGCGCTGGGGCGTGAACGACAGCGAGACCGTGGTGCTGTATGTCGGGCGCCTTGCCGCCGAAAAAAACCTGGCGCTGGTGTTTCGCGCCTTCGACGCCATGCGCGAAGCGCATTCAGGGATGCGCCTGGTCCTGGTAGGCGACGGCCCCGAGCG
>JAKBJA010000144.1:0-3190 GCA_021836225.1 Pseudomonadota bacterium | reverse complement strand
GCACGCGAACATGCCTGGCTGGAACGTCTGAACGGCGTGCGCCTGCCGGACTGGGAAGTCGGCCTGCTACGGCTCGCCAGCCGCCTCGGCGACGGGCTGTTCTGGTATGCGCTGATGCTGACACTGCTCGCCTGGCATGGCTGGGAGGCGATTCCGGCCGTGTTGCACATGATCGTGGCCGGGCTTGCCGGCACGCTGATCTACAAGTGGCTGAAAGGCGCCACCGAGCGGCCGCGACCGTATCAGGCCTGCCCGACGATCTGCTGCCTGACCGCGCCGCTCGACCGTTTCAGTTTCCCATCCGGCCATACCCTTCACGCCGTGGTGTTCAGCCTCGTTGCCACCGCCCATTTCCCGGCGCTGGGCTGGCTGGTGTGGCCGTTCACCGCACTAGTCGCGGCCTCGCGCCTGGTGCTGGGGCTGCACTATGTGAGCGATGTGCTGGTGGGGGCATTGCTGGGCGGTGCGATCGCCGCGTTGATGCTCGCCCTGTAACAACCTCCCCTGACTCAAGTTGCGCTGCGTCATATCGGCGGCAATGCGTTCGCGGCCCCCCGCGGAAAGCGCAGCACCGCATGACCATGCGGCTTTCAGACGCGTTAACCCTCCGTGAAACCCGGTTTGACCGGCCTGCGTATAATCCCCGCTGTCGTTTTCAACCAGAATCCATCATGCGCACCCTTATTTGCGGCTCCCTCGCCTTCGACTCCATCATGGTGTTTCAGGATCACTTCAAGAACCACATCCTGCCCGACAAGATCCACATGCTGAACGTGTCGTTTCTGGTGCCGGAGATGCGCCGCGAGTACGGCGGCTGTGCGGGCAACATCGCGTACAACCTGAAACTGCTGGGCGGCGAACCGCTGATCATGGCAACCGTCGGCGACGACTTCGCACCGTACGCCGAGCGACTCGACGACCACGCCATTTCGCGCGACTACATTCGCCACATTGCCGGCACCTACACCGCACAGGCCTTCATCACCACCGACCTCGCCGACAACCAGATCACCGCCTTCCATCCCGGCGCAATGAATTTTTCGCACGAGAACGACGTGCGTCAGGTGCCGGACATCAAGCTCGGCATCGTCTCCCCGGACGGCCGCGACGGCATGCTGCGCCACGTGCGCGGCTTCCACGAGGCCGGCGTGCCGTGCGTGTTCGACCCCGGCCAGGGCATGCCGCTGTTTTCCGGCGAGGAACTGCTGGAATGCGTGCACAAGTCGCGCTACGTCATCCTCAACGACTACGAAGCCGAACTGCTGCAAACCCGCACCGGGGAAACCCTGGCCACGCTGGCTCACCACGTCCAGGCGCTGATCGTGACGCGCGGCGCCGAAGGCTCGGTGATCCACACGGCCGGCCAGCAGATCGACATACCGGCCGTGCACCCCGCCGCCATCCTCGACCCCACCGGCTGTGGCGATGCCTATCGCAGCGGCATCCTGTACGGCATCGTCCAGGGCTTCGACTGGGAAACCTCCGGCCGCCTAGGCAGTCTCATGGGTGCGATTAAGATTGCCCAGCGCGGCGGGCAGAATCACCGCCCCAGCCGCGACGAAATCGCCAGCGCGTTCCATGCCGAGTTTGGCTATGATTTGAAATAGACATAGGAGCCCATCATGAACAGGACCTTCGCCGTTGCCCTCCTCGCCGCCGGCACGCTGTTGCTGGCAGGCTGCCCGGCTGGTCTGGGCGGCTCGGATTACAGCCGCAGCCAGGCACGCACCGTCCAGGAAGTGCAGATGGGCGTTGTGGAGTCGGTGCGTGAGGTCACCATCGAGGGCACCAAGACGCCGATCGGCGCCGGTGCCGGCGCGGTGGTCGGCGGCGTGGCTGGCAGCACGGTCGGCGGCGGCCGCGGCAGCGTGGTCGGCGCAACCGTCGGCGCGGTGCTGGGCGGCGTGGGCGGCGCGGCGGCGGAAGAGGCCGTCACTCGCCAGAAAGGCGTGGAAGTCACCGTCAAGCTCGACTCGGGACGGATGATCGCCGTCACCCAGGCGGCCGACCAGGAATTCCGCGTGGGCGACCGCGTGCGTGTGCTGACCGGCGGCGGCGTCACCCGGGTAACGCGGTAAACCCGACACGCTGAAACCCGGCGTCACTGTTTCGCAATCCGGCCGTCACCATGCATTAACACCCACTCACTAAGCTGGGCGCATTCCATCAACGGGAGTGCCCCATGCTCGACGTCCGCAGCACAGTTCAATCCATCCCTGCCAGTCGCTATCACGCTTCGCTGGCGGTCGACGACAGCGAAATCCGCGAAGCGCAGCGCCTGCGTTACCAGGTGTTTGCCGAGGAAATGGGCGCGCGCCTGTCGTCCGTCCTGCCGGAACACGATATCGACCTCTACGATCCCTACTGCGACCACCTGCTGGTACGCGACCTCGCCAGCGGCGAAGTCGTGGGCACCTATCGCATCCTGCCGCCCGAGGCCGCCAAGCGCGTTGGCAGCTATTATTCCGAGCAAGAATTTGATCTCACGCGTCTGAATTTCCTGCGCCCACGCATGGCCGAACTGGGGCGCTCGTGCGTGCACCCGGCGCATCGCGGCGGCGGCGTCATCGCCCGCCTGTGGATGGGGCTGGCCGATTACATGACGCGCTATGGCTATGAATATATGGTCGGCTGCGCCAGCATTGGCATGGCCGACGGCGGTCACGCCGCCGCCAGCGTGTATCGCCAGCTCGCTGAACGCCATCTGGCACCGGTCGAATGGCATGTCACCCCGCGTACCCGCCTGCCGATCGAATCGCTCGACGACGGCCAGAGCGCTGCGCTGCCGCCGCTGATCAAGGGATATACCCGGCTCGGCGCAATGGTGTGCGGCGAGCCGGCCTGGGATCCCGATTTCAACACTGCCGATCTGCTGATGCTGCTGCCGATGGCGCAGTTGAACCGCAGCTATGCCCGCCGTCTCATCGCCTGAGTCGTCTTACAATGGGCAGGTGAACTTCGCCCGTCCAGCCGTCTTTCTTCGCTGCACCACCCGCATCAGCCTGCTGATGCTGCACCTCGCGTGGGGGGTGACCGTGGCCGGTCTGGCGTTTCCCCTGCTCGAGCCTGCACAACGCGACCGCTTCATCATGGCCTGGGCGCGGCGCCTGTTGCGGGTGCTCGGCGTGCGGGCGCAGTTAGCGCCTGCACCCAGCTTGCCGGGTGGCGCGCTGCTGGTGTGCAACCACGT
>JAKBJA010000093.1 GCA_021836225.1 Pseudomonadota bacterium | reverse complement strand
CGCGCAGCGTGCAACCACTGCCGCCTCGCGGCGGGTCACGGCCGGCAAGGTTTCCCCGGTCGAAGAAACCAAGGCGCGTGTGGCCGAGGCCGGGGTGCGGGTGGAATTCACCCAAGCCACCAGCGAGTTGACCACCGCACGCAAGCGCCTCGCGGCCATCTGGGGCAACCCGTCGCCCCGGTTCGAACGCGCGGAGGGCCGGGTTGAAACCCTGCCTGCACTGCCGACGCTGGCGGAGCTGACCACCCGTCTCGCCAAGGCGCCCGGCCTTTTGCGGGCCGGGCTCGAAATCGACCGCCGCCTGGCCATGGCCCAAGTAGAGCGCAGCCGCCGTGTTCCGGACGTGACCGTCAGCCTGGGCGCCAAACGCGACGAGCAACTGGGACAAAATCAGGCGATTCTCGGTCTGTCGATCCCGATTCCGGTGTTCGACCGCAACCAGGGCAATCTGCTTGAAGCGCTACACCGGGCCGACAAGGCGCGGGACGAATTAACCGCCACCGAGGTACGTCTGGGCGGCGAGCTGGCGCAGGCACATGAGCGCCTGAGTGCGGCACGCCTGGAGGTGGAGTCGCTGCAAAAGGATATCCTGCCGGGTGCGCAAAGTGCCTACGATGCCGCGACCAAGGGCTTCGAGCTGGGCAAATTCAGCTTCCTCGAAGTGCTGGACGCCCAGCGCACTTCATTCCAGGCCAAATCCCAATACCTGCGCGCACTGGCCGAGGCGCATCGATCCGCTGCCGAGATCGAACGCATTCTCGGTGCAGCATCGCCCAATTCAACCATCGCACCAGCTACCACAAAGCCGTAGGAGCCCTACATGAAATTCAATCCGAACAAGAAGCAAACCCTTTCCATTGCCGGCGTCCTGGCGGTCGGCCTGGTGCTCGCCTGGCTGATACTCGGCACGAATAAGCCGCAGCCGGAGGGCGAGGGAGACGGACATGGCAGCCACATGGAAACGCCCGGCCATGCCGACAAGGAACATCACGGCGAAATGCCCAAAGACGGCCATGCGGACGATAATGGTCATGCCGACGGTGAACACCATGAGGCGGAAGCCGCACCGCAGAAAGGCCCGCACGGCGGAAAGCTGTTCATGCAGGATGGTTACGGGGTTGAAATCGCCATTTTCGAACAAGGCGTGGAACCGGAGTTTCGCGTTTACACCTACCGGGATGGCAAGCCGCTCGACCCCGCAGCCAGCCAGGTCACCCTCACGCTCGGCCGCCTCGGTCGCAAGCCGCAGGCGTTCACGTTCGCCAAGGAAAAGGACTACCTCAAAGGTAACGCGGTGGTCGAAGAACCGCATTCGTTCAAGGTAACGATCGCCGCGCAGTATGGCAACAAGCCTTATCGCTTCGCCTACGAGCAGGTCGAGGCGCGCGTGAGCATGACCGATCAGCAGCTCAAACAGAACAACGTCGAGGTACTGACCGCCGGACCGGCGCGCATCAAGAGCGCCTTGCAACTAATCGGCGAAATCCGCTTCAACGAAGACCGCCTGGTGCATGTCGTGCCGCGCTTGACCGGTGTCGTCGAATCGTCGGCTGTGAACGCCGGCGACCGGGTGCGCAAGGGCCAGGTGCTCGCGGTGATTTCAAGCCAGGCGCTCGCCGACCAGAGAACCGAGCTGCTGGCCGCGCAAAAACGCCTGGCGCTGGCGCGCACGACCTTCGAGCGCGAGAAGAAGCTGTGGGAAGACAAAATCTCGGCCGAACAGGACTACCTGCAAGCGCGCAACGCCATGCAGGAAGCGGAGATCGCCCTACAGAGCGCGCAACAAAAGCTGGCCTCGCTCGGCACCGGCCTGACGAGCGGTGGCAATCTCACACGCTATGAGATTCGCGCGCCCATCGACGGTGTGGTTGTCGAGAAGCACATCTCGTTGGGCGAATCCGTGAAGGAGGATGCGAACATCTTCTTCATCGCCGATCTGTCCACGGTGTGGGCGGAGGCGACCATCTACGCCAAGGACTTGAACACCGTAAAAGTGGGCCAGAAGGCCACCGTCAAGGCGGCCGCGTTCGAGTCCCAGAGCAGCGGCACCGTGTCCTATGTCGGCGCGCTGGTGGGCGAGCAGACCCGCACGGCGAAGGCACGCGTCGTGCTGCCCAACCCGCAGGGCACCTGGCGCCCCGGCCTGCCGGTCAACATCGAGCTCACGTCCGGCGAGATCGAAGTGCCGGTGGCAGTTTCCGCAGAGGCGATCCAGAGCGTGCGCGACTGGACCGTCGTGTTCGGCCGCTACGGCGAGTATTTCGAGGCGCGTCCGCTGGAACTGGGGCGTAGCGACGGCAAATTCACCGAAGTAATCAAGGGACTCAACGCAGGCGAGCAGTATGCGGCGAAGAACAGTTTTCTGATCAAGGCCGATTTGGGCAAAGCCGGCGCCAGCCACGACCACTAGGAGACCACCATGAAACAGATTATCGCCATTGTGCAGCCGCATCGTCTGGAAAGTATCGAACAAGCCTTGCATGGCCTGGACCATTTGCCCGGATTCACGATCTTTCCGGCACGAGGCCACCCCCGCGGACAAGGCCCGCAGCATGCCTTTGCCGCCACCGAGTGGAACCCGGATGCCCACGACCAGTTGGTGTTGATGATGTTCTGCGCAGACGAACACGCGCAGACGGTAGTGGAGGCCATCCGCGCCGCAACTTACACGGGCAATCCCGGCGACGGATTGATTGCGGTTTCTGAACTTGCAGACGTGCTGCGCATCCGCTCCGGCGAACGCGGCGACGCGGCGCTTTAGGAAAAAGACCCACATCATGTTTGAAAAAATCATACGTTTTTCCATCGATCAGCGCTGGCTGGTGCTGCTGATGACACTCGGCATGGCGGCGCTCGGCGTCTTCAGTTATCAGAACCTGCCTATCGATGCCGTTCCCGATATCACCAACGTCCAGGTGCAGATCAACACCGCCGCACCCGGTTATTCGCCGCTCGAATCCG
>JAKBJA010000084.1 GCA_021836225.1 Pseudomonadota bacterium | reverse complement strand
GGCGTCTTTGGCTGGGTCGAACTCAATTCGCATGCATTATTGTAGCTACAGTAATAATGCTTGTCAAACCGAGCAAGATGATGGCCTCCTATGAGGCCGAACGCGATGGTGAACCGCGCGCCGCCGCGGTTTGAAGCGAAGCCGCGCCGCCTCCGGCGCGTCGGTTCGACCTAAAGTTATATGGCTTTTCCGATGCGCTCATACGCACTCGCGAGATTCGACAGAATTCTAAGGAAGCCGGGCGCTTCAAACGCATGAATACCCTCCCACTCTACGCCCGGCTTTCGGATTGGATAGCGAAAGAAGATGCTAGGGACTGGCTCCGTTTCTTTCAGCGCCTGAATCTCCGCTTCGGACATGCTCGGATACTCCGTGCGAAAAGGCACCTCGAATTCAAAGGCTGGCTCCGGGTACAACTGTCTGTACTTTTCGCTTAGTAAGTCGATGCGATGGTCGCCGACCTTGGCGTGGCTATCGCGACCAAGGATCGCGCCCTTAAGAAATAGCTCCACAGAATGCGCGGCCAACATAAGTACAACTGTGGCATTTGGCCAACTACGCTGCGCCTCATGGGCAGCCATTTGCTCACACGACAACTGGGCAGAATTCAGGTAAGCGCGTGCGTACAGCACGAAGCGCTGCGACTCGCTGACATGAGATATTTCCCAGTTACCAATCATGTGGACGTTGCCATATAACGTCTTGGTGTGCGGCGGGCCAGCACGGCGGTAAGCACCGGTGCGGTGCTGGCGGCCCGTCCGCACCACCGGAAGTTAGGTGCTTGCTTCATATGGCGAGACCATGAAATCTGCATGTGACTCAAGTACCACTTCAGGTAATTCTTCGGCGATGGCGGCACGCATTTGCTTTAAGGCTTCGGGGTTGACTGGACCAGCATTAAACGCCTTTGTGCGAGCTTCAGCACTAGGCCACTGAGCATAGCTGTACCACAGGCCATCTGCTCCGCGATGCAGACGTGAACCGAGCGAGCCTCGTTGCGTGAGAAGTAGTCCCGAAACACGCGACCACGCCTCGACGAAGGAAGCCTCGGAACCTGCATGTAGCTTCCACCGATAAAGCACCGCGAACCCTGGACCACGATGATTCATTGGCTGCACTTAACGTCGTGCTGTGCGGCCGGCCGGCACAGACGGTTGAAGTGGTGCGATGCCGGCGGCCGGTCCGCACCAGCTACGGGTTAGCGGGCGCATTAGCTTTGACGCTCCATAGTGAGACAGTAGTCTGCAAACCCAACAGAGCGCCAGAACTCAATTCCTGCGCGATTGCCAACCAAAACGTCTATTCGCACCCGCGGGCGCACTGTCCATGCGCGGAGCGTGTCAATGACTTTGAGACACCGGGGTGCATTAATTTAGTGTCCAAGGATTGCGTTTTTTCGTGGTGGCGATCTCCTGTTTTGGTGGGTTAATCCAGGCGGCGGTTGGCAGCCTGGGCGGGTGAGGGGCGTTTCCCTTGAATCGATTTGGGTGAGCCAGGAACGCGATGTTGAGGATGCCGGCGCGTTGCTGGGACATGGCTTGTGCGCGGCCGTAGTGAACATTCTCAGGGGTCATGAAGCCGATGCCTGAGTGGCAGTGTGTGCCGTTGTACCAGGGGAAGAATTGCTGGCAGTGGGCGCGGGCATCCTCGATGCTGCCGAAACGCTCGGGGAAGTCGGGACGATATTTGAGCGTTTTGAACTGCGCCTCGGAGTACGGATTGTCATCGGAGACATGGGGCCGGCTGTGGGTCTTGGCGACCTCCAGATCGACGAGCAAGGCAGCCACCGGTTTGGAGCGCATGCTGGTGCCCCGATCGGCGTGCAGGGTGAGCGTACCCGGCGCGATGTTATGTTTGGCAATCGTATCGGCGATCAGTTGTTCGGCAAGCTGCGCGCTTTCACGCAAGGCGATCATCCATCCCACCACGTAGCGGCTGAAGATATCGAGGATCACGTACAGGTGATAGCAGCTCCATTTGGCCGGGCCTTTGAGTTTTGTGATATCCCAACTCCAGACCTCGTTGGGCTGCACCGCCAGCAGCTCAGGTTTGGCGTAGGCAGGGTGGACACGCTGATTGCGCCGCTCGTGCGACTGGCCTTCTGCCGCGAGCAGCCGGTACATGGTGCGCACCGAGGCGAGGTACACCCCTTCGTCGAGAAGCTGCGCGTAGACGGTACGCGGGGCGCAGTCGGCAAAGCGTTCGCTGTAGAGCACATCGCGCAGTCCTTGGCGTTCGGACGCGCTCAGGGCCAGAGGCGCTCGCGGCCGAAGTGCGGGTGGTCTGTGCGAGATCAGCACGCGGCGGCGGGCATCTTGCCGATAGATGCGGGACCGATTGATACGCAAAGCAGCGCACGCAGGGGCGAGTCCGATTTGCGGCGCCAAGGCGTTAAGCGCGCCCATCAGGATCTCTCCTCCGGGTCCTCGGCCGTGGGTAGCCCGAGTAAGGTGCAGAGTTTTTTTTGGACATCGATGATGATATGGGCTTGGGCCAGTTTGTGGCGTAGCCGCTCGTTCTCCCGCGCGAGTTCAGCGAAGCGCTTGGCTTCGGCGATTGCCGGGTCGGCTTTGCGCCCGCGCTTCTTTGGCTCAAGCCCGGTGCGTTCGGTCGCCTCGCGCTGCTTGCGCCAGGTTGACAGATGCGAGGAATAGATGCCTTCGCGGCGTAACAGCGCACCGACCTCACCGTTCTTGCTGCAGCGGTCCGCCGCGGCCAGAATGCGGCGCCTTTCGCTCGGCGAGAACTGGCGCCGCTTCGCAGTGGCCGCGACCTCCGGGTTGGGCGGCGGCGCGATGGAGGCTGCCTCTTCAGTCGCCCTACGGGCTCCCTGCGAGGCAGCCTCAATCGCAGAGGCGGGAAGACGTACATTCATCGGGACTTCCATGTGAGAATTGGCCATGATTCGTACCTACCTTTCTACTCTAATTGGTCAGAGGTAGGTGTCTCACGTCATATTGGCACGGGGGG
>JAKBJA010000031.1 GCA_021836225.1 Pseudomonadota bacterium | reverse complement strand
TGCGGCGTTGATGCTGAAAACCCCGTAGCCGTTGGAGCCTGCGACGTTGGTCTGCGCAACGAAGGCGGCGGCGCTGTCGGGATCGGTGGCGGTGAGCGTGCCCGAGGCCGACTGCACGGCGTTGGATTCGGTGATCGCCGCGGTGGAGGTGCCGGCGATCACGGTGGCGTCATCGGTGCCGGTCATGGTCACGGTGATGAGCTGGGTGGTGCCGTCGGCGGTGGCGACCGTGATCGAGTCGGTCAATGTGCCGCCAGCGCCGAGCGCCTGAATCGCCGGATTGCTGTTGGCTGCGCTATAGGTCCAGTTGCCGGAGGCATCGATTGTGAGGCTGCCGTAGGCGCCGGCGAGCGTCGCCGGGGTAAATACCGCCTCGCCCGCATCCGGATCGGTGACCGTGAGCGTACCGGACGTGTTGATCAGACCGGCGGAGACAGCGACATCCTCCGTCACCGCCCCCGTGTTCTGTCCGGCAATGATGGCCATGTCGTCCAACCCCAGCACCGAGATCACCAGATTGCCGGAGGTGCCGTCGTTGAGGCTGACCGTGAATATCTCGGTGCGGGTGTCTGCGGTGGTGAGTTCCTGGACACTGGCTGCCGCATTGTTGAGGGTGTAGGTCCAGTTGCCGGCGGTGTCGATGTTGAAGCTGCCATAGGTCCCGACCGCAGTGGTGTCCACGAAGCTGGCGCCGCCACTGGTGGTGAGCACTCCGCTGGCGGCGATCGCCGTATCCTCCTGCACCGATCCGCTGGTGTCGCCGGCGAAAGTTTCGTTGCTGCCGTTGACCGTGATCGTCACGGGTGTCGGCGTGCCATCGGCAGTCAGCACCGTGAAAGTCTCGGTCATCGCATCGCCGTTGGCCAGTGCCTGGACCGCAGGCGAGCCGTTGCTGAGGGTATAGCTCCAGGCGCCTGCCGCGTTGATCGTGAAGCTGCCGTAGGTGCCGGAAGTGGTTTGCGGCTGGAAGGCCGACTCGCCGCTGTCCGCATCGGCGACCGACAGCGTTCCGGACGTGGAGAGGACCGCATCCTCAGTCACCGTGCCGGTTCCGCTGGAGACTGCCGGGATGTCATTGGTACCGGTGATGGTGATGGTGACGTTCTGGGGGGTGCCGTCGGCGGTGGCGACTGTGATCGAGTCGGTCAGCGTATCGCCGGTGCCGAGCGCCTGGATCGCCGGGTTGCTGTTGGTTGCGCTATAGCTCCAGTTGCCGGACGCGTCGATCGTGAGGCTGCCGTAGGCTCCGGCAAGCGTTGCCGGAATGAAGGCCGCCTCGCCGGCATCCGGGTCGGAGACCATGAGCGTACCGGAGGTGCTGATCAGGCCGGCGGAGACGGCGACATCCTCCGTCACTCCCCCTGTGTTCTGACCGCCAATGATGGCCGGGTCGTTCACCGGGGTGACGGTGACGTCCACCGTGGCCGTCGTGACGCCATCCTGGCCGTCGCTTACCGTATAGGTGATGCTGTCCGAGCCGCTGAAGTCCGGATTCGGCGTGTAGGTGATCGTCCCATCGGGATTCACCACGACGGTGCCGTTGGATGCCGATGCGGAGTCCACGGTCAGGACATTGCCGTCTGCATCCGTGTCGTTCGCCAGTACATCGACCGTCACTGGTGAGTCTTCGTCGACCGTAACCGTATCCGGATTCGTGACCGGTGGAGTGTTGGTGACGCCTTCTACGGGAGAGGGGGCTACATTGGCAGCAACCGCAGCCACGCCTTCGGTTTCATCGAAAAGCCTCTGGGGTGCAGATGCTGTGGACGCAATTTCAAACGATGTGTTCTCAGTTCCTTCGACGATCCGCAGCAACCGCACGAAACCATTACCAACGCCGCCGGCACCGCCTTCGAGACCGGCAGCAGTGGGGTCGACCTGGTCGTCGATGCTTTCGCCGCGCTCCAGGGCCTGGATGATGCGCTCGGCTTCGCCTGCAGGCAGGGCAGCCTCGGCGATTTCGGGACGCGAGGTCGGAGAGGTTTCGGCGCTGAACTGGAAGCTTTCGTTGGGCAGCAGGGTCAGCATCTGCCCATCGAGGAAGGCCAGCTGGACCTGTCCGCCGGGCATCGTGACGACGGTGTCGCCTTCCAGCAGGACGTCGCCGGGCTTGAGGGGCCGCATCTGGCCTGCCGGGTCGCGGGCAAAGGCCTGGCCTTCTACCGCGATGACTGTAGCGACTGCCTGGGGGGTGGTAACGCTCGCGTCCATGGGGCTGATCTTCTTCAGTAAGGGTTTGGGTGCCCCATTCGGGGCGTTCTGAAAGATTTAACGGCGCGATCTCCGGTTTCCGTATTGGACCGAAGTACAGTCAGGCGGGGATTTTTTGGGAGATCTGTGTTGAGTCTTCGACACCATTGACAACAAGGGAGAGCTGCATCCGGTCGCGCACGCCAAGTTTCTCGAAAGCGGCAGCCAGATGCGCTTTCACCGTGCGCTCGGTAATGCCCAGCACACGCGCGATTTCCTTGTTGGTCGCACCGCGCGCAACCGCAACCGCAACCTGGCGTTCACGCTGACTCAACCTGTCGAGAACCGGCTCCGGGGTATCGCTGTTGCGTGCTGCCAGGCCCTGCATCAGCCGCCGCATCAGTTGAGGGCCCACCCACAGGCCGCCGTGCTCGACGACGCCGGCGACCTGGCGCAGGACCGCCGGCAAGGTGAGTGCGCTGCAATAGCCGGATGCGCCCGCCGCCAGCGCTGCCATGCCCTGATCGTCTTCCGGCACGTTCGACAGCACTACAATCGGCACATGCGGCGCGGCAGCGTGTACCGTGCCCACCCAGGCCGATACCGCGGGGGGGGCTCCCGTCACATGCAGCCACACCACGGATGCCCCGGTCAATTGAAAAAAGCGAGTTTCGTCCGGACCCTGGTCGCGCATCAGCAGAGCGTCAGGGAACGCCTCCAGCCAGCGGGGAATCGGTTCCGGACGTGCGGTGACGAATACGTGGCGCTTCATCCGGCTAGCGCTCCGTGAAGGCGTGGGTCTTGGCGCGGATCACCGGCTTCAGCAGATAGGCCAGCACGCTCTTGCGGCCGGTCATGATGTCCACTTCCGCGACCATCCCGGGAATGATCGGTTTGTCTTTCCCCAGCGACGATTTCAGGGTGCGGACGCGCACCAGGTAGAAGGCATTGCCTTCCTCGTCAGTGACGGTGTCTGCTGCGATCTGGTCGATCACGGCTTCCAGCCCGCCGTAGATCGCGAAGTCATAGGCGGTGAAGCGCACCGTCGCCTTTTGCCCCGGCCACAGGAAGGCGATGTCCTTGGGCAGGATTTTCGTCTCCAGCAGCAGGGCATCGTCGGTCGGCACGATCTCCACGATTTCCTTGCCCGGCTGCAGCACACCGCCCACGGTGGTGACCAGCAGGCGCTTGACGGTGCCCTTGACCGGCGACTTGACGCTGGCCTGCTCGACCCGGTCGGACAGCGCCGTGCTGCCCTCGGAAAGGCTGTTCAGCTTGGCCACGGTCTCGCCGAGTTCGTTGCGCATCTCGTTGCGGAAGGTGATCTCCTGCTCCTGCACCTTGCGCGACGCTTCCGAGATGGCGGACTGCAGACGCACGATCTGGGCCGAAGCCTGATCGCGCTCGCCGCGGTAGCGGCTGACGTCGCGCTCGAGCCGCAGCAGTTCGACGTCCGAGACCGCGCCGGATGCCGCCAGCGGCCGGGTCATCGTCAGTTCGCGGGCGGTGAGGTCGTAGGCCTGCGCCGCCTGCTCGCGGCGTGAGCGTACCTCGACCAGTTCCTGCTGGCGCTGCGCCAGCTGCTGGCGTGCAATGCCGATCTGGGCGTCCAGTTCGCGGCGTCGCGCGTCGTACATGCTGCGCTCTTCCTCGACCAGCCGGGGGTCTTCCTGCATCACTTCGGGCGGTAACTGGAACGGCGTGTTCTCGGCCAGCGCGCGCAGGCGCGCCGCCTTGGCCAGGAGCGCGAGATACTGCACGCGGTTTTCGCGCAGCGAGGAGACGAAGCGCGTCTTGTCGATGCGGAACAGTAGTTGACCGGCCTCGACCGCCTGGCCTTCACGCACCAGGATGTCCGCGATCACGCCGCCGTCGACCGCCTGCACCACCTGCACCTGGCGCGAGGGGATCACCTTGCCGGTTCCGCGCGTGACCTCGTCCACGGTGGCGAAGGCCGCCCACAGCACACCCACCAGCAGAATGACCCCGATCAGGCGTAGCAGGTAGCGTGCGCGCAAGGGTTCCTGGTCCAGCCGCGCCCAGTCGGCATCGGCCGTCCAGCCGAGCGACTCATCCGGACGCGGCGGAATCCAGCGGGAAAACAGGCGGTCCAGCAGCGGACGCGCATGCTTCGACCAGCCCGCGGAACCGTCGGCGAAGCGGGCGATGGAGGCGAACAGGCGGGCTTTCATGCGGCTTTCCCGATGCGGCCCTGGCGCAGGGCCTCGACCACCTGCGCCTTGGGACCGTCCGCCACGACCTTGCCGGAGTCGATCACGATGATGCGGTCGACCAGGTCCAGCAGCGAGGTGCGATGCGTCACCACCAGCAGGGTCTTGCCGGCGGCAAACGTGCGCAGCCGTTGCTTGATTTCCTCTTCGCTGGAGTGGTCCATCGAGCCGGTCGGCTCATCCATCAGCAGGATCGGCGGGTCGTTGAGGGTGGCGCGCGCGATGGCAACGGCCTGGCGCTGTCCGCCGGACAGCGATTCGCCGCGTTCGCCCACGGTCATGTCGAAGCCCCGGGGGTGGCTGTTGACGAACTCGAGCAGGCCGCCGACCTGCGCGGCACGCAGCACGGCAGCATCGTCGGCGGTCGGCGCGGAGATGGTCAGGTTGTCGCGCAGGCTGCCGTAGAACAGCATCACGTCCTGCGGCACATAGCCGATGTTGCGGCGCAGTTCGGCCGGATCCAGCTGGCGCAGGTCGGCGCCATCCACCAGCACCGCGCCCGAAGTGGGCTGGTACAGGCCCAGGATGAGCTTTTCGAGCGTGGTCTTGCCGGAGCCGACGCGACCGAGAATCGCCACGTGCTCGCCGGCGCGGATCTTCAGCGAGACGTTGCGCAGCGCGGCATGGTCCTGGCCGGGGTAATTGAAGTCGACGTCCTTGAACTCGATGTCGCCGGTGAAGTGCCGGCGGGTCACGAAATTCGAATCGGCCGGCCGCTCGACCGGCTGCTGCAGGATGTCGTCCAGCGACTTCAGCGCGGTCGCCGCGTTGTGGTACTGGGTGAGCAGGCCGGCAATCTGGCCGATCGGCGCCATCGCGCGCGACGCTAGCATGGTGCTGGCAATCAGTCCGCCGAGCGTCAGAAGGCCGTCTGAAATCAGGTATACGCCGACCACCACGACTATCACGTTCACCAGCTGCTGGACCCACATCGCGCCGTTGATGGTGGACGACGACAGCAGCCGCAGCTGCGCGCCCACGCGCGACAGGAAGGCCGCGCTCGATTCCCATTTGCGCTGCATCACGCTCTCGGCGCCGAGCGCCTTGATCGCTTCCAGGCCGACCAGTGATTCGACGAGCGTCGCGTTGCGCATTGCGCCGGCGCGATAAGTCGATTCCGACAGTTCGTGCATCTTGCTGTGCACGGTCAGGGCATAGGCCATCACCAGCAGGATGCCGAACACGATGGGCAGGATCAGCGGCCAGGCAATCCAGCCGATCACGACCAGAAAGATCAGCGCAAACGGCAGGTCGATGAAGGCGGTCACCGTGGCCGAGGTGATGAAGTCGCGGATGGTCTCGAAGGACCGCAGGTTGGCGGCGAACGAGCCCGCAGACAGCGGCCGGTTCTCCAGGCGCAGGCCCAGCACGCGCTCCATGATGTAGGCCGACAGCCGAACGTCGACCCGGCTGCTGGCGAGGTCGAGGAAATAGCCGCGCATGCTGCGCAGCACCAGATCCGCCACCAGCACGATCACCAGACCCGCCGCCAGCATCCACAAGGTTTCGATCGCATGGTTGGGCACCACGCGGTCGTACACGTTCATCGTGAACAGCGGCAGGGCGATGGCGAACAGGTTGATCATGAACGCCGCCAGCAGCACGTCGCGGTAGAGCGGCGTGTTGTCGGCCAGGGTGCCCCAGAACCAGTGGCGGTGCTTGACCCGGCCGACCTCGGGGGTGCGCGCGTCAAAGCGGAACTCGGGTCGCGCCAGGATCGCGTGGCCGGAATAGCGGGCCGCCAGTTCGTCGTGGGGCAGCAGGGCTTCCGCTTCACCCAGTTCGGGAAAGATCAGGCGGGCGGTCCGGCCGGCGTCCTGCCAGCCCAGCAGCACGCAGGCTTCTTCGCCGTCGAGTAGCAGTACGGCGGGAAACAGGGCGGGGTTGAGCCCTTCGAGCGGTTTCTTCACCACATTGCTGGTAAAGCCGGCGCGCTTGGCGGCGCGGCGGAACAGGGACGGAGTGAGGCGATTGTCGACCAACGGCAGGCCATCGATGGCGGCCTGCCGGCTCAGCGTGCCGCCGTGTGCATGCACAACCACGAGCAGGCATTCGAGCAGGGTGTCAGGCGCTGCGGCAGACGAGGAAGCGTCATCACGGGGATTCCCGGCAGGCGTGAAGACGTCCGAAGCGTCGCGAAGCGCTGGATTGTTGTTCAAGATGACTCTACGGCAAGCTTGGCTCGCAGCCCTGAAATGGTCGATTTATTGGTGTCTTTAACGGTTTTTGGCCTGGTTTCTTTAATAGGCCAAACCAGCCTCGACCCATCGTGGCCGTCATTTCGAGGAAATCCAGTGTTGCGGACAAAAAAAAGCCCGGTCAAATGACCGGGCTTTTGAAAATGTGGTGCGCCCGAAGAGATTCGAACTCCTGACCCCTTGGTTCGTAGCCAAGTACTCTATCCAGCTGAGCTACGGGCGCTTTGAAGGTTGCGCATTATACGCAGTTTTTTGCATCAATGTCAGATGCAAAAATTCATAATTTGGCGGAGACGGAGGGATTCGAACCCTCGATGCAGGTTTAAGCCCGCATGCTCCCTTAGCAGGGGAGTACCTTCAACCTCTCGGCCACGTCTCCGAACCGCCGCGCATTGTATCGGAATGCGCAGCGGAAAGCCACCTTGCAGGTCGTTTAAGCGGTGGCCTTGTCGAGTTCGAAGGCCTGGTGCAGCGCACGCACTGCGAGTTCCATGTACTTGTCCTCAACCACCACAGAGATCTTGATTTCCGACGTGGAGATCATCTGCAGGTTGATGTTTTCCTTCGACAGGGTTTCGAACATCTTGCGCGCGATGCCGACGTGCGAGCGCATGCCGACGCCGACGATGGAGACCTTGGCGATCTTGTCGTCGCCGGTGACTTCGCGTGCGCCAATAGCTGCGGCATTAGCCTTGACGATGTCCATCGCCTTGGCGAAATCGTTGCGATGCACGGTGAAGGTGAAGTCGGTGGTGTTTTCGTGGCCGACGTTCTGCACGATCATGTCGACGTCGATGTTGGCGTCGGCGACCGGGCCGAGAATCTGGTAGGCGATGCCGGGCTGGTCGGGCACGCCGACCACAGTGATTTTGGCTTCGTCACGGTTGAAGGCGATGCCGGAGATGATGGCCTGTTCCATGGAGTCGTTTTCCTCGAAGGTGATGAGCGTGCCGTCGCCTTCGTCCTGAAAGCTGGACAGCACACGGAGTTTTACTTTGTATTTGCCTGCGAATTCGACCGAGCGGATTTGCAGCACCTTGGAACCCAGGCTCGCCATTTCGAGCATTTCCTCGAAAGTGATGGTTTTGAGCCGGCGCGCCTCGGGCACGATACGCGGGTCGGTGGTGTAGACGCCGTCGACGTCGGTGTAGATCTGGCACTCGTCGGCCTTGAGCGCAGCAGCCAGCGCGACGCCGGTGGTGTCGGAGCCGCCGCGGCCCAGCGTGGTGATGTTGCCCTGTTCGTCGACGCCCTGGAAACCGGCGACCACGACCACGTGGCCGGAATCCAGATCGGCACGCATCCTGGCCTCGTCGATCGACAGGATGCGTGCCTTGGTGAAAGCATTGTCGGTGAGGATGCGCACCTGCGCGCCGGTATAGCTTTTCGCCTTCAGCCCCAAATCCTTCAGCGCCATCGCCAGCAGCGCAATGGTGACCTGCTCGCCGGTCGACACCATCATGTCCAGCTCGCGCGGGTCGGGGCTGGCCTGAATCTGCTTGGCCAGCCCGATCAGGCGATTGGTTTCGCCCGACATGGCCGAGAGCACCACCACCACTTGATGCCCGAGCATCTTGAATTTGGCGACGCGTTCCGCCACTGCGCGGATGCGTTCGACGTTGGCGACCGAGGTGCCGCCGTATTTTTGTACGATGAGTGCCATGGTTTTAGTTTGTGAGTTAAGCGGGGGATTTTAAAGGATTAGCGCGTAAACAGGGCAATCGACTCCACATGCGCCGTATGCGGGAACATGTTGGCGACCCCGGCAGCTTCAAGCCGGTAGCCCTTGACGTGCACCAGCACCTCGGCGTCGCGCGCCAGCGTGGCGGGGTCGCACGAGACGTAGACGATGCGATGGGGGGCGCCGCTGTCCGGCAGGGATTTGACGACTTCGATGGCGCCGCTGCGCGGCGGATCGATCAGCAGCTTGTCGAACTGGTCGAGGGCGGCGAATTTTTCCGGCGTCATCTCGAACAGGTTGTCGACCGCGAAGCGGGCGTTGGCCAGATGGTTGTGCAGCGCATTTTCGCGTGCGCGGGCAACCAGCTCGGCGCTGCCTTCGATGCCCATCACCTCGGCGCCGCTACGGGCGATGGGCAGGGTGAAGTTGCCCAGCCCGCAGAACAGGTCGGCGATCCGTTCGCCGGGTTGCGGGCTCAGGAGGCGCAGCGCGCGGCTGACCAGGGCGCGGTTCATGGCGACGTTGACCTGGGTGAAATCGGTGGGCCTGAACGGCATCACCAGGCCGAATTCGGGCAGGCTGTAGCTGAGTTCCGGGGCGATGTCGGGCCAGAAGGGGCGCACGGTGTCCGGCCCCTTGGCCTGCTCCCAGATCTGGACGCGATGTTGTTCGGCAAATGCCCGCACTTTGGCGACATCGTCGTCGGTCCAGGGTTCGAGCAGGCGGAACACCAGGATGGTGACATGCTCGCCGACGGCCACCTCGATCTGCGGGATGCGGTCGGCGTTCGACAGCATTCCCATCAGACCGCGTAGCGGCTGGATCAGCGCAGAAACATCCGGGGTAAGTACCTCGCAGCTCGCCATGTCGGCGATGTAGCTGGAACGCTTTTCACGGAAGCCGACCAGCCCGCCGCCTTTCTTGTCGACCCAGCGCGCGGACAGGCGTGCGCGCGTGCGATAGCCCCAGCTCGGGCCATGCAGGGCGGACAGCATCACATCGGGTTTGACCTTGCCGATGCGGGCGAGGTTGTCTTCCAGCACGCGCTGCTTGGCGGCCACCTGGGCGCTGGCTTCCAGGTGCTGCATCGAGCAGCCGCCACAGCGGCCAAAATATTTGCAGCGCGGCTCGGTACGCTGCGCGCTGGGCTTGAGGATGGCGACGGCGTTGGCCGAGTTGTACTTGGCGTGCTTGCGGTAAATGGAGATTTCCGCGCGTTCCCCCGCCAGCGCACCGTCGACGAAGGTGACCTTGCCGTCGACGCGCGCGATGCCGTGCCCCTCGTGATCGAGGGAAAGGATGTCGACAACCGGGTTCATGCCCAGGCCGCCAGGAATTCCTGCCAGTGCGGCGCGGGGTGGGTTTGCACGGTGCTGCGCGCAAGTTCGATCTCGGCAGCGTAGGCCGATTCGGAGAGCGTGCCGCGCATCTTCTGGAAGCGCAGGTAGACCAGCCAGGTGTTCATCACGTCGGTTTCGCAATAGTTGCGGATGGCGTCGATCTGGCCGTTCTGGAAGGCCTCCATCACCTTCGAGCCGTCCATCCCCAGCTTGCCGGGAAAGCCGCACAGCTTGGCCATCTGGTCGAGCGGGGCATTGGCGCGCGGCTGGTACATCGCCAGCACGTCCATCAGATCCAGGTGACGCGTGTGGTAGCGGCCCAGATAGTTATTCCACTTGAATTCCTTGTCATCATCGCCCCAGTCCCAGTAGCGCGCGGCCGTCACGCCGTGAATCAGGCTGCGGTAGTGCAGTACCGGGAGGTCGAAGCCGCCGCCGTTCCACGAGACGAGCTGCGGGGTGTAGCGTTCGATGCCGTCATAGAAGCGCTGGATCAGTTCGGCTTCGCTGCTGTCCGGCTCGCCGAGCGACCACACCTTGAGCTGGTCGCCGTTTCTGAGCACACAGGAAATGGCGACGATGCGGTGCAGGTGATGCGGCATGAAGTCGCTGCCGGTTTTCTGGCGGCGGGCGAGCAGCGCCATCTCGGCGAGCTCGGCCTGTGGCAACGAGGCCTCGTCTATGCCGTTGACTGCGGCAAATCCGGCAAGGTCGGGAATCGTTTCAATGTCGAAAACCAGGGTGGGATGCATGGGGCGGGGATGCAGACAAAACCGCCATTTTACGCTGTCAGTGCAGGGCTGCGTCGAGCGACGAAGCTGCAATCAAGGCATCCAGGTAGGCCACTGAAATCTGGTGCAGCGGAATATCCAGTTTCTGTGCAAACGCGGCCAGAGTGTCGGCATCGTTGTTTTCACAGGCATACGTCAATTGCAGCATCGTCCCTTCGGGCGAAGGGTGCGCACTCAGTGCACGTGCGCTGGTCGCCGACAATCCCAGCTTGCGGATCAGCTTTTCAATAGGCAGCGAGAGCGCGTGCGGGGCAATCGACAACAATCCGATTTCGAATGCGGCAGCCGCGCTCTCGGCCGGCGCTCCCAGACGGGTGATTTTCCCCATGAACAGCGCACGCGTGAGGGCGGTCACGGCATAGTGGCGCGTCGTCTCGGTAGGCTGCTTGCCGGCCAGTGCCAGCAAAGCGGCCACGCGGCTTGCACGTTGTGATCCCAGCATGACCAGCGCATGGGCGGTCGATTCGGCGGGTCGGCTCAAGCCGCCGACCTGGGAGTTGGCGATGGCGAGCAGGCGCGGTGCCATGTCGGGGTTCAGCCGGAAGAACTGCACGAGCGTTTCGACCGGTTCGCGCAGGGCAATGGCCAGCAAATCCAGCTGGACTGCCTGGTCGTGGCTGATTTCGGCGGGCTGGGTGTCGCCGGAGAAGAAGCTGCCCCTGAACCAGGCATTCTCGGGCCAGCGAGCCTGGGTGGGTGCGTTCCGCACCCCTTCCACAATGAGGCGCGCAGCGACCGCAGGCGGGGTGTCGTCGGCGCGGCACGTGAGATAGCGCCAGGCTGACGCACTCTCCTGCACAACGGCATTGTCGCGATTGAGCGTGGGGCAGATCGTCAGGCCGGCATCCTGCAGGGCCAGGGCGCGTCCCAGATGTTGCTCGTTGTCGATATCCACGCACCAGATCAGCTGACGGTGATTGAGCTGCCGTGGAATGTCACTGAACAGTACGCCGGTGCTGATCCGCACCAGCAGGGGCAGGGTTCCGGTCAGGCCGCCTTGGGTCAAAGAATAGAGGCCGGTCAGCAACATGTCTTCTTCCATTTGCCTAAGCTCGGGCGGCGCATCGGCAGGCGCGGCACGGCCACGCAGGACCAGCTGATGCGCGACCAGATTGGAGGCGGCATCGAACAAAGGATCAAACGACAAAAAGCGCGCGCGCAGAGCTTCCTCACGAACCGGGTCGTTATTGTCGATGCCAAGCATTTGCGTCACCACCACGGGCTGTTCCGATTCGCTAGTGTTGATGCCGCCGCCAACGATGCGCGAGGGATGGGGATCGTCTGAAGTCATGTTATTCACTGCATGGGTAGTACGATCATTCTAGCGCTGCGAACCCTTTTTCGTGTGGTTCGGTCATCATTCAGGTTTGTCGCATGATGAGCAGGAGGCCGGAAAGATGAGGAAAACACTGTTGAAGGCGATGGTCGTCGGGCTGATGGCCGCATCCCATGCTGGCTGGGCCGCGCCGCGTGATGAGATCATCAGCAGTGCGTCCGACCAGCAGAGCGTGGCGGTCACCATTTACAACGACAATCTGGCCCTGGTGAAGGAAGCGCGGCGGGTCAGGCTGGTAAGCGGCCTCAACCACCTGGCATGGCGCGAGGTGTCGGCGCAAATGCGTCCCGAAACGGCCCAACTGCGTAACCTGTCGGCCCCTGCTGGCTTCCTGCTTCAGGAACAGAACTTCGATTTCGATCTGCTGACGCCTGAAAAGTTGCTGGAAAAGTATGTCGGGCGGGAAGTCAGCGTCATCAAGGTCAATCCTGCCACGGGCGCAGAAACCCGCGAAACCGCCACAGTACTCGCGACCAACGGCGGTGTGGTGCTGAAGTTCGTCGACCGCATTGAAACCGGTGTGCCGGGCCGGCTGGCGTTTGCCGGCGTGCCCGATACCCTGCGCGACAAGCCCACGCTGGTGATTTCGCTGGTCAACCCGGCGGGCGGCCCGCAGAACCTGGAGCTGTCCTATCTGACCGCCGGATTGTCGTGGCGCGCCGACTACGTGGCCGAGCTGAATGCCGGAGACGACCGCCTGGATCTGAATGGCTGGGTGACGCTGACCAACCAGAGCGGCGCGGCATACCCCAATGCCAGACTGCAGCTGGTGGCGGGCGATCTCCATCGGGTGCGCGAGGCCCGGCCGCTGTCGCGCGACGTGATGACGATGGCGGCGAAAACCGCCGAGGCTGCCGAGATGCAGCAGGAGTCGCTGTTCGAGTATCACCTCTACACCCTACAGCGGCCTACCTCGCTGGCGGAAAACCAGACCAAGCAGGTGGCGCTGATGTCGGCGAGCCGGGTTCCGGTGAGAAAGGAGTTTTTGCTCCAGGGGGCCGACTACTATTATTCCGGCCAGCACGGCGACCTCGGACAGAAGATCAAGGTCGGCGTGTTCGTCGAATTCGACAACAAGGGCGAGGGTCTCGGCGTGCCGCTGCCCAAAGGCATCGTTCGCGTGTACAAGAGGGACGGCCAGAGCAACGCGCAATTCGTCGGCGAAGACCGCATCGACCATACGCCGAAGAACGAAACCGTGCGGCTGAAACTGGGCGAGGCTTTCGACGTCACCGCCGACAGGAAGCAGACCGCGTTCCAGAAACTCGCCGGTACCGGTCGCTACAACTACGTGTTCGAGTCGGCCTACGAGATCGTGCTGAAGAACGCCAAGCCGGACGCGGTCACCGTCATCGTGCGTGAGCCGATGCCGGGGGACTGGACGATGGTTTCAGAATCGCAGCCGCATACCAAGGCGGCCTCCGGCACTGCCGAGTGGCAGGTAAGGGTGCCCGCCGAGGGCAAGACGACGCTCAGCTACCGCGTGCGCGTCAGGTACTGAGTCCGCGTCGCCGACGGATGTCGGTGAGCAGACCCAGGGTGGAGCCGTCGTGCTCGCCGATCGCGCGCACTGAACTCAGTGCGGCGCGGATCGGCGGCGCCAGTTGCTTGCCGAGCTCGACCCCCCACTGGTCGAAGCTGTTGATCTGCCAGATCACGCCCTGCACGAACACCTTGTGCTCGTAGAGCGCGATCAGCATGCCCAGCGTGTGCGGATCAAGCTTCTGGTAGAGCAGGGTGTTGCTCGGGCGGTTGCCGGGGAAGACCTTGTGGGGCGCGAGTGCCTTCGCTTCCTCGCGGCTCATGCCCTGGGCGATCAGTTCCGCTTCGATCACTGCGCGTGACTTGCCCTTCAGGAGGGCCTCGGTCTGCGCCAGACAATTGGCCAGCAGCCATTCGTGCTGGTCGGCCAGCGGCGTGGGGTTGACCGCGGCCAGCAGGAAGTCGGTCGGGATCAGTCGGGTGCCCTGGTGCACCAGTTCGAAGAACGCGTGCTGGCCGTTGGTGCCGGGCGCACCCCAGACGATGGGCCCGGTGTTGTAGTTGACCCGCTTGTTGGCGCGGCTGACGTTCTTGCCGTTCGACTCCATGTCGAGCTGCTGCAGGAACGGGACCAGCAGGCGCAGGCGCTGGTCGTAGGGGAACACGCCATAGGTGTCGGTGCCCCAGAAGTTGGCGTACCAGATGCCGAGCATGCCGAGGATGACCGGCATGTTGGCCTCGAGCGGCGCTTCCCTGAAATGGATGTCCATCGCATGCGCGCCGGCCAAGAGTGCCTGGAAGTTGCCCCAGCCGATCTGCAGCGCGATCGACAGGCCGATCGCCGACCACAGCGAATAGCGCCCGCCGACCCAGTCCCAGAAAATGAACATGTTCTCCGGGTCGATGCCGAATGCTTCGACCGCTTCGGCGTTGGTCGACAGCGCCACGAAATGCCGCGCGACCGCAGCCGGCGCGCGCAGCGCGGCGAGCAGCCAGGCCTTGGCCGAATTGGCGTTGGCCAGGGTTTCCAGCGTGGTGAAGGTTTTCGAGGCGACGATGAACAGCGTGGTTTCGGGATCGAGCTGCGCGAGCGTGCCGGCCAGATGCGCCGGGTCGAGGTTGGAGACGAAATGCACCCGCACGTTCTCCACCGCATAGTGGTCGAGCGCGTGGCACACCATGGCCGGGCCGAGATCCGAGCCGCCGATGCCGATGTTCACCACGTTGCGGATCGGCTTGCCGGTATGGCCGCGCCAGCTGCCGTTGTGGACAGACTCGACGAAGCGCTGCATGCGGCTGAGCACTTTGGCGACCTCGCGTTCGACATCGACGCCTTCGACCATCAGGGACGGACGCACCGGCGCGCGCAGGGCGGTATGCAGCACGGCGCGCTTTTCGGTGAAGTTGATGCGTTCGCCGCTGAACATGGCGTTGCGCAGGGCATCCAGTTCGGACTCACGAGCCAGCTGCATCAACTGCTGCATCGTGCCGGCAGTGATGCGGTTCTTCGAGTAGTCGAGCAGCAGGTTGCCGCACCGCAGCGACAACTGGTCGAAGCGCGTCGCATCTTCGCGGAATGCAGTGCGCATGTCGAAGCTGCGCATGGTCTTGAAGTGCGCTTCCAAAGCCTTCCAGGCGGGCAGGTGTTTGAGCGGTTTCATAGGTGAGCGATATGTGGGGCAGGCTTCGAAGGTATCATAAGCACGGCGCGCCGACGCCAGCCAGACTATGGCGCAGCGCCTTTTTCGACGGTTCAGGATGAGACAGCATGGTCACCGTGACACAAAACACACTCGTATACATTACCTATTCCATTCTTGACTCGCGCGGCATGGTCGTCGAGCAGCACGACATTCCGGTCGGCTATGTGCAGGGCGCCAACAGCGGCATCCTGCCGGCGATCGAGTCGGCGGTGGCGGGCCGCAAGATCGGCGACCGGGTCGAGATCGCACTGTCGCCGGAAGAAGGCTACGGGCTGCGCGACGAGAGCCTGGTGTTTGTGGATGACATCGAAAACGTGCCGCCTGAATTCCGGCGTGTCGGGGCGGAGGTCATGTTCGAGAACGAGTCGGGCGAGACCAAGGTTTTCTACGTCACTGCCATCGAGGACGGCCAGCTTACGCTGGATGGCAACCCATCGCTGGCTGGGCAGAGCGTGACCTGCCTGGTGAACGTGGTGGACATCCGCGAGGCGACGCCGGAGGAAATCCGCAACGGGCGGCCGCTTGATGTCAAAACCGGAACAGTTCATTAAGCCAGGCGCTAAACACTGACGCAAAAAAGCCGGGAATGCTCCCGGCTTTTTTTGTGGCGTCAGCCGCTTACTTGGCGGGGCAGGCCTTGTCGCCAGGAATCTTGCCCGGCAGACGCAGGAAGGCCTCGAACGGGCCCATCACGCCCATGGCTTCCATTTTGGGGCCGGTGAACTTGAGGCGGCCGAACATCATCGCCCGCATCGGGCCGTATTCGCCAGCACCCATTTGATCCCAGCGCTCGGTGGTGGCATGCATGGTGTAGTCGACCGCGTGATCCATCTTGGCGTTCTGCACGGCGCCGCCGTAGACGCACATGGCCTTGCCGTCCTTGGGTACGATCTTCAGTTCGGTCTGGGTCGCTTCACCGCAGTCGGTGCGATACAGGTGAATGATCTTGTAGCCGCGGCCCTTGTCGTTCTTGATCCAGCTATCACCGAGGCCGTCGGTCAGGGTTGCATCCTTGTTCCAGGCATCGCAGGCCTGAGCAGTCCACTCGGGGGACATCATGGCCGGTGCGGCATGTGAAGCGGTTGCGAATACGGCCAGCGCAGCCAGTGCAATCGAAGCGTATTTCATGGGTATCTCCTCCAATCAAAAAATTAGGGTTGCAGCTTATAGTTAAACGAGGTTAATGCGCCTCGGAGCCTGCACGGTAATCATCGTCTTCAGGCTTGTCAATCAGTTGTTTTTTATTTGTCGAGCCACGCAGCCATGCGCCCGTCGGTGCACCCATTGGTATTGATGGCCTGTGCCGAAAGGACGCCGAATATACAGGAGTATCGGCAGACCGCATGTTTATTTTTTGGCCGGCAAAAGGCTGTGCTCGACCAGTTGAATGCGCTGTGCGAGCCGGGCCTGTTCAGCGGCATTGCCCTGGTCGGCAGCCTGTTGTTGCTGCAATTTCAGATAGGTCAGCAAGGGCTGACGCCAGCCTTGTTCCGAGGCGGTTTCCGCAGCCAGTTCCAGCGTCGCGGCATGGGCTTCCTTGCGCATCACCAGTAGGCTGGCGTCGAGCAGGCGCGCCAGTGGGTTGTCGATCCGGCTCAATGTTTCGTGTCGCTTGTCGGCGGTTGCGCGCACCAGGTCGCGGTGCTGGCCGGGCAGTTGGGCAACATCAATGACGTCCCAGCGCAGGGTGACGAACTGGTAGTAGGCCTGATCTGCTGTGTTCGGTGTGATGGCAGCCAATTCGGCATATTCCGTGCAGGCGTCGTCGATCAGCATGGCGCGGCGGGTGGCGCAGCGCACCAGCCACAGGCGGGCGGTCTCGGCAACGCGGCCGGCGCCGCCGGTTGCTGCAACGGCCTGCTGAAAATAGCGCTCGGCCAGCGTGTTCTCGCCCAGCAGGGCGTGTTTCTGATAACGCTCGATCAGGTCGGCCGCATCGGTCTTCCAGTCGGGCGGCGGCGGGCCGCCGCTGCCGCAGGCGGTGAGCAAGATCAGGCTGGCGAGCGCGTGCAGGGTTCTCATGGCAGCTTTACCTCGGGGTCGCGCGCAAACGGCCATTTCTTGTTGATCTCGTTGACCAGCCCATTCGCCTTGCGAACGGCGTCGTCGATTTCGGCACGCAGCGCGGCGATGTCCTGCGTGCCTTCCTTGACGTCGG
>JAKBJA010000049.1 GCA_021836225.1 Pseudomonadota bacterium | reverse complement strand
GATCGAGTCCACCGGCCTGTTCACCATCAAGAAGGACGGCGTGAACAAGAAGGGTAAGACCGTGGAAGGCGCCGAGAACCACATCACCAAGGGCGGCGCCAAGAAGGTCATCATTTCCGCTCCCGCCCAGGGCGAGGACATCACTATAGTGATGGGCGTCAACGACAAGAACTACGACCCGAAGAACCACAACGTGGTCTCCAACGCCTCCTGCACCACCAACTGCCTGGCGCCGTTCACCAAGGTGATCAGCGACAAGTGGGGCATCGAGAAAGGCCTGATGACCACCATCCACGCCTACACCAACGACCAGAAGATCCACGACATGGCCCACAGCGACATGCGCCGCGCCCGCGCGGCCGCGCTCTCCATGATCCCGACCTCCACCGGCGCCGCCAAGGCCATCAGCCTGGTGATGCCCGAGCTGAAGGGGAAGCTGGACGGCTTCGCCATCCGCGTGCCCACCCCGAACGTCTCCGTGGTGGACCTGACCGCTACCCTCTCCAAGCCGGCCACCGCCGAGGAGATCAACGCCGCGCTGAAGGCCGCCGCCAACGGCCCGCTGAAGGGCATCATGGACTACGTCGAGGAGCCGCTCGTGAGCATCGACTTCAACCACTGCCCGGCCAGCTCCAGCGTGGACGCCCAGAACACCCGCGTCATCGGCGGGAACATGGTGAAGATCCTCGCCTGGTACGACAACGAGTGGGGCTATTCCAACCGCGTCGTCGACCTGGCCCTGCTGATGGTCAAGAAGGGCCTGTAAGAAGCAGCTTTGCCGGGGGTCGGGTGGCGCCGCAAGGCGCGCGGACCCTGAGACCCCCGGCTTTGTTCGCAGTCAGTCAGGAGCTATCACAATGGCTAAGAAGAGAGTGCTGATAATGGGGGCCGCGGGCCGCGACTTCCATAACTTCAACGTGTTCTACCGCGACAACAAGGATTACGAGGTGGTGGCTTTCACCGCCTACCAGATCCCCAACATCGCGGGCCGCAAGTACCCGAAGGAGCTCGCCGGCAAGCTGTACCCGAAGGGCATCCCGATATACGAGGAGAAGTACCTCCCCGAGCTGATCAAGAAGCTGAAGGTTGACGAGGTGGAGTTCGCCTACTCCGACGTGAACTTCAACACGCTGATGAGCAAGGCCTCCATAGCCCTGGCCGCCGGCGCCAACTTCAAGATCCTCTGCGCCGAGCAGACCTACATCCGCTCGAAGAAGCCCGTGGTGGCCATCTGCGCGGTCCGCACCGGCTGCGGCAAGAGCCAGACCACCCGCGCCATCGCCAGCATGCTCAAGGGCATGGGCAAGAAGGTCGTGGCGATACGCCACCCGATGCCCTACGGCGACCTGGTCAAGCAGACCTGGCAGCGCTACGAGACGCTGGCCGACCTGAAGAAGCACGAGTGCACGATCGAGGAGATGGAGGAGTACGAACCTCACATAGCCGCCGGCCACATCATCTACTCCGGCGTGGACTACGGCGAGATCCTCAAGCGCGCCGAGAAGGAAGCGGACGTGATCCTGTGGGACGGCGGCAATAACGACGTGCCGTTCTACAAGCCCGACCTGCACATCGTCGTGACCGACCCGCTGCGGGCCGGCAACGAGGCCACCTATCACCCCGGCGCCGAGAACCTGCGCATGGCCGACGTGGTGGTCATCAACAAGGTGGACACCGCCAACGCCAAGCAGATAGCGCTGGTCCGCGAGAACATCCGCAAGATGAACCCGAAGGCCCAGATCATCGAGGCCGAGAGCCCGGTGACCGTGGACAACCCCGCGGCCGTGAAGGGCAAGCGCGCGCTGGTCGTCGAGGACGGCCCGACGCTGACCCACGGCGAGATGAACTTCGGCGCCGGCCACGTGGCCGCCAAGAAGTACAAGGCGAAGTCCATAGTGGACCCGCGCCCGTACGCCGTCGGCACCATCGAGAAGGTCTACGAGAACTTCAAGCAGATCACGGACATCCTGCCCGCCATGGGTTACGGCGACAAGCAGATGGCCGAGCTGAAGAAGACCATCAACGACGCCAAGGCGGAAGTCGTCATCGTCGGCACGCCGATAGACCTGGCGCGCCACCTGGCGTTCAACAAGCCGTCCGTCCGCGTGACCTATGAGCTCAAGGAGCGCAGGGCCGGCGGGCTGAAGGCCGCGCTGAAGAAAGTGCTGTAAGTACTGACCGCCGCCCGGGCCGCCGTAACGGGCCCGGGCGCGGACGATTTGAAGTTATTCTGCGGTTCCAGGAGTACAGGAAATGACCACTGAAAGCAAGACGGTGCTCAAACTCGCGAAGGTGCAGGATTCCAGGCTCAGCGGCAAGAACGTGCTGATGCGCGTGGATTACAACGTCCCGATCAAGGACGGCGTCATCAAGGACGATACCCGCATCCGCGAGACGCTCAAGACCATCAAGCTGCTGCTCGAGGGGAACAACCGCGTGGTGCTGATGGCCCACATGGGCCGCCCGAAGGGCAAGCCCGAGGAGAAGTACAGCCTGAAGCCCGTGGCCGCCAAGCTCGCCGAGCTCGCCGGCGTCAAGGTGCATTTCGCCCCGGACTGCGTGGGCCCCGAGGCCGACAAGGTCGTCGCGGCCGCCAAGAAGGGGGAGATAGTCCTCCTGGAGAACCTCCGCTTCCACGCCGAGGAGGAGAAGAACGACGAGGCTTTCGCCAAGCAGCTCGCCAGGCACGGCGAGTTCTTCGTGCAGGAGGCCTTCGGCGCGCTGCACCGCGCGCACGCCAGCACCGCCGCCATAGCGAAATTCCTGCCCGGGGCCATCGGCTTCCTGGTGCAGAAGGAGCTCGAGTACCTTGACCGCGCTATGGTCAGCCCGGTGCGGCCCTTCCTCGCCATCATCGGC
The DNA here is from genome assembly GCA_021836225.1 of Pseudomonadota bacterium. Next base: position 163 of record JAKBJA010000049.1, on the reverse strand, counting down.
GGCGCCAAGGTCAGCGACAAGATCTCCGTGCTGTACAGCCTCATCGAGAAGGTGGACACGCTGATCATCGGCGGCGGCATGGCCTACACGTTCCTCGCCGCGCAGAACACCAATATCGGCAAGTCGCTGCTCGAGGCGGACAAGGTGGAGGAGGCCAAGAACA
>JAKBJA010000162.1 GCA_021836225.1 Pseudomonadota bacterium | reverse complement strand
ACGCGGATTCCCGGGCCCTGCTGGTTCCCGGCAAGAAGAAATACCTGTTCGTCTATCCGTTTGTAAAGACCCGTGACTGGTATCGGCTCAGCCGGCCCGCGCGACAGGGGGTGATGGATGAACATATCGCGGTGGGGAACCGCTATCCGTCGGTAAAACTCAACACCACCTATAGCTTCGGTTTCGACGATCAGGAATTTGTGGTCGCTTTTGAAACCGACGCGCCGGACGATTTCCTGGATCTGGTGCAGGAGTTGCGCGAAACGGAAGGCAGCCGTTATACCCTCCGGGACACGCCCATCTTCACCTGTGTGCGGGCGTCGATGGAGACCATTGTGCGCCAATTGGCCAACGTATGAGCGGTCGCCCGGCCGTGAAGGACCGCTGCCACGGTCTCGGAAGCGGCGCTTATTTCACGGGCGCACCCGCCAGTTCGCAAGACCATTCTACGGTCAGCGGTCGGCTAGCAGGTATCAGCGGTCGACCTTCAGCGATCGGCCGCGCGGCAGCTCGACACAGGGCAGCGCGGGGGCGATCGTTCCGGGCTTGCGTCACGGGGGCCATCGATCAGGAGCTAAAGCCTAATCCCTAACCCGAAGTTCGGCGTAAAAACGGCCGATTTTTAGTTGTAAAGCCCGACGTAGAAAGGACTTAGGGACATTCTTGTGCCTTATTTTGTTCCCATGTAATAATTTTGTAGCACTTGACATAACTGGATGATGTGATATTATACTGGCCATGTACATCGACACTGTACCCAACCGGGGCTCCCCGCCGGCGATTTTACTCCGCGACGCCCGCCGGGAGGGCAAGAAGATCGTCAAACGCACCCTGGCCAATTTGTCGGCCTGGCCCAAGGCGCGCCTCGAGGCGCTGCGGGCCTTGCTGCACGGGGAAGCCCTGGTGCCGCTACGGCAGCTACTGCGGGTGCAGCGCTCGTTGCCCCACGGCCATGTGGCCGTGATCCTGCGGATGATCCGCCGCCTAGGGCTGGCCGAGTTGCTGGCGTCCCAGCCCTCCCGGCAGCGCGACTTGGTGCTGGCCATGCTCGTGGAGCGGCTGGTCCATCCCCGCTCCAAGTTGGCCTGCACGCGGCATTGGCAGGATTCCACCTTGGCCGCCACGTTGGGGGTGGCCGACGCTGAAGTAGAGGAGCTCTACGGCGCCCTGGACTGGCTTTTGGCGCGACAGAGCCGCATCGAGCGGAAGCTGGCGGCGCGGCACCTGTCGGCGAATGGCCTGGTGTGTTACGACCTCACCAGCAGCTATTACACCGGCCAGCACTGTCCTCTGGCCCGCCACGGCCACGACCGCGATGGGCAGCACGGCTGGCCGATCATCGTCTATGGGGTGCTGACGGACCGGTACGGCCGACCGGCGGCGGTACAGGTGTATCCGGGCAACACCGGAGATCCCGCCACGGTGGCGGACCAAGCGGAAAAAGTCCGCGACCAGTTCGGCCTGTCCCAGGTCATCCTGGTGGGAGATCGGGGCATGCTCACGCAGGCGCGGATCGCAGCGCTGAAAAGCTATCCCGGGCTGGGTTGGATTTCGGCGTTGCGCAGTCCGGCCATCCGGGCCTTGGTGGACCAGGGGCATTTGCAATTGTCCCTGTTTGACCGGCAGAACTTAGCGGAGATTCAGTCCCCGGAGTTTCCCGGGGAACGCCTGATGGCCTGCTTCAATCCGCTGCTGGCCGCGCAACGCCGACACACGCGCGGCGAGTTGCTGGGCGCCACAGAACAGCGGTTGACGCGGATCGCCGCGGAAGCCCGGCGGCGCACGCGCACGCCCTTGAGCGCCGCCGCCCTCGGCGTGAAGGTGGGACGGGTGTTCCATCGCTACAAGATGGGCAAGCATTTTCAATGGGATATCCAGGCTGGCGTGCTGCGTTGGTCGCGGCGGAAAGAGTCGATCCGCCAGGAAGAGGATCTCGACGGGATTTATGTCATCCGCACCAGTGCCCCGGTCGCCGAAGGAGGCGACTCGACAAAGCCTGCCCGCCCACTGGCGGGGCGAGCGGAGCGGTGGAGCGCCGCCGACACCGTGCGCAGCTACAAGGGCCTGGCGGCCGTGGAGCGGGCCTTCCGCTGTCTGAAGGGATTGGATCTGCGGGTGCGGCCCATTTTCCACCGCACCGCTGATCACGTCCGCGCCCATATCTTTCTGGGTCTGCTGGCGTACTACGTGGAGTGGCATTTGCGGGGCGCCTGGGCGGAACTGCTCTTCGCGGATGAGGCGTTGCCCGCTACGCGGCCGGTGCGGGACCCGGTGTTGCCGGCGCAGCCGTCAGCTTCGGCGCGGGCCAAGAAACGCCAACGGCAGTCGCCCGCGGGCGACCCGGTGCACAGTTTCGAGACGCTGCTGGCGCACCTGGCGACCCAGACGCGCAACACCTGCCGGTTGCAAAAACAGGGCCCTAAAGGCTTCGCCGATGTGACCGTGGAGGAAATTACCGAGCCGACCGCGCTGCAGGCGCGGGCGGCGGAACTGGTGGAGTTGTTCCCAGTAGACCGAAGTCCGAACTGAGCGCAAACCTTGCCATACCAAGGGGTTAACGCCTTTCCTGTGGCGGAACTTCGGTGTAGACGGCGCCCGAGTGCGAATCGAACTGCCAGTGCTCCACGTCCATGCGCCAGCTGGCGGCCGTGTCGCTCTGGTTTGTGGTCGGCAGGAAAATCCCGTAATTTAGCTTCTGCGGGAAGCCCGCGCTCGATGGAGAATTTCCTTATGGCCAGAATTGCCATCGCTCAATTACGCGAAGCCGATGCTGTTGATCAGGCTTTTATTCTGGGTGGCAAGCAACTTGGCACCACCAGCACCAACAAGCTGTATCTGAAGGCGGACGGCACGGACGCCACCGGCCAGATTCATTGCCGCATGTGGAATATTTCACGGGAGCAATACGAAAAACTTCCCTCGCCCGGCTACGTGCAGATTCGGGGCCGGGTGGAAAGCTACCAGGGGCATTTGCAACTGGTCGCCGAGAGCATCGCGCCCATTGCGGACTCTAGCCGTCTGAACCTGGCCGAACTGCTTAAACAAACACAAAAGAGTGTGCCGGCGATGCAGACACGCCTGAAGGAGGTTCTCGGTTCCGTGACGGACCCGGACTTATCCGAATTCGTCG